>JAAYDI010000027.1 GCA_012729315.1 Planctomycetaceae bacterium
CGGACCGGCGCACCGCCTGGTGTGCGAGAAACTGGCAGCCGGGGCCGAGACCGACCTGTCGCTCGTGACAGTCCACACCGTCCACCAGCACACGGCGCCCTACGTGGAGACCGGGACCATGGGGGTGGCGGACGAGAGCGGCGATGCGGCCACAGAGGTCGCCGGGTCGATGGTAGAACATCTGGCGGAACGCCTCTACACGGCCGCCCAAAAGTCGCTCGAGGAACTGCAACCCTTCAACGCGGTCGGCATTGGCCAGGCGGAAGTCGAACGCGTGGCGTCGACACGCAGAGTTCTCACCCCCGAGGGCACGATCCGCGGGCGCGCGAGTTCCTGCAAGGAACCCGATCTGCGCGCCGAACCCGAGGGATGCATCGATCCTGTGCTCAAAACGATCACGCTCGCCTGTGACGAGAAACCGCTGGTCCGGATCCATTACTACGCAATGCATCCGCAGAGCTTCTACGGTGATGCTCGCGTCTGCTTTGATGTGCCTGGATTCGCCCGCGAACGGCTGGAACAGAAAGAACAGGTGTTCCAGATCTACTTCACAGGCTGTGGCGGCGATGTGGCCATGGGAAAATACAACGACGGGACGCCGCAGGCGCGCAGCGAACTGACTGATCGGCTGTTTGCAGGCATGGAGGCTGCCGTGGCAGCAACGCGTCTGGTCCCCGTCGATCGCATCGCCTGGCGGACACTGCCTGTCGTGCTGCCACTGAAGCATGAAGACAAGTACGACGTGGCCAGGAACCGTGCCGTGGCAGAAGCCACCGATACGCCCGCACAAGAACGGAGGCAGGCAGTGCGCCGGCTGGCACTGGCCGAGTGGATACGGCAACCGGTGACACTCGGCTTGCTGCGCATCGGACCGGTGGACGTGGTCCATTTGCCGGGCGAATGCATGATCGAATTCCAGCTTTTCACGCAGCAACAACAACCGGACCGCTGCGTCGCCGTGGCCGCCTACGGAGATCTGGCCGCCGACTATATCTGCACGGAACAGGCTTTCTCCCAAGGCGGGTATGAACCGAGCGCCTCGCACGTGGCGCCCAGCTCGGAGGGCATATTAAAAGAGGCGATCGCGCGGCTGTTGACGCTGGACTAGCTCGACCGCAACAGCCACGATCCCCCCATCCCGGTTTCCCCGTTTCCCTTTGCCGGAATCAAGGCAGCACAATTGGCGCATCTTCAGGCAATTCGACGTACTTGATGCGACCACTCAAGTCCTGTACGCGCAGTTTGAGCGTCTTTTCCTGTCCGGGAGCCGGATCGCCAAACAGGTCGGCGTACTTCCCCAACTCAGTCCTGACCTTTCCCTCAAACAGCGACAGCACCTTTTCGGTAACATTGACACCCACCGCTTCGTATGGCTGATCTGCCGCGTAAACGCGCACCGTCAATGCTGTCGCATCGCAGATAAAGCTGCCGTTATTTCCGATGGCAATCTCGACGAACTTCCCCAGTTCACCCGGGTTGATGTGGGCGACAAACTCCGTCTCGATCGCGCTGGTTCCCCGGCGTCCTTCTTCCAGATAAAACGCATCAACCGCTACCGGTGTGCGCTCATCCTTCCAGTTGATGAGCTTGAGAGAAACACCATTGCCGCCGGGGTTCGACAGCAGGTTGCCTGCAAGAGCAACGCTCTTTCCGGCAAGCTGAGACCCGGGTGCCCAGCGGATCACGTTATAGCTGTCCACATCCGCTATCGGGTGTGTAATGAGGAATTCGTGGCGCCGGTCTGCTGGAATAATCCGGTCGAACATCTGCGTCGAAAAATGCCGTCCCCAGTTTTCTTCCATGTTCCGCGTCGGCTGGTAATCCGCGAAGAACCCCAAGCTCGCGCCTCCCTCCAGGCCGTACGCATATCCTAGCGGGCAGCCCTCAACCTTAAACGTTGAGTTCAACTGCTTTCTGCCCGCCTCATTCCCGGCGGCCAGCAAAGCGTCGTTCCTGCAGTTGAACAGCGACCACGTACCAGTTTGCGACTTGTCGGGAAACAGCGCGGGCACATCCCGTTTCCCCTGCGGGTTCACGTAATCGGCTGCCAGGTCGGCGACCAATTCGCCCTTCACGGCGAAGAGGTCCTTGCAGTCGCCACTGGTCTTGGGACCATACCACGCCATGATGATCTGCCCGTTGGCCGATTCACGCGGTTCTGAAAGCAATTCGTCGTCGACTACCGGAATCGCCCCGGTTCCGTCGCCCACAAACGCGTTGAAATACACTTCGATACCGTCCGGATCAATGAACTCGGTCAAGATGACATCGACCGGATCACCCGTGCCTTCGGGATTGGTCCAGGCCTTGACGGTAACTTTCTGCCCGCCAGGACGGACCGCATCGTCCGGGATTGGAGCGCCGATACTCGTCAGGTCAAGCACCAGGTCACGAGGGTCCGGGCACGCTTGAAGCACGTCCGCGTTGAGTTTTTCGCTGAACGAAAACAGCACAGGCCCCCGCATCAGTGCCACGCGGCCATCCTGCAGCATGCGGCCACGAACGAGCCGCCAATTCATCGGCATGGAGAGGGTTAGTGTGTCGCCCGTGCTCCAGACCCGGTCAATAGCCGCGTATCCGAGTTCTGACCTGGCAGGGTCGCACGGCGCATCGCACACCCTGCACTCTATCGCATCTGCCCAGCGCGGGGTGCGGAATCGGAAGCCAAACTGCACCGGCTCCGAACAGGTAAACGTCAGTTTCACCTCGCCTGAGTTCGGATATGTGGTTTCCTGCTGGATCCGTACCGTCTTCCCCTTGACATCGAATGTCTTGTCAGAGTTGGTGAACAGATTCAAGCAGATGTCACCGCTGGGTGTGCGGTAGTAGACTTTCCGCGGCAGCTCGGCCACGGCACGGCGAAAATTGCCGTTGCAGCAGAAGGTATCGCCGCTTTGAAAACTCCTTCTCCCCGTAAACGGCGTGAAGTAGCAGATATGACGGCCATCGGGGGACTGCGCGCCGAACAGAGCGTTGTAAATCGTCCGTTCCATGATATCCCCATACCGCATATCGCCCTCCAACCGCATCAGGCTGTCAATCCAGCGGAGAAAATATGCAGTGACGCACGACTCTTCGATGCTCCCGGCACCTTGTTGATTGTACGTGAAATGCTCACCTTCGGAGGTGGAACCGGTAATCAGCAGACCGCCGCGGCCGTGTTCGAGCAGTTCCTGCTTCATCCACATGCTCTTCTTGAGGTAATCGTCGCCGCCGAGGAGACGATACAGCTCAGTGTCGGGGTACATGTGGGACAGCATCACGTAGACGTGGTAGCGTGATTTTGAAATGTTCTGTTCCCAGGCCTGATATGGTTTCAGGTAATACCAGTGCGGCTCGTATTGCAGGTTGACGGCGAAGTCCAGGTACTTCCTGTCGCCGCTCACACGATACAGTTCGACGAAGCCTTCCGTGATTCCCGCAATAGACGTGCCCGCCGGGATGATGTGCTCCCCCTGATCGTTGGCAGGAAACGAGCGCATGATATAGTCGGCCATGACCCGCGCGTCGGCCAGCGCCTGGGGATGCCCCGTCGTCCGGTAGTTTCGCACCAATGCCAGATTCACGTACTCCTGCTCGTGGAGAATCCAGTTCACGACGTTTTGATGGTTGTTCGGCTCGACATTCCAGAATCCAAGGTACCCGTCGGGATCGCGGGAGGCCCGCAATTGATCCATAATGTACTGGGTTCGCTGGGCGACCTGCGGGTCCCCCGTGTATTGGGCAAACAGACTGCCGGCGTCCAGTACTTTGCCGATCCCGTAGTACACATATTGCACATCTCCGCGGTCCGTGCGGTTCTTGAACTTGTCCAGCCAGTCTCGATCCAGGTCGAGAACCATGTAGTTGCGGTAAATCAGGTCCATGATGCGCCGATCGAGTTCGCCGCCCGCCAGCTCTTCGTGAGTGAGCGTTTCCGCAATCAACTTGTCGTGGATGAGCGGTGTGACGACATCCCGTTCGCCCCCCTTCGCCACTTCTGTCGCAGCACCGAGTACCGCGATCAACAGAAGGAGGAGGTGTTTCATGTGCTGTAGACCAGCAATTGAGTGTCTTTCCGCGCCGGAAGACATGCCAGTTGTGCGGTCCGGTCGCCGCGCAGCGGACGGAGCGCAGGCGGAGTTGCTCCGTTCGAACGCGTGCTCACCCGGCGCTGAGGCCCGAGAATGATTTCGTGTTTCTGGACGATTCTCGCAGAACAGTGGAAAGTCGCTATTCATTTGTTTCAATCCCTACTTCCCTTTTCCAAGAACTCCCATCCGCCGGCCGCGTGGTACCGCTCAGTGATCTCGCTGGGCCGCATCCACACGACACGGTCCTGCAAGTGCCTGCGGATCCGCTCCACCACCGTTGTGAATGCGGACCAGCCAACTCCTGTCGCCGGATTGAGCCCTTGCCAGTGCGCGTACCAAATGCAATATGGGGCCGCGGCCTGCACATGCCGGACCACAATACCAGACTCCCCGTTCGCGGTGATGTAGTAGTCCGGGTCGACACGGTCCGGGTTGTTCTCCCAGATACCAAAACAGTCTTTGGCGTTGGGCATCAGGTCGTAGACGGCGTATTCCCCGTCAGCCGCCTTGCGGTGGATACCATACTCTGTCTCGCTGGAGCCGAAGAAACAAGGCACCGTATGGCCGCGGAATCGGCCTTGCCTGGCCAGGCTCAGCAGCGCTTGCCACACCGCGGGGTTCGGGGCATTGTGGCCGCCGGCGCGCAGCTCCGCGTAGCGCCGCGTGCAGACCTCGCAGCCGCAACCGGGCCAGGTGAGTCCGGTGAACTTCACGCCCACCCGCTCTCCCTCCGCGATGATGCCGGCAAAGTAGCGCTCGTATTGCTCCACAGTGACTTCGGGCTCGTGCAGCCAGAGACCCTCGTGCGCCGCGTCTTTGCCGGGGTCGGTCGCTCCGAAGTCGAACAGTCTCCCATGTGTCATCAATTCCATGTGGGTATCGATGCCGCACTCATGCGCCCGTGCAACCTGCTGAAGAAATGCTTGCTCCTCCTCACTCGGGCGGCGGGACATGCTGTGACCGCTCACCCCCAATATCGCGCTGGACTCGCCGGCGATTTCATGCTCGGCGCAGTAATCCAGGAAAGTCTCAAACGCCTTGGCACCGGCCACGTATGGGCTGGTATCATCGCAATAGAACGATAAAACGATCTTCCGTTGCCCGCCGCCCGCCGGAGCCCGCGATGCCGGGCCGGCGGCCATCAATGCGGCTGCCGATGCCATGCCGAGAAATCGGCGGCGAGTCAGTTGTGGTCTGGATGCATTCATGCGTCATCGCTCCGCCCGCTCAAGGAATCAACGCGTGTATCTGACCTGCACTCACAGCATTGGCCCCCGGATCATCGACACTCGCTGTTGCGCTCAAACGAGATGGCTGCATTGGTCAGCGCACCTTTACGGATCTCTACCTCTGGCGTATTCACGATTGAACTGTCGCCCGCGCGCGTCCAGAAATCTTTTCCATACCAGTTCCCGACAGTGACCACACAGGATCCAGTGTTGTCGAGATACACATGCGCCGCACGCACTGAGTTCACAGCGGGTACCATCCTGGAGTGGACCCACTCGTCGCCGTGCCGGTCGAATACAGCAATCTGACTTGGCGTGCCCTTCTTGCGGTCGGCCACTGTTACGGCGACCTTGTGACGTCCATTCTCGGAGACGTAGCAACTGTCCCGCGGAAAAAGCCAGCACGCGGCAGCGCGATTCGCGGCGCGAAGCATAAGCAGGACAATGAACAAGGTTGGGCGTCTCATTGTGGTTACTTCCAGCGATCAGCGTCATCCGGCGGCGGCCAAATGACAATCTACTGATAATCCACCGTGAACATCAGTCTACCATTCATACACGAATTCGCCAATGCGCAAATCCAGGCTGCTGGGCCTGCGATGTACAATAAGAAGCCCGCCCGATGAGAGGACGTCACAGTTCCGATGCCTGAAGTTGTCGAAAAGCCCGAGTTGCTTCGCTGGGCGATCGATCGTTCCGGTCTGTCGACGGAAGATCTGTTGACGAAATTCTATAAGCTTGACGCCTGGAAAACAGGCGAGCGCCGACCGACGTTTCGGCAACTTGAGCAGTCATTCACTCGGCGTGTCGTCTGCTTTCCAGTTATATTCACGACTTCGGAGAGCAGATTCCCCTCGAGATCGTAGAACCTGGCGTGGTGAAAGGCCCGAAGAAACGGCCCTGGTGCCGGTTTTGACATTTGTTCCACCGGTGAGCCACTTCGCATTAACGGTTTACTCCTCACTGCGAACCCTGTGTCAGGTTGGCGACCCTGC
>JAAYDI010000028.1 GCA_012729315.1 Planctomycetaceae bacterium
CCGGAGAAAATCGGCTGGGCATCTCCGTTCAAATGCACGGCCACCTGTTCGCCCCGGCGGACAAGGCGGACGTGGTTCCAGGTGCGGGGGGCAATGACCGGGCCGCCGGAAAGCGATTCGTACCGCTCATTGCCATTGAAGAAGAACAGCCGACCGGCCGTGTCGGTTCCCTGGTCGGTGCCGCTGATCCCCAGATGGTCGCCGGGGCACGTCTGGACACCGTCGGGGCCGAACGAAATCAGGTAGCCCGTGACACTGCGGGCGTCGTTGGGCAACCCGTTCCAGAACCAGAACTCGACCGCGTAATCACGTCCTACAGCGAGCTGGGCTTTCATGCGTCCGCCGGCAAACTGCACCGCCCGCGGCAGCTCACCACCGCCGCGCAGGTCGTCGCGGTCAGGACCGTCCAGGTAGAGGGCGTAGCCCGTTTCGTACGTCCCGTGATGGTCGTGTCCGGAGGCATCCCAGGCGCAGGCGCCTTCGATTTCGCCGAGCCGCCAATAGGCTGCCGGTTGCCGGGCCAGGGTCTGCGCGGCGGCCGGCCCCCGTGACAGGGTGATCTTGCGGCGCGGCCGGCCTGTCACCTCTTCGAACATCTCGAGCAACTGGTTGACCATGATCGTCTCAATATCATGCTGCGTCGCCGTGTGCCGGGCGGGCCACGTGTTGTAGCCCCCCAGCGGACGCAGCTCCGGCGGCGGAATGTAGCCGATCGACCCGTTGGCCAGTTCGATGTTGAACATCATGCTCAGCGGGCACTGCTGCTTGAGCTTCAGGCCGGTGATGGCGTAGACCTCCGCCGGCAGAGCGGCGATCCCCAGATCGCCGATCCGGACGACCTGCAGTTTCCGCTCCGCCTGATGCATCTCTCTCAACAGCACGATCTCCCGCGCATAGACCTCGGGCAACGTCTGCGGATCGCGACCGTTCATGGTGGCCATCATCTCGTCCGCCCAGGCCTGCGCCTCGGCAGCCGGCTGTTCCAGCTGGATGGTCAGTCGTCGCTCAGCCATCGCCAGCGGGACGGAGTCGTGGAACTCGATCCGCTGGTAAGCCCGCAAGGCCGCCTCCGCCACTGCAGTCGCGTACTGCACGCGGGAGATCTCCTGGGGCGGGTTTTCGTAGTCCTGCCACTGCTGATCGCCGCTGGTGCCGTGCGACATCATGGCGATGAACGAGTCATCGCCTGTGGCCAGCCGCTCGGAAATGATCCGCGCGAAGTCGCCGTAGTAGTCGGCCGAAATCGGCTCCGCACCGAAATAGTGCATCGAGTAGTTGGCCAGCAGCGCGATCGGTTTCCCTTCGGGCGTCTGCACGGCCAGGACGGAGACCTGCGGATCGGACGGACCGCACGGCCCGATGAACTGCGGATTCTGATGCCCCGGATGCATCATCGCCCGGACGTTCTGCCGTCCGAGCGGATCGTAATCCAGGCAGTCGGGGCGGCGGATGAACACGCGACAGTGGGTCCCGTCCGGGTGTTCCTCAGACGACCAGCCCACGCGGGCCGGCCGCAGGTTCGCAGCCGCTTGCCTGATGCATTCGACCAGCTTGCCGGGCAGGAACTCACAGTAAGCAGGATCGGCCTTCGTGCCCAGGGCGCTGCTGACTGTTCCGCCCGAGTGGGTGTGGGTGGCTGCGATCAGCATCCGATCGGTGGGGATGCCGGTCGCCGTCGCGGCCGCCGCTTTCACGGCCTCCTGCATCTCATAGGGAATATCGATGGTATCGGCAACCATGATCAGCAGTCGCTGCGTACCGTCGTCCAGCACGAGGCAGCGCGCCAGCAGCCGATCGTGGACCTCCGTGGCCGAGCGGCTCAGGAAGCCCCCGCAGACCAGCGCCGGGAACGTCTCCGGAGTAATGTCGACCTGCGCCGTTCCCGCGCGCAGCGACTGGCGGCCGGTACCCTCGTCCCGTCCGGCAACCGGCCCCGGCACGAGCGCACCGAGGCACGCCAAAGAGGCTGCCGACGTTTGACGAAGGAACGCACGACGGTCGGTCAACAGGTTCATGGCGGTGCTCCTCATGCATTTCCCGATTGTTCTCTCCTGCTGGCCGCACAGATCAAGCCAACTGCTGCGGTCCCGTATCTGAGTGCGGTTGCCGCGTCAATCGTAACATGGTGTCAGCGCGTCGAGTAGACACTGCACACGTTTTATTCCGATCCAGGCTGTAATGTGTTGCCCTGCATCGTCACGTCGGCTCGTCCCGCAAGCTCATCAATCAGCGGCTACCGCACACCCTGAAGCACGTTGCTCGTCGCCGCGCGCCAGGGATGGGCGTAAGGTCCGATCGCGTCGAGCGGGATCGGCGCCGCCAGGGTGGCTCCGAGACGTGGATCACCTGCGATGGCCGCGGCGTCCGTCATGACGCGTTCGTCGAAAGCACCGGCGACCGTGGCATTGAGCGCCGCGCGCTGGATGCCGCCGTCGCGCAGAAACAACTCGCCGCAGCGTACGAACACATTGCGGGTCACCCAGTTGATGTCGGCGTCGTCGGTCAATCGCGCGAGTTCCGGATAACGCTCAATATACGGCACTGTGCCGGCCTGCGGCAGAAACTTGGCGATGCCTTCCCGCCAGCGGTTCTCTCCCCAGCGTGAGAAGCTGATCCCCGCAAAGCAATCGACGAACAGGTTGTTGTCGACCACGTTCTCCTTGCCACCGTGGATCTGCACTCCACCAAACAGGACCGCTCCACAACGCTCGAAAACGTTTCCGTGGACCGTCACCCCCGAAATCATGTCGTCGAGGCGTACACCTGCGGCACCGCAGTGCGTGCCACCCGTGATGTCGCTCCATCTGTTCCAGCGGATCACCACTCCCCGGTAGAGCGGATTGCCGAACATGTCGATGCCCCCCTGATCGTCGGATTCCTGGACAACGTGCCGGATCACGTTAAGTTCGATCAGATGGTCGTTCCCTTCGACGCGCATTGCCGAGGAGGGGATTCGTTCGAAGTGATTGTGCGCGATCCGGTTTCCACAGCCGTCGAGGTGCACGGCCGGCGCATAGGTCCGCTTCAAACGCGCGATGTCCGCCACGAAGCAGTTCTCGATGACGTGGCCGGCCGCGGACAGGGTGGCCCGGTCGCCGCCCGCCACCCGCGCACCGCCACAGCCGAGCGTGTGCATTGTACAGCCGAACACCGTATGCTGCCGGCCGCCCTGCACGACGACCGCATCGCCGCCGAGCCGCTGGAGCGTACAGCCGGCGATCACGCAGTGCGCGCCACCGCGCACGTGGATGCCGTCCCCGCGCCCGTCTTCGATCGTGAGCCCGGCGAGGATCACGTGCTCTGCGTTATCCCATGCCACGAACGGAAGCGCGAAGACGCTGACCGTCGCGGTGGCCTGCGTCCAAGCCTCGCCCTCGGGCGGGAGCCAGTACAGCCTGCCGCGCTGGCGGTCCAGATACCACTCGCCAACACAGTCCAGTTCGCGCAGCACATTCACAGCCCGATACCGCTGGCCCGTACGGTAGCCATAGTGAGAGTAGGGCTTGGCAAGCGTGAACACGCGCGCGTCCGCATCGATGCCGGCAACCTGCTGGAACTCCTCGTACCAGTCCCAGAACCAGTAGCCGTAGAGGCGGACGTCCGGTTCATCGACCCATGTGCCGGGACGCTCCTCGACGTACCTGAACTTCCCGTCGCGGCAGCCCGGGATCGAGCCCCACACGGTGAAGGTGTCGGTGCCCAAGATTTCCCCGGTCGTCACAAAACCCTCGTCGGGCCAGCGGGCGAGCGTCTGCGGAACGCCGTCGATGAACAGCTCGGGCACGCAGCGCAAGTCGGTGGCATCGCCGAAATCGCGGACACCCAGTGCCGTGAGATCCGCTTCGCGCACACGGTCGCGCACCGCGGCAGCAAGCCGCTCCTTGATCGATGCGTCGGAGACCGGCCGCCAGGAGTCAATCCGCACACCGCCGGTCAAGATAGGTGTCTCACCCGGCGCTGCCTCGTACACAATGGGGGCCGCGGCGGTACCGGAATCTTCTGCTGTCAGAGTAAACGTCTCGGAGCTCGAATACGTCCCGCCATGGATGATGATCCGCACACCACCCGCCGGAAGCGCGCCGCCGTTGTCAGCGCGCAGTTTTCGCACGGCGTTGCGCGCGCCAGCAAGCGTGGCCAGCGGCGCCGCCTCACCGCCGCCGGCGGCATCGTCACCGTGCGGCGCAACGTGCAGCACCGCGCCGGGATCCGGCAGCACGGGCAGTGCTGTGCGGTACTCCACACCGTCTCCGGCGGGCAGCTCCTGCGCCGGACGCTGTGCGCCGGCCATGCGGCGCCGAGCCTCGTCGCGGTAGCCCTGCGGGGCCGTGGCATCCGCTGCCAGACGATCCCACAATGCCGCGGCTTCCTCAGCTGATCCCGCGGTCTGTGCTGCGCCCAGCAGTGCCAGTGCGCGGACGTGAGCCGGCGCGGCGGCGTCCTGCGCGACTGCGAGCAACGCCTCGTGGCGCGTCGCGCCGCCGGACGCAGCGCTCTCCAACGCCGGCCACTCAGGTGCCGGCGGACTCTGCGGCGCATCGGCCGCCAGCCGGTCCGCGATACCACCTGCCACGAACCACAGCACCACGAACGCAACATGTCTGATCGGATTGATCTGCATGGTGTTTACCTCTCCCCATCTCCCACAGTCACGGTATACTGCTTCGTTCTGCGCCCCGCACCGCGTCAGCCCAGAGCTGGCACACTCCGCCCCAGCCTCCCAGCCCCCAGACTAACAGGTGACGAACCGCTCGCACAATAATGCCGGCCCTCAAAAAGAATCACCGGCATCCAGCCGCCTGACGTGGCCCGGCCATGTCCCGCATTGATGTCCCGCATGATGCACCAGTTGCTTGCAATGAACCGTCCGTATGCGATACTGCGATACTCACGGGCACACAGAATACACTCACCGGCACTCAGTAGAAGCCAGTTGTAGATTATCCCCTCAGCAATATATAAAGGATCAGCCGACTATGAAGAACTCCTTCAACCGCCGCCAGTTCGTGGTCCGCGGAACTGCCGCTCTGGCCAGCACCTTCGCCCTGCCCATGTACATTCCCCGCACGGTGTTCGCTCAGGGGGATCGGCCCGGCGCCAACGAGCGCATCATTGTCGGGGCCATCGGGTGCGGGTTCCGGGCTCGCTTGCTGTTGGATCAGCTCCCTGCCGCCGCTCAACTGGCTGCGGTGGCGGACTGCAATATTGACCAGGCGTTCGCGTTCCGCAAGGAACGCCACGGCACATGGGACATCTACGGCGGCCATTATCCGATCGTGGACCGCCAGGACATCGACGCCGTCCTGATGACAGGCCAGGAGTTTCAGCGGGCATTCCCGTGCATTCAGGCGGTGCAGTCAGGCAAGGACGTCTACGCGGAAAAGCCCTTGACCCTGTATATCCAGGAAGGCCGCGCGATGGTGGAACACGTGCGGAAGTGTCAGGCGGTGTTCCAGGTCGGCTCGCAGCAGCGGTCGATGGAAATGAACCGGGTCGCTTGTGAATTCGTCCGCAACGGCGGGCTCGGCAAGATCACCAAGGTCCTGGCCGTCAACTATCCAGGCAGCGAAGAGACGCCGGAGATTGAAGCCGAAGGCGCCGGAAGCATCCCTCCGGGCTTCAACTGGGACTTGCATCTGAACCAGAGCGTGTGGCGTCCTTATGTTCCAAACGCCATTGCGGGACGCAACTACTTCGGCGGCGAGATGACGAACTGGGGCGCTCATGGAGTGGACCAGATCCAGTGGGCACTCGGCAAAGATGACACACTGCCCACGGAATTCAAGCTTGTGAGTCCTGGCAAGGACGGGCAGGTTGTCGCCACCTACGCCGATGGCACGCAGGTCTCGTTTGAGCTTCCGACGACCGGCCCCATGGGTGGAGCGATCTTCATCGGTGAAAAAGGCAAGCTGGAGATCAACCGGAACAAGTTCACGTCCAACCCACCCGACATTCGAGAAGAGCTGCTCAAGAAGGTGAACGAGTCGGAGGAGGAGGTGAAATGGTCCGATCAGACAGCCCTGTGGCAGGCCCGCTGGCACATGCAGAACTGGCTGGACTGTATCCAGTCCCGCAAACGGCCCAACGCCGACATCGAGATCGGACACCGCTCCATCGCCTTCTGTCACCTGGCCAACATTACGCGATACGTCGGCAGAGTCGACGAACCATTGCGGTTCGATCCGAAGTCGGAACGCTTCATCGACAATGATGAAGCCAACGCCTGGAACGATCGGCCGCGGCGCGCCGGGTACGAACTACCCCCGGTGTGACCCGGTGCCGACGCGCATCGGTTGAGAGGTATGAGAGGTATGCAGGGCGCGACTTGTGCGTCTCCAGCTCCCGATGCTCCTCGACCATGAATCAACCAGATCGACGGAGGTGACATTTCACCGGCTTGCACGAGCCCCCAGAGCTGGACGCCATGGACGCCGTCCAGCTCCGTCGAATCGCGATCCAGCCTCAGATCGGCGCACATGTCCGTCAGTACAGCGTGTAATTCAGTCCTGTACCTGCCGGTCGATCGCGGCGTGCAGAGCCGACGATCTCGTTCCGGTAGAGGTAGACCTTGTATGTGTCCTGCCCGACGGTCGTGAGCATGACGTCCCGCATCCCGCATCCGGTGAGGTCGACGGCGTCAAACAGCATTGGGCGTTCCCCTTCGCCTACCGCGAAGCTGCACACGCGTCGGCCGTAACCGTCAAAGAGCCCTCGTGGCTCAGCAGAACCGATTTCCTGCAGACCGTCTCCGTTCCAGTCCACCAGCGCGTGATGGCGTGTGTAGTCGGTGTTGATGCGGCCCACCTCACGCCCTTTTTCGCTGAACAGGCAGAGCGGCATTGGAGGCGCGGGAAGATGATCGATGTCGACAACCAGTTCCAGGCCGGGAATGTCGTCGCGGATCTCGCCCACGTCCACGGATTCGTAGTGGCAACCGGATACGCGCCACACAAGCTGGCCAAGGCCGTCCGTCATGACCAACGCCTCGCCACCGCACATGGTCATGACCAGTCGAGTATCTTCGGGCCGTTGAGCCACGCGCACGACTCGCCAGCAGTCAGCATGCCCGCCGTTCTTGTGTCCCTTCTCCACTTCCAGGACCCAGCGGATGGAACCGTCGGAGTTAAGTGCCGCGTAACCAGCCAGGATTTCATCACGGCCGTCCCCGTCGAGGTCCACCGGAAATGGCTGATGTGAGGTCGGGTAACCGCCCGGTTCCTGTACGGTCCAGAGCAGACGGCCATCGGCCGCATACGCCCAGATCTTCCCATAACGCGTCTTCACCAGAATCTCCCCAGGCCAGCCCTGGCCTGACAGGTCGGCGAAGACGATACAGTCACTGGCATACTGCTCGATCGGAAAGACAACCTCGGGCTTGCCCGAGCGTCCGTCGAGGACCACCAGTTGCCGATCGCCAGCCACAATGACCTCGTTCGTGCCATTGTGATCCAGATCATGGATCTGGCATGCCACGTCATGGTGCAGCTCGCGGCGCCCGATTTGCGGATCACCCCAGCGCCAGAGAATACTGCCGTCAAGTTTCTGCACCACCACGGACGATGTGTAGTGATCGTCAACCTCGTTGCAGTTCCGTGCAGAGACGATCTCAACTTCACCGTCGCCGTCCACGTCGCCGACCACGACCCATTGGCCGCCATACTCGGCATCCACGGTGATGGTCTTCCAGGGGGCAACCAAGGGCACGTCGGCGGGAGGAATGCCGCATGCATCGGTTTCAAACCGCTCGTCAGGACCCGTGCCCAGCGCTGCCGCACCGTACAGGATACACCACGCTGCTAACACCAGGCCCAGAGTCCTGCGATCAATCGTCATGTCCGCAGCCTCCACGAAAACGCCACCACCTGATACCTTCCCAACCCGACTTCCCCGAGGACAATCCGCCGCGGACTCACTGCCAGCTATCACCCTTCACAGTCTATCCGTTCGAGTGGCACGCGGCCACGCGTCTCCATAGAGAAGGGCAGGGGGGAGGGCGCCGTTGGCCTCGTTCAGCAGTATGATGTTGTCTGATGATGGTGAATTTGCGGCTGGCCTTTTCCTACGCTACAGACTGCGCCCGACCTGGGAGACTCCGGCATGATTCCTCTGCGCGACAACATTCCCTCTCGCACGACCCCGCTGGTCAACTACGCCCTGATCGCCGTCTGTACGCTGGTCTTCCTGACGCAACTGACAGACCAGCGGGGTGGTGGCTCGATCCTGGTGGAGCGTTACGGGATGATCCCGAAACGGGTATTCCATCCCGATCAGGTGCTGGTCCGCGCGGAGCGTGTGGCCTTGGTTGACAACTTCGGGCGCGTGGTGAAGGTGGTCGAACGTCCCCGCGAACTGGCTCGCACACCATTCACGCCGTGGCTCACGGTGCTCACCTGCATTTTCCTCCATGGCGGCTGGATGCACTTCCTGGGGAACATGTGGTTCCTGTTCATCTTCGGCGACAACGTGGAGGATCGCATCGGGCATTTCGGCTATCTGCTCTTCTATCTGGTCAGCGGCGTGGCGGCGAGCGTCGTCCACTTGATGTCGGATCCCGCGTCGCAGGTCCCGACCATCGGCGCCAGCGGTGCGATTGCCGCCGTGATGGGCGCCTACAGTCTGCTCTACCCCCGCGCGCACGTGATTTCCCTGATCCCCCTGTTCTTCTTTGTCGAGGTCATCGTGCTGCCAGCCCCTGTGTTCCTCGGCATCTGGTTCTTCCTGCAGTTCTTCCAGGGCGTCTGGTCCGTCACCTCGACGCAGACTGCCGGTGTGGCCTGGTGGGCACACATCGGCGGGTTTGCCTTCGGGTTCCTCATCGCAGGCCTGCTGCGAACCACCGGAAAGACCCGCCCGCCGGTGGAGCAGACCCGCCCCCGCGCCGACCACATGATGGCCTACCGATACCAGCGTTAGGAGACCCGGGAGGGACATCCCGTGGCTGGTGGCCACTGCAATTGGAATTCCGGTTACAATGCCTGTCAATGAGACTGGGGGCCTGTCAATGAGACTGGGGGCTACAGCCGGGCGATGTATCGCCGCGATGTCGATTCATCGCCGGGATAACAGGCGTTCCGCAGAGGAGTCGTTCCGCAAAAGGAGTAAGGAGTATTGTGTGATGAACCACCCGTTGCTCGGCATCGCGAGCTGCGTTGCTATGTTTGCGTTCGGATCACTGCATGCCGACCAGGCCGACCAGGCCGACCAGAGGAGTTATCTCGCTCCCGAGTCGTTCGCATCCGGGCTGGAAGGCTGGGAGCCGGTTGGCGAAGCGTCATTTCTTGTCGACGCCGCGGTACGGCACGACGACCTGAACTCAGCATGTATCCGCATTCAGCCGGCGGGCGCGCTCGGCTACCAGCAGCTTCGCCGCGAGTTTTCGGATGACATCCGGGAGGGTGACGAGTTGAAGGCGACTGTGTGGGTCCGGTCCGAGGGAGTCCATGAGAATCCAGGCGCGTATCTGGCGCTGGAGTTCGTCGGGGCTGACGGCTCACGAGCTGGCATCGCACACAGCCGCGGTTCGGCTGCCAACGGCGCGAATGGCTGGGATCGGCTGGAAGCCTCCGGTTCAGTACCGGCCGGGACACATGTCGCGCGTCTGAGTCTGATCCTGCACGCGCACGGCACAGCGTGGTTCAGCGGCCCAGCGCTGGAGCGTCTGAGCCGGCAACCGGCCTGGCCCGACCTGGGTGACCGAGTGCGTCACATTGCAGTGACTGCCGCTGACGTTGCCAATCCAGATTTCGGCGGCGTCGGGTTCCATGCGTTCCACCACATTTTCCCCACGACTGAAGAGGATTTGAACGAGGTCATTTTCAAGCGCTGGCGCGAGCTCAATCCCTCGTTTGTTCGTCTCAACGATAACTGGGATTACGACCGGCCCACAATGGAGCGCATCGCCCGGCACATGGTGATGATGCAGAAGACGGGTACGGAGATCTACCTGACCTCGTGGAACCCGCCCGACGTGCGCGACGACGCCGAGCTGGCCGCCTGGGCGCGCCGTGTGGCAGACAACCTCGAGTTCTATGTGCGTGCCAAGGGCCTGACCAATATCCGAACCTACTGCATGACCAACGAGCTGTCGCTCGCCGGATGGGGCCGCCTGACCGGCGACCTGCCGCGCTTCCGCCAGTATCATCAGGTTCTCGCCACGGAGTTCAAACGCCGCGAGCTCCCCGTCGGGCTGCTGGCCACTGATGCGTCCCCCGTGGACTACTGGCATACGATTGCCTGGGCTGCGGAGAACATGGACGAGATCACTGCCGTCTACGGCGGGCACCACTACTTCAACGACCAGGGCCCCGACGATGAACGCTTCTACCCATGGTTTTTGCGCAAGCTCGAATGGGGTGTCGGCGTCGCGCGCGACAGGAACAAGCCATTCATTCTGGGCGAGTTCGGCGCGAAGCAGGATGGTCGCACCGTGGACGGCATCCGTCTCGACCGCTGCGTCTACTTCGAGACGCCGCTGGAACCGCTGGTGACCCTGCAGCTTGCCGAGGCCGCCATCGCTTCCATCAACGCGGGTGTCCATGGCCTGGGCTACTGGACGTTCATGGACCTTGTGGACGACTTCAGTCCGGGTTACCTGAACCGCTGGGGCACGTTCCGCGCCAGTGGCGCTGACCGATCCACGCGTGCCATCTACTACGGCTACGGTCTGCTCACCCGCTACTTCCGCGGTCCGTCGACGGCCTATCGCGTCGCCACCGACGATCCGCGGCTGCGAGCTGCCTCCGTGCACCACCGTGACGGCTCGTGGAGCATCGCCGTTGTCAACCGGAACACGCGCGCAACCACGTTCGAGCTGGCCGTGCCCGAGCAGCGGGACAGCGTTCCGATGCGGACCTATGCGTACGACCCCGACGCGGTGCGCCACCATCCGCATGGCGACCTGCCGGGACCGTCGGGCAGCGTCACGCTTCGGGCCGGCAAGCTCCGCGATACGGTCGCCCCGATGTCGCTTGTCGTCTACACGAGCGGATTCGATGACACGGCCCCGCCCGCCGTCGAGGACGTCCAGCACACCTCATCGGACGAAGGGGTCCGGGTGTCCTGGCAACCGGTGTCTGTACCAGACCTGTGTTATTACCGCGTGTACCGGCTGCACGGAGACGCGAGAACGCAGATCGGTTCCACGATCGCCACCGCGTTGCTGGACCGCACGCCAGTGGCGGGCGCCCGTTATGCTGTGACCGCCGTGGACATGTCGGGCAACGAGGGTCGCCAGACAGCGCACGGCAACTGAAATGAGCTATTACGGGAATGACAATTCCTACATGCTCGACATGATGCGCACGTACCCCGGCGTCTTCGACCGTCGTCTTGAGCCGCAACGCGGCGACACTGACACAGCCCGGGGTAAGCCGCGCGGCGCCACCCGTGGGTACGCGTGCCCGAGAACATGCCGGTCGAGCCGCAGACGCCGCGCGGCGCCGGCGGTCTCCGAGACCGAAAACAGCCGCGGCTGGCGTGGTGCGCACAGGCATGCCGCCGAGATCAGAGATCCGGCACCGCGCTGACGCGTGCAGCTTGTCTTCGCGATCAGTGCAACTGTTCTCGCAGGACCGGCATCAGCAGGTCGGTGATGATCTGGTGCCCGGCGTCGTCGGGGTGAACGCCATCGAGCAGCACCTGGTCCACGTCTGGGGTGTTCAGTGCGGCATACACATCCACCAGCGGCACCGCCAGTTCGGCCGCGAGCCGGCGTACGACCTGGTTGTAGCCGGCAAGCACGGGGGTGTCGAGGCCGTCGACCTCGTCCGGACGGTAGGGCGGCCGGCCGTAGAGCTGGCGGAGATGCGACGTCCAGCGCGTCGGGTTGGTCGTCATCAGCACGGGCCTGACGTGCTGCGCGCGCAGCGTGTCGATCATCCAGCGCAGGTTCTGCTCGTAATCAGCCAGGGACACACGTGCGGCCGTGGCGGGCGGGTCCTTCCATACATCGACGGACGCGTCGTTGAGGCCGAACTGGATGACCACCACGCGCGGCTGGTGGGCCAGCACATCCTGCGCGAAACGCGCGCGGGCGTCCTGCGTCGTGTTGCCCCCCACGCCGGCATTATGCACCGACAGCGTCAGACCTGCGTTCCGCAACGTTTCCCGCACCCGCACGGCATAGACTTTTTCCACTGCTCCCGGTCGCTCCGCGGTTGTTGAATCGCCGAACATGACGATTCCGCCCGGCTGCGGCGGCGGCTCGTACACCGGGATCGTGCCGCGTTCCAGGTCAGCCACGTTGATCATCATGCGCAGGCCGCCTTGCATCGTCGTGATCCACAACTCGCCAGGCCGGCGTTCGTAGAGATAGGGATACGAGACCCGGCCTCCATCGCCGTAGCTGGCCGCGACAACCTGCGGCGGAGACCACGTCGCGCACTCGTCCGACGAGAACGCGATGGACAGCTCTTCCCGGCTGTGGCCACTGTCTGGGCAGTGGCGCGGCGGATGGTTCCACAGCAGCGCGATGCGCCCGTCTGCCAACCGCGCCAGTTGCGCACAGCACGTCACAGACTTGACCGACGACTGCTGGAAATCCTCCCACCACAAGCCGCCGTTGTGCGAGACGGCCTGGTATAGCCAGCCGGTCTCCGTGCGGATCAGTTGATACAGTGAACCATCGCTGCGTTCGACGACAGTGCCTTCACAGGAACCTGCGTGATCGTGCTGGCCCTGGCCGATGTCCAGCACGTTGCTGCGCTGCCACGTGCACCCCTGATCGTCGGACACGAACACGACCGTGGCATGACGCCAGGCCGGAATAATCTCCTGCCCCACCAGTACGATCCGGCCGGTCCTGGTTTCAATCAACGAGTGAATACACCCACACCAAGGCCTGTTCAGACAGACCGGTTCCTCCCAGGTCTTCCCGTCGTCCAGACTCCGGCACACGTAGATGGGCAGCACGAAATCCTGCCACCGCGTGTCTTGCTCCCCCCAGTTCCAGTCCGGCGGGGATGCCTGCTCCTTCAAGTTCATCCACGCGGCGATGATCACGCCATCACGCGTACGCAACAGCGCCCGCTCGTTGCTGATGCTGTACGTCTGCTCGTCGCGGAAGATCGGTGTGGAGGTCCAGGTCTGGCCTTCATCGGCGCTGTGCAACGCCTGCTGCGTGTCGGCGCACAGTACGCCGCCATCGCCCGTGGTCACAAACGGCCCCTGATGCGTGAATGGCAACGGCACGGCATAAGGATGCAGCGTCAGCGGTCGGTCCGCGGCGTACCCGTTTCCGGCCCACAGAGCCGGCACCAGCATGGCGGCCGACAACATGACAGTGAGCGCGTTCGTGCTGCGCACCACAGTCCCCACGCCTGCCGCCACCGACGGCAGAATTCCTGTCACAGGTCGATTGATCGTTTGCATGCCGTTCTCCTTGCCAGGTACATCTTGACGGTAGGACTCGTCAGCTCGGACCTTTCACACCACGACCTTTCACACCACGGGTTCTGGCAACGGGTGCAATTCTGGTTGATAATCGGGCGTGGAGCCCCGGACCAGAGAACTGCAGTTTTCTTACACCGTCACTCCCAACCCGGAGACCCTCATGCGCGCATTGATTCGCTTCCTGGGTATTCTGCTGGCACTGATGGCCGCCACTGGCCGTGCCAGTGAGATTCAGATTGACACGGGGCCCGGTGGGAATATAACCGTCCAGCGCATCGTCGACCAGACCGCGTGGGTCGCGCCGGATCAGCGGGACATTCAGGCGGGACAGTGGTGGTTCTACTGGAGTTTTCGTCTGAGAGCGCCTGCCGAGACGCCCGTCAAGATCGTCTTCACGGGCCAGAACCCGTTGGGTGTGCGCGGACCGGCGTACAGTCTGGACGGTGGCGCGACCTGGCAGTGGCTTGGAGGCGACAAGGTAGAGTCCTTCCGGCACGAGGACCAGCCGGCGTGGTCATTCGAGGCGTGCGTGCCGCAGGCGGCCAGCGAGGTGCTGTACGCCTTCTGCCCGCACTACCGTGCAGCCCATCTTCACGCCTGGCTGGAGCAGCAAACCCCGGCTTCGCCCCTGGAGGTCGGCGAACTGTGCCGTAGCCGCCAGGGCCGCGTGGTGGAACTGATCCGTGCCGGGTGCCTCGATCAGGCACGTGCCCGCGGCACGGTGCTGCTCACCTCCCGGTCCCATGCCTGCGAGGCAATGGCCACGTATGCGCTGGAGGGGTTCCTCTCCGCCGTGCTGGCCGACGACGCCTGTGGCCGCCAGTGGCAGCAGAACTGGGAAGTGCTCGCTGTTCCATTCCTCGACAAAGACGGCGTCGAAAACGGGGATTCCGGCAAGAACCGCGCGCCTCACGACCACAACCGGGACTACAACGAGCAGCCACTGTACCCGGAGATCGCAGCGTTGATGAAGCGAGGCGCGGCACTGCAAGATCGCATCGTTGCGGTGCTCGACCTGCACTGCCCCTGGATTCGGGGTGAGTGGAACGATCGCGCGTATTTCGTCGGCCCGAATCACGCGGAGTTCTGGAACAAGCAGCGCCGGTACGCGGCGATCCTGGCACGCGCCCAGACCGGCCCGCTGCGATTCCGAGAAGAGGACTGCCTGCCCTTCGGCACCGCATGGAACACGGGCAGCAACTGGCAGCAAGGCAAGTCCTGTGCGGACTGGGCGCGCGAGGCTTTCCCCCGCGCTGAGCTGGTCACCAGCCTGGAACTCCCGTACGCCGATGCTTTGGGCGCCGAAGTCAACGCCGACAGCGCCCGCGCGTTTGGCCGCGATCTGGCCCGCGCGCTGGTCGAAATGCTCGACCAGCAACGGATCGCTCCACTGGAAGAACCGTGACACGCTGGTCCGCCACTGGACTGGCCGCCCGCCTTTCGACACCCAACCGCCAGGCTGCTCGACTCACCGGCGTGAACCGCCCATCGCAGTGTGGCACACCTGGTGAAATCGTGCACTGGCCACATGTCCCACTCCCATTCCATGCGCGCTCTTTGTGTGGGACAATACGTGCGACAGTGTGTGAGACAATGCGGGTTGAGAAACGGTCACTTTCTTGACAGCTGGAGGAGCAGGAGCAATGCGCGCGCAAGTACGACGAGTCAAAGCGATAGGTGTGTTGGCGGTCTTGGGCCTGATGTTCGGTGGCCTCCCGGCACAGGCGGATGTCACGCTCCCACACGTCATCGGTTCGAACATGGTGTTGCAGCGAGACGCGCCGATACGTTTCTGGGGGTGGGCAGCGCCGAACGAGAAAGTGACGGTGACCTGTGCGGGGCTGGAAGCGAGCGCGACTGCCGACTCGCGCGGCGAGTGGCAGCTGAGCCTGTCTCCGCTTGCGGCCGGCGGACCACACACCGTGACGGTGCGCGGCACCAACACGATCGAACTCACGAACGTTCTGGTCGGTGAAGTGTGGGTGTGCTCGGGCCAGTCCAACATGGAGATGGGAATCGGTGTGTGTTTCGATGCCGAGCAGGAGATCGCGAAGGCGGACCACCCTGAGATCCGGCTCTTCGACGTCCCCAAGGTGCCGGCAGGTGAGCCGGCGAAGGATGTCGACGCGGCGTGGAAAGTGTGCAGTCCGGCGACGGTGGCCGAGGGTGGTTGGGGTGGCTTCTCGGCCGTGGCCTATTATTTCGGGCGCCAGATCCACCAGGAACTCGGCGTACCCGTCGGCATCATTGATACGTCCTGGGGCGGTACGCGGATCGAGCCCTGGACGCCGCCGGCGGGCTTCGCTGCCGTGCCCGCGGTCCAGAATGTCCTCGACATCATCGCCCAGGCCAACGCAGACTACCGCACGGCCCTGTCGGCGGCGACCGATGCGATTGCAGAGTGGGTGCCCGTGGCGCGCCAGGCACTCGCAAGTGAAGGACAGGTGCCGGCACCGCCCGCGTGGCCCAACCACCCGCTCAACAACCCTGGCCGGCCGACAGGATTGTACAACGGAATGATCCACCCGCTCGTCCCCTTCGCGATCCGCGGCGCAATCTGGTACCAGGGCGAAGCCAACCGGGCGGACGGGATGCTGTACCACGAGAAGATGAAGGCGTTGATTGCCGGCTGGCGCTCCGTATGGCAGCAAGGCGACTTCCCCTTCTACTACGTTCAGCTTGCGCCGTTCATCTACGGGAATGATGACCCGGCGATTCTGCCCCGTTGCTGGGAGGCGCAGACAGCAACCCTCGCGGTCAAGAACACCGGGATGGCTGTAACGGTCGACATCAGCGAGTTGCGCGATATACACCCGCGCAACAAGCGTGATGTTGGAAAGCGTCTGGCCTTGTGGGCGCTGGCCAAGGACTACGGCAAAACCGATCTCGTCTATTCAGGCCCTCTCTACAAGTCGATGGAGGTGGCGGGCGACAAGGTACGCCTCTCCTTCGACCACACCGGAAGTGGACTCGTCTCGCGCGACGGCAAGGATCTCTCATGGTTCGAGATTGCGGGAGCCGACAAGGTGTTCGTCCCGGCGAAGGCCGCGATTGACGGCGCCAGCGTCCTCGTCTGGAGCGACAAAGTCGCCGCGCCAGTGGCGGTCAGATTCGGGTGGTCCCAGGAGGCCGAACCGAACCTCAGCAACAAAGAAGGCTTGCCCGCCTCGCCCTTCCGCACAGATCAGTGGTGACGACTCGTGTTCCGCATGACCTTGATCTTGTGTCCGCGTGACCTGGATAAGGAGTGGCAAGATGAGACTGGTAGCCATAGCCGGTGCATTGGCGTTGGTCGCGTGTTCGGCAAGTCGTCCTGACGCGGCAGAACCGGAATACGCACCGCCGCAGTATGTCGGTCCGCCGACGGAATCCCGCGCGGTGACCAACCGCGCGTTCGTGGGCATTCCCAGCATCGCCGTCACTCCCGCCGGCCGCCTGTGGGCGACCTGGTATGCCGGAGTCACTGCGGGCGAAGACCACAACAACTACGTTGTACTGAGCACCAGCGGCGACAACGGCAAGACCTGGAAGGAAATCCTGGTCGTTGACCCCGATGCGGACGGACCCCGTCGCACCTTCGATCCGGAGCTCTGGATGACGCCCAACGGAACGCTGCGTTGGAGCTGGTCGGATCGGGAACGCGGGGACCCGAAGACGGACGGCCTGTGGATGATCGAGTTCTCCGATCCGGAGTCGGAACAGTCGCCGTGGAGCCAGCCGGTCCGCCTGACGACCGGCGTGATGATGTGCAAACCACTGGTGCTGACGACTGGCGAATGGGTGCTGCCGGTCTGCACGTGGTTCACCGAGCAGAGTTCAAAGATGGTCGTCTCGACGGACTCTGGCAAGACGTGGTCCCTCCGCGGCGGCGCAACGTTACCCGAGGAAGACCGGTTGTTCGACGAGCACATGTTCGTGGAACGTCACGACGGCTCCCTCTGGCTCTTGTCGCGCACCAAATACGGAATTGCCGAAAGCGTCTCGACGGATCGCGGCGTAACCTGGCCCGCGATGCAGCCGTCCAAGTTGAAGCATCCGTCCGCGCGGTTCTTCATTCGCCGTCTGTCGTCGGGTAACCTGCTGCTGGTGAAACACGGACCGCTTTACCAGCAGACCGGTAGATCGCACTTGACGGCCTATGTCTCCCAGGACGACGGCGCGAGCTGGCTGGGGGGGCTCATGCTCGATGAACGCGACGGCGTTTCGTATCCGGACGGCCAGCAGGACGAGACCGGGCTGATCCGCATTATCTACGATTACAGCCGGACCGGCGAACGCCTTATCCTGATGGCCTCGTTCCGTGAAGAAGATGTTCTTACCGGCCGAGCCGACTCGGCGAGCGTCCAACTGCGACAGCTTGTGAGCCAGGGCACCGGCGGTCGGCAGGAGCACAACTGAGATCCCGGCGCTGCGTCGCCGCTGCAACAGTCCTCGCGGTCGCTCCATGCCCGCGTGCCGCGCGGTTATTTGGCGGCCGCTTTTCCGTCGATGCGCCGGTCGGCCGCGCCAACGTAATGCCCGGTCTTCGGATCCAGGCCGATCAGATGCGCGTCGCCCTGCTTCGACGACTGCAACTTGAAGTGGTGCCCCATGTCGGTCAGCCGCTCGACGGCCGATGCGTATTCCGGGCGGTCAATTCCTTCAAAGCCGACCTCGTCGGGAAACCACTGGTGATGCAGCCTTGGCGCATCGACGGCCTGGCGCGGGTCCATACCGAAATCAACGACGTTGAGGATCGTGCAGAGCACGGTGTTGGTGATCGTGCGGCCGCCGGGGCTGCCCGTCACGAGGACCAGGCGGCCGTTTCGGACGACCAGGGCAGGCGTTTGCGAACTCAGCATGCGCTTGCCCGGGGCGATCACGTTGGCCGGCGTGCCGATCAAGCCCGTCCGGTCCGTATGGCCGGGAACACGGTTGAAATCGGTCATCTCGTTGTTGAGCAGGAATCCCCCGCCTCGGACCACGACACGGCAGCCGTAGGAATTCTCCAGCGTGTAGGTGTTCGAAACGGCCATCCCGTCGGCATCGACGATCGAGAAGTGCGTCGTCTCGAGCGACTCGTCGGCGAGTGGGATGTCCGGCGCGATCGCTTCGCTCGGCGTGGCCTTTTCCGGATCGATGGAGGCGGCGAGCTTCTTGGCGTACTCCTTCGTGGTCAAATCCGGCGGGATACAGACGAAATCGGTGTCGCCCAGGAATCGGGCGCGATCGCAGTAGGCCCTGCGCATGGCTTCGATCACCAGGTGCATCGCCCGAGGCGGCCACGGGGCCGGCCCGACCGTGGCTGGCGGTCGTAGGGAATCCTCATCGAGCTGAAAGTGTTCCAGGATATTGAGCGTTTGGATGAGGCAGATTCCGCCGCCCGAAGGCGGCGGCGGCCCGTACACATCGTAACCGCGATAGACCCCATGGATTGGCCGGCGCAGCCTGGCCTCGTACTGCCGGAGGTCTTCTTTCGAGATCAGGCCGCCTCCGGCCTCCATTTCCGCGACGATCAGGTCGGCAATCGGACCGCGATAAAACGCGTCGCCCCCGCCGTCGGCAATGTATTCGAGGGTCCGAGCCAGGTCAGGCTGCACGAACCGATCACCCGCCTGCCACCTCTCTTTTCCAGGCGGCCGGTAAACCCGCTGGAACTCAGCGAACTGCTGATTCGCAGACAGTACATCGTTGAGCGAGCTTGCCAGGGCATCGTTGACGGCGAATCCTTCCCTGGCCAGCCGCACGGCCGGCATCACGAGATCGCGCCACGGCAATGAACCAAATTCCTTATGGGCCAGAACCAGGCCAGCGACCGTGCCCGGCGTCGCGGCCACACGGTGCCCATCCATCCGAAAATCCCGGGTGAGCATGTCGGGCGTGGCCGCCGCGGGCGCCGTCTCGCGGTACTCGACGCACACCGGCTCCTGCTCACGCCCGGCGTAGACCATCATGAATCCGCCGCCGCCGATGTTCCCGGCGGAAGGCCACGTGACTGCCAAAGCGAAAGCCGTTGCCACGGCCGCATCCACCGCGTTGCCGCCACCGTTGAGCGTCGCCAACCCCACGTCGCTTGCCGGCGGCGAGACGGAAACCACAATGCCGCCGGCCCCTTCGGCCGCGCCCGCGGTGGCCGCCATCGGCCCGACGCAGACTCCCGAAACCATGACCAGTACCGCCAGGGCCGCCAGGGGTGTCCCCCAGCGCGAAATCGCGAGTCTCATCATCCGGCTCCTCCAGATCGGAACGGTGGAGTAGTAAAACTGCCCTGTCTCTCCCGCCTGTCTCACGATGAGCAAAGCGTGAAGTACCTCGCAGGGCAACGCGGCAGTACACAGCTCATTGTGCCATATACCTATCAGCTGATCCAACCAGTGAGACCTAATCGCCGACGGTTTTTTTGCGCAGCCTTCCCGGTCGTTCAGGAGTTCAGGAGCGATGTACCACTCTCCTTTTCACACCCGGACAAGACACATCAGCTGTTCGGCAGGAAGGCACCGACAGCTTTCAGACGGGCTTGCAGTTCGGGCACCGGGACACCTCGCGTGTCCGTGCCTTGCTCGAGGGCAATCGTTGCAGCCACACCAGCAGCCTGGCCCGTGATGAAACAGCCGGGCATGACACGAATCGAACTCTGGATGTAACGATCCGAGCTGACACAGCGGCCCGCCACCAACACGTTCGACAGTCCTTTCGGAACCAGCACACGGTAGGGTACTCCGTAGCTCTCCCCCCGGCCGTACCGCAAGCTCTTGAAGTCCCTGGCGTATTCTTCGTAACTGGCCTGATCCGACCTGGCTGCGTGAATGTCTACCGGATAACAATAGCGTCCAATCTCGTCATCAAACACGGCACGCCGTTTGAAGTCATCCAGGTTGAGTACATAGTCCCCCATGATCCGGCGGCTTTCGCGGCAGCCCAATTGCGAGGCGGTGGCCACCAACTCCATCTGGCTGAAGCCCTTGAGGTATTCCTTATAGTAGCGTTCGTATTCCACGAGTGACCTGCGGGCCCAGATCAAGGCTTCGGTCAGCGACCATTCGTCAGTCGCATCCACACCGAACGTATGGCCGATATTGCCGCCGCCCAGACGGCGTCCCACGCGAAACATGCCGGGCAAATGGCGATCCTGGATTGTGAACACGTTGTCCCGGAACGCATCCTCCAGGCGGCTCTCATCGGATGGGCGCCCCCCTTGATGCACTTTGTCCCAGTCGACGTCGGCCCACAGGCTGCACAGCGTCCCGGCCATCATCTTCCCATCCGCATCACCCTTTTCGAAAGGCGCCCCGGCCCACGCCGCCAGATCGCCATCGCCGGTACAGTCGATGAACAGGCGAGCGCGGACGGCAGACAAGCCGCTCTTGCCTGCCAGAACCACGTGAGCAACCTTGTCCGCGGCGGTTTCGACGGCGACCAGAGAGGTCCCAAACGTGAACTTCACACCTGCCTCGATCAGCAGGTCGTCATACACTCGCTTGAGCACTTCGCCGCGGATTGTCATGCCGTCATCGGGTCCCGTGCCACCCGCCTGCCGGAGCCGCGTGAGGATGTCCTGGCCGACGCCGCTCGCCACCGTATTCACGCCATCACTGAACGTCATGAATACGGGCAGCATTCCGGCAGTGCCCATACCACCCAGGCAGCTGTTCTGTTCGGCCAGGAACACGTTGGCCCCTTGCCGCGCGGCACTGACCGACGCCGCCACGCCGGCTGGTCCGCCTCCCGCCACGAACACGTCCACCTCATGCCGGACCGGGACCTCGCGCTGAAACGTGACCTGCTGGCCGGCTGACGGCGTGTCCGCCGATGTCACCGAACCCGACACCATGCCGCCCAACGCGGCGGCCAGCGAACCTGTCAGCAGACTGCGTCGATCGAATGCGGGCGATTGTGCACACATGGGTACCAGCCTCCTTCCTTATTGATGGTGCCGCGGACCACTGCCACGCGTGTCCGCTCGAAGACGTTCCGACATCGCTTTGAGCAACGCCATGTTACCGGGGGGGAACTCGAAGTTGGCCGCCTCATGCACGTCAACGCCGTCAAAGCCGTATTTGCAGGTCATTTCGGCGAAGAACCGCGTGTTGGTTTCGATGTCCGACAGCCATTCGGAGAACAGAAACAGCTGAGTTTTGCCTGCACAGTAAGGCTGGTATTCCCGAGCCGCCCAACTGAATAGATCCTCCCCGTTCAGACGCGCCACCTCGGGCTTCGCAGTCCAGTATGCATGACCGGGCTGCGACATGATCTCATAGTCACCAATCACGAACGCATCGGCGATTCGAGCGTCGACCAGGTCCTTCCAATGATTGGTGAACCGCGCCACCACATTCGTGCTGAAGTGCGGATCGACCGGGAATTGCGTGTAGCGTCCGATTTGCAGGCCAATCCACAGTTCCTTGCCGCGGTCGTGGCAGAGTGCGGCGAGTTCCCGATAGAGCTGCACCATCGCCTCGCCCTTCAGGTCGTGCCACGCCGCTCTGTCAAAGTCCGCAGCGGTGCGGATATCGACGCCATATTTCGCCTGGAAGGCATCCACGATCGGCTGGCTGTAGCCGTAGTAGTCAGTCTCGTGCGTGTTGGGCAGATGGCGGCAATGGCTGCTCGTGGAACAGTGCACGCCATCGGCCCCGAGCTCCAGAAGTTCTTTTGCCTGCGCGACGCGGAACGATCGCGCCTCAGGCCAGGAATAGTCCATCAGTCCCTTGAAGTACGTCTTGCCGTCCCGGCCAACCCATTGACAATGCGGATGTTCGTCCAGAAACTTCGACCGAAAACCAGGGTACCCATCGTCGAAGATGTCGAGCCACACGAGCACTTTCATGCCCTGAGCATGGCATGCGCGGATGAAGACCTCAGGCGGATTCAGGTTGCGCAGCGTCTCGGCGTAGCGGTTGCACCAGTTCGTGCCGTGGGCCAGGTACTCATCGAGCGCGCCAAGGAAGGGGGCGAAATTCTCGCGCGCATGATCCACATCGAAATGCACCGGGTATGATAACTCCGTATGGTAAGGGAGCAGTCCCAGGAAACCGCAACGGACCAGCAGCGTCTCGCACCCGTGTTCCTTCAACTGGGCGACCAGAGTCCGAATGTCATTCTCTGTGAGTGGCTGTGGACGCTGGTAAACCTCATCGTTCACATCCACGTCAACAATCAACTTCGGAACATCACGCACCGCGGCATCCTGCGCACTTGTCTGCGCACTTGTCATTGCCACACTCCAGACCGCGGTAACTACAAACAGTACACTCAGTAAGGAGCGTTGCATAAGACGGTTCTCCTTCTGTGATTCAGTTCAGTTCCCCCCCCCGGGCAGTCGTGGCCGCCTGCCATTCACAGGACGGTGCCCGCAGAACGGCGCACAGCGGGGAACGGATACGGTCACACTACCCTGCCGGGCGTTCAGTTTCAATCACCACAGAGTTCGACAGCGCCCGGAGAGTACGACGACGTCCGGCTCTCGGTCGTCAATACAACGGGATCCGTGGCAAGGTTGATCGTCGCTGCACATGTCGTGACATGTCGTGGCGACGCTGAAGCCCGCCAATAGCAGACGACGAGCGAGCGAAGCAGCAGAATCGGCCGGACGCGCTGCCGCGACGGTCCTGATTGCCCTGGGGAGCGCTGAAAATCCGGTCGATAATGTCCCGCCGGAGAACTTATTGCCCCCTTTGCCGACACCATGCACGGCGTGTTACCATGGGGGACAGTGAAGAACAACCCCCAGCCTGGACACTCCACCACCAGCATCCTGCGGTTCGAACGCGTTGGCGACCAACACTGCCAACTGCGACACAACACAACCGCGGCACAACACGCCCGTGGTGAGTTGCTGGACGATCCATGTCGTTGATTAACACTCCTGATTGAAAGGCTCCTATCGTGAGAATGCCAGCGTTGTCGGCCCACAGAAGTCCTTTCCTCCGAATTAGGCACGTCGTCGTGTTCCTGGCTCTCATCGCCACTGTCAACCTCCAGGCGGCTGAGCCCACCTACCAGATCACGGTAGTCACCGACCGCGAGGATGCACTCTACGACGCGGGCGAGCAGGCGCAGTTCCTGATCAGCGTGCTGAAGGATGGCGAAGCCGTAAGTGAGGGAACCGTCTCATTTGCGGTCGATGACTTCGTTACGGAGTACCCGCCCAAGAGCGACTTTCCCGCGGGGATTCGCGACCTGACAGGCGAGGTGGTGGCGATTGCGGTTACCTCCGACAAGCCCGGTTTCCTGCGCTGTGTGGCGAGCTATACACCGCCTGGTGGCGAAATGATACAGGCATTGGCTGGCGCGGGTTTCTCCCCACTGCAGATTGGACCGAGCCTGCCGGTGCCTGAGGATTTCGATGCGTTCTGGGACGAACAGAAGCGGAAACTGGCCGAGATACCATGGGAGCCGACGCTGACACCTGTCGAACAGGAGGACGGAGCGATCGCGTGTTTTGATGTGCAGATCCCCTGCCTGGGCGACGTGCCAGTATCAGGCTATTTCGCCAGACCGACGGTCGCCGCCGCCAAGAGTTTGCCGGCGATCCTCTGGGTGCAAGGAGCGGGCGTGCGCGGTTCGATCCTCGGCAACGCCCTCCGCGGCGCCAAGGAAGATATGCTCTCGATGGATATCAATGCCCACGGGATTCCCAACGGCAAGCCCGATGAGTTCTACGCCGAACTGAGTTCCGGCAGGCTCGACAACTATCCGCAGGCGGGACGCGAGAGTCGCGACACAATCTACTTCCGCGGGATGTTCGTTCGGTTGATCCGGGCCATCGATTTCCTGACTTCGCAGCCCGAATGGGACGGTGAGCATCTGATCGTCGTGGGGCACAGTCAAGGCGGCGGTCAAGCATTGGCAGCCGGCGGACTCGACTCGCGCGTAACGCTGATCGCCTCGGGTGTTCCCGCCATTTGTGACCATGCGGGGCGCGCCGCGGGGCGAGTCAACGGATGGCCCAAGCTGGTGCCCACCCGCGAAGATGGTACTCCAGACCCGCAGATACTCCAGGCCGCCCAATACGTGGATGCGGTCAACTTCGCCAGCCGCTGCCACGCCGAGGCGATCATGAGCGTGGGATTCATTGACATGGTCTGTCCGCCATCGACCTGTTATGCGGCATACAACCTCCTGCGGGGCCACAAACAAATGGTCAACGTGCCGCTCATGGGACATGCCGTAACTCCCCAGATCGATGCGGCGTTCTGGGAGCGGATCCTCGAGCACGCTGGCAAGGTGCCTGTGGAAAGCGGGAAGTAACAGCCAGGGGTTCACCCCAGTCGCCGGTCAGCTGCACAGGCTGACCGGCGGTTGCCACTGAACGAATACTCTCGTGGCACGCAGGAAATCACCGGCCCCAACCTGAAGAACGCTCACTGTGGCAGCTGTGACGCGATGTCCTGGAATCGTTTGCGCATGTCGGAGTCGTCGGCGTTGGGAAAATTCGTGCGTTGCACCATCACGATGTAAACACGACCTCGGACAGGGTCGAGCCACGCCTGCGTTCCAAACGCGCCACCATGCCCGTAGGAACCGGGAGACAGCGCGCTGGTTGCCCCTTGCGGTGCCCGGATCACACACACCCCCACGCCCCATGCGTTCCCCGTTGTGAAACCGGTCACCAGATCCCGAGTGCTGGGTGTGCGGAGTGTCAGCACCGATGCTTCGAACAGCACGCGATGGCCCTCAAAGCTCCCGTTTCCCAGCAACATCTGACAGAACCTGGCGTAATCCGTCGCCGTCGAGAACAGACCACCGTTAGCAGCCGGCATGCGGTGGCGGTCGGTGGGCTCTTTGCCTGCGAGCAGGAAGATCGGTGCCGGTTCCAGCTTCCCGTCTGAAGTCCGGCGGTAGCTGGTCGCCAGACGCGAAGCCTGTTCGGCCGTGAGATAGAAGCCTGTATCCACCATGCCAAGCGGTTCAAACAGGAAGCGGTGGGCATACTCGTCGAACGTCAGACCGCTGATGACTTCGACAATACGCGCCGCCGTATTGATGCTGGTCTGACTGTACTGCCATTTCGTGCCGGGCGGGAATTGCACACCCGCGCTGGCGTACAACAGGCTGGCTGCCGCCAGCGACGGGTGGCCGTAAGGGTCTCGCAGCTCGCGCATGCCCGACGTGTGATTGAGCAGCTGCCGGATGGTCACGGTCACCCGGTCACCCGCGTCATTCTTGAGTTCCCGCATTTCCGGCAGGTAGCGATCGATCGGATCGTCCAAGGACAACTTACCCTGATCGACCAGCTGCATGACACACACACCAGTAACCGGCTTCGACATCGAGGCAATCCAGAAGATGGAATCGACGCGCATCGGTTCTGCAGTGTCGGTCGGCGCACCTTGCAGTTTCGCATCCCCAACCGCTCCGAGATGAAGAATGCGCTCCGCGTCCGCGACCAACGTGACGGCTCCGGCAATCTCGCCACTGCGGACAAAGGTCTCCATGCAGGCGTCAATCGACCGCACATTGGCGACCGTTGGCTGCGCCGCATCCGGTGCATTGCCCGTGGAGACGGACGCGTCCTGGGCCTGAGCGAAAGAGATCAAGGCCGGGAACAGAAACGTCCCATACAACAACAAGGTGCTGCGCATACACATGACGGACTCCTCGTCAGTTATCCACTGATATCCACTGAATTCGTGATCACACCACTCCCGGTTCGGCAAGCTGCTTGTCAGGATTCCGATCGGAATCATACCACATTCCGACCGCCACGCCATCGTCGTCCTTTTCAGGTGGTACAGCACGGATGTGTTTTATTTGCCTTCCACTCGTGTTACACTTGCCTGTGTGGTCAGCGGATGCCGTGTGTTTCCGTCTGCGGTGTTCGGGGGAATGAGCCAAATAAGCCTGATAAGTCTGATGCGGCCGGTACCCCATCGCCAGAGGACCGGTGCGATATTGCCGGGGAAGAGGAGCAGTGATGGATGCATCCATGTCTTACGGGAAGCACGTCTCGCGCCGCGACGCCTTGCGTGCCGCCGGGATGACCGGTGTTGGCGCCCTGTTGCATGCCTCGGGGGTGACGCGCGGCGAAGCTGCCAGCGCGTCGGAGCCGTCTGCGCAAGCCGGTTCCGCGCCTCAGCCGGAGAAGACGGCGGTTTCCACGGCAACCCTCCGCGAGGAAGCGCGCGACATTCCGGTGGTTGAGGAGTGCGACGTATGCGTAATCGGCGGGAGTTGCACCGGTGTGTTTGCGGCCGTGGCGGCCGCACGACTCGGGGCACGCGTCTGCCTGGTCGAGAACCTGGGCTACCTGGGCGGCGTGGCTACCGCGTCGCTGGTGAATATCTGGCACTCGATCTACGATACCGCCGGCAAGCAGCAGATTATCGCCGGGCTGACCACCGAACTGATCAACCGGCTGAAACCGCGCGGGGCCGTGATCGCCCATGAGCCCAGTGCGAGCCGCCATTTCGTGTTCAACAGCGCGGAAATGGCCATCGAGCTGGACGCGTTGGTGGCCGAAGCCAAGGTGCGTCCTTTCCTGCACACGCGGTTTGTCGTTCCCATCACCCGCGAGCGACGCGTGGTCGCCGCGGTCATCGAAGACAAGACTGGGCGACGCGCGATTTGTGCGCGGTACTTCATCGATGCCAGCGGCGATGGCGACCTCGTGGCTCGAGCCGGCCTCCCCACGCGCCGCGACTCCGAGATCCAGCCGCCCACGACGTGCGCGATCCTCCTTGGTCTCGATGAGGTGGCCAGGCGGAACCAAGGATTCAGTCTCGACCGGGAGGTGTTCAATTCCCAGTATCCGAATGCCTTGGCCAACGGCTTTCTCTGGAGCGCCGAGGTGCCGGGCATTCCCGGGGCCACGATGGTGGCCGGCACGCGTGTCCACGGTGCCGACTGCAGCGATGCTGATCAACTCACGCGCGCTGAGATCGAAGGTCGCCGGCAGGTCCGCGCCATCTGCGATATCCTGCGCACGAACCTCCCCGGCGGTGACGCGGTAGGCCTGGCCGCCCTGCCCGCCAGACTCGGCATCCGCGAAAGCCGCCACGCCCAATGCCTGCATACCCTGACCGAAGCCGAGGTGCTGGGGGGCAAACGATTCCCCGACGCGATCGCCAACGGCACCTACCGCGTGGACATTCATTATCCGGACCGCCCAGGACTGATCTTTCGCTACCTCGACGGCACGGAGGAGTACGCTGTGCCGGGCCAGCCCACGAAGCGGAGCCGGTGGCGCGAGAAGACCGACGAGGATCCCACCTTCTACCAGATTCCCTATGCCAGCCTGGTTCCGCGCGGCAGCGTGAACGTCCTGGTTGCCGGCCGCGTCCTGGATGCCGACCGAGGTGCATTCGGCGCGGCCCGCGTGATGGTCAACTGTAACCAGATGGGCCAGGCCGCCGGCACAGCTGCCTGGCTCGCCTTGCGCGATGGCGTCGGCGTGTCCGAAGTGTCGCCCGAAATGCTCCGCCAGACGCTGGCCAGCCAGGGAGCGGCAATCGTGTGAAATGGGCGTGTGGCACGGCCATTGTTTGCCGCGAAGCGGCAAAATACAGAGCAGGAGACAGGAGAGAGAAGAAAACAGAACAAAGAAGACAAAGCTCACCACTCTCTACTCGCTCCTGCGGTCTCCTCTCTACTTTCTCCTCTCTTGTACCGCCCCACGCGTGGAGGCCGGGAGTCAGAGTGTCTGTTTCTGGTTTTCATGTCGCGTAGTCTCCAGATCCCCCACACTTGACAGGGCGTCCCGTCGAACGACGACCTTGGCGACAACCTTGCCCAGACTACCCCAACACCGAGAACCGCGCTTTTATGCGAGGTCATTCGGGCATGCCGACAGTGGAATTTGACCAGGATCGCGAGAACGACGAACGAAAATCAATTCGCTGTTGATTTTGTCCGAAATAACAGGTGCAACGCGATCCGTCGGTTCGCTGCGCGCAGGCCGAGCGCTGGGCTCCGGCACTCGACTCGTCTTCCGCGGTTCCACGTCTATTGTCCACGTCTATTTAAGGTGAATGGAAAATGAACAATCGATGGTCATCCTGGGCAGTGGGTGCGTTACTTGTCGCCACAGTGGTCCTGGTACCCAGCCGCTGTTCGGCGGTCTTCTTTCCGCTGGGTCCGTCGAGCGACGAATGGGGAGTGAAATACGAGGTGGAGGTCACCGCCGCGAGCAACGATGAGCTGAATGTCGCGTTCACGCTTGCGGACGGTGGGAGACTGAAGCCCATCTACTCAGTCACCGTGGTTGCATTCACCAAGGTGCGTCCCGATGGCGGTCGTGCGTATCTTGTCAAGGAGCCCATCAAATTGAAACCGACGACGGACGGGAAGGCCGCGGGGCAGGTGAAGATTCCCAAGGGGTACGCGGACATCGCTACGCTGCGGGTCCTCACCCTGAACCTCGATGGCCGGCGGCAAACGGCCGGCGCTGTCTACTATGACATCCCGCTGAAGAAGTTCCTGGACAAGACCCCGGTGGCGACTTCATCCCAAACGCCACCCTCGGTTGCGGCGCCGCCGGCATCGAAGTCCGTCCGGTAGTGCCGCTGACGAACACACCCTCCAGCCGCAACAAACCGCGCGTGACGTAGTGCGCGGCACGCGCCGCAGGCCGGCCGGAGCCAGAGTGCCTGTTTCCGATCGTCTGTTTCCGCCGAGGGTCGGTGATCCCCGCTCCCAACCCTCGGGGCGGCTTGCACGGCACGGCGCAGGCGAGGCGTGTCACTCCGGCTTTTTCTCGAGCTTGAGCGGGACGTTGCCGAGGTAGTTGAGCTTGAAGCCGTTCTTCTTGTACGCCTCGTAGTCAAACGCCTCCAGCTCGTCCATCGCGAGCTTGTGGAATTCGTAGAAGTTGGTCCACCACTCGTAATCGGAACCCAGTTCCGCGCCGAGGTAGGCATCGGCGATATCACAGCCCATCTGGGGCGCCACATAGAAGGCACCCATGGCCAGCACGTTGACGCCGTTGCCGGTGATGGCGCGCCGGGCCGCGGGAACGCTCTCCACGACACCCGCATGGACGCGCGGGCATCTGGACGCCGCAATGTGGATGCCCATGCCGGTCCCGCAGAACAAGAGGGCACGCTCGAATTCGCCCTCGGCGATCTTCGCGCCCACGCGCAGGCCGACGCGGTGAAACATGTTCTCCGGATCGTCGATGCCCGGATCCGTGACCCCCAGATCCGTAATCGTCCACCCCTTCCCCCGCAGATGCGCACACACCACCTCTTTGAGCGGAAATCCCGCGAAGTCGGCTCCGACGACGATTTGCTTGTCCTTCACTCTCTTCATGACAGTCCTACCCTTTCCGGCTCGACCCACCTCTTGGAAATGCCCACGCGGCCTTTCGTCCGTATGGATCGACACATTGTGCACTGATTCCCTCGGTTTCCGCAACCACACTCGCACCTGCCGCCCGCTCGATCTGTCTTCGAGGTCGGTGGAACCCAAGGGTGCGCCACGCGAACTGTCGTCTTGAGCCGCAACGCGGCGCTACTATCACAGCCCGGGGTAAGCCGCGTCTCGCGGCGCCACCCCGGGTACGCACGCCCAAATGCAGTTGCATGTAGTTGTGGTCGCTCGCGAACGGCGAAACCAGAGTGTCTGCATTCTCCGCGCCGTGCCATCTGCTGCGGAACTATGGTCGGCCTGAGCGGCGTCTGGGTTCTGGGTAGAGGATGGAAACACAACGCTGATTATAGTACCTTGTGGTTTCAGGCATTACTACGACACATGCAAGTACAGTACATGCAATCGTCCCAACCAGGAGAGCATCATAATGTCGCCATCTCATCGTAGACAACGTCAGACTACTCGCCACAGACATCATAATATTCTCCTCCTTCTCCTCCAGACAGTCATCGTCAGCATGGTGCTGGGAGGGCAAATCATCACAGCTTCGATTGCAGCGACCATCACGGTCTCGCCCGATGAGATGGCCGTGGCGAAGCGCTGGGCCGTCAGCATGTTTGAAGGCAAAGCGGTCGATCCGTCCCTGCAGCCGGGCTTGGAGATCGTCTCCAATCATGACCCCGTCCAGAAGAACGCCCGATTTGGAAAGCCGTTGAAACTGGCAGGCACCTGTTATGCACACGGCCTGTTCTGCCACGCACCGAGCACGATCATCGTCCACTTGCCGTCGCCTGGCCGGACCTTTGAGGCCGTCGTGGGCGTAGACGACAACTCGCAAACCGCCAATGGTCGCGGTAGTGTTGTCTTTGGTATCGAAGTTGGCGGCCACAAGGTCTTCGAGTCGGCCGTGCTGAAGCAAGGGGTCGCCGGCGTACCTGTGAAGGTCGACCTTGCAGGCGCAACGGAGTTTACGCTCCTGGCTGGCGACAGCGGCGACGGTATCGCCTGCGATCATGCTGATTGGGCTGACGCGATAATCACGCTGGCCGATGGCAAGACTCTTAAGCTGGCTGATTTGCCGATGGCCGGCGGTCCGGCGGTCGTCGATCCGCAGACACCGCCGTTCTCGTTCATCTACGGCGGCACACCCTCGTCCGAGTTGCTGAACACCTGGGAGGTTGAGCGCTCGTCGCATGAGCTCGATTCACGGCGCGTGCAACATACGATCACTTATCGCGATCCGGCCACCAATCTCGTGCTTCGCTGCGTCGGCGTCGTGTACAGCGACTTCCCGACGGTCGAATGGACCCTCTATTTCAAGAACGACGGTCCGGAAGCGTCACCGATTCTGGAGAACATTCAGGCCCTCGACATGCGATTCAACCGCGTCGGGTATGGAGAATACCTTTTGCACAACGCCGTGGGCAGCCCCTGCATGATCAACGATTACCAGCCGCTGGAGACTCCGCTTCCGCCTAAGTCAGAGAAACGCATCGGGGCCGCCGGCGGACGTCCGACCAACTCCGACTGGTCGTATTTCAACCTCGAGGTGCCGACCGGCGAGGGCGTGATCGCCGTGGTGGGCTGGCCCGGACAGTGGTCGTCGATCTGGACTCGCGACGACGATGTTGGACTGCGGCTACAAGCCGGCCAAGAGCTGACGCACTTCAAACTATTGCCCGGAGAGGAAGTGCGCAGTCCTCTGATCGTCCTGCAGTTCTACCGGGGAGACTGGCTCCGCTCGCAGAACATCTGGCGGCGCTGGATGATCGCACATAACCTGCCGAAACCGAATGGGAAGATACCGGCACCGTGTTTGTTGGGATGCAGCTCATATTGCTTCGACAACATGGTGACGGCTACCGAGCAAGACCAGATGACCTTCATCAACCGCTACGTGGAGGAGGACATTCCCATCGAGTATTGGTGGATGGATGCCGGCTGGTATCCTTGTGACGGCAACTGGACGAAGACCGGCACATGGGAAGTAGACACGAAGCGATTCCCCCGAGGACTTCGCGCCATCAGCGACCTCTGCCACACGAATAACATAAAATCGCTGGTCTGGTTCGAGCCGGAACGCGTTGTACCCGAAACCTGGATCACGGAGAATCATCCAGAATGGGTCTTGGGCGGCAAGGATGGCGGCCTGTTGAATCTCGGCAACCCCGAGGCGTGGCAATGGCTGGTTGAACACATCGACAAGCTGATGATCGATGAGGGCATTGATCTGTACCGGCAGGACTTCAACATGGATCCGCTGACCTACTGGCGCGATGCCGATGCCCCGGATCGGCAAGGCATCACGGAAATCAAGCACGTCACGGGCTATCTGGCCTACTGGGACGAACTGCTCAAACGCCATCCCGACATGTTCATTGATTCATGCGCCTCTGGCGGGCGTCGGAACGACTTGGAAACGATGCGCCGCTCAATTCCGCTTTGGAGCAGCGATTACACGTACACGTCAAGTACCTTGTGCGAACCGGTTGGCGGGCAATGCTGCAGCTACGGCATTTCGCTCTGGCTGCCGCTCTACGGAACTGGTTGCGCCAACTACGAGCATCCCAGCGGGTTTCATTCCACCATCGATGTCTACCAGACTCGCAGCACCATGGTTCCTTTCACGAACCTGCTGTTCGACCTCCGCGACAAGAACCTGAACTACGGCGTGCTTCGCCGCATGATCGGCCAATGGCGGGAGTTGGCGGCATGTTACCTGGGCGACTTCTATCCGTTGACACGTTACAGCACCGGCGACGATGTTTGGATGGCATGGCAATACAATTGTCCCGAGGAAGGCAAGGGCGCCGTGCAGGCGTTCCGACGCGACAATTGTGTTTTCGACAGCGGCCGCCTCAAGCTGTTCGGTCTGGAACCGGACGCCACATACGAAATAGTCGACGTAGACGTGGATGAACGACAGGAAATGAGTGGACATGAGTTGATGGCCAACGGGCTCCGCGTAACCATCGCTGATCAGCCCGGCGCCGTTATCATGCTGTATAGCGTGAAACAGTGACCTTTCCATTCCCACCGAGCGAGAACCGCCATGAAGACCATCCTGCCCTCACTATTCTGCCTGCTCTGTTTACCGGCCGCGGCGCATGCCGCCACCTTGGCCACCGACGGCACAACCACCTGGAAGATCGTCCTGCCCGACGAACCGACCGTTGTCGAGAAGACTGCCGCGCGCGAGCTTGCGGACCATTTGCAGCTCGTGACCGGCGCTCAGTTCCAGGTCGTTGCCGAGCAGGACATCGCGGCCGATGCGGCATCGTTGATCTTTGTCGGCAACACGGCGAAAGCGCCGGTGAAGGAGTACCGCTTTGACGAGATCATCATCAAGATCGACGGCGGCAATCTGATTCTCGCCGGGCACGAGAAGCGGGGCTGCCTGTACGCGGTGTACTCGTTCCTGCAAGACGTCGTCGGTGTGCGCTGGTGGACTGCCGAGGCGACGTTCGTCCCGAAGAAGCCCACGCTCGAGGTGCCGGACGACCTGGCCATTTCCTATGCGCCGCAGATGATTTCGCGCGAAATGTACCACCGCGATGCTCAGCCGACCGTGTTCTCGGCCCGCATGAAGGGCAACGGGTCGTTGACCCCCGAGTACGGCGGCGCGGTGCGGATCGTCAATTTCGTGCATTCCTTCTACAAGTACCTGCCGCCCGATAAGTATTTCTCCGCTCATCCCAACTGGTACTCGGAGATTGACGGCCAGCGGAAGCATGAACACGCGCAGCTCTGTCTGACGAACGACGAGATGACTCAGGAACTGATCAAGAACGTGCTCGAAGCGTTGCGCGCCCAGCCCGACTCCAAGATCATCGACGTTTCCCAGAACGACTGGTACGGATTCTGCACCTGCGCCCAATGCAAGGCCGTCGACGAGGCCGAACAGAGCCAGGCGGGAACGCTGCTGTTGATGCTCAACAAGGTGGCTGAGGCGGTTGAAAAGGAGTTTCCTGACGTTCTGGTCGAATCGCTGGCATATCAGTACACGCGCAAGCCTCCCAAGACGATCAAGCCGCGCGATAACGTGCTGATTCGTCTGTGCACGATCGAGTGCTCCTATATCCAGCCGTTGAGCGGCGAACAGAACGCCAGCTTTGCCGCTGACCTCGAAGGCTGGAGCAAACTGGCCAAATACCTGTTCATCTGGGACTACACGACCAATTACAATGACTATCTGGGACCGCATCCGAACCTGCTGGTTCTGGCTCCGAACGTTCGCTACTTCGTCGAGCACGGCGCCATCGGCCTGTTCGCGGAGGGGGAAGGAGACGACTTCTGCGAGCTGAAGAACTGGCTTCTGTTGCGACTCATGTGGGAGCCGCATCTCGACGGCGACAAGTTGATCGACGAGTTCCTCCGCGGCTACTACGGGGAAGCGGTGGCCCCGTTCCTCAAGCAATACTGGGACGTTCTCATCGCGCGGGCAGAGAAGGAGAAAATCTACCTGGGCTGTTTCGGGGTGACGTCTGAGAAATGGCTCGACCTGGCCACCCTCAACCAGGCGACCGATGCCATGAACCAGGCAGTCGAGAAGGCAACGAGCGTTTACGGTCCCGAGTCAGCCGAGCTGGCCCGGTTACAGAAGTCGAAGATGGGCATCGACCACGTATGGCTGAGCCGGTACTATCCTCTGCGTGTCGAGGCCCGCGACCAGAATCTGCCGTTCCTGGGCCCGGATGACCCGTTGCGGGCCGCTGAGGATTTTGCGGCGCGTGCCCGGCGATTCAAGACTAGCGCGGCGACCATTTCGCAGGAGGCGAACTTCGAAGCATACCTGGAAAACCTCCAGGCACAGTTTCTGGCGCAGCAGTACCCGCCTGAAATATGTAAGGATCTTTCACCCGATGCCTGGATCGCCTTCGATGCCCTGTTGTTCAACAACGTCAACAACGCGGCCACGATTGTCACCGACCCAGAGGGCTGGAACGGCAAGAGCGTGCGCATGGACACCAAAGTGGACTGGAACACCAACTACACGCCGCCGGTTCGTGGAAAATACCGGATTCTCGCCTCGCTCCGCTGCGACGGTACGATGCAGGAAGGCCGACTCGGCTCCTGGGGCGTCTATGATCCGCAGGGTAAGAAGTCGATCGAGACCATGGAGCTCACATCAGATCAGTTCACGACGGACAATGGCTCGTTCGATCCCAAGTTCCGCTGGATCGACCTGGGCGTAGTCGATTTCGTCGCCGGCGCGTATTTCTGGTTCGCCCACGGCCATGACCCGGCGCTCGACGCGATATACGTCGACCGCGTGGTGTTCATCGCCGCGGACTAGAGAAGATACGACAAACGGGACCGATTGGATCCACCACCGCTCGGCAGTCAACCGTCCCGCGGACATCGTCCTCCTGTAGTACCAACCGACCTGGCGCTGTTCACCAATGGCAGCTTTCCTGTTTACTTTTCCAGGACACCGTGTGCTATGAACCGAATCCAATACCAATACCAATACTATTCGATGGCAGTCCTCTTCCTGCAATGCCTGGTGGTGCCCGCCACATTCAACCCGGCTTCGGCTGAGGAGCAGGCACCGCGGACCTATCCCATGCAGGCTCTCGCCCCGACGGTCGCGACGATCCTGAACGTGCCGGTTCCCAAGCAGGCGGAAGCGCCGCCGATCGAAGCGATCGTGAACGACCTGCAAGGATCGAAGAAGGTGGCGGTCCTCGGCATCGATGCCTTCGGGGACGCCATCTGGGCTCAGACGCGCGACCGGACGCCGTATCTCAACGGTCTTGCTCAACCGAACAATCGGGCCCGGCTTCGCTCCGTTTTGCCCAGCGTCACGTGCGTGAATTTTGCATGCATGATTACCGGTGGTTCTCAAACGACAACAGGCATCGAAACCTTTGACTCGAAACTCGCCTGCGAGGACCTCTTCAGCGTACTGCGGGCGCAAGGGTTAAAGAGCGGTGGCTTCGGCATCAAAGACTGGACCGGCGACCGGTTATTGGGCCGTTACGCCGACTTGTCGGTGCGGGACAAGGCCAACGATGAGGAAGTGCTCGCCGGCCTGATGGAGATTGTCGAGGAGGAGAAGCCGGAGTTCATCATCGTGCAATATGGCGAGACGGACGCGGTGTTCCATCGCCATGGACCGTCGTCCGACGAAGCCAGGGCAGCATGCGGGCGGGCGGACGCCTGGCTGGCACGAGTGGTTCCCTGGCTGCGGTCCCGTGGTTACGCGATCATCATCACGGCCGACCATGGTCAACACGACGTCCAGAATGAGTCTGGAGAAACCAGCGGCCAACATGGATCGGACAGCGACATCGATTGCCTCGTGCCACTGGTGTGGCTGCGCAGCGGCGACTGATCGCGGATCGCACAAATGACGGGCTGGATGTAGAGCTGCTCATCACATGATCCGCAGGTTGGTGAATGGCACGAGCCACTTGTCGGAATGAGCGCGGGGCTGGGATACCCCTCCAGTTGCATTATTTGCGCCACATGCACGAGAAAAGCAACTGGTATCGTGGCAGCAATCGCGTTTTGTTCGTGTGTCGATAGAAGTCACGTTTCGTGACCTATGCGCGCCACGCGAACTGTCGTCTTGAGCCGTAGCACGGCGCCCCTAACACAGTCCGGGGTAAGCCGCGCCTCGCGGCGCCACCCGTGGGTACACGTGCCCGAGAACATGTTCGTCGAGCCAAAGATGCCGCGCTGAACCGGCGGCCTCCGAGACCGAGATCAAAAGCAGCCGCGGCCGCGCTTCCGCGGGCCCGGCCGGCAAGGTGCGGCTCGTGGCGGGCAGACTGGAGTCAGAGACTGGAGTCAGAGTGCCTGTTTCAGATCGGGCGGCACCGACGGTATCCCTTTGTGAAACGCCTTCGGCGTATCGTGCGACAATCGGTACGGAACCCAGGGTGCGCTGCTGCGCAGCAACCTATGGGCTGCGGAGTGCAACCGCTTCGCGGTAGAGAACAGCGTGGCGGTCGTTGTCAGTTTCCTGCCGTTCTGATACGCTGACTTGGCGTGTTGCTCAACGCGTCTGGCGGCCAGCGCTGGCAATGGCCACCACTGGCCGGCTCGCCTTGTTTCTGAGAGAGGAATCCGCCTGATGAGACAGCCGATTGCCGGAGTGACGCCGGCGGAGGTGGCAGAGAGCCCGATCACGACGGTCTGGCCGTCGATTGCGGTATACACGTCCGGTCAGTTTCTGGGACGGCTCTACAGCATCGCCTGGCCCGGCATTTACTTTTTTCGGCTGGGCAATCTGCTGGCGCTGCTGTCGTCCCCCTATGCGGCCTGCCTGTACTTCTGTCGGATCGCGCCGGCGATTGGCGTGCGGTACCTGATCACCAATCGGCGGATTGTGGTACAGCACGGGATGCGGGCCACTGAAACGCGGTCGATTGCGCTCAGCGCGTTTGACGAGATCCAGATTGACGTGCGGCCGGGGCAGGAGTGGTTTGACGCGGGGGACCTGGTTTTCCGCCAGGCGGGGAAAGAGGTGTTCCGGCTGGATGGCGTGCTGCACCCCGAGCCGCTGCGGCAACTGTGCGCAAAGGCGCGGGGCGCGTATCTCGGGGTACAGCAGGCGCACGCGAAGCAACTGCAGGTCGTGTGAGGTGTACCGGGGCCGATTCCGAGTGTGGCAGGCGCCCCGCGATCAATCGCCCAGCTGCTGCAGGATCAGTTGCAGGGCATCCGCGGCCATGGCGCTGGGCATGGACGGCGGCTGGTGCGCGCTGGTGGTATGAATGGCCTGCGAGACGGTCAGTGGCAAGTGGATGAACGTCGCGCGGACCGGCCAGCCGTGTTTCTCGCACAGAAAGTGCGTCAGGTAGAGGGTGGCGTTGCAGAGATACGTCCCCGCGTGATACGAAACGCGCGCCGGGATGTCTGCCTCGCGCAGCCGGCCGGCCCAGGCCGCCAAGGGCAGCCGGCTCTGGTAAGCAATGGGGCCGTCAGACACCAGCGGCTGAGGCTGATCCAGGTCCTCCACCGAGGCTGCCTTAACATTCACACCGATAGACTCCAGCTGCACGCTGGTCGAACCAGGCGCCTGGCCCAGGTGGATGGCATAGTCGTGCCCGGGGAGGTCCTGCAGCAAACGCTCCCGCACGGCCGCCAGATCAACTGGATAGAGCCGGGTAGTGACTTCCGGCGCTGAGGGCAGGCTGCGCGTCAACTCGACCAGTGCCAGCCAGCTGGAGTTCTCCACCCAGCTCCCGTAGGGCCCGAATGCCGTGATCAGAACGCGGGACATCCGCCCTGCTCCTCGTCAGAAATGACCCCAACGGGACTCGAACCCGTGTTGCCGGCGTGAAAGGCCGGTGTCCTAGACCACTAGACGATGGGGCCCAAACCGGGCGCGCTGATACGCCGGTCATGTCAGGGTATACCGGTAGCGCTACAGATTCGTCAAGGGGACTGAATGCAAAGAGGCCCAGGCAGCAGGCGTTCGAGCCGCAGCCTCGGTCATTTCAGACGGGCATTCGGGAGGAAGGTCGCGGCACGACGCAGGAAACGTGCCAGTTATTCCGCTGCACCCGCTTCGCTGGCGGCGTCCTTGTCCCGTGCCATTTCATTGCGTTTGATCGCCTCATACACCTCGCGTCGATGCACGGGGACCTCCTTGGGAGCCTCAACCCCCAACCGCACCTTATCCCCGCGGATCTCGACGACCACGATCGTAATGTCATCGTTGATGACAATACTCTCGTTCTTCTTGCGCGAAAGCACTAACATTGGACCATTCCTTTGACTATTCGGCGATCGTTCTACGATGCCTGGACTCGCTTTGCTCCATCTCGAGCGAGTCCCTCAATTCTCCATGCCGTTGCAGTTGAAACCTACGGTGAGTTAACTGCTTAGACGCACTAAACTCCTTCCCTTCACTCTACGTGCTCGTTTGTCTGAGTCAAGCAACGAGCCATTGGCGGGCTAGATTTTCGCGGGAATTTCGTCGATTTTATTCGCACGACCGATACGGACGGCCATTTTTTCGCGAACACACAACTCGCCGACCATCCTGGCGACACCCCCAAACACGCCACAACCACTTACCACCACACACGTTACGCATTACGCATCCAGTCTTCCCGGCCCGCGACACATTAGTATTCGGCCGCAGATGGGAGTTGACGCGTGGTCAATCGCCCTCAGCGGGTGGGCTGCTCCAGCTCCGGACCGCTCCGCCAACAGCCAATCGGCACAAAACAGGACAGTGTGTGCGTTGTGACTTCAGCGCGGTCTGGCGCGCGAGCGCACGTGGTCATGGCCGGCCGGTGTGGCGCGCGCCGATACCGTTATGACTGCGTCCCGGTCGGGTGTACGGTGTGGTGAGTCGGTGTGGTTGCGGGGTAGCGGGTGCCGTCTATAATCCAAGTAGCACTAACGCGTTTCTCGGTCGTTTTCTGAATCGGCGGCCCCAGATCGTTGAGTGTGGCTGGGCGGCGGCGTGCTTCGAAGGCAGAGAAGGCAGGTGGCGATGCTCGGTTGGCTGCGAAATGTCTGGTTGGCCGTTTACACCGTCGGCCGTGGGCTGTGGGTGACATTACGTTATTGGTTTGCCACCTATCGTCCGGGTCGCAGGACGTTCACGCACCGATTCGAGTATCCGGAGAAACCGCTCGTCGTAGCGCCGCGTTACCGGGGTTTCCACCGTTACGACCTGACGACGTGTATTGGATGCGAACGGTGTGCGCGTGCCTGCCCGGTGGACTGTATTTACATCGGGAAGGAGCGGGTGACGCAGGGCAAGGGATTCCGCATCACAGGTTATGCAGTCGACTACTCGAAGTGTATGTTCTGTGCGCTGTGCGTGGAGCCCTGTCCGGTCGACTGTATTTTCATGGGCTCGACTCACGATCTGAGCTGTTACAGCCGGGACGGCTGTATTGTGGATTTCGCCCGGTTGCCGCTGGAGGTGGCCTGGGGTCGTGCCACGCTCAATCCTACAGCGGTGGCGGAGTCGAAGGTGATCGTAGAACCCGTGCATGGTGGACCGAATCAATGATGGTGCAAGCCTCCAACCCCAGTCGCATCTTTACGCCGACCGAAGCCAACGCGATGCTTCCCCTGGTGCGAGCCATCACGCGGGATCTGGTGCGGTTATCGCGTGAAGTGATTGAGCGTCATCAGCGTGTGGAGCATCTGAAGGCGGGGCGGAGCATCTCCTTCGGCGATCCGTACGACGAGGAGCTGGCGCAGATCGACGAGGAGTTGACGAAGGACCGGCAGCGTCTGCACGAGTATGTCCAGGAGCTGCGTCAGCTGGGTGTCGAGCCGAAGAGCAGCGTCGACGGGATCGTGGATTTCCCGGCCATGCTCGACGGAGAGCTGGTGTATCTGTGCTGGAAGTATGGCGAGCCCGAGGTTGCGCACTGGCACATGCTCGACGGTGGATTTTCAAACCGTCAGCGTCTGACCGACGCCGCGTTGGCGAGCGGTGCGGCCCCTGGCGTGAACTAGCGCGCCGCGCCGTCGTCCACCTTGTCACTGTGCGTTCGCAACCGCGCGCCGGTGGCAACGCCCGCTTGCAAAGCTTCCAGGTCGTCTTAAAATGCGGGTTCATTTGTCGCTGCTTCCATATCCACAGCGAGCCCGACATGCTGGATGCTGTCACTTCTTCATTGGGGATCGTGGCCTACTTGGCGCTGTTCGCGACGACAGGCATCGTGTTCGTGCTGGCTGCGCTGGTCGCAGGTCGCCTGGTGCGTCCGCAGAACCCGATCCCGGAGAAGCTCGACAGCTACGAGTGCGGCGAGCCGGCGGTGGGCTCGAGTTTCGTGCAGTTCGATCTGCGGTTCTATGTGATCGCGCTGTTATTCATCATTTTCGACGTGGAAGTGGCGTTCTTCTTCCCGTGGGCGACCGTCTTCGGGAAGGCGCACCACCTGTCGGACACGCGTTCCGGCGCAGCGGTGGTCGCAGCGTCTGATGGGCGTCTGGAGCTGGCGCCTCGCGCGATCGGCCTGTACCAGGAGCTGGGCGTGCATGAGCCGCTGGTGCCGCGCGACGTGCCGGCCAGTTTGCGGGATCAGGTGAGGGCAAGTGCGTCGGAGGCGGAGCAGGCCGCGCAAATCGTCCAGCAGGGTGGGCGGCAGCTGGCGCTGGTGGCGCTCGTCGACATCGGGGTCTTCTTCGCGGTGCTGCTGGTGGGCTTCGCCTACGTCTGGAAGCGCGGCGATCTCAACTGGGTGCGTGCCTACTCCCACCACGACGCGGGCGGCGGCCAACCCGATTCTGCGAGTGATACCTGGGATCTGGAGCAGGTGTTGTCCGCGTAGGAGGCAGGGCATGAAGCACGGCATGAGGCACGGAAAATGGTAGCGGACGCAACGCTCGTGGACAGGCTCCGACATCGATTCGGGGATCATATCGTCAGCGCCGAGTTGGAGACCATCGACCCCTGGGTGGAGGTTGCGCCGGAGGGGTTGGTGGACATCTGCCGCTACCTGCGCGACGAGCCGGGGCTGCAGTACGACATGCTCAACTGCATCTCGGGGGTCGACTACCTGCACACCGATCCGAAAAAAGCGGCGCAAGCCGCCTGGCAACCGCACCTGGTGGTCGTCTACCACCTGTCGAGCACGATCACCCGGCAGCGGCTGGTGCTGAAAGTGACGACCAGCCGCTGGCGGCAGGATGTGGCCGGCGAGTTGCCGGAGGTTCCCAGCGTGTCGGGGGTCTGGCGGGGAGCAGACTGGCACGAGCGAGAGGTCTACGACTTGATGGGAGTCCGGTTCACCGGGCACCCCGACCTGCGGCGGATCCTGTGTCCGGAGGACTGGATTGGCCATCCGTTGCGAAAGGACTATCAACCGCCGGAGTACTATCACGGCATCCGTGACCACTGAGGTCGCTGCCGACGCCACGAGGAATGTGACGCATGTCCATCATCAATGATCCGCGCGTAGTCGAGTTCAACATACGCACGGACGAAATGCTCATCAACATGGGCCCGCAGCATCCGAGCACGCATGGCGTGTTGCGGCTGGTGTTGCGGACGGACGGCGAGGTGGTGTTGGGCGCGGCGCCGCACATCGGCTATCTGCACCGCTGTGCGGAGAAGATCGGTGAAAACCTGGCGCCGCGCCAGTGGGTCCCCTACACCGATCGCATGGATTACCTGGCCAGCATGAACATGAATCTCGGCTGGGCGCTCGTGGTCGAGAAACTGCTGCAGTTGGAAGTCCCCGAAAAGGGGCGGCACCTGCGCGTGCTGGTCGCGGAACTCAACCGCATCGCCAGCCATCTGGTGGCGATGGGCACATACGGGCTCGACCTCGGCTCGTTTACACCGTTCCTGTACGCTTTTCGTGAGCGTGAGAAGATCCTGGACCTGTTCGAGCAAGTCTGTGGCGCGCGGCTGACGTACAGCTACATCGTGCCGGGGGGGGTGACCGGCGACCTGCCCCAGGGCTGGCTGCAGAACTGCGCACAGTTCCTCCAGGAGCTGGAGCCGGTCGTGGACGACTACCACGCGCTGCTGACAAGCAACGCGATCTTCATCAAGCGCACGGCCGGCGTCGGTGTGCTGCCGGGCGAGATGGCGGTCAACTATGGATGCACCGGCCCGGTCCTGCGTGGCAGCGGCATCGACCAGGACCTGCGACGGGACGGCGAACCGTGGTATACGTCGCTCTACGACGGCTACCAGTTCGCGGTGATCGTGCAGAAGGAGGGGCACTATCCGCAGGATCACGACTACCCGGCGGTACCGGCTGAGGCAGTGCTGGGGGACTGCTGGCACCGGTTCTACGTGCGGATGCTCGAGGTCGTGCAGTCGATGGACATTGTGCGACAGGCGCTGGACAAGTACGCGGCTGCCGCCGGAGACTGCGGGACACCCATCAAGCTCAACCACAAGCTGCCGCCGGGCGAGGCCTACCTGGAGACGGAGGCGCCCAAGGGGCAGATGGGCTTTTACCTTGTGACGGACGGGTCGGCCATTCCCTGGCGCGTGCGCGCGCGCAGCAGCTGTTTCGCCAATGTGTCGGTGACGTCGGAGTTGTGCCGCGGCTGCCTGCTGGCCGATGTGCCGGCCATCGTCGGCTCGTTGGATATTGTGCTGGGAGAGATAGACCGGTAACTGCGTGAGGTGGTGCGGGAACGGTTCCCGGACCAGGTACGGTACGCAAGTTGTGTGGAACACGTGATTGAGAGTGCCGCTGTGGCCGAGTTCCTCGTACATACCCTGTCGCTTCCTGCTCCGCTGGCGTACCTGCTGGCCGCGCTGATTCACTGTGGGTTCATTCTGGGGCTGGTCGCGGCCGGTGCGGTCGTCTTCATCTGGGCGGAGCGGAAGGTTTCGGGGCGGATCCAGGATCGCCTCGGCCCGACACGGACGGGGGGCAAATTCGGCTGGCTGCAGTCGCCCGCCGACGGGATCAAAGTGCTGGCCAAGGAGGACCTGATTCCGCGGGCCGCCGACCGGCTGCTGTTCCGAGCCGCCCCCTATGTCAGCTTCAGCTCCAGCTTCACCGCTTATCTGGCGCTGCCATTCGCCGACGGCTGGGTCGCCTTCGACACGAACGTGGCGGTCTTCTTCATCCTGGCCGTGCTCGGTCTGGAAGTGTTCGGCGTGATCCTGGCCGGGTACGCGTCCGGCTCCAAGTGGTCTCTGTTCGGGGCGATGCGCGAGGCGGCCCAGGTGGTCAGTTACGAAGTGCCCCTCGGTATCTGTGTCGTAATCCCTGTGCTATTGACCGGCACGATGAATCTGACGACCATCGCCAACATGCAGGCCGGCTGGTGCAGCAACTGGCTGATCTTCCATGATCCCTTCACATTCGCGGTGTTCTGGATCTACGCAACCTGTGCGCTGGCCAGTGTCAACCGCGCGCCATTCGACCTGGCGGAGGCGGAGAGCGAGCTGGTGGCCGGGTTCATGACCGAGTATTCCGGCATGCGGTGGAGTCTCTTCTTCATGGCCGAGTATAGTTCCATGCTGCTGGTGAGCTGCCTGGCGGTGATCCTGTTCTTCGGCGGCTGGCACGGTCCGATACCGGTGTTTGACTGGCTGGGCTGGGCATACCCGGGGGGCGCGAGCAGTTGGCAGCTAACCGGTTTTCTGGCGAATCTGGCCGGGTGCGTGAACTTCATCACCAAGGCGGTGATCGGCGTGACGGTGATGCTATGGATTCGCTGGACCCTGCCCCGGCTGCGGATCGATCAGGTCATGACCATGTGTCTGAAGTACTGCGTGCCGCTGGCCGCCATCTGTTTCATCGGCGCGTTGTGGTGGCAGGTGGCAGGCTGGTGGAGTCCCAACCACTGGCTGCCGCTCCGGCCGGACGGACCTGGGGGGATGCGGGAGACCTGGGTGGTGGCACCGGAGGCCGCGTGTGGCGAGGTCGCGCGGCGTCTGCCGTGGGCGGACAGCGCGCCGCCGCACGGCGCAGCCCGCCGCACACTTCCCGGCTGTGGCCTGGCGGGGCCACCGGCCGGCTGGCGGACAGGCTCACCGGCGGCAGCGCGAGGAGGTGTGCAATGACCATCTGGGCGGCAACCGACTGGTACGCGTTCTTTTTCCTGCTCTTTGCCCTGCTGGCTTGCGGCTTTGCGGCCGCCGTGTTGTTTACCAGCAACATCGTGCGGATGGCGTTCTACCTGACGCTGTCGTTGGGAGCGACTGCCGGGCTGTTCTTCCTGGCGGGTGCCGAGTTCGTGGGGGTGATGCAGCTGATGATCTACGTCGGCGGCACGCTAGTGCTGCTGGTCTTCGGCGTCATGCTCACCGCCCGCGCGCCGTTCCTTTCGCTGCGCCCGCGCAGCGGCGAGTGGATTGTGTCGCTGATCGCCGGCGGCACCTTGTTGTTCCTGCTGATCGCCAGCGCTTTCGGCGTGCGCAACTGGCGCACGGCGTCGGACAGCGGGCCGCTGCCGCTGGCGGAGGCACAGACCGCGACGGCGGTCGGTGCCGGGTTGACGGGGGTGCGGGTCGACCGCCTGAACAGGGACGCCGCGGGCCACGCGCTCTCCCAGCTGCCCCACACGGATTCCGGTTACCTGCTGCCATTTGTCATTGTGTCGGTTCACCTGCTGGTGGTGCTGGTGGGCGCCGCGTATCTGGCGCGCGCGAAGGTGAGGCGGCGCAGCGCCACGGAGAGTACGGCTTCCGTAGAGGGTTAGGAGGATATCCCACATGTGCGGGCTGCTCGCGCAGATCACGGTTTCACATTACCTGGTTGTCGGTGCCGTGCTGTTCGTCACCGGCGTGCTCTGCATGGCGACCAAACGCAATGCGCTGGGGGTGCTGATGGGCATCGAGCTGTTGTTGAACGGTGCCAACGTGAATTTTGTGGCGTTTGGCAGCAAATTGCTGCGGGCCGATGCCTTGGGGCTCGACGGGCAGCTGATTCCCCTGTTTGTAATTGTGCTGGCGGCCGCCGAGGCGGCGGTGGCGCTGGCCATCGCACTCAACTTCTACAACAACCATACGACGGTGGACGTCGACAAGGCGGAAGAGCTGAAAGGCTGATGGACACTTCGCTGTTACCGATACTGCTGGGGATAGCCGTCCTCCTGCCACTGATCTCGTTCTTCGTGATCCTGGCGGTGGGGCGCTGGTGGCGACCGGTCCTGGGCGGCTATCTGGCGACCGCCGCGATCATGGCAGCGGGGCTGCTGTCGCTGACGAGTCTGGCTATCTGGCTGTCTCACCATCCGGTCGGCGCGGCAGGGCACCACGCGGCGGACCAGGCCGGACCGTACGTCGGGGACTACTATGTGCTCGGACAGTTCGGCGCGTTGCGGATCACGATCGGCTATTACATTGACTCGCTGACGATCGTGATGTGCTGCCTGATAACACTGATCGCCACGTGCATTCATGTCTACGCGCTGGGATACATGCACGAGGAGCTGCACCCCGTGACGGACCACGAAGTGACGCTCCCAGACGGATCGCCGCTGCGGCGGCCGGGTCGCTTCTCGAACTTCTTCCAGTACATGTCGCTCTTTTGCTTCAGCATGCTCGGGCTGGTCCTGGCCGGCAACGTGGCGATGGTGTTCGTGTTCTGGGAGCTGGTCGGGATCTGTTCGTATTTCCTGATCGGGTTCTACGTCGAGCGGAAGAGCGCTTCGAACGCCGCGAACAAGGCATTCATCGTCAATCGCATCGGCGACTTCGGCATGCTCGTCGGCATGATGGCCTTGTGGGGCGGCATGGGGACCTTCGCCTTCGGGGATGCCGATCTGAACGGGAATGGGAGCATTGAGCGCTCGGAACGGGGCCTTTTCAGCCTGGTGCGTCCGGCGGCGCGCGAGCACCAGCTGACCACGCCCGAGGGACTGGTGCTGGCTGACGCTCACGAGGAGCTCCAGCGGTGGGCGTTGGCGCACCCGACCGCGACGCGTGGCGACTTCGAGTCGTATGTGGCGGGGGAGCTCGACGACCTGCGCGACGGAGGTCCTGACGGGTCGGGGCGGCGCTACGGCTACTGGCTGTTGGTGCTGGCGGGCATCGGGATCTTCTGCGGGTGCGTGGGCAAGAGCGCGCAATTCCCGCTGCACGTCTGGCTGCCCGATGCGATGGAGGGTCCCACGCCGGTGTCGGCGCTGGTCCATTCGGCGACGATGGTCGCGGCGGGCGTCTATCTGGTTGGCCGCTTCTATCCGGTGTTCGCGCCCGAGGTGCTGCTGGTGATCGCCGTGACGGGGGGCATCACGCTGTTCCTGGCGGCCACCATCGCGCTGACGGCGACGGACATAAAACGGGTCCTGGCATATTCGACGGTCAGTCAGCTCGGGTACATGATGCTGGCGCTGGGAGTGGGCGGCTGGCTGGCTGGCATGCTGCACCTGGTCACGCACGCGTTCTTCAAGAGTCTGCTGTTCCTCTGTTCCGGGTCGGTCATTCACGCGTTGCATTCCAACGAGATGACGGTGATGGGCGGCCTGCGCAAGAAGATGCCGATCACGGCCGCCACGATGCTGGTCGGCTGCCTGGCGATCACCGGCCTGAGCATTCCGTTTGTCATCGGCCTGAGTGGCTACTACTCGAAGGACATGATCCTGGAGCAGGCGTTTTCATTTGCGCGGGAGAATCCGGGGTTATTGGGGGACGGATTCTTCATTGTGGCCGCGGGGGGCGCGGCGATGACCGCCTTCTACATGTTCCGTTTGTGGTTCCTTACATTCGCCGGGGAGCCGCGGGACGCTCAACGGTACGCGCACGCGCACGAGTCCCCCCGCGTGATGTACGTGCCCCTGATCATCCTGGCGGTGTTCGCAGCGGGGGTGGCGTGGCCGGCGCCGTTCGGTTGGCCGTCGCTGCAGGGGCTGCTCGAACAGGCCCGCCCAGCCGGAACCGCTGTGACCGCGGTCAGCGCGCACGTGCCGTTCGTGTGGCCGAGCGAATACATCGCGCACGACGCGGCCAACTACTGGTCGATCGTCGTGCCGGTCACGTGGCTGGCCTTCCTCATGGCCGTCGCCGGGCTGCTGGTCGCCGTCGCCATGTACGTGACCGGGCAACTCAGCGCGCGGGAGGTCAGCCGGCAGTTCGCGCCGCTCCACCGCTTCCTGCTGCACAAATGGTGGTTTGACGAACTGTACGATCTCCTGTTCGTGCGGCCGTTGTACGTGGTGGCCGGTTGGTGCGCCGCGATCGACCGACGCTGGATCGACGGGCTGATCGACCACTCGGCGCGATGGACAGCGCGACTGGCGGCGTGGTCGCAGTGGCTGGGCGATCACACCCTGATCGACGGTTTCGTCGATCGGCTGGCTGCCTGGACGTATCGCGTGGGGGTCTCGTTGCGCAGTCTCCAGACGGGGAGCCTGCGCCAGTATGTCTTGTTCCTGGTCATCGGTGTCGTGGCCGTGTTCCTTATCAGCAGTTTCCTGTGAACGCTATGAACGCATCCGTATTGTGGCTGAGCCTGATCGTCTTCCTGCCCATGGCCGGCGCGCTGGTGATTGCGTGTCTGCCGCGGGCGCGCGTGGAGTTCCTGCGATATGTCGCCCTGCTGATAACCGCGGCGACGTTCCTGATCTCCCTCGGCGCACTGCTGTGCCCCGAGTCGGAGGTCCACTTCCAGACGAACCTGGGAACGATGCAGAACGCGTTCGTGCTCGACTGGATCCCCTCGTTCGACATTGCCTACGCGTTGGGCGTCGATGGGATCAGCCTGCCGCTGGTCATCCTCACGACGTTCATCAGTCTGCTGGCCATGGCGGCCAGCTGGTCGGTGACCAAGTACGTCAAAGCGTACTGCATCCTGTTCCTGATCCTGGAAACCGCGATGATCGGCGTCTTCCTGGCGCTCGACTTCATCCTGTTCTACGTGTTCTGGGAGGTGATGCTGCTGCCGATGTACTTCCTGATCGGCGTCTGGGGGGGGCCGCGGCGCGAATACGCGGCAATCAAGTTCTTCCTGTACACGCTGGTCGGCGGCGTGCTGATGCTCATCGCGATCCTGATGCTGTATTTCAAGAGCGACCTGCGTGCCGTGGCCGAGGTATCGGACCTGCTGGACAAGACCCCGCACCCAGTGGTCACCTGGAGCGATCTGCACGTGTCGGACGCGGTGACAGCGCAGCTGCGGGAGGATCCCACCAACGGCGGCCAGCCGCTGCACACATTCAACATCCTGGCGTTGGCGGCCATGGGGCAGCACACCGAGGTATTCAGCCACCAGTGGCAGTGGTGGGCGTTTCTGCTGTTGTTCATCGGGTTTATCATCAAGGTCCCATCGGTACCGCTGCACACGTGGTTGCCCGATGCGCACGTGGAGGCCCCGACGCCGATCTCGATGATCCTGGCGGGGGTGCTGCTGAAGATGGGGGGCTATGGCATCATTCGCTTCTGTTATCCCATCTGCCCCTTCGGCGGCTACGACCTGGCGTATGTCGTGTGTGCCATCGGCGTACTCAGCATGGTGTATGGCGGGTTGGCCGCACTGGCGCAGGCCGATTTCAAGCGACTGGTGGCGTACAGCAGCGTGAGTCACATGGGATACGTGGTGCTGGGACTGGGCGTGTGGTCGGTGACCTTCCCCGGCTACAACGCCGACTACTGGAACATGGGGGTCCAGGGAGCCATGTTCCAGATGGTGGCGCACGGGATCAGTTCGGCCGGCATGTTCTTTATGGTCGGCGTTGTGTACGACCGCGTGCACCATCGCCAACTGAACGAGTTCGGGGGGCTGTTCGGTCGGATGCCGGTCTACACGGCGCTGTCGATTGGCATCTTCTTCGCAGCCCTCGGGCTGCCCGGGCTGTGTGGCTTCATCGGGGAAGTGCTCGTGGTACTGTCGGTGTGGAATTTCGACCGGATCCTGGCGGTGGTGGCGGCGTCGGTAATGGTGCTGACCGCTGGCTACATTCTGTGGACGATTCAACGTGTGTACCTGGGGGCCGAGTACCGCGGCCCGCACGTCGAGGCGTTGCGGCCCAGCACGGTGCGGGAGAACTTGATCGCCGGAGCATTGTTTGTGCTGGCCATCCTGCTGGGGGTGTTCCCGCAGACGTTCGTGCTGCGGTACACGGACCGCACGATCGGCCGCCAGGTTGAGTCGTTGGCACAGTGGACGGAGCGTGTGGCCACACCCCAGATGGTGTCGGCATCGCCGCAGACGAATCCCGTGGACTAGAGAGTACGCGTGTGAACCTTCACGATCTTGTCAGCCAGTTGATCATCGATACCACGGGCTCGCCGGGCGGGGGCATCTGGCATGCCACGTGGGATTCGAGTCTGGGAGTGTTCCGTCCCGAGTTGGTCCTCTGCGGGACGATTCTCCTGGTGTTGTTGTGCCGCCTGTTCCGCGCGACGCGGTGGGTGGACGCGGCCTGGATCGCGTGCGCGGGGGCAGTGCTGGCGCTGTGGTGGGCCGCTCCCTGGCGCCTGCTGACTGACCCGGCGCCGTTCGCGCGGATGGAGATCTTCACGGGCATGCTCGTGTACGACGGCTTCACGGCGCTGATGCGGGGGGTGTTGCTGACCTTCTTCGTCCTGTTCGTCATCCTGACGAAGCTGTCGGGGGTCCCGGCCCGGGAGGACGGCCCCGACGTGTACGTCCTGGCGCTCGGTGCCACGCTGGGTTTCTGCCTGATGGTGGCGGCCAATCATCTGATGATGGTGTTTCTGGCGGTGGAGATGGCCAGCGTCCCGTCCTATGCGTTGGCCGGCTTGCTGCGGCGCGATCGGCGTTCGAGCGAGGCGTCGCTCAAGTACGCCGTCTATGGAGCCGGGGCGGCCGGGATCATGCTCTACGGGATCAGCTTGATCGCCGGGCTCGTCAATGCAGTCCACCTGCCCACGGTGGCGTTGCGGCTGTCCCAGGCCCTGCCTGCGATGAACATCGACGAGCTGACCGTCCTGGGGCTGGCCTGCCTGCTGATCACCGTGGGGCTGGCGTTCAAGTTGTCGGCGGTCCCGTTCCACTTCTGGTGTCCGGACGTATTTGAAGGGGCCACTGCGGAGATCGGCGCTTTCCTGAGTGTCGCCTCGAAGGCCGCGGCCTTGGCGCTGCTGGTGCGGGTGGTAGTTGGCCTCGGCTGGCTGAGCCCCACCGGCTTCATGCCTGGCGAACGGACCCTGGCCGCCGGCGCGGCGGCCAACCAGGTGTCGCTGGCGGGCGGATTCCTGTCGGTTGCAGATGCGGTGCCAGGATCACCGGCCGGTGGCGGACAGGCCGGGTTACCGCCGGATGCTGACCGCCTGGACCGGGCGGCCTGCAACAGCAATCTGGCACCGCTGCGGTCCGTGGTGAGCCGGTTAGTGGCGTTGCTGGCCATCGTCACCTGCACCTTCGGCAATCTGGCCGCTTACGGTCAGACGAACATGAAGCGTCTGCTGGCGTATTCGACGATAGCGCATGCGGGCTACATGATGATGGCCGCGCCGCCGATCCTTGCGCTGCTCGGATCGGACGCGCACGGAGCCCAGGGAGGGGTGGCAGCGCTGGTCCTGTATATCACGGTCTACCTGTTCATGAATCTCGGCGCGTTTGCCGTCGTCGCCTTGCTGCGTGAGGCGATGCACAGCGAGGAGATTGCGGACTATGCCGGCCTGCTCCGCCGCTGTCCCGGCGTAGCCATCTGCTTTGCGTTGATACTGTTGAGCCTGATCGGCCTGCCACCGCTGTCCGGCTTCCTCGGTAAGCTGGCCGTCTTCGCCGCACTGACCGATGCCTTCCGGACGACGGGCAGTGCCTACCTGATGGTGGTGCTGTTCGTGGGCGGCCTGAACACTGTCCTCAGCCTGTTTTATTATCTCCGTATTGTCCGCTTGATGACGATGGTGCCGGAACCGGAGTCACGTGTACCGTTCGCGCTTCCCCTGGCGTCGCTGCCCGGCGCGTATCTGCTGGTCATAACGCTCCCCACAGTGCTGCTGATCCTGGGCTGGGAGTACGTGAGCGCTTTGGCGCTGGCCGCGGCGCGATCGCTCTTCGTATGACGGATCCGGGCGATCGTGTGGGAGGACGCGTGCGGGGGAGGAATGCCGATCCAGGCAGGAAAGGAATCGTATGAGTATCACAGCGACCACCGACATCCTGAACCGTTTGTTTATGATCCACTCCTGGTCACTGCCCGTCTTCCTGGCGGAATCGTACCCCACCTGGCGGAACCGGCCGACGCGGGCGGCGGAAGTGCTCGCCGACATCGTGGACGACCAGCGGGCGATCGCGGCGGGCGCGGGCCGGCTGATTGTAGATCAAAACGGCGTCGTCGCGGCGAGCCAGTTCCCGGCGCGTTTCTCGTCCTTTCACGATCTCTCGTATGACTTCCTGCTGTCACAACTGATCGGCTACCAGGACCAGACAATCGTGGCCATCACGCGGCTCGTGGCACAGCTGCCCCCCGACTCGCCTGCTGAGACGCTGGCCCAGGAAGCGTTGGGCATGGCCCGGGCCCACCGCGACGCCTTGGGTGAGCTGCAGGGGGCGTCGGCCGGCGGGCGGCCCGGCCACCGGCCAGACACGGCCACGCAGTGAGGTCGCACAGTGACGCACCGCGCTGACACCCGGCACACCGACCCATCCGCCGGCAGCATCCGTGCAAGGCTATGGAACTCTTCGACACACATACGCACCTGGATGACGAGCAGTTTGGCGGCGATGTAGGCGACGTGATCGAGCGGGCCGGCCAGGCGGGAGTGACTGCGCTCCTCACCGTCGGGACGACGCGGGCGTCGAGCGAGGCGGCGGTCAGCATCGCGCGGGCGCACCCCCGGTCGGTCTGGGCGGCGGTAGGCATTCAGCCCAATTACGGCCAGGCGGCATCGTCCGAGGACTGGGACAGTATCGTCGCCCTGGCCCGCGCACCGCAGGTGCGTGCCATCGGTGAGACCGGTCTGGATGCGTACTGGGACTTCACTCCACTGGAGGTGCAGCAACGCCTGTTCGCCGCGCATCTGCAGCTGGCCCAGGCGTTGAACCTGCCGGTGATCGTCCACATGCGCGACTGCGAACAGCTGACCCTCGGCATGCTGCGCGAGGCAGCAGCGCGCGGGCCGCTGCGCGGCGTCATGCACTCGTTCTCCGGCACACCGGACCTGGCGCAGCAGTGCCTGGCGCTGGGATTCCACCTCAGCTTTGCCGGCATGGTAACGTTCAAGAAGTCCGACGCGCTGCGCGAGATCGCCCGCACGATCCCCGACGACCGACTGCTGCTGGAAACCGACGCGCCCTATCTCACCCCACATCCACACCGGGGCCGGCGGCCCAACGAGCCGGCGTTGCTGGTACACACGGCCGAGTGCGTGGCGCGTGTGCGCGGCGTGCCGCTCGCAACGCTGGCCGACACGACCCGGGACAATGCGCGGCAGCTGTTTCTGGGCCAGTAGCCGGCGGTCTCTTGCAGTGCCTGTAACGCAGCACCTGTGCCGTGCTCAGTCGACGAACTCCGGCACGACCTGCTGCGGCACAACACCGGCCTGGAATCCCCGGTCGAGCAAGGTCGCCACCGCCTGCCGCCCGCGCGGGCCGAAATCGAGCGTCCAGTCGTTGACGTACATGCCGACGAACTTGTCGGCCTTGTCGCGGTCCAGCCCGCGGCCGAAGCCGAGCGCGTAGGTGAGGGCCTCCGGACGGTGTTCCAGCCCGTGGCGGATGCTGGCCAGCAGGAGCCGATTCACGTCGCGGATGCAATCCGGACCAAGATCCTTGCGGATCGCATTGGCGCCCAGCGGCAGCGGCAGGCCGGTGTCCTGCATCCACCACTGGCCCAGGTCCACGACCAACTGCAGCTGGTCTTCCTCGTAGGTCAGCTGCCCTTCATGAATCACCAGCCCCGCATCGACGCGCTGCCCCTGATACTGGCCAGCGCGCGTCACGGTGAGAATCTCGTCGAACGGCACCAGCACATACTCGAAGGCGCGTCCCAGGCACAGGCGCAGCGCCAGGTACGCCGTCGTCAGCGTACCGGGGATGGCGATCGTGCAGCCGGCCAGCTGTTCGCGTGTGAGCGCCTCCCGGGCCACCACCATCGGGCCATAGTTATCCCCCACGCTGGCGCCGCACGGGCAGAGGATGTACTTGTCGGCCAGGTAGGCGTACGCATGCAGGCTGACGGCGGTCAACTCGAGTTCCCCCTGTTGCGCTCGGCGATTCAAGGTCTCGATGTCCACCAGCTCATGCTCGAACCGGTAGCCGTTGGTATCGATCTTGTTCCGGGCCAGGGCATAGAACATGAACGCATCGTCAGGATCCGGGCTGTGGCCCACTCGGATCAGTCGCTTGGTCTCAGTCACAGAGCAACACCTTTCTCCCCGCGTCCAGGCCGCTCTCCAGCGTCAGTCGGGCGGGGACCTCTACCACGTGCAGCTCCGGCGAGCTGGACCGGCAGTTCGATCTGGAGAGCAACTCCCAGGGCCCGTGTCCTTGCGGCGGCACGGCCCCACAGCTCACGAGTGTACCACAGGGGCGCGTGCGCGTTCAGGCCTCGAGCGAGAATCGGTCGGGCGCGGGCGAGATCGGCACGTGCGGTGCCGTGATTTCCTGGCAGCCCAGCGGGACGGACGAGCGGTCGCGGGCGGGCGGTTCCGGCATCTGCATGCAGAGTTGCTGCCAGGTTTCCCGCTCTTCCTCCAGCACGCTGAGCACATCGCGCACCTTGCCGGCATCGTGCGAGAAGGAGGCGTCCGCCAGCTGCTGGAAGAGGAACAGATAGATGGCTTTGACCTGGTGGGCGACCGGGAAACCGTCGGTCTTGATCGTGGCGCAGAGTTCGGACACGATGCCGCGGCACCGCGACAGCGCTCCGCGGCATGCCTCGCGCTGCGCCGCGTCGTCCCACAGCTCCAGACTCCGCCGGGCGAACCGCATGGCCCCTTCGATGAGCATCAGGCGAAGCCGCTGCGGGGTGGCGGTCCGGACTTGGGCCTCGAGATACGCGTCGCGTACGTTGCGTGACATGGGTTTCACCTTCCTGGTTGCCGTCGACTAGCCCCGCCTGGAACGCCCGATGAACAGTTCCATCGGCTTGATCCCTTCCACGATCGACAGGTTGGACTGGATCTTGGCGACGGCCAGTTCGAGTTTGTAGTAGTATGAGAGGTAGTGCTCGCGTTGCCGTTCCAGTTTGGCATCGAAGAACGCGATGCGATCGTTCTGTGCGTCGATGATGCGTTGCAGCGTATCGTTGCGGGTGACGAGCAGCGACTGGCCTTCGCCGGCAATCGACTCGATCACCGCATCCAGCCGCGCGGCGAACCCTGACTCCTCATCCAGGAAATACCGCTGCACCGCGTCCGGGTCTGACGCGAACGCTGCCTGCAGTCTGGTCTCATCCAGCTTCAGCTGCCCTTCGCCGTCCAGGCTCAGCCCGAGCTGTTCGAGCGATCCGATCGCCCCCAACCCGTAGGTCCGGCCGGTGAACAGGCGGGACAGCTGCGACTCGATCTGCAGCACTTCGCGCGAGCCGAACAGAATGCCGGTTTCTTCCGACCTGGCGTTGAAGTAGGTCAGTTCGTCGATCTTGTCGCGCAATTTGTTGTACTGCGTCACGAGCAGCCTGGCGTTGCTGACCAGACTATCGTCGGTCGACTGGACGTCGATCGTCACCGGTTCGTCCGAGCTGCCGGCCACGGTCAGGTCGAGCCCCTCGACCACCTTCGAGAAGCGATTCGTGCTGGAGGTGGCCAGGATACCGGCCCCCGGTATATCGGCCGCACCGACCATCAGCACGGCGTCGCGGGCGGGCGACAGCTCGCGAAATGTCAGGCCCAGCTCCGCACCGTCGAGCAGCATGGCTCCGCGGGTGCCGGGCACACCGCTGGACAACACCAGCCGGAAGGGCGTCACACCGCTCCCGCTCTCAAACACGCTGGCCGTCACCCCCAGCTCGCGCTCGTTGATCTGCCGCGCCACGTCCGCCAGCGTCGCCTCCGCGTCGAACGTGATCGTGGTGGTCGTCGTCCCGTCGATGACCTGGGTGGGCGTTCCGCCGACATCGACCACTTGGGCAGTACCCGCGAGGCCCAGATCCGCGGCCGCTTTGCCGTTCCCCGTGTCAATCACGGTCAACGTTCCACCGCCCCTCGCCGTGTCGACCAGCAGGATGCCGTCCCCCGTGTCGTTGATGCGGGCCTCCACGGCAATGCCCAGGCCATTGATCAATTCCAGGACGTCCCCGACGGTTTCCACGGTGGACGTCCGCAGATTCACGGCACCCGTCTTGCCCATCGTGTCCACAATGGTGAACGAGCCGGTGCGGACGCCCTGCCCGTTCCGGAGCGCGTCCAGACGCATGTGCTCGTGGAACACCTGCAAGTCGAGTGACCCGCTGTTGACGCTGTCGGCAGCGCCGTCGAACGTCAATCCCAGCTGGTCCGCCGTGTTGGTGGCGTCAGCGTTGGCGATCACCAGATTGCCGGCCGTCGCGCCGGTCTGGTCCTGCACGACGATGCCGTTGCGGGCGCTGTTGACCGATACGGTGAGGCCGAGTCCTGACGCGTTGAGCCGTTCGACGACGTCGCCGAGTGTCTCGGTGCCGGCCAGGTCGACAGTGGCCGACGCGCCGCTGCGGTCGGTCAGACTGATTTGTCCGAGCGTGCCGAGTCCCTGTCCCCCGTGCAGACTGCGCAGCAAAGGACTCTTCAGGCCGCTGAGCAATCGCCCGCCGGTGAGCACGCCTCCGGTGGCGCTGCCTGTCAGCCCGAGGTCCTCTGCCAGGGTGCCTCCCAGTGCGCTGGAGACGGCGAAAGTGCCCCCGGCATCGGCCGTCAGATCGGTCAGGACCAGACGCTTGCCATCGGCGCTCAGCGCAGCCTGCAGGCGGTCCGGGTCGGCCGCGTTGAGCGCGTCGAGCAGATCGCCCACGGTGCTGACGTCGTCGCGCGTCAGGTCCACTTCGAGCGTGCTTCCATCGCGGAAGCGGACCTCCAGGTCGGGCAGTTCGTTGCGGATACTCAGCCCGTTACCGTCGTTGAGTTGCCCCACCTCCAGTTGGTTGAACAGCCGCACGAGGTCCTGGCCGGTGGCTCCACTGGCCGCCACGTCGATCCCGGCCAGGCCCAGATCCGCCGCGGTGCTACCGCCGTTGACCTCCTGGACTTTGAGATTGGTAATGGCAAGTCCGGTTTCGTCTACCAGCCGGATGGCGTCGCCGTCGGCCAGTGCCGTGACATTGATGTCGTCATTGGCGTTGATCCGGTCCAGCACGTCGTCGACGGTGACGGCGAAACGCAGGTCGATCACGGCGCTGGCGCCGCTGCGATCCGTGATACGTATCTTGCCCCGTTCCACACCGGCTCCGCCGTTGAGCAGTTCGAGGTCCAGGCCCTGGTCGAGGAACCCGCCGAAGCGGAGCTTGAACGCCCCGCCCCCCAGCGCTTGATCGCTGCTCGCGACGCCGCCACTGATCAGTTGATGGCTCTGCGCGGTCCGGACCGGCGTGAACGAATAGGTGCCGGTCGCCGGAGTGCCGGTCACCGTGGCGGCCAGGAGCGTGTCGTTGCTCGAGGTCGTTTTCACCTGCTGGAACACCCTGGCTGAGGCCAGCCGCTTGACGGACAACTGCAGACCAATGCTCAGTGCCGTCAGTTCGCCGACCGCCACCTGCTGTTCCTGCAGACCGGCCACGCGGGTGGCCAGCGTGTCTCGGGGTCGCGAGGCCAACGACATCAACTGGTCGACCGTCTCGGCGATATTGATGCCGGTGATCAGTCCGACCGACGAGGAAAAGGTTGCCATGGTGGCTGTTCCAGCACGGTAATAGAGCGGATGGCTGCTGCGCCTGTATCTGTATCGGCGCGGCAAGCGGTGCCCATTTGACTGTCTTTGCGGAAAATCCGGCGTGGGGGGAGTTGATGGCCGCCGATGCGCTCACGCCAGCTCGCTCCTGGCCGGCGCCGCCTTGGACAGGTGGCACCAGGCTGGAAACACCGCCGGCTCGCACCTGTCAGGTCCGAGCCGGCGGGTGGATGATCGCCTGCGAACGGCGGACGGCTACTGCAGCAGCGTCAGCACGCTCTGGGGGTTGTTGTTGGCAATGGCCAACACGGACGTACCGGACTGGACCAGAATCTGGGCTCGCGTCAACGCCGACGACTCCTTGGCGAAATCGGCATCGCGGATCGAACTTTCCGCCTCGGTCAGGTTGACCAGGGTGTCGTTCAGCGACGCGATGTTGGTTTCGACCGTCGTGCGTTGGAACGCACCCAGCCGACCTCGCAGGCCGGTGATCTTGCTGATCACTTCGTCGACCACTCTGAACGCGCTGTTCGGGTCGGTCGCCAGGGCCTTCGAGCCGCCCGAAGCCAGCTCGTGCAACCGGCCGCTCGCACCGCCCAGCTTGGCCGTGTTCAGGCTCTGGATGCCCATGCGTGCCTGCTGGTTGCTGACCACGTCCGGACCGAGCTGGAACAGGGCTCCCCCCCCCGTGATCTCGAACTGGAAGTTCGTCGAGCTGCCGTCCTCGACGGTGATGGTCATGTCGAGCGTGGCCGTATTGATGCTGAACGAGTTGCCGTCGCCCGCCGCGTTCACGCCGTTGATCGAAGCAACGATGTCGGTGCCTTCGGCCCGGGCCGCACTCATCCCCGACTCGAATGTCCCGCCGGTGCCCTCGCTGATGATCTCCGTGTCGATGATCGCGGACGACCCGTAGGAGGTCGAATTGAGCGTCAGGCCGGTAGTGGCGGCATACGACGCGGCCACCCCAGTGGCGTCCGCAACGAGGTTGATGGCGGCCGCGATCTGCCCCGCCGATGCCCCCTGCTCGAAGCTGAACACTTCACGCCCGGTCGAACCGCCGATCGAAATGACCAGGTCGGCGTTGAGCACGCGGCCACCGCTGTTGCCCGTGTTGTCCGTGACACTGGTATCGTCGCTAGCATCGCTCGTGTCGACAAAGCCGGTACCAACGGCCGTGGCCGTGAACTGGCCGGCCAGGTCGGTGTTGATCTGCGTCACGATATCCGCCAGCGTCTGTGGAGTCGTCGAATTGACGGTGACCGTCACGATCTTCTGACTCGCATTGTACGACGCGGCATTGGCTGCCCCCGACACGACGTTGACGGTGACGTTGTTGAAGTCCGACCCGGCCGCGTCGGCCTGCAACTGGATCTTCCCGATGCTCGTGGTCCCCGTGATAGAAGCGTCTCCGGCCGCCATGGCGCCGTCCGCACCTTCCAGAGCCGCGCGGAACTGAGTGGTCTGGTTGTTGATCGCGTCTACCACAGCCTGGGCGGTGACCGTCGTGGTGGCGGTCAGGTCGGTAGTGATGACCAGGGTCGATGACGTGGGTGTGTACACGGCGGTGGTGGCGGCATCCTCACCGCCGTCCACGAACGAAATCGCCACGGCATCTTCGGCCGTGCCAGTTGCCGTCGCACTGATATTCAACTTGGCATTGGTGAGTTCCACGGTGGCGCGCGCCGAGAATTCCAGCGTGGCAGTCGCCTGGGTCGCGTCGGAGAAGCCGGCGGCGTTCGTGATCTTGGCCTGCGTGGCGGCAGCGGCAATCGCGACGTCCACCGAGGCGCGGCCGGCGGTTCCCAGGTTGGCTTGATCAATCTGCGCGTCCTTCACCGACGCGACGGAACCGAGCGTGGAACCGAAGTCCAGGCTGCCGTCCAGCAGCCGGCGGCCCTGGAAGGTGGTGGTCTGGGCGATGCGGTTGATGGCCTCCAGAGACGAGTCGACTTGCAGCTGATTGGCGGCAATCTGTTCCTCGCTCAATGCGCCTGTGTTGGCGGCTTCCACAACCAGACCGCGGATATCGTTCAACAGCCTGCTCACCTGCCCCAAAGCGCTGTCGGCCGTGGCGATCACCTGGTTGGCCCGCTCGCTGTTCGTCACGGCCTTCTCAATACTCGTAATGTCGCTGCGCAGCGCTTCGCTGGCGATCAATCCGGCCGGATCATCCTTGCCGACATTGATCCGCAAGCCGGTGCTCAAGCGCGTCAACGCCTGCTGCAGGTCAGCGGCGTTACGGGCTAGTTTATTCTGGGCGATCAAAGAGCTAACGTTCGTGTTGATCCGGGTCATGCCAGTTCACCCCTTACTCGTTTGAAATGTTCCAGTCGTGTCCAATCGGATGTGGGGAGTGCTCCGGATTGGCATGGCTGCTCGGCTCGAGGGGCACTCACCCCGCGTCGTAACGCAGCCCTTTCAAATGTACTATTGCATTCACTTTCACAACGGGCCAATCCGAATCATCTGGATCCGGAGTTTTTCCCGAGGCCATAAGCTGGTCTACAGCAAACATCGTCGCGACAACATGAGCACTTTAGGTAATCAGCTGTGATTGCCCCACCCGCAAACTACTCATTGTGAAAGATATGCCGACTGGACAGGCTGACGCGGTTGTACGGAGGCGCGCCCCACTCCTGGCAGCGACCCGGCAGCAGTGCGGTACCCACGATCGGCACTGCGGAGCTGGCAGATGTCCACGTCGTGCGGCGTTCCGCAAACTGAGCGCACCGTCGTCTGCGGCCACGCGGCGCGACAGCGCCGGCGGCCGATCAAGCCTGACCGACGTCCCGCGTTTCGCTGGGCTGAATCTGCCCCGCCTTGCGATTCTCACGCTGAATCGCCTCGTACACCTCCTGGCGGTGCACCGGGATGTCCTGAGGTGCATTGATGCCCAAACGGACCTTGTCGCCGCGGATGTCAACGATGGTCACGACGATCTCGTCGCCGATCATGATGCTCTCGTCACGATGTCTCGACAGAACCAGCATCGTTGGCTCCTTCCTCGATCCGCCTCGATCATCGAGTGATCGACGTATTGCCGTACAGGATGGACTGCTTGAGCGAGTCGAGCCAACACGCGAGAGAGTGGCGACGCCGACTGCTTGCTGCAAGTATCGGTAGTCGCGCGGCAACAGGTCCAGCGTGCTTCCGGGCGTTGGTATTATTCGGACCGCAACGGCTGTATCAGGCGCTTTTCTGCAGCCAGGCCGCAGGTCTTGTCAAGGGCATCTGGAGCGGCTGATCGTCGATGGTGATCACCTGGCATCCCAGCCGGCGATCGAGATTGACCAGCACGGGGGCGCGCAGGTTCATCACGCAGGTGCCGTCCTGTTTGCTCAACACGCACAGGGCGTAGAACCGGTCCCGTTCGGACAGAGCCAGGCAGTACAATTGGCCGCGCGCGACGCGGATGCGGTAATCGGCGACGAACCGCCGCGGGCTGACGACGGCCAGCGCGGTTGCCGGCCGGTCCGCACTCTGCAGCCAGCCGACCGCGTTATTGGCCGGATCGGCCAGCAGGATCCAGTGCTGGCAGTCTTCAAACCCGACGATCCCGTGAGGAAAGTGAATCAGGTCGTCGACATCCACGCACAGCGTGCCGAACCGTGTAGTACTGATCTGCATCGGGGAAGACCCTCATCGTTGCCGCGCTTGGCGGAGAGTGGGACGGGACCAAGCCGTCTAGGTATCATCGGCAGGCGCCCGCCACTGCGAACAGCAAAATCGCTACAATCGGTCTACATGTAATTCAGCAGGGACAGGCTGTGCAGGTTGGCGATGCTGTTGAGGGCCGCTTCATAGGCGGCCTGCCGCATGACGTAGTCGGTCGCGGCCTGCGCTATGTCCATGTCGATTTCCACCGAAAGGGCGGACTTGAGTTCCACCTGCTCGTCCTTGTTCCGCCTGGTCAGGGCCTCCAGACTCTGACCGCGCGTCCCGATCTCAGCGCGAGCGAAAGTCAGCCGCTCGGAATCCACGTCCAGTATCTGGGTGATACGTTCGATTTCGGTGATATCGAAGCGTTCGATCGCGTCGCGCAGGCGAATGAGCGTGTTGAAAATACCCTGCGTTTCCAGTGGATTCGGGTCACTCCCGGACAACGTCGCCGGCGTACCGTCGGCGGTCGTGACGTCGGTATCGCGCGGCAAGAGTCCGAGATCCCAGGCGGCCAGGCTGAAGTTGGTCCGGATCACACTCAGCTGGCCGCCGCCCGCCGGATGGTCTTCGATCAGTTCCAGTCCGTTCCCCACGGGGCGCAGGCGCGCGGTGACCGCCGTCGCCGGGTCCAGATTGTCGGGGTGGTTGTTGATCAGGTCGATGACGTCTCCGATCGTCTGGGCTGACGACACGTCGATCGCCAGTTCCACGTCATCGGTGCGGCGGATCGTGAAGTCGGCCCCGGAAACGGTGGTCACCCCCCGCCGATGGTTGAGCGCCGCGAGGCGGGTCTCGTGCGTCAGCGAACGGAGGCCCAGGTCGGTGGCGGTAGTCCCGCCGTTTTCGCCGATGGAGAAGTCACCGCCGCTCAGGCGTGAGCGGACGCTGATCCCCGTCCGCGTGGCATTTATCTCGGCCAGCACCATGGCCTCGGAGCTGTTGAGGATGTTGAGCAGGTCCTGGATCGTTTCGGCCGCCTGCAGATCGATCACGTGGGTCTCGTCGCCGTTGGTGATCCGGAGCCCGGAGTCCTGATCCCATCCACCCAGGATATCGTCGAGCGACGTGGTGGCGGACAGCACGGGATCGAGATCACTGCCCTCAATCGGTTCGGCTGCGGTCCCCGTGGTGCGCAGAATGCCGAGCTGCGCGGCCGTCCTCCCCCCCTGCTCATCCCGGATAGTGAAATACCCGCCGCCGGCCGCGTCCATCTCCAGGCGCAAGCCGCGCGCGCCGATCGTGACGTGGATCTCCCGCCCCTCCGGCGGATTGCTCTCCAGCCGCCGCACGACATCCCCCACCGTCTCCGCGCCGACCAGCGACACCTTGCTCGTGCGGGACCCGTCCGAGATGACCAGCGTGCCCGGCGTGATGCCGAGTCCTCCCCGCAGATCGGCCAGCCGCGTATGGGCCGTCAGCATCGGGTCGAGATCCCCCCCCTCGACTTCCGACGACACCGCGCCGAACAGCTCCTGCCCCGGCACATTGGTGTCAAACAGCAGTTCCTGATCGGCATACGTGCGCAGCGCGGTGTCGTTGCCGCGGTACGCCACATAGTTGTTATATGTGTCGAATGGGCGCGTGGTCGTAGCCGAGCCGGCAAACAGGTAGCGCCCGCGATACTGTTCGTTCCCGACATTGAGCAACTGGTTGAGGGTGGCCTGGACCTCTAGCGCCATGGCATCGCGTTCGGTTTGGTTGGTCGTGTTGTCGGCCGCGCGCACAGCCATCCCGCGCACGTTGTGCAGCAGATCGGCGACGCTCGACAACGCCCCATCGGTGGCGTCCAGAAACGCCTGACTCGTCGACAGGTTCGTCTCCAATTGCGCTTTCGTTTCGAGCAACCGCTGCAGGGCCACGGCCCTGTTGGCCGCGGAAGCGTCTTCGCTGGCCAGCTGGATGCGCCTCCCCGTGCTCAGCTGCTGTTCAACGGTCATCAACCGTTTCTGAATGTTCTGTAACTGGTTCATCATGCGGCGGGTGACTAGCACATCGCTGATGCGGCCAGTGGGGATCGGGTAAATCGCCATGCCCTGTTCACCTCGCGGAACGCTGACTGTTCCGGTTGCTCGCCTCACAGACTGGTCAGGATATCAAGCAACTCGCTGATCGTGGATATCACCTTGGCGGAGACCTGGAACGTCTGCTGGTAGACCATTATGTGGACCGCATCCTCATCCAGGTTGACGCCGCTGACCCCCAGGTGTTCACCCTCGAGCGTCGAGTGGAAGGAGCGGTAGCCTTCGGCCACGGCCTGGGCCAGGGCGGAGGCCTGTGCCGTCTCGCCCATCCACCGTTCGTACATCTGGCTGAGCGACACCTGCCCAGTCGACTCGACGGGCGTGGTCAGCAGTGCGGCGAGCGATTCGCCGTTCCGCGCGTCGACGCCGATGCCCCCGCCGCTGAAGGCCAGCTTGCTCGCGTCGTTCAGCAGGCTCTCGTGGAGCCGCATGTTGTACCCTTTGGTACCGGTGAAGAAGGTGTTGATCCCCAGTGCCGCCAGTGTCCCGCTGGTGTCGCGGGCGAACGAGAACTCCAGCACGGGCGATTCGCTCTCCAGCCGTAACTGCCCGTCGACCGTGACCTCGGCCGACAGGCCATCAATGGCATCCAGGGCCGCGGTCAGGCTGGCGAGCGTCGTGTCGTCGTCCAGACCGTCGAGCTGCACGAATATGTCGTGGACGGTGTGCGTCCCCGTCTGCCGGTTGTGGATCTCCACCTGGAAGGAGCCGTGCACCGGCGTGAACGCCAGCCCCGCCTCGTCGAGTGGCAACTGGATGTCTGCAACCGCGTGTTCGCTGAGCAGTTCCTGGTAGCCCGACAGCCCCTGGCCGGAGGAGTGCACTTTATTGAACTCGTTGATCAGCGCCCCGACGAAGGTGTCCAGCTGGTCCAGGAAGCCACCCAGGACGTCGTCGCGCGCGGCGATCAGCCCGGCGATCTCCCCCGAGCTGACCCGCAGCAGGCCGTCCGACCGGCTCAGCCGCAGCTCCACGCTGATCAAACCGCGATCGGCGTATTGGACCGTCTTGACCATCTGCGTGACCCCGTCGAACACGAGGTAGTCTCCGCCGACAAAGACGTTGACCGAGCCGTTGGTCTGTTCATGGACCGTGATATTGACCAGCGACGCGAGCTGCTTGAGGGCCAGGTCGCGTTCGTCGCGCAGCCCGACCGCATCGCTGACGATGTAGCCCCCCTTCTCCACCTCGACGATCCGCACGTTGAGTTCGGCAATCTGCTTCACCAGCTGGTTGATGTTGTCCACGTCGCCGATGATCTGTTCGTTCGACTCCTTGCGCAGCGCGCGCACGCGGCTGTCCAGGCTCCGGACCTGGGCGGTGAGTACATCACCGGCGAGGATCGCCATATTTCGCACGGCCGGGTCTTCCGGCTGGTTGAGCACGTCGTGGAGGCGGTTGAAGAATGTCGTCAGGGCGGTGCTCAGGTCGCTGTCGGTCAACTCGCCGATGATCGATTCCAGCTCGATGAAGTACGCCTCCTGCGCCTCGCCACTGGCCTTATCACTGCCAGCCGCCCGCAGTCGCTCCTGCAGATACTCGTCGATCTCCCGCACGACCCCCTTGATCATGACGCCGGTGCCGGTGACCAGGGTTCCGATCCGCTGCGTGGGGCCGGCTGCCTGGACCAGCTTTTCGCGCACATAGCCGGGGGTATCGGCGTTGGCGATGTTATTGGCCGCCACCTGGATGCCGGCTTGCGCGGCGTACAGGCTGTTCTTGGCGATGGCCAGAGTGGAAGTGAGTGTCATAACGTGTCAGGCTCCCACGGGTTGCGGTTGGTCACACCTGCTGGTCGACGAGTGCTCCGCGGTCGTGAGGGCCCGCATCCTTTCCATATGTCGGCTTGAGGCGTCCGCCGGTCGCGAGAATTTCCAACAATTGGGCGATGTGCAGCACCGCCTTCTGGGCCAGTACCCAGTTGGTCAGGCTCTGATGCTGCAGCAGCCGCATGCGGGCCGACGTCTGCCGCACGTCGCGGCGCAGATCGCTCCCCCCCTGCCGCTGGAGGGCCGTGGCCAGCTCCCCCAGGCTGTGCCCGGGAAGCCCCTGCTGCTCGGCGTCGGCCAGCAGCGCCGCGCGCCGGTCATGGCATGCCTGCAGGCGTTGCCCCAGAGCTTCTTCGACCGGCTGCAACGCCTGCATGCCGCGGATGTCCGCGACCGCCATGCACTGCCGTTTCCTGGCCAGCACGTCCAGCAGATCGTCCTGCACCTGCGACAGGTCGTTCAGCAACGCGGCCAGATCTTCTTCCCAAGGCTGTTCGCCAACATGCTCATTCATGGTGTCCAACTTTTCTTCCAGCATCGAAATCATGTCCGTTCAACGCCTCGATAAAGTAAAAAGTTGATACATGGGCTCGGTGAATGTCTCGGCTGTGGCATCGCTCAGCTTCTCGGACAGCACCTGGTCCAGCTGATTCTGGAACACCTCCTCCGCACGTCCGCCATGGAAGTACGCGGGCTTGCCGACCGTCTTGCGCATGGCGCTGAGCAGTTGGCCGTAGAACGTCTGTCCCACGAAATCGTGGAACGCCTCCCGCACTTCCCGGTCGCCGGGTGCGGTCCCCTCCGGCGTCGCCGGCAACAGCGGCGTCCGGACCACGGAATCGAAGTGTGTCGTTGCCAGCGAACTGATCTCCATGGCGTGCCTCCTGCCTCAGCGATAGATGACGTGTCCGTAGATCGCGCCACGCGCGTCCAGCTCGCGGATGATCTGGATCATGTCTTTGGCCGAAACGCGCAGGGCGTTCATCGACTGGACGAGCGCCTTGAGGGTCGGCACCGACGAGTCGGCGGCCGGGTCCAGGCCGACAAACTCGCTCGCCCCGGAATCGCCCCCGATGTCGATCGTCATGTTCTGGTGAGTGACGGCCGACGGGTCCAACTCGATGTCCGCACTCATCGTGATCACCCCCGTGGTCTCGTTGACCACCACGACCGCGTTACGGGGCATGTCGCGGAGTTCCTGCTGGAGCACCAGCGCGGCAAACTCCACCGGGCTGTCGCGATACTGGTCCAGAATCGTGACTTCCACCGTCAGCTGATCGATGGCGCGGGCGATGCCCAGACCGTTCACCTCCCGGTCGTACCCCAGCTCCCGGCTGAAGTTGACCGCGTCCTCGATCTCCTTGGCGACGCGAAACCGGGCGTGATGGCGATTGAGTACGAGCGTGATCTTGTTGTCCTTGACGAAGGGGTTCATGATGTTCCGCGCCACGCGGCACCCGAGCGTGATCTTGCCGCTCGACGGCGTACTCTTGTCGTCCAGGCGCACCAGGCCCTGCGCGATGGCATACACCGTCGCGTCCCGGGCGTCGTCGCCGGACGGCACGGGGCCGACCAGCGGGGTCATCATGAGGAAGCCGCCCACCAGGCTCTTGGCGTTGAGCGATGTGATGGTGCAGTCGAGTTCATCCCCCTGCCGCGCCCCTTCTTCCGGGATATCGGCGGTGACCATGACGAGCGCGACGTTCTTGGGATCGAATTTCTCCGGCTTGCGGCTCTTGGGGTCGCCGGCCACGGGGACCTGGAGCTTCTCCATGGCGGCCATGAGTGCCCGCGACATCGGGCCGAATGCGCCGTCCCCGGTGCCATTGAGGCCGGTGACCAGCCCCATGCCCTGGAGCGTGTTGCGTTCCTGCCCTTTCAGCCGGCAGATATTGCCGACGCACAGCTGCTGAAACTGCGACGGGCGCACCATCCGCCCCGCCGGCTCCGCCAGCGGCACGACCTCCTGCTGGGCTGCCAGCTCCACCTGCCCCAGTCCGGCCAGCCACAAGGTGACGGCCGCGATCAGCGGCGTTCTGTAAGGACCCACATGTCCGGTCATCTGTTGCCTCAGCGACAATCCTAGAAGGGTTGGAGCAGATCGAAGAGCTTCTGGAACCAGCCGCGCTGGTAGCCAGCCGCCACACTGCCCGTCTCCAGTTTTCGCACGTCCAGGTTGATGATGTCGCGCGACATCACGACATTGTTCGGCCCGATCGACTCCGGACGGCATATCCCGGACATCGTCACGTTCCACACTTCATCGTTGACGCGGGTCGTGGCGCGTCCTTCGAGGAGCAGGTTCCCATTGGGGCGGATGTCGACGACTTCGGCCGCGATGTTCAACGCCAACGACTCCGACGTTTCCATTTCCCCCAGGGACCGGTAGGACGACCGCACTTCGCCGCGCACGCGTGGATCCCCATCGCTCTGCGGACTGGGTTTGACCCATCGCAGGCCGTCGAAGATGAGCCAGTCATTGAGGCCCGCGTCGTACAGCCCGTTCTTGCGGCGACGCAGTTCGCCGTCCGACTGCATCCGCGACATGATGTCGATCCGCACGCTCACGATGTCGTGCTTCTGGATCTCGCGGGGCGGTGGTGTCGGCGTGTAGATCCAGCTGGCCTCGCCCAGCTTGAGCCGCGGGTCCAGCACGGCCGGCACACCCTGCGGCGAGAGCGGCCGCATGGCCTCGCGGGCAAACAGGCTCGAGTCCTGGGCGCGCGCCGGGGGCGCCGCGAGCAGCAGCAGCAGCAGCAGCAGCAGCAACCCGGTCACGTACCGTGCGGCAAAACGCCATCTGTCCATCGCTCACTCCCTTCTCCCCAATCACTGGCCCCAGTCACTAGTCCCAGTCACCGGCCGGCGCTGGTCGAATCGGGCAGGACTTCCACCTGCCGGATGTCGACCACCCGCGCCATGAACTGCGCGCTGGAACCATCGCTGGTTTCGACCGTAATCATGTCACCCCGCGTACCGTCATTGAGTGCGATGGCGCGGCGGCGCGCCTGGATGGCGCCGCACCGCACGACCACCGTGACTTCCTCGTTCTTGCGCACCAGCAGAGGCTGCTGCAGCGCCCGGACGGTCAACGGTTGATCGGCACCCACGCTCTGACGCGTCTGCCGCCCGACGGCGTCGGCCAGCCGTTGGATCAGCCCGCTCGGCGCGCCGGCCTTCTCGACCTGCCGCAACTCAACGTCCGCCTCCTGAACCATTTCACCGCGCGTCAGCGGGCGCACCGCCACGATGGCCGGAATAAGCTGCTGCGCCGGCGCTTCCACCGGGACGCGCGCGTGTCCGGGCTGCCGGGCACGCGCCGCCCCCTCACCCCGCACCGGGTTCGAGCCGGGCGCTGGCGCGGCCACGCCGTAGCTCAACACGCTGCGCGATGCGCCGGTGAACTGGCAGTGTTGCAGCTCCACGTTCCGCAACGCGAGTGCCCGGCGGATATCGCTCGTGGTCAGCTCCCGGCTGTGACTGCGCGTCGGCCCGAGTGCTACGACGATCTGCTCGAGCGACACATCGGTCGGCCGGTCGGCCCCCGACACCTCGGCTACATCTCCCAGCCGTACAAGGGAGGCCTGCGTCGTGACGGCGGCGCGCAGGCGGACTTCCCACGCGTCAGCCACGCCGGCCAGAGCAACTCCTACAAGCACCATGGCCAGCACCGTGCACGGCCGCATTCCCGTCATCGACACGCTCCTCGTCCTTGACTTGTCATGTCGCCGCCCAGCCACCCGGCGTTGCCAGACGCTGGTGCCACACGACCCATGTATCGATTAGTACCGCCGCAGGTTGGCGACGAGCTGGAGAATCGCGTCACCAGCCTGCACCGCCTGCGAATTCAACTCGAAGGACCGCTGCGTCGTGATCAGGTCAATCAGTTCCTGGACCGGATTCACGTTCGACGCTTCGAGCATCCCCGACTTCACGAATCCCACACCGTCCTGGCCCGGATTCGCGGTCTGGGGCGAGCCGGAGGAATAGGTCTCCCGAAACAGGTTCTCGCCGAGCTTCTCGAGCCCCTCTTTGTTGATGAACGTGGCCAGCTCCAGCTGCCCTGCCTCCTGCGGGTCGGTGCTGCCGTCGACCATGTACTGGACCCGGCCTTCGGACGAGATCGAAATGTCGCGGGCCCCTTCCGGAAACGTGATGTCGCCTCCCTGCACCAGTCGTCCGACGGAGGCGGAACCGAGTACCAGCTGACCGTTGGCGTTGATGCTGAAATTGCCGGCCCGGCTGTAGACGGTGGTGCCGTCCGTGTCCTGCGCCTGAAAAAAGCCCTCTCCCACGATGGTCACGTCCAGCGGGTTGCTGGTATCGAGAAAGGCCCCTTGCCGGAAGTCGGTCTGGATGCTCGACACGCTCGTGCCCAACCCGATGGCGGTCCCGGTGGCGGTCATGCTGCCCGACTGGTCCTCCGCGCCTGGCATCACTTCGTTGCGATAGAACAGGTCCTCAAAGTTGGCTCGCCCTTTCTTGAAACCCGTCGTGTTGATGTTGGCCAGGTTGTTGGCGATCACATCGAGCTTGGTTTCCATGGCCTCCATGCCGGTGGCCGCCGTGTACAGCGTCTGGACACTCATGGTCTTGCTCCTCTTCCTTCATACGCTCTAGCGGGCCCGCAGAATGCGACTGATCAGCGCGCCGGTCATTTGATCGTGATTCTGGATCATTCGGACGTTGGCTTCGTACATGCGGGAGGTCTCGATCAGCTCCAACATCGTGCGGGTCGGCCGCACCCCGGAGATCTCGAGAAATCCCGACTCCACCCGCCGCTGACCGGCGTCAACGTCCGTCAGCGGTCCCAGCGGCCGGAACAGGTTCTCCCCCACGCGCACCAGATCCCCCAGCGACTGGGGTTTCTTCAGTGCCACGAATTCGCCACCACCACTGTGTTCCAGGTATCCGTCCTTGTGCAGCTGGGAATGCACGCTCAGATCAATCTGGATCGGGGTCCCGGCCGCCGACAGCACCGGATAACCCTGCTGTGTGAGCAGCTGGCCGTTGGCGTCGACCTGGAAGTTACCGGCGCGTGTGAGCAGCTGCTCCCCTTCGTTGTCCACCACAAAGAACCCCTCCCCGTGGATTGCCATGTCCCATTTCCCCTGGGTCTGCTTGAGCAATCCTTCCGAGAAGTTGGTCACCGTCTCGGCCATCGACACGCCGCTGCCCAGATCGTTCAGGCCACCGCTCCCCGCCACATCCGTGCCGTCACGCACTTCACGACTGTAGCGCGCCTGAAGCACGGCCAGCTCCTCTTTGAAGCCCGGCGTGTCCACGTTGGCCATGTTGTGCGACAGCACTTCCATGCGTTGGGTCTGCGTGTCCGCGCCAGCGGCCGATACATAGAGTCCGTAGTCCATCGCCTTACCTACCCCGTGCCAGAGCGTCCATCCACGCCACTGCGTGCGCCCCGTTCCTATGCCCTTGCCCTTGTTTCCTATGCAAGGAGCGCGCCAATCGGGACCGAAGCGGACTTCGGACAGGGCACTGGCGTCTCTAAATGGTGTGGTGGCCAACAGTTACAGCCGCATGGTCCATGCTCTCGGGGAGCGCCGGCCCGCACACGGCACGAGCGCCAGGTCGCAGGATTTGCCGATTGCTATCGGCAGCGTCGGCCGAAGTGAGCAGTCTTGGTGGGGCACCGGAGCCTGGGCTGCGTCCCACACCTCCGCCAGGGCCGGCCGTCGACGGCGCGGCCGGCGGCCATGCTGCTCACGATCATGCGGAGCCAGGCTCGCGCGCCAGCGCGATCAGCGCTGCCGCTCCCTGATCGAGCAGGTGCCGGGCCGCCTGTTGCCCGAGCGATGCGGCCTGCTGAGGTGGGCCCGCCACGTGCGTCTCGAGACGCTGCCTGCCCTGCGGGTCCAGCACCGCCGCGTCGAGCAGCAGTTGCTCGTCCACGACCCGCCCCCACGCGCCGACCGGCGCCAGGCATCCCCCGTGGAGTGCGGCGAGCAGCGCGCGTTCGGCGTCCACGGCCGCATGCGTGGCGGGCTCGTCCAGCAATGCCACCAGCGCGCGCGTCTGCTGATCGTCGGCACGGGTCTCGAGCCCCAGCGCGCCTTGCCCGATGGCGGGCAGCATCCACTCCTTCGGGAGCACCTGAGTGATGCGGTCGGTCAACCCGAGCCGCGTCAATCCGGCCTCGGCCAGGATGATCGCATCGTAGCGTCCTTCGTCCAGCTGACGCAGCCGCGTATCGACGTTGCCGCGGATGGTGAGCACCTCCAGGTCGGGCCGGACATGCAGCAGCTGAGCCCGCCGCCGCATGCTGCCCGTGCCCACTCGCGCACGCGGCCCCAATGCTGAAAACTCCGTCACCCGGTTCGAAACGAGCGCGTCGCCGGCCCGCTCGCGGGGGGGCACGGCAGCCAGCGCCAGTCCGTCGATCGGGTCGGTGGGGAGATCCTTCAAACTGTGCACGGCCAGATCGATGCGGTGGTCGAGCAGCGCCCGCTGAATCTCTTTGGTGAACACGCCTTGGACACCGATCGTGCCGATCGGCCCGCTCTGCACATCGCCCTGGGTGGCAATCAGCACGAGTTCGACATCGATGCCGCGCTGCTGCAATTGGCCGGCCACCCATTCCGCTTGCCAGCGGGCCAGGGCGCTGGCACGAGTCCCGAGTCTTAGACGTATGGCACTGTTCATGGTTGCTGCCGAGGGGCAGGAGGGAGAGAAGGAGATGACGGTTCGGCCAGCACCGTGCTGGAAGCCGATGAACGTTCGCTCAACCGTTGAGCGATTTCCGCTGACAGACATGTACCGCGTTTCAGTGGCGGGACAATCGTTACGGGTGCCGAATCCATGCGTGTGTGTCTCGCCTCAGTAGTTCCGCGAATGTTGTCATTGGCCGCCGCGAGCGACCACTGCCACATACGCGGCGCGCGCACCAGCCTGCCGCAAGACCCGTGCGGCCTCGCTGGCGGTTGCCCCCGTCGTCATGATGTCATCGACGATCAGCACGTTTGCGTCAGTTATATCGTAACCCGAAGAAACACAAAACGTCCCACGCACGTTCCGGAATCGCTCGGATGGCCGCAACGTCCCTTGCTTCTTCGCTTTGCGGCGACACCGCAGCAACTGCGTACAGACCGGCAGCCGCGTCACGCTGCCGACCGTCAGCGCCAGGAGCTGAGCCGGATACGTACCCCGCCGCAGACGACGCCACCAATGCATGGGAATCGGCACGATCAGATCTAACTCCAGACCACCCAGTCGCTCCCGTACCAACTCCCCCAGATACAACCCCATGGTGTGTGTCAGCGGCTCAAAGGCGGGACGCTTCATCCGCAGCACCACCTGCTGCATCTCCGTACGATAACTGCCCAAGGCTACCGCCTGAGCGAAATGATAGCAGCGTGCCTGACATCGCGGACAGCCTCCGCCGTCAGGCCAGTACGCCGGCAGCGTGCTGGCACACCGCCGGCAGGCCCGCCGGTCCGCGTGCACAATGGTGCTCGCACAGCGCGCGCACAGCAGCGGTTGGCCAGATGCCGACCCAGCCAGCCCCACCCCGCAATACACACACGCCGGCGGGAACAGCAGATTGCCGGCCGCATGCCACGCGTTGACCAGGCCCGCATGAACCTGGGCCGCCACCACACCGTATTGCTGGACAAGCCGCCTGCTGACGGAGACCGGGGGCATTCCGCCTCTCCCACTCCAACACGCCTGCCCAGGTTGGATAGTACTCGTATACTCTGTTGTGACGTCTGGCGTGCGTTCTGGCAAGGTCCTGCTAGCACGCCGTCCACGTTGCCGGCGTGGTGCACCCTCGGTCCAGGAGCTGTCATCATCCGTCTTGATGCGATCGGGCAACTAGCCTATCGTAGCCGCGTTGTGGAACGTGGACGGTCGTCTTGACCCGGGCCGGGCGCACCCGGGTCCTGCGGGTCGCCGAGGCAGCCCTCGGGAAATGGAACTCCAGCATGACGCTTTTCGACCGCTATCTCCTGGGCACGTTCATCAAGATCCTGATCATCAGTTTCCTGAGTCTGACGGGTCTGTTCGTGGTGATCGACATGTTCGGCAACCTGGATGAGTTCATCTCGTATGCCGATCGTGAAGGGAGTCTGTTACAGGTCCTGAGCAGTTACTACGGCGCGCGGGTCTTGTCGTTCTTTGATCGTATCAGCGGCCTGCTGGCACTGGTCGCGGCCATCTTCACAATCACCTGGTTCCAGCGCACCAATGAACTCACCGCCGTAATGGCCGCCGGGATACCGCGTGTGCGCGTCGTGCGGCCGCTGGTAGTCGCCACGGTGATCGTGGCACTGCTGGCGGCGGCCAACCGCGAGCTGGGGCTGCCACAGGTCCGCGACCGCTTGAGCCGCAACGCCCAGGACTGGCTGGGGGAGAGCGCCCGGCCACTCACGCCGCGCCGCGACCACCGGACCAGCATCCTGATTACTGGCAAGGCCACGGTGGCAGCGCGGCAGGAGATCACTCAGCCGAGCTTTCGACTGCCCAACTCGCTGAGCCAGTTCGGGCGGCAGCTGGCGGCACGAAAGGCCACCTATCAGCCGCCGGCGGCGGAGCATCCGGGCGGCTACCTGCTGGAAGGTGTCAGCCATCCGGCCGATCTCCAGGAGCTCGTGTCGGCCGCGCAGGACGGCGCGCCGGTGATTCTGACCCCGAAGGACCACGCCTGGCTCAAACCGGATGCCTGTTTTGTCGTGAGCGACATCACGTTCGAGCACCTGGTGGCGGACAGCGTGTGGTGCCAGTTCTCATCGACGCCCGAACTGATCGAGGTGCTGCGCAATCCCAGCCTGGACTACGGGGCGGACACACGTGTGACACTGCACCGGCGGTTCGTGCAGCCTGTCCTGGACGTCACGTTGCTCTTCCTCGGCATACCCTTGGTCCTGTCGCGATCCAATCGCAACATTTTCGTAGCTGCCGCCAAGTGCCTCCTGCTGGTCGCGGCCTTCTTCGTCGTGATTCTCGGGTGCCAGGCGCTGGGCAGTACGATCCTGGTGAGCCCGGCGCTGGCCGCATGGCTGCCCATGCTGGTCTTCATTCCCATCGCCTACGTCGGGGCGCTGCGTCGCTGGGAGTAGGACAACAGACCGGCCGCCGCCAGCCAGGCTGTGGCACGCGTCCCAATTCGCCCCGGCCCCCAACAGGCTGGCAGGCGCGTAGACTAGGGTTCGGGCGTGCCGAACTCGGCGGCCACTTCCGCCAGCACGGTCAGATTCTCTGGGGGCACGCGCGGGGACACCGAACAGGCGCTCGACAGAATATAGCCCCCGCCGGGACTCCCCGTACGGAGCCGATGCAGCGCGTCCTGGCGCACCTCTTCCCGGCTCTTCTTGAGCAGCGTGTGGACGGGATCCATGTTTCCTTTGAAAAAGATCTGTGAGCCGACCCGGCGCTTGGCATCCGCCAGGTCGACCGTCCCCAGCGGTGGCGGGTCGAGCGTGTCGATGCCGTCGAGCGTCGTGGCCACCATCAACTCCAGGCGATCGCCGATCCTGCCGCACGTGTGCGTGTAGACCGGCACGTTCTCCTGGTGTACCTCCGACACAATCTGCCGCTCATAGGGCAACACGAACTCCTCGTACTGGGCCGGCGAAATGAACCCGCCCCCCGCGAACGCCGAGGAGATCAAGACGGCGTCGACACCCCGCCGGGCCTGCCGCCGCGCCAGATCGGTCGTGCCTCGCGTGTACGCTTGCAGGATCGCATGGATCTTCGCCGGATCGTCCAGCATGTACATCAGCGCCTGCTCGTATCCGAACAGCTCCATCAACTGCGTCCACGGCGAGAAGACCTCGCTGTGCACCGATACCGTGCCGCCCACCTCGGCCAGCACCAGATCGATCGTGCGGAAAACGTACTCCGGCCAGTAATCCGCGTGGTCCGCCTCGTACGGCTCGAGCCCGAAGTAGAACGGGTATTTCAGACCGCCTGCGCCGTGCGGATCGTCGTAGTAGATCCGCGCGGGGTCCACTTCGTCGAGCGTCGGACGGCGGCGGTTCTCGGCCGGGAAGTGATGCACATTGTCGTCCGCCGGACACTGTGCCGTGTCGCCGTTGCGGTAGTAGACCGTCTGGCTCCCATCCGCCGCGGTCTCAATCCGACTGACATCCTTGCGCCAGTCCGGATCGGTTCCCAACAAATTGACCAGAATCCCGTCGAAACGGTAACGGCGTTGCAGCGTCACCAGCGCGTCGGCAAACCCGTCGCTCGTGAACCACAAGTCGGCAGGCGCGATCTGCGTATTGAGCAGATAATGGCCGACCGACAGCTGGCACATGACCGGCACACGGTCCACTGGGGCATGCCGCATCGCAGCACGAATGCGTTGTCTTGAGTCCATCTCATGTTCTCCGTTCTCCGGCCTCATTCTACCGCCGCGCTGCGGCTTGCGACACGCTACCCAAACCTACTCCTGTGCCGCCCCTTCCGGCGCGTCCCATCAGCTCATCGTGTGGAAGAAGCGATGGGAGGACGCGGCTGGCAGCACCGCGCCGTCTCCTGGCCTGGCCCGCGTGCCAGGGCGCGGCGGACAGGTGTCTGGTGCGAGCCGAACGCCCGTGGTTCAATACCCGGTGCGTCTTTGGCCTGAGTTGACCGAACCCCCAAGCTTTCATATAGTCAGCAGCGTTTGCCGGCCGTCGTGTTGGCATAGGTCCCGTTATTTCAGGGCTTCCAGGTACGGATTGAGCTCATGAGTGTCGGTGAAGGGACAGGCACGGGATTCGCCACGATGCGGGGACGAAACTACCCCGCGCTCCGGCAGTTCACCGTGTTCCTGGAAAATCGAGTCGGTCAGCTGCTAGAGGTCATCCGCCGCTTCGAGGGCAGCAAGGTGCGGATCGTGGCGTTGTCGATCAACGATGCCACGGAATGTGCGTTTGTGCGATTCCTGCTCAGCCATCCGGAGCAGGGACGCGACGTGCTGGAGCGGGCAGGGCTGACCATGATCGAGACCGACCTGATCGGCATCGAACTGCCCGATGACGCACAGCCGCTGCTGCAGATCTGCACCGCCCTGTTGCAGGCAGAGATCAATATCGTGCAGGCCTATCCGCTGATTGTGCACCCGCACGGCCGGCCCGCAGTCGCGCTGATGGTCGACAATATCGAACTGGCGCTCGAGACCCTCGGCCACAAAGGGTTCCGCATGATCACCGAAGCAGACCTGGCGGACGCCGAATAGCGGATCCCGCGGCGACACGACCGAGGCAGTGCCCCAGATCAGCGCCCCAAAATCAGCTGCCCAGATCGGCGGGCAGGGTACCAACGTGCGGCAAGGTGAGGCGCGTGATCTGGTCCCAGGGAATCACTACGATGTCCGTGGAGCCTTCGTCGCCGCGGACCGCAAACACGCCGTATTCGTGCTGGGACAACTCGGCCGAGAAGGATTCAACGACCAGCGTTGAGCCGTCTTGGAGACGCAATTCCAGCGGACCAGTCCACATCTTCCGGATGATCTGCGCCAACGGATGGCAGCTGACCGGCACAGGTCGCTGTGGCTGTTGTTCACGTTCCGTGCCGATCCCGGAAGATGCTGCCGATGTGTCGGCGGGAAGCATGGCCGCATCGGCGGGCACATCCCATGCGATGTCTTCAAACGGGACATCTCCCAGCGCGATGTCGCCCAACCCCAGTAGCGGCTCATCGGCGACCGAGTCGGGATCCGACTCCCCAGCGAGGTCAGGGATCAGGAACCGCGAGTTGCAGTGAGGACACTGGCCCGGTCGCCCGCGATGGCTCACGGACCCCACCAGTTTGTGTCCGTTGGGGCAGAGGAACATGAACTTGTCGGCATCGGGTTGCGGCTCCTGGTCAGGATCCGCCGTGGATGCGGCCTGTTCGTGCCCGCTCGACGTGACGTCGTGCGCGGGCTGGACGTCCAGGGGCGGCACGATGAACCGGGCCTGGCAGCGGGGGCACTGCCCGGCCTTGCCAACCTGGCTCTCAGACGCCGCCAGGGGATGTCCCTGGGGACAACGGAACTTGATCACAGTGGTTCTTTCCTCACCTACAACGGCCGATGGCGGGCGCGCGTCCCCAGCCATGGGCGTCCGGATGCGGCCCTCTGCCGCTCGCGGGATCCGCATACCGACAAGTGTAGCATCCTGTGCGGCTGGACACATCGTCTGTTCCGTGTGGCACGTCCCTACTTGTTGGCCGTGCGACGTGGCAAGCGGCCCGTCTGTTCAGCACGGCTAACAAGTAAGCTGAATTCCTGAATTCCTGAATTCCCCTGGTCCCTCTCCCGAGAAAGAGAAAGTGCGTTCCTGCACCTATCCGCTCGGCATGCCGGTTCTTGATCTTGACGCGGGCCACGAGTCTGCCAAACTGGTGCGTGGGTCGTCCCGGACTCCCGATCGAGCAGAACGGATCGGGAGGGTCTGTTGGGTTTTCCTGAGCAAGTGGTCCTATGGCGATTGAAGTCCTCTGTCCCGGCTGCAAGACGCGTTTCAAGGTCAGCGACAAATTTGCCGGCAAGAAGGGACCGTGTCCCAAGTGCAAGGTGGTCATCACGGTCCCGGAAAAGACGCCGGAGGTCGTGGTGCACGCGCCCGAGGAGTTCGGGCCGAAGAACGCGTCCGGCGTCGGCGTGCTCAAGCCGATCGCGCGTCAGGAGACGAAAGCCTCACCGCTGGTGATCGTGAGCATTCTCGGCGGGATCATGCTGGTGCTGATCCTGGCGCTGGTGCTGCGTGGGCTTGAGGAAAAGCCTGCCTGGCTCCTGGGGGCCGGTGCCTTTCTGCTCGCTCCTCCACTGGTGCTCGGCGGCTACACGTTCCTGCGGGACGACGAATTGGAGCCGTATCGGGGCCTGTCGCTGATTGTGCGGGTCGTCATCTGCTCAGCGCTCTACGCGGCGCTCTGGGCTGTCTATGCATGGTTGCCTGCGCTGGCCTTGAACCTGCAATACATCGAGCTGGTGCATCTGCCGCTGATCGTTCCACCGATCGCTGTGGCGGGCGCCTTCGTCGCCGTGTACACGCTGGATCTCGAATTCACCGAAGCGCTGATCCACTTCGCGTTCTACGCGCTGGTGACGATCGTGCTGTGCGTGGTGATCGGGGTCCGGCTGATGGGGGCCCCCCCGGCAGTGTGAAGCAGACGGTGCGGAGCGCACAGCGGACAGGCGGCGTGATGAGCGGCATCGGCGACATTCCGGAGATCCAGGGGCTGCACCGGCGGCAGCACCTGATTCGCATTCCGCAGGAGTGTGACGTGCCGATCACGCCGCGTGTCAGGCAGTTGATCGACACGGCGGAGTTCCGGCGTCTAGGGCGGATCAGCCAGCTGGGCTTGGTGGCGCTGGTGTACCCGGCGGCGCATCACACGCGATTCGAGCATTCGCTGGGGGTCTATCGCCTGGCGCTGTTGTATCTGCAGCAACTGGCGCAGGACGAGCGGTTCGCGGAGCTGATTCTGCCCCGCGACGCGGAACGCCTGATTGCCGCCGCGTTGCTGCACGATCTGGGCCACTGGCCCTTCTGCCATCCGATCGAAGACCTTTCCCTGGCCGGTGTGCCTCAGCACGAGTTGTTCGCCAACAGTCTGTTGTTGGAGAGTGCGATCGCCGATGCGCTGCGCGACGACTGGGGCATTGCACCGCGCGACATCGTCTCGCTGTTGTCCGAGAAGCCGCAGGACGCCAAACCGCGCCTGTTGGCCAGTCTGCTGTCCGGGCCGATCGACATCGACAAGATGGACTACCTGGTGCGTGACAGCCTGCACGCCGGCGTCCCCTACGGCCGGAACTTCGACCAGCAGCGACTGATCGGCAGCCTGTGTGTCAACGCCGCGGGGGACGGGCTGGCGATCACTGACAAGGGGCGCACGGCGGCTGAGATGATGGTGTTTGCCCGATACGTCATGTTCAGTGAAGTGTACTGGCATCATGCCGTGCGCAGCGCCACCGCCATGTTGCAGCGCGCCTTTTTCCTGTTGCGCGAAGAACTGGAACTCGACACGCTGTTCCGTCAGACGGAAGCCGACATGATCGCCACGATGCGCCGCGCGGCCGGCGACGGTCCGGCCGGCGAGCTGCTCAACGGCCTCTTTGGGCCCGAACGCCGGCTCTACAAGCGATTCGCCCAATACAGCGCATTCGAGGTTCCCGACCAGTACGCGGGCCTGACGCGGCGTCCCTACAGCTGGCTGGTCGTGTGCGCCGAGAATCTGGCCGCGTTGCTGCAGCGCGAGTGGGGGCAGGAGGTGCACGCCCACGAGGTCCTGCTCGATGCGCCGCCGCTCCAGCGGGAGGTGCAGTTCGACGTCGAGATCCACTTCCCCAAGACCGGTGGCTTCTACCCCCTACCCGACGTCTCACCGGTCGTCCGGACATTGGCGCGGGAGCAGTTTGACGACTACGTCAAACGCGTGCGGGTGTTCGTGCATCCGCGGCTGCAGTCGCAGCTGGGGCGTGTGCGGGACCGTGACGCGCTGGTCCGGGAAGCCGCCGCCATGTCCGGCTGATTTTCCCCGTGTCCACCACTTCACCAGAAGGCCGAAAACGGCCATGATGTGTGCTCTGGTGGAGCCGACTCCCGCCCGCCGACCGCGACCGGCACCGGTCCCAGCCGCGGGTGCCGGCCGCTGATCGGGCGGCGTGCCCCGACCGGCCTCTTCCCGCAACCTTTCGCCAAACTGCCTAACTAAGGAACGGACCATGGCCAAGAAGACCATCCAAGACGTCGATGTCCGGAACAAGAAGGTGCTGATGCGCGTCGATTTCAACGTCCCCCTGGACGATCAGCAGTCGATCACGGACGACACGCGCATCCGCATGGCGCTGCCGTCGATCCAGTCGGTGCTCGAGCGGGGCGGCGCGCTGATTCTGATGAGTCACCTGGGCCGGCCGAAGGGGGCGCCGAGCGACGCCACGAAGTTCAGCCTGCGGCCGACCGCCGAGCGGCTGGGCGAACTGCTGGGCCAGCAGGTCGCGTTCGCCACCGACACCATCGGGCCCGACGCCCAGGCGAAGGTGCAGCAGCTGACCAGCGGCAACGTCCTGGTCCTGGAAAACGTCCGCTTCGATCCCCGCGAACAGAAAGGGGACGCCGCGTTTGCCCAGGTGCTGGCCGACATGGCGGACATCTACTGCAACGACGCGTTCGGCACCTGTCACCGGGAAGATGCCTCCATGTACGCCGTGCCGAAGGCGATGGGGAGCAAACCGAAAGTCGTCGGGTTCCTCGTGGCCAAGGAAATCGAATACCTGTCGGACGCGATCGCCCAGCCCCAGCGCCCGTTCGTCGCCATTCTGGGCGGCGCCAAAGTGTCGGACAAGATCAAGGTCATCAAGAACCTGCTGGGCATCTGCGACAAGGTGCTCATCGGAGGCGCCATGGCCTACACCTTCTCCCTGGCACAGGGGGGCAAAGTCGGTAAGAGCCTTGTGGAACCCGACAAGGTGGAACTGGCCAAGGAGCTGCTGCAGGCCGGCGGACAGAAACTGGTCCTCCCCGTCGATACCCACTGCGGCGACGCCTTCGACGCCAACTGCCAGAAGAAGGTCGTGGCCGCCGGGCAGATTCCCGACGACTATCAGGGGCTCGACATCGGACCCGAAACGGCCCGGGCCTTCACCAGCATCGTGCTCGGCGCCAAGACCATCGTCTGGAACGGCCCCATGGGCGTGTTCGAAATGCCCCCCTTCGATGCCGGCACCCGCGCCGTGGCCGAGGCCATTGCCAAGAGCGACGGCATGAGCATCATCGGCGGTGGCGACAGCGCGGCGGCTATCCAGCAGATGGGCTTCGCCCAGCAGGTGTCGCACGTGAGCACCGGCGGCGGTGCCAGCCTGTCCATGCTGGAAGGCCAGAAGTTCGCCAGCGTCGAGATCCTGGACGAGGCGTGACAACGCGTTAACCGGCGGTCTCCGAGACCGAGACCGGAAAGCAGCCGCGGCCGGGCTTCCGGCGGCCGGCCGGCAATGCGCGGCTCCTGGCGGGCTCCGACAGCGCCGCTTGAAATCGTATGCAACGCTGGTGTCTGCTGACCGCTTCTGGAAGACGTGTCCACACAGGGACAAAAGGGAGCGAGCCACTGGGGAAGCGCGACCGGGTTTTGCGGCATCAGTGGGGTTACACGGATCCCAGTCGCAATTCGCTTTGATAACGGTGGCCCGAGACGTCTTGGCGCGGATGTATATGATGCGTTTCTTGCCCGCCGCTGCTCGCTAACAGCCTGCGGGCGCTGTTATCATGGCATTATCATGGCAACTCGCGCCGCCTGGAAGTGAACCTGGTGTCCGCAATCCAACCTGACGCTGAACTCAACCGTGCCACAAAGGAGAGTCCGATGTGTGACCTCAAAACGAATCGCCGTATGTTCCTGGGAACCATGGGCGCCGCATCCGCGCTGATGGGTTCGGAGGCCGTATTGGGAAGCCTGCTGCGTGACAAGCCGGAAAAACTGGCTATCGATGGCGGCAAACCCGTACGAGACAGCAGCCTGGGATCCGGCCCGTACGGCACTCAGTTCTACGATGAAGTGGAGGAACAGGAACTGCTGGACGTGCTCCGTTCGCGGTCACCATTCCGCCACGAGGAGGGCAAGGTCGTCCAGTTCGAACGGGCGTATGCGGAGCACCTTGGTGCCAGGTTCGCCCTGGGGGTCACCTCGGGTACCACGGCTCTCTACGCTGCCATGGCAGCGCTGGAAGTAGGTCCCGGCGACGAAGTGATTCTGCCCGCCTGGAACTGGTATGCCGACTACGACGCAATCGTGCTGAGTGGCGCGCTGCCGGTCTTTGCCGAGATCGATGATTCGTTCTGCATCGACCCGGACGACATTGAACGGCATATTACGCCGCATACGAAGGTGATTATCGCCGCGCACCTGGAAGGCTGCCCCTGCGACATGGACGCCATCCTCGACATCGCGCGGCGCCACAAGCTCCGAGTCCTGGAAGATTGTGCCCAATGCGCGGGCGGCAAGTACAAGGGCAAGTACGTCGGGACGCTGGGCGACATTGGTATCAACAGCTTTCAGTTAAGCAAGACGATCACGGCGGGCGAGGGGGGAGCCGTGGTCACAAACGACCCCGTGCTTTATGAACGCGCCTTCCGCTTCCACGACGTCGGGATCATCGGACGAAGCTACAACGAGAGCGTCGGCCACGGCGTTCTGGCTGGATTCGCCTCCTGCAACTTCCGCATGAACGAGTTCACCGGCGCCGTGCTGTGCGGCCAACTGCGGAAGCTGGAGACCATCTGCAGCGCGCTGCGAACCAACGCCAAGAAAGTGCGCGCTGGGATCGCCGATCTGCCGAAGCTCAAACTCCGCAAGTCCGGCGACATCGAAGGTGACCTGGGGATGCGTGTTTTCCTGGACATGGGGAACGGTGAGCGCCGCGACCATTTCCTGCGGGCCGTGCGCGCCGAGGGGATCTCCGCCAACGGACCGGGTGGATCGGCGATCCTGCCCATCGACGACCGCGTGGCGAACAAACGGACGGTCCATCCGGAGTGGCCCTCGTTCAACACGCCCCAAGGAAAGGCCATCCAATTCGGGCCTGAGTGCTGTCCGCGGACGATCGACATCCTCAGCCGTCATGGCGGCGTGATTATCGGGCCGCAGTACACGGAGCAGGATGTGCAGGATGTGATCGCGGCCATCCGCAAGGTCTACCTGGCCATGCACGAGGCGTGAACGCTCGCGTGCGTCACGCCCCACATGTTCGCGACATCGACCGGACGCGGCACTGCGAATTCCATCATTTCCGGTGCCGCCTCCGGGATGCTGCTGCAGATAACCACCGCTGCAGAACTACCGCTGCAGATAACTACCGCTGCAGAAAGTAGTGCAGTGCGTTCCGCAGGTCGTAGCGGGTGGCGCGCGAGTACTCCATGTCCAGCCAGACGATGCTTCCGTCGGCGTCGAGCAGGTATGTGCGCGGCAGCTTGCGGCTGGCGACCTGCGCGAAGTATGCCCCGTCTGCATCCAGCAGGCACAGCATGTCCTGGCCGTTGTCTCGGCACAACTGCGCGTAGTCGGTGGGAGCAGCCCCCACGTGTATCGCCACGACCTGCACCCCCTCATCGGCCAACGGTACCAGCTCGTTCTGCATCTCCTGGAACTGATCCAGTCCGTAGGGATTGTCGGCACTCCAGAAGACGACCGCGGTCAGTTTCCGGCCGCGCGTCTCGGTCAATGCACGCGGGGTACCGTCCACGTCCGGGAGCGATCCGGCAGGCAGGCGATCCCCCAGAAAGACCAGGCACGACGCGCGATGTTCCTGGCTGAATGCCAGGACGGGCGCATGGATTTCGTGCGCGGCGGGGGGTATTTTGGCCGCGGCGGCTCGTTCCTTCGACTTGGCCGCTGAGCGCCGCGCGTACTGCCGGGACAGCTGCCGCAGCGGATCGCGTCCGTCGTCGCCTGCCTGTGCTGCGCCGGCGGCAGCGGGTTGGGCAGGTGCCTCCTGTGCAAACGCTACCAGGACAACCGGCAGCAGGACGAAGAGTGCGAAGCGCGACAGGGTACTCCGAGTTACCATAGCGATATCCGTTGGGAAGTGAATCGAGTCGGTCCTGCACCCCAGTTTGCCGCGTTGACTGGTATTCGTCAACGCCAGACTGCCGGAGCGTGCCGGTGCCGGGCGGGGTGGCGACGGCAATTGTTACGGCTCGGGTTTCTTGATGGTCAGACCCAGCTCCTGCAGCTGGCGATCGTCGACCTCGCCCGGCGCCTCGGTCATCATGTCCATCGCCCGTTGCGTCTTGGGGAACGCGATGCAGTCGCGGATGTTGTCGAGTCTGGCGAACAGCATCACGATCCGATCGATGCCGAGTGCAATGCCGCCGTGCGGCGGCGCCCCGTACTGCAGCGCGTCGAGCAGGAACCCGAACCGTTCGCGCGCCATCTGGGGATCGATGCCCAGCAGATCGAACACTTTCTGCTGCGTCCGGGAATCGTGGATTCGGATCGTGCCACCTCCGGCCTCGTAACCGTTGATCACCAGATCGTAGGCCTGGGCGCGACACTGTCCCGGGTCGGAGTCCAGCAGGGTCAGGTCCTGCGGGCGGGGGGAGGTGAACGGATGATGCATCGCATCCCACCGCTGCTCCTCCTTGTCGAACTCGAACATGGGGAATTCGACCACCCAGGAGAAATGCATCTGCTGTGGGTCGTAGAGCTTCAGTTCCGCTCCCAGCCGTTTGCGCAGGCCGTGCAGCGCTTTGCAGGTCACCTCCCAGGTATCGGCCACGAACAGCAGCAGATCACCGGGCTCGGCCGCCATGCGTTGAGCGATTTGCGCGAGCATTTCCGCCGTGAAATTCTTGGCGACGGAGGACTCCAGTTGTCCCTCGTCCGTCACACGGAACCAGACCAGTCCCTGGGCGGCGAAATCCTGCTTGACGTACTCGGTCAGTTCGTCGATCCGTTTGCGCGAGAAGCGGGCCGCCGTCCGCGGCACCCGCAGGCCGCGGACGAAGTCGCCGCGGTGCGCGGCGCTCTGGAAGACCCGGAACTCGCAGGCGGCCGCCAGATCCGTACAGTCGACAATCTCCAGGGCGAACCGCCGATCGGGCGCGTCGTGCCCGAACCGCCGCATGGCTTCGTCATAGGTGATCCGGGGCAGCGGCAGTGGCACCTCCAATCCCAGGATCTCCCGGGCCAGGCGGGCCACCAACCCGTCGATCATGGCGATCACATCTTCGGCAGTGACAAACGCCATCTCCAGGTCGAGTTGCGTGAACTCCGGTTGACGATCCGCGCGCAGGTCTTCATCGCGGAAACAGCGCGCGACCTGCACGTAGCGGTCGTAGCCGGCCACCATCAGGATCTGCTTGTACAGCTGGGGCGACTGCGGCAGCGCGTAGAACTTGCCGCGCTGCACGCGGCTGGGCACCAGATAGTCGCGCGCACCTTCCGGCGTGCTCCGCCCCAGCATGGGCGTTTCCACGTCAATGAAACCATGTTCCGCGCAATAGTCCCGCATGACCTTGACGATGCGGCCGCGCAGCAGCATCGTGCGCTGCATCTCCGGACGGCGCAGATCCAGGTAGCGATACCGCAGCCGCAGGTCTTCCCCGGGTACCTCCTGCTGCGACGGTGTGAACGGCGGCGGGACACAGGTGTTGAGCACCTCCAGTTGCTGCGCCCGCAACTCGATCTCCCCGGTCGCGAGCTTGCTGTTGACCGTCCCCTCCGGCCGCGGCGCCACCGTGCCCGTCACACGCACTACATACTCGTTGCGCAGCCGGCTGACCGAGTCCACCAGCTGCGGGCCAGCCTCCGGGGCGGCCACGACCTGCGTCTTGCCGTAACGGTCGCGCAGATCGACAAACACCGCCCCCCCGTGGTCGCGCAGTGTGTCGACCCACCCACAGAGCGTGACCTCCTGACCAACGTGCTCCATTCCTAACTCGCCACATGTGTGCGTGCGTAACACGAGTCGAATTCCTTTGGCTCAAGTTCCTTTGACTCAAGGCGACGTGCCCCGGTGGTGGCGGCAGATCCGCTGACGGCCCGCCCGGCTACGTCTTCAATCTACGTTGCATTCCCATCCCGCAAGGCCGGCTCTCCCGCAGACGGGCCGGAAAAGACGGCCCGAAATCCGAAGAAGCCGGCATTCTAGAGACATCGGTCCCCCGCTGGTAGATCCACTCCGCCCAAGTCGGCGCGTGGCCTGACGGGGAGCGGGCGACCGGCCGCACCGGGCGGCATCCGGGTCCCGGTCCTCCGGCAGGCGTCTGGGCAGGCCGCGCGTCAGTCAGGCTCCATCGCAGCCGGGCGGCCGTCCCACCGCATCCTGCTTTCCCAGGTCCAGCACCCGGCGGGCGATCTCGGCCGCCTCGATCTCCGCGTCCTGATCGATCCGCCGGCACTCGCTGAGGCTGCGAAACCAGGTCTCCTGCCGCCGCGCAAACTGGTGCGTTCGCACGCGGACCCGCCGCACCGCCTCCTCCCGAGACAGGTCCCCCTGAAGGTACGCGATCACCTCGCGATAGCCCACGGCTTGCGCGGCCGTGCGTCCGAGGACCCCGAACCGGTCCAGCAGACCCCGGACTTCGTCCACCAGCCCCTCGGCAAACATCCGCTCGACGCGCGCGTCGATCCGCTGATGCAGGACGGCGCGCGGCCAGCCCAGGACGAACACGCGGCAGCGGTCGCCCGGCACCCCTTCGTCGAACTGCAACTGCTGGTGGCTGATCGGCGTCCCGGTGATCTTGTACACTTCCAATGCGCGGATGATGCGGCGGACGTCGTGTTGGTGGAGTTTAGCGGCCGACAGGGGATCGACCAGCGCCAGCCGTTCGTGGAGCGCTTCGATCCCCACACGGCGGGCCTCCTCCTCCACCGCCTGGCGAAACTGCCAGTCGGCCGGAGGCCCCTGATAGATCCCGCGGAGCATCGCCTTGAGATACATCGGTGTGCCGCCGACAAACAGCACCTCACGCCCGGCACGACGAATCTCCGCAATCTTCTGGTGGGCCGCCTGCACATAGTTCGATACGCTGAACTCCTGGTCCGGGTCCAGAATGTCAATCAGATGGTGCGGTACGATCTGCTGCTGGTCAGCACCCGGCTTGGCCGTGCCGATGTCCATCCCGCGGTAGACGGCCATCGAGTCGAGCGAAATAATCTCCGCCTGGAGGAGCCGGGCCAGTTCCAGCCCGACGCGGGTCTTGCCCGCCGCCGTCGGGCCGGTGAGGTACCAGCAGTCCAGTGCCGGAGGCATGGAACCGAAATCAGCCGGCCCAGGGGCAGCCGCGTTACGCCCGAAATCTGACGACACCTGTGCGCACTCAACCAGTGGTACTGCGATGGGGCCACACTGCCCCGGAAGGTGCGGTGGCCCGGCCGCTCGCCCGCCGCGCTGCCACTGCACGTCGTGACGGTCCACAGCATAGGCGAAACCGCGCTGCGCGACCACCGCCCGTGGTAGCCTCGGGAGCGGGGGTACGTGACGCGGGGGGACGGCGACCTGCGATTGTCGATGGCTCGGTCAACACCTACGATGAGCAGGCAACGCATGCGGACCCGACCGAGTCGTCCCCGAACAGGGCTTAGGCCATGAGTGAGCAACCGACTGTCCTGGAGCGGCTGGTGGCAGTGATTCGCGATCGCCAGGCGAATCCGCCCGCGCGATCGTATACCACGAGCCTGTTTGCGGGAGGCGTGGAGAAGATCGGGGCCAAGATCATGGAAGAGGCGGCAGAAGTGGTGGAAGCGGCGGCCGAGCCGGGCCCGGCCGGCCATGCCCACCTCGTACACGAGGCGGCCGATCTGATCTACCATCTGCTGGTGCTGCTGCGGTTCGGCGGCGTGGAGTGGTCGGAGGTCGAGCTGGAGCTGGCCCGCCGCTTCGGGGTCAGTGGCCTGGATGAGAAGGCGGCCCGCACGCCGTAGCACGACCGGACGCCACCACGTGGCGCCCCGCATCCATCTTTCCTTTCTTCACCTGAACAGGCCCTAAAGGCAGGCAGGCTGGCAGACAGGCAGGAGCCCTATCATGAACAAACTGCGAATCGGGTTGCCCAGCAAGGGGCGGCTGGCCGAACAGGCCGAAGAACTGTTCAAACAGGCGGGACTCAGCTTTCGCCGGCAACCGCGGAGCCTGTTCGCGCTGGTTGGCGAGCTGCCGATCGAGGTGACGTTTCTGCGGACCGAAGATATCCCCGTGTTGTGCGCCGAAGGGGCCATCGACATGGGCGTCACCGGCAGCGATCTGGTGGCTGAGAGCGGTTCCGATCTGGTCACGCGCATGAGCCTCGGGGTAGGCAAGTGCCGCCTGGCGGTGTGCGTGCCGGAGGACAGCCACATTCGGGCCCCGGCCGAACTCAGCGGATGCCGCGTGGCCACCAGTTTCCCGCGTGTCACGGCGCAGTACCTGCGCCGCCACGTGTCGCAGGTGCACCTGGTGCCCCTGTCGGGATCGGTCGAGATCATGGTGGCGCTGGGCGTTGCCGAGGCGATCGTCGACCTGGTGGAGACCGGCAGCACGCTGGCCGCCAACCAGCTGCGGGTGCTCGACGAAATCGGCCGCTACGAAACCGTGCTGATCCAGAACCGCCAGCCCCGCGACCCCGAGATGGCCGATCGCGTGGCCCGCCGACTCGAAGGAATCGTCATCGCCCGCAGCTATTCGCTGCTGGAATACAACATTCCGCGCAACAAGCTGAGTGAGGCGGAACGCGTCACCCCCGGGTTCAACTCCCCGACCGTCAGCGCGCTGGAAGATCCCGCCTGGTGCGCCGTGCGTGCCATGGTCCGCCGCAGCGAGGTGATGCAGGTCATGGAGCAGCTCGAAGAGGTGGGCGCTTCGGCCATCCTCGAGATACCCATCAGCAATTGCCGGTTGTGAGGCGGCAGGTGGCGAACGGGCAAGGGCCAAGACTGTGCTCCCGGCCAACGCGGCGCCTGCGGCAGGTGTGGATGCCGGTGCGCGCTGCCACACCTCCCGCCTACGGCCCGTCGTCCACTCCGGCGACCGCCACCGCCGGCCCGTCGCTCGCCCGAGCGTCGCTCCCCGGGTCTAGCCGCGACAGCACCCACAGCCGCAGCTGCTTGATCGGCGGCGCGAACACGAAGTAGCTGAACAGGACGGGCAGGGCGAACTCCTTGAGCGTCACGGCAACCACCGCGGCAAACATGAGTTCCACCAGCTGCGGGAAGCTGCGGCGACGCGCCAGCGCGCTGGCCACGTGCGGATAGCGGATGTGCGAGACCATCAGCCAGGCCAGCACACCGGTCAGTACGGGCACAATCACCATCGTCGCCGTATTGATCCGCCGGGCCCACTCCTGAGTCGATTCCGGCATCAGCACGTCCGTCAACTCGATCAGCGACGGAGTGGCGATCGCAAAGGATGCAATGGTGCCGGCTGCCATGGGGGTCGGTAACCCGGAGAAGAACGCCGTCGGCGCATGCTCGTCCTTTTGCACGTTGAACCGTGCCAGGCGGAGAATGGCACCCGCCGCATACAACGCCCCGATGCCCCACAACAGACGGCGCTGAAACACGTCACTGTACGTGAACATGATGAAGACCGGCGCCACGCCGAACGTAATCACATCGCACAAACTGTCCAGTTCCTTGCCGAACTGGCTGGTCTGCCGCATCATCCGGGCAATGTTGCCGTCGAGCATGTCGAACACCATGCCCAGAAAGATCAACAACGCAGCATAGAACGCCAGCGCGGTCTGCGAGTGGTGAGGCGCGTGGCTGGTCACCACCGTGATCGCCGCCAGGCCGCACAGGCCGTTGGCCAGCGTACAGGCGGCCGGCAGGGCGGGAAACGTGATGTGGCGGATCTTCCGGCGACGATTATTCTCAAAATGCATGTGCCGAACCTGTTCCTTTCCCTAGGAGAGTTTGCCAGCGGCAGGAGGTACCGGAGCACAACGTAGCGGTGACAGCCGGAGCGTCCACAGCCGTGGGGGCCGGCCCGCGTGCTCAGCGCTATACGTCGCCCGTATAACGGGCCATGATGGTCGTTCCCGCCTGCACTTTCTGTCCCACCCGCACCTGAATCTCCAGCCCCGGCTCCCGCGGCAGCGTCAGTTCAGTGCGCGACCCCAGTTTGATCATCCCGAATTGACCGCCATTTGGCAAGTGTTCTCCCGGCCGGACCCAGCACACAATGCGCCGGGCGATCGCCCCGGCAATCTGCCGCACCCGCAGCGCACGCAGCGGTCCGACGGTGGTTTCCAGACGCACCTCGAGCGCCTCGTTTTCCTGGGTGGCCCGCGCCCGGAGGGCGTTGAGAAACTTGCCGGGCCGATAGGTCAATCCCACCACTCGACACTGCATCGGCACACGGTTGACATGCACGTTGAATACCGACAGAAAAATGTCAAAGACGACCGCCGGCCCGCCCACGTATTCGTCATGATCCACCTCGCGTATGGAATACACCTGCCCGTCGGCCGGCGCCACCACCACCCCGGGCTCCGCAGGCACCGAACGGGGCGGATCGCGGAAGAAGAAGAGAACGAACCCGATCAATGCCAGCGGCACCACCGCCACCGGCCAATACAGCCAGCAGGCGATCGCCGCCACGACCAGCAGGGCACCGCCAAGAATCATGATCTCCGCCCACCCGACTCGTACAAACCCCAGACGACCGCGCCAGGCAAACCGATCGTCCTCTTCCCGCCAGGCCAGATCCCCCTGGTTCCGGTAGAACTTCAGGTCGCGCGGATCGAGAATCTCGTGGGGATACGTCCCGCCAGTCCCCAGGCGAACCTGCCGCATGCGACCCACGTAACCGGGTCGCACATGCCGCAGGTACCAGCGCCGCAACCACCCCCACGCGAGCTCACAACGCATACAGAACCCGCCTCCCGGCTGAATCGAACGGATCTCGGGCGGCAACGGCTCCACCGGCCGAGGTGACAAGGTCGAGCAGTGTATGGGATCCTGCGGAACGTGCGTGTGGCCGGTCATGGTTCTCTGGCGTCACTGTATCCGTGGCGTCACTACAGTTGTGGCGGGCGTGGGAGGATCGAGGGGCGTACCGCGATGGAACGTTGCATTCTGGCTGTTGACTCGGGCGTTCGTCAAGCGAGGCGGTGCCCGCATTCCCGATGGGCATTCGCGGGTTGTCTGCAGCGGACTCTACGGTTCCGTCAATTTGCTCTCTGCACAGCTCCGGATCAGAAACCGAAAACGCCATCAATGCAACTGACCGGGTGTGCTACCGCAGGTGTTCGGCCACCAACTGCGTCACCCACTGCTTCATCGGCTGTACCGTGGCCGCGACCTCGGGGGAGAGTTGACAGTTCGCGTACTCGAAAGTGACCGCCCGCGTCGACAGCAAGACGGCCCGTGGCACCCGGCCATAGAGACCGCGCGTCCAGGCCAACAATCCCGGCGCGTCAACCGAATGCGCCATGTGACTGGCACTCGCGTCGTCGGGCTCGAGATCGCGCCGCACCACCTGCCCGACTTCGCCGTCGGTCGACGCGTCGAGAAACACAACCAGCGTGGCATCCCGCAACACTTCGGCCAGTTCCGCCGTCAGGACATGGCGGCTGAGCACTTCGACCTGCGGCGACGTGAGTTCCTCGGCAAGCTGGTCAGCCACCATCGGCCCCACTGCATCGTCGCCCCGGATTGGGCTGCCGAAACCGATGACGACAACTTTGGGAATGACGGATGACGAGGGGGAATGACACAATGACGAGATACCCAAGCACGAAGGAATGACGGATGACGAGATACCCAAGCACGAAGGAATGACGGATGACGAGATACCCAAGCACGAAGGAAGGGCGAAGGGCGAAGGACGAGAGGCATGTAGGGAGTTGTCAGCTGGCACCGACTCAGAAGACATCGCCTGACGGTGCCTGGCTGCATCCCTTTCGACATTCGCCATTGACTCATTCCTTCGTCCTTGGGTATCTCGTCATCCGTCATTCCTTCGTGCTTGGGTATCTCGTCATCCGTCATTCCTTCGTGCCTGGGTATCTCGTCATCCGTCATTCCCCCGCGTCATCGTATCCACCACCCGGCCCTGGGCGTCGCGCAGCTCGATCTGCAACGGCATCTGGCCCCAGGCGTGGGAGGCGCAGCTCAGGCAGGGGTCGTAGCAGCGGATGAGGGCCTCGACGCGGTTGAGCATCCCTTCCTGCAGCTTCCGGGCCTTGACGTATTTCTGCGCCACCTGCTTGATACCCTTGTTCATCGCCAGGTTGTTGTGGCCGGTGGCGATCACCAGGTTCATCCAGGTCATCAATCCGTCGTCGTTGATCCGGTAGTGATGGATGAGCGTACCGCGTGGCGCTTCGGAGATCCCGACGCCGTCGAGCGTATTGCTGCGGGCCCGCGCGCGGACGAACGTATTGAGGATGGAGGGGTCGTTGAGCAGCCGATCGATGCTTTCGAGGGCGAAGATGATTTCGACCAGCCGGGCATAGTGATAGTGGAAGCTGCTGGCCACCGGCTTGGATTCCTGCAGCGTGCGGAACTCGGCCAGCGCCACGTCGGCGAACGGCGTGCCGCAGCTGTCGCAGTTATTGAGTCGGGCCAGGGGTCCCACCCGGTACATGCCGTTGGGATAACCGCGTGGTTTGTAGTAGGGGAACTTCATGTACGAGAACGGCTCGACCGCCTCGCCGATAATCGACTCGTATTCGCTCGACGGCACCATATCCTCCACGATCCGCCCGCTGGAGTCCTTGATGCGCAGGAGCCCGTCGTAGTGTTCCAGGCGTCCCTGGGGCGACACCAGGCTGAGGAACATCGTGGGGAAGTTCCCGAAGTGTTTCGCCTCGTCTTTGAATTTGGGGACCACATCGTCCTTGTAGAACGCGTACGTACGCTTGGCGATGTCGAGCCCTTCGTCGACCAGAACAAGCATGCTTTTGCGTTTCTCTTCGGTCAGCGGCTCGCTCACCCCTCCCGGCACGACCCAGGTGGGATGGACTTTCTTGCCGCCGAGCATTTCGATGATTGTCTGGCCGATCTGCCGGAGCCGGATCCCTTCGCGGGCCAGCTGCGGGAAGCGGAACATGACGCCGAAGATGTTACGTTCGGACGGCGGGCAGTCCCAGCCGAGCAGCAGGTCGGGGGACGACAGGTGGAAGAACGACAGCGCGTGCGACTGGATGATCTGTGCCAGATTCATGATCCGCCGCAGTTCCATGGCGACTTCCGGGATCCGCACGCACAGCAGCGCGTCGCAGGCCTTGGAGGAGGCCAGCAGGTGGCTGACCGGACAGATACCGCAGGTGCGCGCGGTCAGCGCCGGCATCTCACGATACGGCCGCCCTTCACAGAACTTCTCGAAGCCGCGGAACTGCGTCAGGTGGAACTTGGCGTCGTCCACCTTGCCCGCGTCGTCCAGTTCGATCGTGATCCGCGCGTGACCTTCGATCCGTGTCACCGGTTCGATTGATATCGTCTGACTCACGGCAGGTAGTCCTCACATTCCGCCGGACGGGAGCGTCGATACGTCTCCGCAGCGCCAACACGGCGGAGCTCAGGGAAACGCGGCGTGCCCGGCAGGGGCTTATTTTCCAAAACGGGTAAGGGTCATCGGGTCGGGTGTGCGCCCTTGGATCAGTTCACTCAATACATGCCAGATGACGTCGGCCGGCGGGGGGCATCCTTGGACGAACAAGTCCACCTCGACGACCCCGTGGACCGGCTGGACGGTGGGCAGCAGTCGCGGCACGCCGACATTGGGGATCTGCGGGTTCTTCTGGACGTTTTCATGGTAGGCGCGGTGCAGCACCGCGTCCAACGGGAATAAGTTCCGCATGCCCGGGATGTTGCCGCACACGGCGCAGTCGCCCAGCGAGATCAGGAATTTGCAGTGTCGGCGGAACTCCTGCGCCTTCTTCAGGTCCTCCTCGCTGCTGACCGACCCCTCCAGGATGCCGACGTCGACAGACTCCGGGAGTTCCTTGGCGTCGACCAGCGGGGAGTAGATGATGTCAACTTTCTGGGCCAGCGTGAACAGGCGTTCGTCGATGTCGAGGAACGACATGTGGCAGCCGGAGCAGCCGTCGAGCCACGCGGTGGCGACCGTAATGTGTTGCGTGTCCGTCATTCCCACTCAGCCTCCCTCATGCGTGACAAGTAGGGGAGGAAACCGCGGTCTTTTTCCATCTCCCCGACCGACGTGCCGTGCCGGACCAGCGCTCCGGTGGGACACATCTGAACACACTTGCCGCACCCCGTGCACGACTTGCTCTCACCCCACGGTTTGGCCAGATCGGTGATCACCTGACAGTTGATGCCGCGCCCCATCGTGTCCCACGTGTGGGCCCCCTCGATTTCGTCGCACGCCCGCACGCACCGCGTGCAGAGCACACAGCGGTTGTGGTCCAGGCGGAACCAGTCATGCGAGGCGTCGACGTGGTACACGGCGGTCCGGTACGGCACCCGCACATGATCGACACCGCACTCCTGGGCCAGATTCTGCAGCTCGCAGCGACCGTTGGACACACACACCGCGCACACATGGTTGCGTTCTGCGAAGAGCAGTTCAACAATCATCCGCCGATAGCGCCGCAGCCGGTCGGTGTCGGTCAGCACCTCCATCCCCTCCTCCACGCGGGTGGAGCAGGCGGCCAGGAGGCGGCTGTCGCCATTGAGTTCAATCAGGCACAGGCGGCAGGCGCCCCAGACGCTGAGCCCTTCCACGTAGCAGAGTGAGGGGATACGAATACCGTTCTCCCGCGCCACCTGCAGAATCGTCTCGTCGGACCGCGCGCTGACATCGCGGTCGTTGATCTTGAACGTCACCACACGCACTTGCGAGGGTGTAGCGGGTTTCATCATGAGGTAGTCTCCTGGGACTCGGCCGGCGGCGTGGCCGATCGTTCGCTCGCCGGCGGTCCTCCGTCCGGCAGCGCGTGTTCCTGCAGTTTCGCCACATACTCCATGCGGAAATGTTGCAGCGTGCTGAGCACCGGGTTGGGGGCCGTCTGCCCCAGCCCACACAGACTCATTGCCCGCACCACTTCGCACAGTTCTTCCAGCAGCGCCAGGTCTTTGACCGAGCCGTGTCCTTGCGCAATCTTGTCCAGCAGCGCGTGCATCTGATGTGTGCCGGCGCGGCAGGGCACGCACTTGCCGCACGACTCGTCCATGCAGAATTCCATGAAGTATCGGGCCACGTCGACCATGGATGACGTCTGGTCCATGACGATCATGCCCCCCGAACCCATGATCGAGCCGGCCTGCCGCAACGTGTCATAGTCGACCGGCAGGTCCAGGAACTCTTCCGGCAGGCAGCCCCCGGAGGGCCCCCCCGTCTGCACCGCCTTGAACTGGCTCCCTTCCGGCACCCCGCCGCCGATCGTGAACACGATGTCACGCAGCGTGATACCCATCGGGACTTCGATCAGCCCGGTGTTGCGGATGCGGCCGGCCAGCGCAAAGACCTTGGTGCCTTTGGATTTCTCGGTGCCGATGGAGGCGAACCAGGCGCCGCCGCGGCGGATGATGGGGGGGATATTTGCAAACGTCTCGACGTTGTTGATCAGCGTCGAATAGCCCCACAAGCCCGACTGTGCCGGATAGGGGGGGCGCGGACGCGGCTGACCCCGCCTGCCTTCGATCGAAGCCATCAGGGCGGTCTCTTCCCCGCAGACAAAGGCGCCGGCACCAAGCCGGATTTCGATGTCGAAGCTAAATCGCGTCTCGCAGATATTCTGCCCGAGGAAACCCTGTTTCGTCGCGTCCCGGATGGCTTTCGTCAGCCGCTCGACAGCCAGCGGATACTCGGCCCGCACGTAGATGAAGCCGTGCGCTGCCCCCACCGCGTAACCGGCCAGCACCATGCCTTCGATCACCCGGTGCGGGTCCGACTCGAGCACCGCCCGGTCCATGAACGCGCCCGGGTCCCCTTCGTCACCATTGCAGACGACGAATTTGTCGCCTCCCGGCATCTTGGAGACGGTCGACCACTTGAGCCCTGCCGGATAGCCGCCACCGCCACGCCCCCGTAAGCCGCTGACATCTACCTCCCGCAGTACTTCGGCCGGCGTCATCTCGGTCACTGCATGAACCAGCGCCCGGTAGCCGTCCGCCGCGATGTATTCCTTGATTTGCTCCGGATCGATCACGCCGGAGTTCTCCAGCACGATCTTGTGCTGGCTGGTGAAGAACGGCATGTCGGACGGACATCGCAGTCGCTCGACCGGTGCCCCCCCTAGGCTGTCCACCACTTCCTGCGCGTCGGCCTCCGTCACCTGCTGGTACATCACGGGCGCCTGGCCGCGCGAGGTCACCTCCACCAGCGGGCCAGCGGCACAGAGCCCCATGCAGCCTACTCCCTTGACGCACACATGCTCCGACTCGGCCGTCTTCTCACTGAGCGCGTCGAACACGACCTTAGCGCCCGACGACTGACAGCCGGCCGCCATGCACACCCGCACACAGTGGTCACAGTGCTGCTGGGATTCCTGGATTTCCGCCGCAAGTTCTGACAGTTCTTCAAGTTGCATCGTGTATCACCTTCTCGATCCGGGCCAATAACTGATCGACCGTCAGGTTTCCCAGCACTTCGCCGTCTACCACGGCGGCTGGGGCCAGACCACACGCGCCGATGCAACGTGCGCCTACAGCGGACAGTTCCAGATCGGGAGTCGTCTGACCCAGCTCGATACCGTATTTCTGCCGCAATCCATCGACCAGTTCCCGGGCGCCCTTGATATAACAGGCCGTGCCGGTGCAGATCACGCAGGTGTGTTTGCCCTGCGGTTTGAGCGAGAACAGATGGTAGAACGTCGCCACCCCGTAGACTTTGCTCAACGGCAGCCCGAGCGATTCGGCAACGAAATTCATGGCCGGCTCATCGAGATACCCGAACAGTCCCTGAACCCGGTGCAGCGTCTCAATCAAGGCGTGACTGGCGTAACCGCTGCGCCGCATCGTCACCTCAACCATCTTCCAGCGTTTATCATCATCTGGAGGCGCCGGCTTGGCGAGTTGAAGTGTCATGGCAAAGACTCCTGGCATACCTGCCGAAAGGGGCGAAAGAGAATTGTGCGCCGCTTGAAAAGAGGTGGTAATCCGTTCAGCGCAGGATGGTACATCAATTGCGACTTCTAGGGAATCCCTGCGTGCGTTCGGCCATTCGGCCGCCCGGCGGTCCAAGTCGGGACCGGCCAGATGAGCGGCCGGCAGAAAACGAACCCAGGCCTGCGAAAAATCAGCCCGAAATAACGAAAAATCGGCCTGTCTGGTTCTCCGCCGCGCCGCATTGTGCCGGCCGCGAGCCGGTGCCTGCGGCCCGTGCGGCGGCCGATCTTTCACCCCCCGCTTACACGGCGGACATTTTCGTTAGAATGAGCGTCTGCCGTGTCGCTGCCTGGTCGCCCAACGCTGGGCGGCGCACGCAGTGAGAGCGAGAGTCAAGGTCGCGCTGAGCTGTCACGCTGCGCTGTCACGCGAGTCGCGCGCAAGTCTCTGGCACGTGGGAATCGTTCGCGTGGTGTGCATCTGCGCACAGCATGGCAACGTGCCGCATGCAGGGTACGCGGTGGGCAACAACAGTCGTCCGCGACGTGGTCGCGGTAGTTTCCCGTGCGGGGCTGATCCACCGATGCGGGTGGGGAGCACGTGCGGTCTGGCAGTAATAAAGGAGCGAGTGGTGAGTCAACGATCATTTGTCACCATCGACGGGAACGAAGCCGCGTCACTTGTGGCGCATCAGGCCTCCGAAGTCATTGCTATCTATCCCATCACGCCGGCATCGCCGATGGGGGAGCTTGCGGATGCCTGGTCGGCCGTCGGCCGTAAGAACATGTTTGGTGTGGTGCCGGACGTCGTCCAGATGCAGAGCGAGGCAGGGGCGGCGGCGGCGGTGCACGGCTCGTTGCAGGTGGGCGCTTTGACGACGACTTTCACGGCGTCGCAGGGCCTGCTGCTGATGATCCCCAACATGTTCAAGATCGCGGGGGAGCTGTTGCCGACGGTGTTTCACATTTCGGCCCGGGCGATAGCGACGCACGCGTTGTCGATTTTCGGCGACCACAGCGACGTGATGGCAGCCCGCAGCTGCGGCTGGGCCATGCTGGCCTCGAATTCCGTGCAGGAGATTCACGACCTGGCGATGATCTCCCACGCGGCGACGCTCCAGTCCCGGGTGCCGTTCCTGCACTTCTTCGACGGTTTCCGCTCGTCGCACGAGGTGAACAAGATCGAGGTTCTCAACCCCGACGACGTGCGGGCGATGATCGATCAGCAGTACATTGAGGAGTTCCGGCAGCGGGCGATGAATCCGGACCGGCCGGTGCTGCGCGGCACGGCTCAGAACCCGGACGTGTTCTTCCAGGCGCGGGAGGCCTGCAATCCCTTCTACGACGCGACGCCGCAGATTGTCCAGCAGTACATGGACCGCTTCGCGCAGCTGGTCGGTCGCCAGTACCACCTGTTCGACTATGTGGGCGCGGCGGATGCCGAGCGCGTGGTGGTCATGATGGGGTCCGGTGTCGGCGCGACGGAGGAGGCGCTCGAAGCGCTGCTCAAACAGGGGGAGAAGGTGGGGCTGCTCAAAGTGCGGCTCTACCGGCCGTTCGCGGTCGAGGCGTTCATTCGGGCCCTGCCGCCGACGGTCCGCAGCATCGGTGTGCTGGATCGCACGAAGGAGCCGGGAGCGGCGGGTGAGCCGCTGTATCAGGACGTCGTGACGGCGCTGGTCGAAGGCTGGAGCGCGGTGCATGCCGGGACGCTGCCGCGCGTTATTGGCGGGCGGTACGGGCTGTCGTCCAAGGAATTCACGCCGGCGATGGCGGCGGCCGTGTATGCCGAGCTGAGCCAGCAGGCGCCCAAGCGGCACTTCACCGTCGGCATTCACGACGACGTGACGCATCTGAGTTTGAAGGTCGACACCGAGTTTTCCACCGAAGCGGACGACGTAATCCGCGCCGTGTTCTACGGGCTGGGGAGCGACGGCACGGTCGGCGCCAGCAAGAACTCGGTGAAGATCGTGGGCGAGAACACGCCGATGTACGCGCAGGGCTACTTCGTCTACGACTCCAAGAAGGCCGGCTCGATGACCGTGTCGCACCTGCGGTTCAGCCCCCGCCCCATCAACTCCAGCTACCTGGTCAATCGGGCCAGCTTCGTGGCCTGCCACCAGTTCGTGTTCATGGAGACGGTCGACGTCCTGGAGATGGCCGATCCGGGGGCCACCTTCCTGCTCAACAGCCCCTTCGGCGCGGACGAAGTCTGGGATCACCTGCCGCGTGACGCGCAGGAGCAGATCATTGCCAAGCGGCTGAAGTTCTACGTCGTGGACGCCGTGAAAGTGGCCCAGCAGGCTGGCATGGGGGGGCGGATCAACACGGTCATGCAGACCTGCTTCTTCGCCCTCGCGGGAATCCTGCCGCGCGACGAGGCGATCGAGCAGATCAAACACGCCATCGAGAAGACCTACGGTAAACGCGGGGAGTCGGTGCTGCGGAAGAACTTCGCGGCAGTGGACGGCGCGCTGGGAGAACTGCAGGAAGTCAAGGTGCCCGACGCCGCTACCAGCACCCTCAAACGCCATACGATCACGGCCGAGGGGGAAAGCGAGTTCGTGCAGAAGGTGACCACCGTGATGTACGCGGGCAAGGGGGATCTGCTGCCGGTCAGCGCCATGCCGGTCGACGGCACGTTCCCGACCAATACGGCGAAGATCGAGAAGCGGAGCATCGCGCTGGAGATTCCGATCTGGGACCCGAGCATCTGCATCGACTGCGCCATGTGCGCGTTTGTCTGCCCGCACGCGGCCATTCGCATCAAGCCGTACGCTCCCGAAGTGCTCACCACGGCACCGGCGACGTTCAAGTCCAAGGAGAGTCGCGGGAAGGAGTTCGAGGGCTACCGCCTGACGGTCCAGGTCGCCCCGGACGACTGCACCGGCTGCGGCGTGTGCGTGGAGGTCTGCCCGGCCAAGAGCAAGGAGGCCGTCAAGCACCGTGCGATCAACATGGCGCCGAAGATGGAACACCTGGAGGCGGAGCGGAAGAACTACGACTTCTTCCTGAGCATCCCCGACTTCGATCGCACGAAAGTCAGAATCGAAACGGTCAAGGGCACACAGATGCTCCGGCCGCTGTTCGAGTACTCCGGAGCCTGTGCCGGGTGCGGCGAAACCCCCTATGTGAAACTGATGACCCAGCTGTTCGGCGACCGCCAGATCATCGGCAACGCCACCGGCTGTTCGTCCATCTACGGGGGCAACCTGCCGACCACGCCGTATGCCATCGATGCCAATGGGCGCGGCCCCACCTGGAACAACTCGCTGTTTGAAGACGCGGCCGAGTTCGGCCTCGGCTTCCGCCTGGCGCTGGATCAGACGCGGCTGTATGTCGAGAACATGCTCCGCGCCCAGGCCAGCCAGCTGGGGGACGACCTGGTCACGGCGCTGATCCAGTCGCCGCAGCAGAATGAGGCGGAGATCGCGGCCCAGCGGCAGCGGGTGGCGACGCTCGTCAGCAAGCTGCAGGCACTGGGCACGCCCGAGGCGTTGCAACTGGCCGGGCTGGCCAGCAACCTGGTGGTGCGCAGCGTCTGGATTCTGGGGGGGGACGGCTGGGCCTACGACATCGGCTTCGGCGGCCTCGACCATGTGCTCACCACGCAGCGCGACGTCAACATCCTGGTGCTCGACACCGGCGTGTACTCCAATACCGGGGGGCAGGCCTCGAAGGCCACGCCGCGCGGTGCGGTCGCCAAGTTCGCCGCCTCCGGCAAGCCGTCGCGCAAGAAGGATCTGGGCATGATCGCCGTGGCATACGGCAACGTCTACGTCGCGCAGGTCGCGCTCGGAGCCAACCCGGCGCAGGCCGTCAAGGCATTCCGGGAAGCGGAGTCCTATCCGGGCGTGTCGCTGATCCTGGCGTACGCCCAGTGCGTGGCCCACGGCGTCAACATGACCACGGGGGTAGCGCACCAGAAGGAGGCCGTGCAGTGCGGCTTCTGGCCGCTGTACCGCTACGATCCGCGTGACGCCCACGAGGGGGGCACGCCGTTCAAGCTCGACAGCCGCAAGCCCTCCTCCCCGTTCAAGGATTTTGCGATGCAGGAGGCCCGTTTCGCGATGCTGACACGATCGAATCCGAAACGTGCTGAACAGCTGTTCGAACTGGCCCAACGCGATATCGACGACCAGTGGCACTACTACGAGCAGATGGCCGGAGTGAAGCGCGACATCGTCGACGAAATGGATGAGGTGGAAGCATGAGCATTGATCTGTCAACCAAGTATCTGGGGCTCCAGCTGAAAAACCCGCTGGTAGTCGCAGCCTGTCCCCTGTGCGGCGAAGTCGACAGCCTCCGCCGCCTGGAAGAAGCCGGCGCCGCCGCGGCCGTCCTCCCGTCGCTGTTCGAGGAACAGATCGAACACGAGGAACAGGAGGTGAACAAGCTGTATGAATTCCAGACGGAATCATACGCGGAATCGCTGACGCACTTCCCCGAACTCAATAACTACAACACGGGGACTAAAGAGTATCTCGATCTGATCGAGGCGGCCAAGAAGCAGGTCAAGATGCCGATCATCGGCAGCCTCAACGGCGCCTCGGTCGGCGGCTGGACCGGCTACGCCAAGTCGATGCAGGACGCCGGCGTGGATGCGATGGAGCTGAACATCTACTTCATCCCCACCGACCCGCAGCAGTCCTCCTGCAAGGTGGAGGACCAGTACGTGGAGCTGGTCGCCGCGGTGAAGGAGTCCATCGCCGTCCCGCTGACGGTCAAGCTGGGCCCCTACTTCACCTCCGTTCCGGACGTCGTCCGCCGCGTGGCAGAGGCCGGCGCCGATGGCCTGGTGCTGTTCAACCGGTTCCTCGAACCGGATATCGACCTCGAGGCGCTGCAGGTGGCGCCGAACCTGGTGCTCAGCAGCCGGCACGAACTGCGGTTGGCCCTGCGCTGGATCGCGATTGTCCGCGACCAGACCAAGCTGTCGCTGGCCGCTGCCGGCGGCGTCCACTTCGCGGACGACGTGATCAAAGCCCTGCTGGCCGGGGCCGACGTCGTGCAGATGGCGACCGCCCTGCTCCGCTACGGACCGCCCCACCTCAGCAAGCTGCTCGAAGAGATCGAGCGCTGGCTCACCGAGCACGAGTACGCGTCGGTCAGTCAGATGAAGGGCAGCCTGAGCCGCGGGAACAGCCCCGACCCGAGCGCCTTTGAACGCGCCAACTATATGAAGGCACTCACGTCGTTCACCAGCGAGTTCCCATCGGCGTAACGCCGCGGCAGCGTTGAAATCCGCGGTGGCCACCAGCTGGGCCGGTGGCCACCCGATGGATGCGGTTACCGGACGGACGGCCGATGGACAGTACCGGCCATGGCCGGCGCCAGCTCGGCAGGTCGCTCGGACCTGCCGCTGTCCGATCCGTACAGCTCCCGTACAGCTCCCCTACAGCTCGTTGATATACGTCTCGAGGAACCGGGCCAGCTGGTGGAAGTCCGAGTTCGGCTTGACGTAGCGGACGATCGTCACCAGCGTCTCGGGATTCACCAGTTCGTGGAACGGCACGTAGTGCAGGTCCAGCTGTCCGGAAACGGACACCATGACGGCATTGAGCTGTTCTTCCACCAGAGCGCGGTAAGAGCCGACCCCGAGCTGGCTGCCGAGCATCACGTCGTATGCCTGCGGGCGGGCACAGCGCGCTTCGTAGCCCAGTTGCAACCCCTTGACCCGCCGCTTCTTCCCGGTCTGCCGCGTGTATTCCTCGGAAACCAGCTTGCTGAAGAGCTCGCACAGATTGATGGAACTGATCGAGATGTGCCCATGCTCGTCGCGCGAGACGCCCTTCAGGTAGCTTATCGGCAGGTACTCGGAGAGCCCCTCGGCCAGCACCACCACGCCGTATTCCTTCCGCTCCACGTCCTCGCGGACGCGCATCGTCGCCACGATGCGTTTGACCGTTTCGTCGATGTTCATCACCGCGCGTTTGGTCTTCGCACCGGTCGCAGGGTCCACGACCTCCTCTTCATCACGATACTTCCCGGTAATGTCTTCGACGCTGATCACCAAGCTCGCCTCGCCAGCGATGGCCGCCCCGTACGCGATCCACCCGGCGCTGCGCCCCATCGTCTCCGTCAGGAAGTAGCTGCGCGTCGATTCGGCGTCGGCCAGCAGGTTGCGGATCTCCGTCGCCAGAATCTCCACTGCCGTGAAATACCCGAACGTGAAGTCGATCCCCATGTAGTCGTTGTCAATCGTCTTGGGGACGTGCACCACCGGAATCTTCTTGCTGCCCGGCGGCAGACATTCCTGGAACAACTGGAACTTGTTGGCCGTCTTGAGCGTGTCGTCGCCGCCAATCGAGATCAGAGCGTCCACGCCGAGCGAGCACAGCGCGTCGTACACCGTCTTGAGCTGCGCCGTCTTCTTCGGGTCGGCCAGGTCCGCCTTGCATGTCACCAGCTTGCCCGGGTTCGTGCGGGCCGTGCCGATCATGATCCCCTGGCTGTTGCGTGTGCGCTTCAGACGCGCGTGATCCAGTATGACGTAGTCCCGCCCCTCCACCATCGGATGGTCCGGACCGTATTCGACCAGATTCGAGTAACCATAGCAGACGCCGATCACTTCAATGTCATTGCGGATGAACGACACAGCGGAGGTCGAAATCACGGCGTTGGCGGCCGGTGCCGGCCCCCCCGCAAACAGAATCGCGACCCGGCGGAAATTGTGCTGTACTTTCTTCGGGCGTGACAACGTAGTCGTATTGACGGGCATGTTCGCTTTCTCCTTCTCGCCCCGGCCCGCACACAGCGTGCGAGACTTCAGGGCAGAGTATAAGGGGTCAGGCTCTCCATTTCGAGGCCGGATGATCAATCAGACCCCACAGGCGAAGGAGGTGGGACGCTCACGCACTACCCCTGCCTTACAGCCGTGTGAAGCGCCGCATCCCAGGCCCCAGCCGTCGTCCCCGTGCGGCGGCAACCCGCTCAGCCAGGCGCGCGCTACATCGTGCACATCAAATCGTGCACATCCGGCGCGCCGTGCACCCCGGGCGCACCGTACCGCCGCCGTGGACCGGCCCGCTGCCTGCCATGCCCGTCAGTCCGCACACAGCCAACGGTAGATCCAGAGCGGATTGCCACACACGGGACACTGTTCCCCGTTGTCCAGCGGGCGCCCATGGCAATCGTGACAGTCGCCGATGGCAGGCAGCCAGAACATCTGCCGATTGCGCAGCTCCGACGCATCCAGGTGCTGGCCAAAGGCAACGGCCGCCACGATCCGTACCGACAGCGGAAACAGGCGATACAAGATCAGCGGCGCGTGACGCGCCTCGGGAAACACCGTCTCCAGATGCCGGGAGAACTCCAGCCGCTGCTCGTCTTCAGACATCGCCCCGTACTGACGGATGCGCCGTCGCCAACGGGAATCCTGCAAGTCGTCGCCCAGTCGCAACTCAGCCAGCCACTTGACGAACCACCTGGTGTCGCCGCGCAGATACCCACGTTCCTGAATCAACTGCACGGCAACCACGATCTGATGCGCCTCGATCTCGCACTTGGCGATCCGCTCGCTCGCTTTCATGCTCAACGGCAGCAGCATCGAGTCGTGACCATAATTGGCTCCAACATCCTCGTGAATACGTTGGAACAGCAGGTTCCGCAGCATGTTGAGCCCGTACACCAAGCTGTGCGTCACCTGCTCGGCCGCCAGCGCCGGTTCCTGCTCCTGCAACGCCACGGCTGCTGCTTCGCGCCGCGCCACACACTCCTTCAGGTGCTTCTCCATGCGACACCTCCTTCCGCGACACCTCCCTCCCCTGCCATGTGCCCCGTGCCGGGACACTGCTGCGCGCAGCACCCACCGGCACCCGCTGCCCGTAGCATACACCAGCCGCGACCGACAATTCCATAGCCAGAACGGCCTGTATTGGTTGGGCCGAAGGGAACAACTCTGAAGTCAATGTCTAAATGTCCAAATGTCTATAAATGTCTAAATGTCTAATGGGCTCCAATGTCTCATGGATGGAGTGGCCGTTACTCTCCACATATTGATAAACTGGGTAAAGTGTCCGCGAGTCCGGCTGGCTGCGGTTCCGATAGACATCTGCAGCGTGCCCAGAAACGAACCGGCCGCAGGAGGTGGACAGAAAAATGGTTTCCGTTGAGCACACACTGCTGGACCTGATCCAGGCCAAGACGGGAGTTCGCCCACAGCGTGCCGATACGTTCGAGTCGCTGCCGATCGATTCGCTGGCCATGGCCGAATTGACAGTCGAGATCGAAAACGTGTTCGGGATTCGCGTCGGCGAGGATGTCATGGACGTGACCAGCATTGCCGAACTGATCGCGTATATCGAGCGGCAGATGGCAGCCTGCGACAAGACTTCCTGATCCGCCCCTTTCCGGGCGTCCCAGCACAGCCGCCCTCCCGATCCTGGTAAGCTGGCGAGCCTGCGCCGGCCAGCTAAACCTTATCGCATTTACGAGAAATGCTGTGGGCTCCGATATTCCGCGTCGAAGCTATTTATGCGGCGGATAGTCCGTCCGGAACTACTATCGAAGCGAGACCGGCATGATGAATCGACACAGTGGTCGACTGGCGTGGAGCATTCTTGTGGCATTGGTGCTGGTAGGCCAGGCGTTTCCTCTGCTTGCAGCGGAAACGTTTGGATATGCGTCGCGCAAACCACAGTTGTGGGAGACCGAACGGCCGGCACTCGAGCAGGAGCCGGGCACGAATCTCTACTGGCACGACCCGCATCTGGGCACCTGGGAGACGTGCCGGCTATGGCCACCAGCCACCAACGGCTGCCCACCGTCGTGGTACGGCAAGGTGGAGATGCTGGCGCTGTTCCGGGACACGAGCGAGCTGGATTTTGCCACACTCGGTCCGGGAGGTCCCGTGGTGCTGGACACCGGCGGCCTTGATGCCGACTTTGGGGCAGGCGTCCGTGCTCTGATCGGCAAGACGCTCGGCGACTGGTATCGGCTGGAGGTCGGGTATTTCGGCTCCCATTCATGGGATGGTGACGCGGCGGTGCGCAACCAGGACGCGAACGACCAGGGGGGCACGGGCAACCTGTATTCGCCGTTCTCCAGCTTTGGCGCCTCGGCCGGAGTGGTCGGGCTGGACTACAACAACTTCGCATCGTTGCGTTTCAGTTCCACGCTCAACAATGGTGAAGTGAACCTGCGTCGCCGGGTGCTGATGCGTCCGGGCAGCTACGAGGCTTCGTTCCTGGTCGGCGGGCGCTACCTGAACATTGGCGAGGAGTTCGAGTATCTGACTCAGTCGAGTGTGCCGGGGCCGGGCACAACTACGAATCAGGTAGCGTTGGAGACCGACAACAGCATGATCGGCGTGCAGGTCGGGTTACTCAGCCAGTTCCTGGTGCAGCCGAAGTGCTGGGTCGACTTCGAAATGAAGGGGGGCATCTTCGCGAACCAGGTGTCGCTTGACCGTACGTACACGGTGGCGACCGACCAGGGAGGAACGGTGGTGTACGCCGGCGAGGACGAGCGCGACCGCACCTCGTTCGTGGGCGACCTGTCGCTGCAGGTCAACTACCAGTTCGCCCCGTCCTGGACGTTCTTCGCCGGTTACAACGCCATCTGGGTCACCGGCATTGCGCTCGGCGCAGAGAACTTCAGCAATGACACGGGGATGCTCACACTCGGTCCAACGCAGGTGGACCACAGCGGCGATGCGGTCTATCACGGCCCGAACATCGGCCTGGTATTCACCCACTGAGCGGCGTCAGTTGCCGGCCGTAGGTGGCTTTGAGCGTGGCGCTCCGGCATGGATGTAGCGAGTGTCGATGCGCAGGCGTTCCAGCGCCGCTTCGCTCGGCCGTGCCAGTTGCCGCACTGCGTCCATGATCTCGATCTCTTCCCGCCACCCCAGACGCGCGAGGAGTTCCTCGTGGGCCAGGCGGTGGATCCCCGTCTGATTTCCGCCGAGGTCCAGCGGCACGCGGTCCGGCGGGCGATGTTCGAGCGCCGCGAGGACACGGTCGCGCCTGGTGAGCGTCTCGCGATGCCTCGTCATACTGCGTACCTCCTGACGGGAATCGTGCATGGTCGGACCCGGCATCGCGCGCACGGTCAGCACACGGCTGGCGCACGCGTCGGACTCGGCCGATCATCGCGTGCGCGCTGGCCGCGGTCGAGCGAGCGTGGAGGGCTATTTTCCCGCGGGTTGATTGACAGCCGGCCACCTGGTGGATAACGATGGGGGGGAGTTACCGGGCGCTGACGGCATCGCACCACAGGAGATCGACATGGGTCAGTTACACATTGGCATGAACCTGGAAGCCACTCGCCATCACGACAAGCCGTTCGAGTGGGGGCTCGATCAGGCCGCCGACATGGGCTACGAGTACGTCGAGCCCATGGTGCACTTCGGACGGGAGCTGATGAGCGAGGCGGGCTATTTCCACACGTTTTCATTGTTCAACGATCCGCTGGCCATGAAGGAGATGTGCGACCAGCGCGGCCTGAAGATCTCCGGCCTCCAGGCGCACGGGCCCCTGGGACGCCCCGACTATCACGGCGAGTATCTCAAGCTGGCCGTCCGCTTCGCCGCGGCGTGTGGCGCGGCGGTCGTGAACACCGACGAGGGGATCAAGGCCCCGTGGACGACCGAGGAAGAGGACTTCGTGCTGATCAAGTACACGCTGCAGGAGGCCCTGTTCGTGGCCGAACGGCACGGCGTGCTGATCGGACTGGAATGCCACGCCCAGTATTCCCAGACTCCCGACGGCCTGGACCGCATCTACAACCTGGTCTCGTCACCGTCGCTCGGCATCAACCTCGATACGGGCAACGCGTACCTGGCCGGCCAGGATCCCTACAGCTGGCTGGAACGTGTCGCCGGGCGCCTGGTGCACCTGCACGCCAAAGACATCAGCGTTGCGCATTCGGATTCGGAGCGCGGCAAGGTGACCGGCACGCCGGTCGGCTGCGCCTGTGGCGATGGCGTGCTCGACTGGCGGCGTATCATCGACATCTGCCGCCAGGCGCCGCGCGATATCGTGCTGTCGGTCGAATGCGGCACGATCGAGCAAGCCAAGCGGAGCCTCGACCATCTGAAGTCCCTGCTGTGAGTGAGGAACCATGAACGCATATCAGCCCGGCGACGGATGTCGCAGTACGTTTTGCGCTGATCACCAGCCGCCCGCCGCTGCGGGTTCGGCCGGCGCCGGCACCTCGCGGCGCCGCTTCCTGGCTACCGCGGCCACCGCGCTGGCGGCCCCCTGGATCGTGCCGGCGTCCGCCCTGGGACGCGGCGGGCAGCTGCCCCCGAGTGAGCGGATCACCATCGGCATGCTGGGCGTCGGCAATCGGGGCAGCCACTCGCTGCGCGCCATGGAGCCGTTGCCGGACCATCAGGTGGTCGCCATTGCCGACCCGCGCCGGCAGCGCGCGGAGCTGGCGCAGCAGCAGGTGAACGCGTTCTACGCCCAGCGGCTGGGCGCTGAGCAGTTCCACGGCTGCGACATCTACAATGACTTCCGCGACGTCGTCGCCCGGGACGACATCGATGCGATCTGGGGCTGCGTCCCCGATCACTGGCACGGCGTGGCCTACAGCCACGTGATCACCGCCGGCAAGGACCTCTACGGAGAAAAGCCCCTCACCCGCTGGATCGACCAGGGCCGCCGCATCTGCGACCTGGTGCGGCAGTACAACTGCGTGTTCCAGACCGGCACGCAGCAGCGCAGCTCGCCGCACTTCCGGCAGGCCTGCGAACTGGCGATCGCCGGCTACCTGGGCCGGGTGCACACCATTCGCGTCGGCGCTCCGGGCGGCACGAGCTACCCGGCCGAGCCCCCTTGCGCGCCGCCCCCCGGGTTCGACTACGACCTGTGGACCGGCCCCGCGCCGTTCCTGCCGTTCGACACCAAACGCTGCGAATGGCTCGCCATGTACATGATCTCGCACTACTGCGCCGGCTTCATCACGAACTGGGGCGTGCACTACCTCGACATCGCCGGCTGGGGCTGCCCGGAAGTGTTCGACAAAAAGTTCGAAGCGGAAGGCAGCGGCGAGTTGCCGGCCGATGGCATGACCGACACGTGGATGTCGTGGCACCTGGAGCTGCGCTGGGAGAGCGGCCTGAAGATGGACTACAGCGACGACGACAACCCGAACCGGCACGGCTGCCGCTTCGAGGGGGACGAAGGCTGGGTGCACGTCAACCGCGACGGCATCTGGGCCGAGCCGGAGTCGCTGCTGACCGTGCAGCTCAAGCCGCAGGACACGCACCTGCATGTCAGCCCGCTGCACGGCGACCCGTACACGGCACACACGGCCGACTTCTTCCGCTCCATCCGCACGCGGCAGAACCCCGTGTCGCCGGTCGAGTCCGGGCATGCGGCCAGCACGCTCGGCAACGTGTCCGATATCGCTCTGCGGCTCGGCCGCAAAGTGACCTGGGATCCGCAGCAGCAGACCTTCGTCGACGACGATCTGGCCAATGCCATGCGTGACCGCGCGCTGCGCAGTCCGTGGAACATGATCGGCTAGACCGCTGCCCGACAGCCTGTGTCGGAATCCGCGCCGCGCGACGGGCTGGGCCCGCGGGCGGCGCCCGGCCGACGGCATTCGTGGAAGTGCAACCGCAGCAACTGGAGATACTCGAATGGGTCGCATCGCGAATTACCTGTGCATCAGCATGGCAGTCATCGGCGTGAGCGCAGGGTGGGCACACGCTCAGCCCTCGCTGGAACAGGCGTGGGAGGCGCTGCCGAACTATGAGTACGGTCAGGATCTGGCCGGCCAGTTGGCCATCGAACGCAGTGTGATCGAGGCGATGCAGACGCCCGAGCGCCGGGCCGAAATCGCCGCACGCTGCGCCCGGCTGCTGAGCCAGCCCGATACGACACTGGCCGCCAAGCAGTTCCTCTGCCTCCAGCTGCGACAGGTCGGCACGGCGGCGGAGGTCCCGCAGCTGGCACTGCTGCTCCCGGCTCCCGACACCTGGCAGATGGCGTTGCTGGCCATCGCCGCCATTCCCGGCCCGGAGTCGCTGGCGGTGCTCCGCACGGCGCTCGACCAGCTGGAGGGTGCGGCCCTGGTCGGTGCGATCCACGCGGTGGGTGCCCGCCAGGACAGCGGCTGCGTGCCGCGACTGATACAGCTGGCCGCAGCGCCCGACGAACTCGTGGCGCACGCCGCCCTGCGGGCGCTGACCAATATCGCCGACGAACAGGCCCTGACGTGGCTGCAGTCGCAAGCGGACCAGCAGAAGCCTTGGTCCGACGTCTGGGCCCAGTGCTTGGTGCGTGTCGCGGCCTCCCGGGCACAACAGGGGCAACGCGCGGAGGCCGCCGCACTGTGGACCCAGCTGAGCGACGCGCAGCAGCAGCCAGCCACGCGGCGCGCCGCGCTGGAAGGCCTGCTGCAACTGGATCCGGACGCCGCGGCCGATACCATCCGCGGCTGGTTTGTCGGCAGCGACCCGCTTGCACAGCAGGTGGCGGCAGCGCACCTGTCCGAACTGCCCGACGCCACGCTCGAGGAACTCAGCCGGCAGGTCGCCAGCCTGCCGGAAACCAGTGCCGTCGTGTTGATCGAGGTCCTGGCCGGCCGCCGGGGCCAGCACGTGCTGCCGTTCCTGATGGAGATGGTCGACAGCAACGTGCCGGCCGTGCAGCTGACCGGCCTGCGCTGCCTCGGCGCTCTGCACGACCCGTCCACCATCCCCACTCTGATCGACCGCCTGGCGGGAAACGAACAGATGGCGGCAGTCGCCCAGCAGGCGCTGGCCCGTATGCCGCGCGATGTGGTCGGGCCGGCGATTCTCGCCGCGCTCGACCGCCCGGAGATCCAGGAGGGTGTCATCAGCGTGCTCAAGGAACTCAAGTACTACGAGGCGATCGATCCGCTGATCGCCATCGCGGCCCAGCGCGACCCGGCCGCCTACGCACCGGCCCTCGACGGACTGCGGAGCATCGCCGATCCGGACAAGTATGACATTCCACGGCTGATGCAGTTGTTGTATCAGACCCAGCCCGGGACACACCGGGATGAAGTCGAAAAGACGATCGCCATCGTCTGCGACAAGGGACCGGCCGACCAGGACCGGGCGGCACTTGTCCTGCAGGCGTGGGACAGCGCTGACGATGCCCACAAGCTGCTCAGCCTGCCACTCCTGGGACGACTCGGCGGCGCCCGGGCCCGGCAGATCATCGAGTCGTATCTCGACGCGCCTGACAAGAATGCGCAGGAAGCTGCCGTGCGTGCCCTGTGCAACTGGCCTGACGCGGAGGTCGCCGATCAGCTGCTGAATGTCGCCAGCCACGCGCGCGACAAACGCCATGCCCGGTGGGCGCTCCGCGCCTTCGTGCGCGTCATCACCCTGCCCAGCGACCGCGAGCCCGACGCTACGCTGGCCCAATTGCAGCAGATCATGCAGCAGGCACACGAAACGGAAGACCGCGCCCTGATCATCTCCCGCGCGGCCACCGTTCGCACTCTGGCCTGCGTCCGCTGGGTCGCCGAGTACCTGGATGACCCCGCGCTCGCCCAGCCCGCCTGCGCCACGATCGTCGACCTGGCCCACCACCGCGAGTTGCGCCATCCCAACATGGACACGATCGGCCCCATCCTGGACAAGGTCGCTGCCACGAGCCGCGATGCGGCTGTCGTGGAACGCGCCAAACGCTACCGGCTCGGACTGTGAGCCGTCGGCTCGCACCGCTCGGTGCCACGGCGTCATCTTGACCAGCGGAGGGAGTGGGATTCGAACCCACGGTGGAGTGTAACCCCACGCAGGTTTTCAAGACCTGTGCCTTAAACCGCTCGGCCATCCCTCCGTGCGCCCCCCCCACAGCTTGCCACACACCCCGGGCAGGCTGGCGGGACCGGCACAGTGCCCGGTGCACCACGCCGCAGACGACTCGGGCTAAGTCTACCACAGGTAGACGCAACGACAAGCCTCGCCACTCCGCGCGACTTGCCAGGTTACCCCAGTCGAGCTCACTGCACGGCGCAGGCTACGTATTTTCATGTGGTTGATTGTGGCGCGTGGTCGGCCGCACGATAAATCCGCTGTAATCGGCAAGGTTGTGTAACCGCGCATCGAGTCACGGTCCGATACTTTCCCATAGCACACATCTCCGTGCCGTTCCGACGCCTCGGACACGGCGCGCTATTTCCTAGCATCTGATTTGAGGCGGTCCCGTGAAACGCATATTGCTGCCGTTATTGGTTGTCACTCTGTCGATGGGCATACAGGTGCGCGGTGCCGACGCACAGCGGGTGGTCCCGGGCACGGGCACGCACATCGACTACGTCGGCGACACGTTTGAAGACACGCAGTGGAAGTTCGTCCAGAAGGGGCCCAAGAGCTCCGCCGAACAAGACAATCAACCACGGTATCCGCTGGGGTATTCCACCAACAAGCGCTGGTTCGAAGGTCCTGAACGCGGCTATCCGGACAAGCTTGTCGTCATCCCGACACCAGAGTACGGTCTGGAGGGGAGCGAGTACGCGTTGCTCATCCGCACACTCAACTCGGGCGTGCCCAACCGGCCCTCGAACAGCCTGCAGCAGGATGACCTGATTGTTGACTGCATCGCGCGGCTGGGATCGGCCATCCCGGTATCGGAGACGCCCAATTGTGTGGTGCGTGTGTATCTGCCGCCCGACTATCAATGGGAGGATCGCACGGGTCCCCATTTCGGATTCCGCACCGGCTGTACCACGACGACCTACAAATCGACCGGCGGGCGGTTCCTGTCGAGCAGCCAGGCGACCGCCGAGCCGTACTGGCCGGGCATGTGGATCCACTACCGCCGCCCGGCCGATCGCAAAAACGGCCTGGCTCCCGCGTTTATCAAGGTGCGCGGCAACCGGCAGGGACGGGACTTCCACGTGAAGGACGTGCACCAGTTCGGCTGGTGGACACTGGGGATGACGCTCACCCCTGACGGGCAGGTGCACTACTACGCCAAACCGGGTGTGGACCCGCTGACCGAAGAGGACCACCTGACCTCCCAGTTCCCGTACGGTTTCCGGGCGGAGTATTTCCGGACGTTCTTCTTCAACATCTGCAACCGGGACGACGGGCGCACCTGGTCGACACCTTTCGTGATTGACGACCCGCAGCTGTACCTGGTCAAGGCAGCGCGGGTGCAGTCGATCGTCGAGCGGAAGCTGCAGGCCGCAGAGCATGCGACGGCCAAGAAGAGCGGGGGCGCGTCGGCCAAGCAGCGTTAGGCTTCGGGCGCGAGGCCGCGGAAGCGGCGCGCTTCACGATGGCATGCAACAATCCGGCGATGGACTTCCGCCATCAGTTGCTCGTCCGTCAACTGTGCGATTTCCTCGAGTGTGATCGGAGGTCCGAAGCAGGTGCGGAGCCGGGTGAGGCGTGGCCAGCGGCGCGAGCGTGGCCAGGCATCGTAGGCGCCGTCGATACCGACGGGCAGGATGGGCACCTTGCCGCGCCGGGCCAGCGCGCAGAAGCCCGGCTTGAGCGGCCCCACCTGACCGTCGAGCGTGCGGGTCCCCTCGGGGAAGATCAGCACCATTTCGCCCCGCTTGAGTCGGCGGAGAGTCTCTTTGATGCCACTGAGGCTCAGGCCGTCCCGATCAATCGGGATGGCCTCCAGGTACTGGATCAGCCGGCCGAAGAGGAACAGGTCGAACAGCGAATTGCGGGCCAGGAAGTTGATCTGTTTGCGGAAGCAGATGCCGACGAGCACGGGATCGAAATAGCTCTGGTGGTTGGCGCAGATCAGGGCTCCCGTGCCGCGCGGGATGTGTTCGCGTCCCTTCCAGCGGAACCCGAAGCAGCTCTTGGCAATCAGCCAGCAGAGCACCCAGAAGAACTGGTAGCCGGCACTTTTCCAGAGTGGTCGTGTCATTCCCATGCGTCTGCTGTCCCTCGTTCGCGCACCAGGCGTTCCAGCGTATCGACGACCTGCGTTTGTGTCAGCCCATCCGTGTCGACGATCAGCGCGTCGGGGGCCGGTGTGAGCGGTCCGCAGGCGCGCCGCGCGTCGCGCGCGTCGCGCTGGTTCTGCTGGGCCAGCACGTCCTCGAGCATCATGGACTCGCCGCGCTCCTGCAACTGCTGCCACCGGCGCCGCGCCCGTTCGCGGGGTGACGCGATCAGGAAGAACTTGCACTCCGCCGCGGGAAACGCCACGGTGCCCTGATCGCGCCCTTCCGTGACCACATGGCGGCCGTGTGCCAACCGGCGCTGGAGTGCCACCAGCTGTGCGCGCACCAGCGGGTTGTCGGCGACGTAGCGGGTGTTGTGGGTCACTTCCTGGCTGCGGATCGCCAGCGTGACATCCTGGCCGTCGACCAGGATGCGGTGGGAGTCGAACACCAGCGGCAGATGCGCGGCCAGCTCAGCCACCGCCGTCTGGTCGTCCCACGCCAACCCCTGCCGGGCGGCCGCCCACGCCACGGCCCGGTACATGGCCCCCGTGTCCAGGAAGCAGAACCCCAGTCGCCGGGCCAGTTCCCGGGCCACCGTACTCTTGCCCGCCCCGGCGGGTCCGTCAATGGTCACGATCATCGCGCGCGCCACCTGTCGCAGCTGTCGATCACCAGCGGGCCTCCACTTCCAGATACTCGTGGGCTCCCAGGTCGATCTCCACCCCGCCATCGCGCACGCTCAGACTGCCTGTGGTCTGGCCGGCAAAGCTCAGTTTGTAGGCCGCGTGGATGGCGCGGAAGGCGGTCAACCGGGTGTGCACGGTGCGGCCAGCCGTCTCGAGCAGCCGCACGCGCAGACCGACCACGAACCCGTTGAGCACCAGGGGTGACCAGGCGGTGGCCGTGACATTGCGGCGATCGATGTGGAACATCCAGCCCTGCGTCGGCCCGGCCGGTGGGCCGGTCGTCCGCAGCACGGCCGTCGGCGGGGACAGCAGGGCCAGCGCCTCGGGCAGCGGGTGCTTCACATCCAGCCCTATCCCCAACTCGAAGCGGCGCGCCCGCTCGCCCCGCACCAGGAGCAGGCTGTCGAGCATCCGTTCGTCGGTCCGCAGGTGAAAGGGCAGGCCGCCGGTAAGCAGCACGACGTTCGGCCCGCCTTCGTCGATCTCGATGTAGAGCGGCGCTTCGAGCTGCTTCGCTTCCGCACGCTCGCGCAACTCGTTCACGCCGCGCCACAGATCGGCCCCCTCGTCCGACCAGGCGAACCGGCAGGCATAGTAGGACTCCCACGGATTGTCCCCCAGCGGCAGGACCGGCTCGAGCTCGATCGACACGTGCAGCACGCGACTGCCGCGCCAGACGCGATACCACTGCCGGAAGTTCGCCACCAGTTCGCCGCGCGCGGTCAGCAGGCGGCCTCGGGAGACAATCTCGCCCATCGCGCTGGTCGCCACGCTCACCTGCACGCTGTCGGCCACCATGACCGAATAGGGCGTCGCCTCCCCGCGCCGCGACGATGCGGCCGGCAGCCGGCACGCCAGCTGCTGCGACAGCCGGTTGTTCCGCTGTTCATAGCCGTTGAGCGACTGCAGCGCCCCGGTCGTGCGGCTGATCCGCGCTTCGAAAAACTCGTTGAACAGACGGTGTCCCTGGGCGAGCACCTGGGGGGCCGACCCGGCCGGCGCCGCCTCCGCCCCGCTCTCGACCCACACATAGCCCATCGCCGGCACGTCCGCGACCACATAGCGATGCGCTTCGGCACTGGCCGCCGCATAGATCGGCTTGGTGATCTCCGGCAGCTGCGACAATTGCGGCAGATCCACCCCCATGCGTCGCACCACGGCCGTCGGGTTCCACAGCAGATAGCCGGGGGTGGACGCTCCCGCACGCTGGCCGAGAATGCCGGCCGCGTCCTGCAGACGCCCCGCCAGCACGTCAGCGACCCGCTCATCCAGCCCCTCGTCGCACGGTTCATCGGCCGACCCGTCCACCTCTTCCCACAGCGCGGCAATCGACTCGATTGGTCGGTTGCGCACCAGAGCGACCACGGTGCCCAGCGCCTCGGCGGCCCGTAACGCCACGTGGCGGCGCCAGTAGCGGACCGAAGTAGAGACCGGGTCGACCTGTTCGCGCGCCACGGCCAGAGCCAGACAGGGCGAACGATACTGGTCCGCCTTGAACCGCTCACTCGTACCCGGATACCCCGTGTCGCGGAAGTACTGTTCGGCCGTGACGAACTTCCCCAGCATGGTGCCGTAGCGGGCGATCCGCCGCAGGTCGTGATACCAGGGGCTGACGTGGCCTGGCCAGTGCGCCAAGCACAGCGTGGCCACATGGTCCGAGTCCATCGTCTCGCGCAGCTTGCTGGCCAGCGCCAGGAACGTCGCCGCGCGAGCCGCATCAAGCGGCATCCGGCCAATCGCGTCAATGGACGAACGATCGGGCCCTTGCCAGCGGATCTTCACCTGGGACACTTCCGGATACTTCCCTTCGCTCAACGCCACGTGCAGCGCTCCGGTGTAGCCCAGCCGGTGCAGCAGCTGCGGGTACAACACCGAGACGCCGTAGTTGCGGCGGGCGTAGACGCGGGGCTGCACACCGAGCAGCTCGTCGTGCTGCTGCAATCCCTGCAGGAAACGGCGCAGCACCGTCTCGCAGCTGTGCAGCGGTGACCGGCCTTCCTGCCATTCGCCCCCCACCAGCCCCAGATGGCCGGCCGCCAACGCTCGCTCGACCGCCGCAAACGACTCCGGCAGCCGCGCGTGCATGTCGGCCAGCAGCTGGCCGGTGAGCAGCAGATTGGTGGGGATCTCCGTCTGCAGCTGGGCGATCAGGGGGGCGCCGAGCGTATGGGGGGCCAGCAGCGTCAGGTCCAGCAGGTAGGCGTCCACGGCGTAGTAGTGAGCGCGTTCCTGGGACAGCAGGTCAAAGCACGCGGTCAGCCGATCCCGGGCCGCCGCCTGGTCCCCCGACACGGCGGCCTGAGCGCCGGCCACGACCTGCTGGAAGAACTGCGTTTCGTCCAGATTCGTCGCGTACCGCATCTGGCGCGTGAGCAGTTCGACCTGCAGGAAGCAGTAACCCAGCGCCAGGAAGTCAGCCGTTACGTCGGCGTCCAGCGCAGCCATCTGGTCCCGCAGCGGCTGGAGCGCTCGTTCCAGAATCGCCTCCCGCGTCAGATTGCCCTCGATCCAGCAGGCCCCCTCGGTAGCAGCGCGAGCCGCAAGGTCGGCTGCAATGTGGTGAGCACTGACAGCCGGCGCCAGAATCAACCGCCCGGTCAGCTCGGCCGGCGGATTGTCACCGCGGCACCAGCGGGGCGCTCCGCCCGTGGCGGCCAACAGTGCCGGGTGCCAGAGAGCGGTCCACGCGGCGAGCAGTCCGTCGGCATCGTCCCCTTCGTGATGCAGCGGAAAGTCCTCAAGCCCGTGGCATGGCAGTAGGACGTATGATTCCCGATATGTCATGCGTGTGTCAGTCGTCGTGTGTCAGTCGTATGGAGGGGGGGTGAACGTGGCCGTCAGCCCTTCACCATATCGGGCCAGTGGGGGAATGTCGAGGAAGCATGCGCCGGTTTCACGCCGCGGCGCGCGGCTGCCGTGTACGGGCCAGCCGGCCGGAGAATCGGTCCTTTCAGGGGGGAATTCATTGACAGTTGGTACGACACCTTTGTACAGTGGAAAGGGATCAGAGAATCTGGTGGCTCCCTGTCTGTGTCCCCGTCCCATCTCCTGCTTTTGTCAGGTATTCTCAGCGCGTGCGGGGGTCACCGGCACAGGTATCCAGATTTTCCGTGATCACGTTGTTGTCGTTCGTACAGCAGCCGGGTTGCTGGAACCGACACGCCTTCGGAGTTGAGGGGACGATTCATGGCGAAGAAAGCCGGCGTATGGGGTATCGATATCGGTCAGGCCGCGTTCAAGGCTTTGCGCTGCACGCTGCAGAACGGCGAAGTCGTCGCGGACGCCTTCGACTATATCGAGTATCCGAAGATCCTGAGTCAGCCGGAGGCGGAACCGGAGAAGATGGTGCGGGACGCCATCAAACAGTTCCTCTCCCGCAATGACGTCCATGGCTACAGGATCGCTCTGGCCGTGCCGGGGCAGAGCGGTCTGGCGAAATTCTTCAAGCCGCCGCCCGTCGATTCCAAGTTGATTCCGGACATCGTCAAGTTTGAAGCGCGGCAGCAGATCCCGTTTGCACTGGAAGACGTGATCTGGGACTTCCAGCAGATGGGAGGGGGCGAGGTCGACGGTATCGCGCTGGAGACGGAAGTCGGCCTGTTCGCGATGAAACGCGAGCAGGTGTACCGTGCGATGCGGCCGTTCCAGGACGTGGGGGTGGAGCTGGACATCATCCAGCTGGCGCCGCTGAGCATCTACAACTTCGTGGCGTATGACATCCTGCGCGACGTGTCGGCGGTGGCCGAATACGACCCGGAGAATCCGCCACCATCGCTCGTCGTGCTGTCGATGGGGACCGATACCACCGACCTGGTCATCACCAACGGGTTCCGCGTGTGGCAGCGCAGCGTGCCGTTGGGGGGCAACCATTTCACCAAGCAGTTGACTAAAGAACTCAAGCTGACCTTTGCCAAGGCAGAGCACCTGAAGCGCAACGCGCGGCAGGCGGAAGACCCGCGTCTGGTGTTCCAGGCCATGCGCGCGGTGTTCAACGATCTGGTGACGGAAGTCCAGCGTTCGATCGGCTATTTCCAGGGGATCGACCGCAAAGCCAAGATCGACGGAGTGGTCGTGCTGGGCAACGCCGTCAAACTGCCCGGCCTGCCGCAGTACCTGGCCAAGAACCTGGGCTACAGCGTCAACAACTTCGAAGCCTTCGCCCACCTGACCGGCTCGTCCGTCCTGTCAGCGCCGGCCTTCAAGGACAATCAGCTGTCGTTCGGAGTCTGCTACGGCCTGTGCCTGCAGGGGCTGGGGGTCGCCAAACTGCACACCAACCTGGTGCCGCGGGAGATCATGACCGAACGGCTGGTGCGGTCCAAGAAACCATGGGCCGTCGCCTCCGTCGCAGCACTGCTGCTGGCCTGCACATTCAACGTCTTCTTCCACTACGGACGCCTGCATCAGGTCACCGACGACCGGGCCGTGGCCGGTATCAGCTGGAAGAAGGCGGTCTCGGAAATCGAGAGCGCGCAGGGGCTGAGCAGCCAGTTCACGAGCGACGACCAAAGCCTCACCGGTCAGCTCGAACGCATCACCGCCATCGGTGAAGAACTGGTCGGCAATGCCGATCGCCGCATGCTGTGGCTGGAAGTGCTCAAGGCCGTCAACTCGGCGCTGCCACAGACGCCCGGTGTCCAGCCGGGTGAGATCCCGGACGTCGAAAAGCTGCCCTTCCAGCAACGCGAGGAGATCCACGTCGAGCAGTTGGAGGTGCAGTACTTCGACGACCTGTCGCTGTGGTTCAACGATGAGGTCCAAAAGAAGTACATCGAGACGCAGCAGTCGCTCGGCGTCATGGTTGCCCCCGCCAGCGACTCCAGCGCGGCGAACGAGACCATGTCCGGGGACGGCAGTGCGTCCGGGGGCGGCAGTGCGACTGGACCAACCGGTGAAGGGTGGGTGATACAACTGCAGTGCTACCACTACTTCAATTCGGACCGCGCGAAAGAAGGTCTCTGGCACGTCAACCATACGCTGATCAGCAACCTGCGCATGCAGGAGGTGATCCTGCCGGTGGCGGTGGAGAAAATCCGACCGGGCGTGATGGTCAAACACCAGGTGCAACCCGCCGGGCAACAACCACTGTTGATGAGCTTGCGCGTGGTGTCGATCGCGCCGCTCGTCCAGCCGGACCCCAATACGGGTGCCGACATCGTGTCCGGATACCAGCTGGCACTGCAGGGCGTAGAGACTCCTTTGGCAGTGGCCGCCGACGCGCTGGTGCCAGTCGCGTTCACGATGGAAGAGATGGGAATTGGCTACCCCATCGTGCTGTCCGATTCCCCCATCAATCGCACCTGGACCGTGCCGAACCCGAACTACGAAATGCCGGAAGGCGGTCTGCCGGGCGGCTACCCGGGCTCCATGCGAGGTCCGATGGGCGCCGGGGGCATGGGTGCAGTGACCGGCATGCCGTTCTCGTCGACCGGCGGCGGGATGACCAGGTCGCCTGCGGGGAGTGGCTTGCGCACCCCCAGCGGGAATCGGGGCGGCACGTCCGACGACGGTGCAACAGATGAGAAGACCGAGTCGTTGGAAGAACCGTTCCTGACCGTCCCGCGTTATGATTTTGTCGTCCAGTTCGTGTGGAAGGAAGTGCTGTTGACCGAGCGTCTGGAGAAGCAGGTCAGCGACTGGGAAAAAGAGAAACAGAAACAGGGCCCGCAGCAGCCACCTGCTGACGACGAACTGGCGGCCAACATAGAGGGAGGTCTGTAAGCCATGAATCAGATCAAACAGGCACTCACCGTCCTCCGCAAGTATCACTTCTGGATCCTCTGTGTCGTCATCCTGGGGCTGTATATCGGCGTGTGGTTCATGTCCACCTCGGACATGAGCCAGCAGACCGAAACACTCGCAGGCAAGATCGAAGCCGCGTTCAAGACGGGTGAACAGATCAGCGGCATCGTGAATCACCCCAACACCGATTCCGCCAACATGATGAAACGACTCAATCGCGCAGAAGCGGAACAGGTGCGGCTGGCGTGGGAGGCGCGCTTCCGCGAACAGGAGGATGTGCTGAAATGGCCCGAGAAGCTGCTGCCTGACTTCATCGCGGCCGTGGAACCGCTCAAGCCGATCGAGGCTACCGTGAAGTTCCCCACCCCGCCCAACGAGGAACTCCGCCTGGAGTTCCGCAACCGGTACCGTGACTATATCCGCGATGAACTGCCCAAGCTGGCTGAAATCATCGGCGCGGTCTGGGGGGCCACCGGGTCCGCCAGCGGCTCCCGCTACCCGGGCGCCGGTGGTGGAATGCCGGGAATGCCCGGAATGCCGGGAATGCCGGGCGGCGGAGCTGTGGCCGGAACGTCTGACCCACGTGGCGGCGGCGGCGGTGGCATGGGGGGAATGCCGGGGATGCCAGGAATGCCGGGAATGCCCGGCATGTCCCCGATGGGCTCGGGAGCCGGACTGCTGGCAGACGAAAATCCCATCGTGGTGGATTGGAATCCATCTAATCAGGCCGCACTGCAGGCCGCCAGCTTCAATTTCGTGACCCCCACCACCCTCCAGATTCTGTACGCTCAGGAGGACCTCTGGGTGCTGCGTGCGTTGATGCTCATCATCAAAGCGACCAACGGTGATGCCGACGCCCAGTACAACGCAGCGGTCAAGGAGATTCAATCGTTGGAACTCGGCGCCATGGCAGCTGGCATCAAGGCCGTTGGTCAGGTCCGGTCTGCCGCCGCGATGCGCGGCGCAAGTGGCATGCCCGGGATGGGTATGGACGGGATGCCCGCAGGCATGGGCGCGATGGGCGCAGGCATGGGCGCAGGCATGGGCGCGATGGGCGCGATGGGTGCAGGCATGGGTGGGGCCGACAGCTCCGACTCGCGCGGCTCCGGTGGCGGCGAATCGGGCACGGCTGCCGGTATGAGCGACGGCATGATGGGGGGAATGATGGGCGGAATGATGGGTGGCATGATGACGGCTACCGACCCCGCCAATGGCCGATATGTCGACAACGAGAACGAGCCGGTCACCGGGGATCGGCTGCGCTCAGCCATGACGTCCGACCAGCCCTCCGATGCGTTCCTGGCCGTCGCTAAACGGATGCCCATGCGGATGCGGGTGCGGATGAATGTCCTGCGACTGCCGCTGTTCCTCTGCGAGTTCGCCAAGTCGAATCTGCCCGTCGAGGTGCGTCAGGTCCGGATCAATGCGCCGGCTGGCAGTCGTCTCGGTGGCCGGGGCATGTCCGGCATGCCCGGGATGCCCGGGATGCCCGGGATGCCCGGTGCCGGCGGCCCGTCGGCCATGGACATGGGTGCTGGCGGCGGCCCGTCGCTTACCATGCCAACCGGAATGCCAACCGGAATGCCGGGCGGGATGCCGGGCGGGATGCCGGGTGGAATGCCGGGCGGGATGCCGGGTGGAATGCCGGGTGGAATGCCGGGTGGAATGCCGGGCATGGGGGGTGCAAGCGGCGCCGGTGGCGGCATGGCCACGCTCAATCTGGAATCGCCGTACGATTCCGTTGTCGACATCTACGGGATCATTTACATCTATAACCCGGTGAACCCGGCCAAGCTGGGAATCGACGAGGCCCAGGATGGCAAGACGGCCGAGGGGGATGAGACCACGGCGATACCAGCCCAGGGTGCACCAGACGCTGAGGCCGCCTCCGGTCAACCCGAATCCGAGGAAACGGAGCCCCCGGCAGCCGACACCGGTGCCGTACCTCCGGCAGCATCGAATGTGCCTGCGGCAGATGATACGACGCAGGACGCGTCCGACACCGCCACTGCGCCAGACGCTCCGGCAGCAGACGCAGTGTCGCCGGCGGCGGAACCTGCTGCGGACGGCACCGTACCGCCGGACGAAGCTGGCTCGGAACCGGCCGCCGCCTCAGCCGACGAGGGGACGGGTGGAGTACCCTAGATACGAGGTGGAAGATACGAGGTGGACGCGGGCCGTCGACATCCGCCCGGATTCCTGGCCGCGTCCTGGAGTCGCAGCGACATTTCCGACTACAACGCAAGAGAAGCGCAAGACGTGCAGCCCGTCAAGCACATTGGCGAGCTGCCACACGGTGAGCGGTTGCCCAGGAGTGTGTTCCCATGAAGAAACCGAAGTTGAGCCTTGGCCCAGGCGGCATCAAGGGATTGCTCGTCCAACACGTGGAGAAGATCGTGTTCGGGCTCGCCCTGCTGCTGGTGGTGGTGTTCGTATTCCTCGGCTACCGCCTGGAATCGAAACTGGCCGGCAAGACCCCTGACAAACTGCAGTCACTGGCCGCCAACGCCGTGTCGCACATCCAGATGCCGACATTCGAAGAACTGAAGAAGGAGCGCACGCCCCGCGAAGGAAAAGGGGGACAGTACTTCGCCCGTGTCCAAGACATCACCCCGCTCGATCCACGCGTCTACGAACTCAAGCCCTGGGTGACGCCGCTGGGCAGCCCGAACGTCAAACGCGAAGACCCCGAAATTTACGCCCCCATCAAGCTCGAAACAACGGCGCTCACAGGCTCGCTGTGCGTCCGCGCTGAAGAAGGGGACGAAAACCTGGTGGCGAAACTGGAGAACTCCCCGGCACCGGAAAAGAAGGAAAAGACGAAAGACACCAAGACGCGTGGCAAGCGCGGCGCGGCCGGATTCCCCGGCGGCGACAGCCCCTATGGCATGGATGCCCGCGGGATGGGAGGCGCCATGGGCACGCCTCCGGGGATGGAGGACGATCGAACCAAGAAAAAGAAGGATGACCGGATACGCGGGCCCGAACGCCGTTACCCGGAAAACAAAGTCTGTGGATACCGTCCGGGTGCTTCGTCTATGGCCGGCGGCATGATGCCAGGCCTCGGCATGCCCGGCGCAGGCGCGATGCCCGGTGCAGGACCAGTTGGTGCAGTCAGCAGCGACTCACGCGGTAGCGGCGGCGCAGGTGGAGCCACGGGCGGGGCGATGCCGGGAATGCCAGGCATGCCGGGAATGCCAGGCATGCCGGGAATGCCAGGCATGCCAGGGATGCCAGGCATGCCGGGGATGCCAGGCATGCCGGGTGGCGGCATGACCGGTGGCACAAGCGCCACGACGACGGTGCCCGGTCAGCCACTGGCGAAGTCGGCGCATGTGATCATCGTTAAAGGGTTGGTCCCATACCGCAAGCAGGCTGACGAGTACAAACGCGTGCTGGGGGAAGCGCTCGGCTATGAGCCCGTGCGAGACCAACCGCGGATTGTCTTTTTCCAAGCCCAGCGTGTGGACGTGACCGATGATCCGCAGCAGGATGTCCAGGAAGAGGACTGGCAACTGGTAATGACGCCCAAGACGGCGCAGACCAAAGCCAAAGAACAGCGGTGGCATGGGGTCATGCCCGAAGCGGCAGACTACACCTATGTCGATCCCAACGCCACTATGCCCGTGCTGCCCATGATGCTGCGCTGCATGGACACGGCGATGTTGCATTCGGAAGTGCCGCGCAGCAAGACGGTGACCACGCTCGAACACGTCATGGACGGCCAGGAGGCGGAAGGCAAAATAGAACAGCAGGACGACAGTCTGGATCTGCCGGGCGGATTCATGCCGGGTGGATTCATGCCGGGTGGATTCATGCCGGGTGGAACGTACGGCAGTAGCTTCCCCGGCACTGGCGCGCACGACGCACGCGGCGTCATGCCGGGTGCCGGTGGTGGGATGCCCGGAATGCCGGGCATGACAGGGATGCCGGGAATGACAGGGATGCCGGGAATGTCGGGAATGCCGGGCGGGGGCATGATGGGGTACGGCGGGAGTTACGGAGCGGCCGAGGTCGTGCAATATAAACTGGTTCGGTTCTGTGACACGGACGTGGAACCCGGCCGGGTCTACCGCTACCGCATCCGCGTGTTCATGGAGGATCCGAACAACCCCAACACGGATCCGACGAACGGCATCATCAACGTGCCGCCGCCCCGCCGGTCCCTGTCGATGAAAGTGATCGAACGGCTGAACAAGCAGGAAGCCGACGAGGCAACCAAGAGGGTGTATTACGTGCTCAGCCCCTGGAGCGAAGCGACGGAGCCCGTGTCGCTCCCGTCCACCTCGCGTCTGTATACGGGTGGGGTGGAGCCTGCTCGCATGGCGGCTGGCCTGGAAGGCACGCAGGTACAGGTCAGCGAGGCCTACGGCAACATAGTGCCGGTGGTCTGGAACGATGAGCTGGCGTTGGACGTGTCGACCGAGACACGGGGATTCCGCGGCGCGGTGTTCAATTTCGCCAAACGGCAATTCGACGTGCTTGACCCGGTGTCACTGGTGATCAAGCTCCTCAAGGGCTACGACTTCCAGAACCAGTTCATGATGCTGGACATGCGGGGCGGTGAGGTTCTGCCGGGGGACCGCAAGGACGTGGTGACGGCGCCGGGCGAGTTCGCTCTGCTGGACGATCAGGGTAACTTCCACGTATTGAACGAGCTGGACGACTACAAGGAATACGCGCGTTACACGTTCGCCGACGAAATCACCTCGAGCTCCGGAGCCGCTGGCATGCCCGGGATGCCCGGGATGCCAGGGATGCCAGGGATGCCAGGGATGCCCGGCATGCCAGGGATGCCCGGCATGCCGGAATCTGGGGGCATCGGCACACCGGGGATGCCTGGCATGCCCGGGATGCCAGGAATGCCCGGGGGCGGACGTAACAAGCGGGCTCGGCGATAGGCGTGGCGTGCCGGCCGTGCTCGGCGCCCGCAACGGCGGGCGCCGCAGGCCACACGTGACACGAGTACAGCTCGGCGTTTTCTTTTTTCTGCGATTTTGCGACGATTCTGGGAAACTGCTCTTGACCGGTTGTGGAGCGGGCGGTATTTAACCCCGATCTTATTCCGCAGTTTCCCTGTCCACAGTTGTCGACATGTAGCGCCGGCAACTGGGTGTGTTAGCTCGTCGTAAGACCACGCTCTGGGTCGGCGTGCGGTGTTGCGCGCCGATCAGGAGCTCAACGCCTTTGCGCATGGAAGCGCGACGGCTGTGCGTGTGGTGTCGGATCGGTTCCGTCCACATTCGGGAGTTTCGTGCATCTCGAGGAAGGAGAAGCGCGTTGAGTGCGACTGCGAGACTACTGGTTTGGTGCGTAGCCTGCGGGCTTACGCTATCTGTGTCGTCGGTGCTGGCCGGCCCGAACGGAGTCGTCGGCGGCACGCATGTCGGTTGGATCGCTCTCGGGCAGACGGACCAGGGCGACAGCGCGGAGAACCGTCGGGCCGCCGAGAAATGGCTGAAGCAGGCGCGGGAAGCCATGAAGAATGGCAACCTCGAACTGGCAGAGTACTGCATCGAGCGCGCGGAGAAGATGAACGTCAAGTCCGATCCGCTGTTGGCCCGCTTCAAAGACACACCCGCCAAGGCGCGCAAGGACCTCGAGGCAATGCGAGCCGAGCCGGGCAAGCCGCGCGCGGCGGCCTCCAGTCCACTGACGAAGCTGTTCCTGAAGGACAAAGCCGCCGGTCAGCCACTGCCGACCGATCCGTATTCCGGCCAGGCCGCGCGTGACAACGGTGTCGCCGCCACCGCCGCGGGTCCCGGTACGAACGAGAATCTCGAGCGGCTGCCCAACACGGCCTCGGCCAGCGAAATGAGTCTGCCACGGCCGGGCGCCACGCTGTCGCTGGGCGACCTGGGGGGCAATAACCGGCAGTTGCGCAGCGCCGAGCTGCTGCGGGAAGCGCGCAAGGCACTCGCCCAGGGCGACGCCTCCCGCGCCACCCTGCTCGCCAGCCAGGCAAAGCAACTGGGGCTCGACTATCCGCTCAACGCCGACTCACCCGACAAGGTCGACGCGCTCATCCGCAAGGCGTCCGTGTTCTCACAGGGGCCTCCGTCGGGCACCGATTCGAGCGTCTACACCTTGGACTTCGCTCAGTTCCTGATGGATCAGTCCATCGGTCTGCTCGGCTACGCCGCGTTCAATGAAGCCCAACAGCTGGCGCAGCAGGCCAAGGACCTGCGTGCCAACTACAGCCAGTTCGATCGCACACCCGATCAGGTGCTCGCGCAGATCGCGACCGCACGCCGCCAGGCCGAGGGAGATCCGACCAGCCTGCCGCTTGGCGGGCCCGCCGGGAATCTGGCCGGCGCCGACGCGCCGCGCCGGCTGCCGCCCGCCGGGGGCGATGTGTCGGCTGATCCGGCAGATCTCAAGGCGACCGCTCAGCGGCTGGTAGCGCAGGCGCAAGCTGCACTCGATCGCGGTGACCTGCTGGCTGCCAAACAGGCGGCCGAGCGCGCCCAGAATCTGTTGCCCGATTCGGCGTATGGCCCGGACGAAACCCGTCCCTGGATGGTGCTGCTGGAAGTCAACAAGGCACTCACCAGCCGTGGCGGCGTCGTGCCGGCAGGCAATTTCGAATCGCAAAACGCCTTAGCCACCGATCAGCACTCGGGGGGTGCCTTCCCGGTGACACAGGGAATCTACGACCCGGCCACCGACGCCTCGCGCAACGTGGCCGCCCAGTCGCTCCAGCCCACGCCGGCCACTACCCTGCCGTCCGATGCAGGACTGCCTCAGACCTCCACGGGTCACCAGTTGTATCTCGATGGCCTGCGGGCGCTGGAAGGCCATGACCGGGACTCGGCTCTGAAGCTGTTCCGCGATGCGTGGAAGTACGAAGGGGAACTCGATCCCGAGACACGGCGACAACTGCAGGACAAGCTCATCCTGCTGACCAACAACACGGCTCCGACCCCCACGGCCGAATCGCAGCCGTCCCAGCTCGAAGCGGTCGATGCGCAACAGCAGCTGCTGCGTCAGAAGCTGTATCGCGAGATCACCAGCGAGCAGGCGGAGGCGGAGCGGATGAGTGCGACCGATCCGAAGGCGGCGCTGGGGCGGCTCCAGCGCCTCCGCGACCGTGTCAACGAATCGGATGTCGACCCCACCGCGAAGAAGCAGCTCCTGACGCTCGTCGACAGGAGTGTGGAGAGTCTCAACCAGTACATCGAGACGAACCGCGCGGACATCGAACTGGCCGAACGCAATCGGGCCGTCACGGAAGGGGTCCGACTCGACGCACAACGCAAACAGGAGGTGCAGAACAAACTCGCCAGCCTGGTCGAAGAGTATAATGAGCTGGTCGATGCCCAACGCTATGCGGAGGCGGAACGGGTGGCCAAACAGGCGCACGAACTGGCCCCCGACGCGGAGGTCGTCCAGAACCTGCTGTGGCAGAGCCGGATCATTCGGCGGATGCAGAAGAACCTGGCGATCAGCGAAGACAAGGAAGCCGGGTTCGTCACCGCCATGCAATCTGTGGACAGCGCTTCCGTCCCCTTCGATGACAGCCGTCCCCTGCAGTTCGGGGATATCAAGGAATGGCAGAAGTTCAGCGAGACGCGTAACGCGCGGCTGCAGAAAGAACGGCAGCTTCTGACCCGGGCGGAACTGGAAATCCAGAAGTCGCTCGGCAACAAGGTGGACGTCAAGTTCAACGAGCGTCCGCTGGCCGAAGTGATGGACATGCTGAGCGAGCTCGCCGGCGTGCCCATCGTCCTGGATCCGGTCGGGATGGCGGCCGAAGGGGTCACCAGCGATACGCCGGTCACCCTCCGGTTGAATCAGCAGATCTCGCTGCGCAGCGCCCTCAACCTGGTGCTCGCGCCGCTGCGGCTGAGCTACGTCATCCGGGATGAAGTGCTGCATGTCACGAGCGAACAGACTCGCGACTCGAACGTCTATCACCACGTCTACAACGTCGCGGACCTGGTGATTCCCATTCCCAACTTCGTGCCCGGATACGGCACCGGCCTGGCCGGAGCGCTGCAGTACGCGTATTCCACGCTGGGTTACGGCAGCAACATGGCACCGCTGGGACGCGTCCCCATGGCCGTCAACTCCAACGACGTGACGCAGGCCACCAGCAACACCTCGGTGCTGGCCCAGATGGGCGCCAGCGGTCTGCTGTCGTCGCTCGGCTCGCAACCCCAACCCTCCACCGGCTTCGGCCCAGGAGGGATGGGCGGTGCCGCCATGGCCGACTTCGATACGCTGATCGAACTGATCACCAGTACGATCGCCCCGGATTCGTGGGATGAAGTCGGCGGTGCCGGTGCCATCGAACCGTTCCCGGTCAACCTCAGCCTGGTCATCAGCCAGACGCAGGAGGTGCACGAACAGATCGCGGACCTGCTCGACCAGCTGCGCCGCCTGCAGGATCTCCAGGTGACGATCGAAGTGCGGTTCATCACGCTCAACGACAACTTCTTTGAACGGATGGGCATCGACTTCGACTTCGCCATCGACGACAACGTCAACAGCGACATCGTTCGGGGCTCGGAAATCGCCGGCCGGAAAGGGGATGACACCGGTCCCAGTGCGGTCATCGGCCTGAACACGCAGGGTCCGACGACGTCGCTGGACCTGGAATTCACCCAGGGGAGCTTCGACTCGACACTGCCTCAGTTCGGCAGCTATGACGCGGCCACCGCCGCCAACTTCGGGTTCGCCATCCTCAGCGATCTGGAGGTCTTCTTCCTGCTGCAGGCTGCCGAAGGCGACCAGCGCACGAACGTGCTGCAGGCTCCGAAGGTGACGTTATTCAACGGCCAGACCGCGTCCGTCATGGACCAGTCGCAACGGCCGTTCGTCAGCAGCATCATTCCGGTCGTCGGCGACTTTGCGGCGGCCCAGCAACCGGTGATCGTGGTCCTGAGTGAAGGTACCGCGCTCAACGTGCAGGCCGTCGTCTCGTCCGACCGGCGTTTCTGCCGCCTGACACTCGTGCCGTTCTTCAGCCGCATCGGCAACGTCGACACCTTCACGTTCGAGGGCTCGACGACCAGCGATACGGGAACCACCGTGGTGGGCCCGCAGGGTGAAGACACCGGCGACCGGGACAACGTGACGCAGACACGGCAAGGCACAACCGTCCAGCTGCCCACGTTCATCTACACGACGGTGTCGACCACCGTCAACGTACCGGACGGTGGCACGGTGCTCCTGGGCGGCATCAAGCGGATGAGCGAAGGGCGCAGCGAACGTGGCGTGCCGATGCTCAGCAAGTTGCCGTACATCAACCGTCTGTTCAAGAACGTCGGTGTGGGGCGTGAAACGCAAAGCCTGATGATGATGGTCACACCACGCATCATCGTGCAGGAAGAAGAAGAACTCGCGCAGACCGGTTACGACAGTTCCCAGTGACCGTTCAACAGGCGAGCCCTGTGACCGCGACACCGCCGACCTGCCAGCCGCAGGTCGGCGGTTTTTTTGGGCAAGGCCCGATGAGCCGTCAGACGGCCATGTGGGGCTCCACCTCTTTGGCCAGCCGTTTCCGGGCGACATGCAGCCGGCGTTTGATCGTGCCCACCGGGGCCTTGAACTCGTCGCTCATTTCCTTGAGCGAATGCCCCTCCACGTAGAACGCTTTGAGGGTCTGCCGGTCGAGCATCGGCAACCTGGCCAGGCCCTCCCGGACACTCTGGTGACGCTCGCCGGCCAGCACCTGGCTCAGCGGCGTGCGGTCCTCGGCCGGCACCGTCTCCAACACGCCCCAATCGGCCGCCTGCGCCACCTTCTGCCGCGCCACACGGTTGATCGCCATCCGGTTGGTAATTGCCGCGATCCAGGCGCCAAAGGCCTCCGGCGCGCGCAGCTGGTCGAGCTTCTGCAGCGCCTGCACGAATACGTCCTGGCACAGCTCCTGCGCCTCGCTGAAGTGGCCCAGCCGCCGCAGCGCAATCGCAAACACCTGCCGCTCAAATCGTTCGAACAATTGGCCAAACGCGGCCCGGTCCCCCTCCTGAGCGGCGACGACCAGTTGCGCGACACCGCGCGTCTCCCGAGCCGATTCCAATACACTGACAATAGCCATGTTTCCCTCTCGAACCCTGAACTTGCCCGACTTGGACCATCGCGGTACCTGCTTCCGGACAGAAACAGAAGCAGAAACGGAACGCCGTCCCGGCCCGGTCGCTGCACAGTGTGCACAAGCCAAGCGGCGGATCGCCTTGCGTCAAGGGCACGTCCGGGCAGGGCGTCAGTTCTCTGACGGTTGCCCGAGCGTGGGATGCGCTTGGCGACTGCCACAGCGCCCCATGAGACACAGTTGGTCGACCGCCGCGGGATGCGACAACCGCAGCATCGCGCGCCCGCCTGGCATCGCGCGCCATAGCGCCGCTTCCCACAGACGATCGCCGACCAGTGAGGGGGCGATCGCGCAGTGGCGCTGGCGGATGACGCACGTATACAACGGCTCAAAAGTCCGCGTGCACACGCGAGCTCGGCTGCTACCGGAAGCCACGTTCACCACGGATGCTGTGTCGCTGTAACGCATCGAACCATCCTCCCCTGCGCACACTACGCAGTTCGAGAGATACATATACGAAGAGACGAAACTCTTACCCAAGCATACGAGCCGTCACCGATCAAGGCAAGCGTGTGGCACTCACCCGTCGACCCGTTGACCGACCGATCGGCAATTGACACTTAGACGCAGCAGCCGGCCAAAGGTTCGCGCAAAATAAAATACCGGCTTCGCCTCCCGGCGCCCCTCGGGCGGCGGCGGGAACCGGACCGGTCCGCCTCACGGCCGCGGTCGGCCGGCCCGCCCCGCGGGTCCGAAGACGCGGTCCACGTTGCCGCGCAGCACCTGCCGCCCCAGTTCCAACGCGCGGGTCTCCGACCAGCCGCGATCGATCACGAACCGCTCGGCCAGCACCTTGGCCAGCACCCGCTTGTACATCCGGAACTTCGGCAGCCCGAACTCCAGCTTGTACATGTCGCTGTAGTAGCCGATCTGCTTCGTGCCGGGAACCACCTCCAGCCGCGCCGCAAGATCGTGCTCGATGTAGGCCGGCGTGTTGGAATACCACCAGTGGCCACTGGTCACCACATTGGGGAAGATCCAGGCGTAACTGGTCAGTTCCTGATTCGCCACGCTGGCCAGCACCGACACCGGGAAGGTGACCTGGGGAAACGCATTGAACAGCTCCCCGTACTGGATGAGCGACACGCGGCTGTCGTACAGGTCCTGACCCTGGTACACGCCGCCGCGGTACACACCACGGTGGACCCCAATCATCAGATCGAAGGGCAGCTGGAAGTCCGCGCACAGTTCTGCGAGGGTCCAGAACACGAAGTGTGCCAGCGTCTGACGCTCATCCTCACCGCACTGCTGCGGCGCCCGGCAGATCGCATCCCACGCCGTTTCAGCACGGCTCGCGCAGATCGGGATCGGGGTGAAGCCTGGCGGGAGCGAAATAGCGCAGGCCCGCGCGTGGCGGGCCGTGAAGCGGGTGAAGAGCCTGGCGAGCGCCTCGCGCAGGGCGCGGGGACTCGCCAGATCCACCCCCGTGACGGCCGCCAGCCGCTGCCCTACCGCCGGCTCGTGCAGCCGGAACACGAGGTCGTCCGTGCGCAGGCAAGGCACGTAGACGCTGGTGTCCCAGCCCTCGAGCGGATCGTCAAAGTCGTTCGTCAACAGCACCGCCTCCAGCCCGCTGCGGCGCAGCACCTGCTGAGGCCAGTCCGTGGCGCTCAGCGTGCGTTGCGCCGCGTCGTACAGCCCTTCCCAGTTGTCGCGCGTTACATGCTCGTCGGCAAACCCGAAAAAAGACCGGGCGATGTCGATCAGCCAGCTGTACTGGATCGTGTTCTGCAACGGCTCCAAATGCGCGACCAGCCGCCGCACCTTCTCGCGCGGAGCGAGATCTGGTTCCTCCACGTCCGACCGCAGCATGCCAGCCGAATGCGCCAGTTCGGTGTAGTAGTGGTATCCCAGGATGTCGGCCAGCGTGCGGGCCGCCGGCTGGTGCGGATCGATGTGCGTGTGCGGATCGATCAGCACGATCGTGTCGAGTTCATTTAACAAGCGTTCCCGCAGCGTTTGCGACATGCCACCACCTCCCCCCCCCGAGACTCCGCGCACCGGCACCCGTGCGGACTGCGCTACACCGTCCGCGCACCAGGCAGCGCCGCACCCTGCGCAGACACTCCACAGACTCCTCGAGAAAACCTATCACAGTGGCGCGGGAGGGTGCAACCGGTGGTGCCCAGCCGGACGTGGGCACAGGCCGCGCAGATCGCCTGCAGACCGGCCCGCTGGTAGTCGGGCAACGCGAGCAGGCTGTGGCAGATCTGCCGGCTGCAACGGAGCCCAATACTGTCGGAGTTAGCGTTTGGCCGGCTTAAGCACGTCGGTCGGGAGAGGATCGTCACCGTGGGTACGGATCCATTGGCGGGTCCACTCGACGGTCTCCAGTCCGGCGCCGACGGTTCCTGTGGACAGAAAGATGATCCCGGCAATGCGTCCCGACTTCAACCACTGCTGGCCCAGTTCGACTTGCTTCTCCATGAGCGGCACGGGCAGAGGCTTATTCTTATGGAAGTCGAACATGTAGCAGCCGAGAAAAAGCTGCTTATCGGGCGCCAACTGCTCCAAAGCGACGAAGTTGGCCTCCAGGTTTTCCAGGTCGGCGGGCCGCCAGGTCCACAGGCAGATCTGATCAACTTCCGCCAGATGGGCCCGTGCTCCGGGTTTCACCTGGGCAGTGTAGATCACCGACATGAGCGGCAGATGGCCGCCTCGAACCGGCCGCTGGTGCAGCTCGCGAAGCTCGGCAGGGGTCAACGCCGCTCGCAAGGCCCCCGAGGGCCCAGGATCGGCCGCATTGCCGACACTGGGCTCGTGAAAGAAATCGTCGAGAATGAAGCCGACCACGTTCTCGTGCTTCTCGGCCAGCGCGAAGGCCGCATCGCGAGCAGGCTGTGAAGTCCCGCCACCCGCAGCCACCAGCGACCAATACACGCGGTCCAGCTTCTCGAAGGGACGATAATACTCGTCGAGCGGCCCGAGGTTGTCGGTGGCGATGAAGATCACATTCCTGATCCCCATTTCTGCCGCCCCATCAACCGGCTCGACGGTCGAGCGGAGCCCGAGGGGGCGGAAATGGGTGTTGTTATAGATACCAGCGGGCCGCCCCCAGATCCACAACCGGTCGCGCAAGGTTTCAGCGCGAAGGTTGAGGGATGCACAGCCCAGCACCCCCACCGCCGTCAGGATCAGGATCACTCCCAAGTTGCGTCGTTTCGTCATCGCAATCGCCTCGACAAAGGACCTTTTCAAGCGGCACTTTTCCGTATGAAGCCCGCGTGAACACGTTCCGAGCAGCAACCGTCTCCCCCACGTTAACAGAACGCTTGGGGATCTTCCAGCCGCGACACCGCCCCCCCCGGCGGAGGGACAGAAACAGGACAGAAACAGAAACAGGACAGAAACAGACACTCTGACTCCGGCCTCAACCTCGCATGGTATACCGGCATCGATGCGGGACAACTGCACCGTTTCGTTCACGGTGAAGCGTGGTTGGGCAGGGTGGCAATCGACGCATTGGCCGAACTGCTCAACTTGAGGATCGTGTCAACTTGAGGATCGTGAAGTCGGTTGCCAAGTCAACGAGCGCCATTTGCAGGTCACGCCGGATCATTTCCAGGCGGCGATCAACAGCCAAGGGGTGGTGCAATCGCGCGGTGCCGCAACCCGCCGCCCCGGTGTTCCACTACCCGGCTCCCGCCAAGTACCCCCGACAGGACTCGAACCTGTGACCTGCAGTTTAGGAAACTGCCGCTCTATCCACCTGAGCTACGAGGGCGTAAGGACTTACGTCAAGCCACTTTTTCTACTACACCCGGTACTACACCCGGAAACCGTCTCATGGTACACTGAGCCTCAATGAAAATGCTGGCGGCCGATTGTGACGACCGCCAGCGTATCAGGACTGAACCTTTGACAGAGGAGTCCCGACAATGGCTCATTCTACCCGCGCTCGCTCTGGTGCGAAGTCCCCCGCTGAAAAGTCCCCCCCAGGCGATGGCTACACCCGGACTACACCCAAGCCGAAGAAACCCCGCTTCCCTCTTTGGCAACATGCCGGAACCGGGCAGTGGGCAAAGAAAGTCCGCGGCAAGCATTACTACTTCGGCACCGACAAGGATGCAGCGCTCAAAGAGTACATGCGAGTCAAGGATGACTTGGAGGCCGGCCGAGTCCCCAGGCCGGCCGAGGATGACAGTTCCCGCGTCACCCTGACACGGCTGGCCAATATCTTCCTGACGCACAAGACGCACCAGGTCCAGACCGGCGAGCTACAGTCTCGTTCGTTCGATCACTATTACGCGACTTGCGAGGGATTGCTCGAGCACTTCGGCAAGACCGTATTCGTCGACCAGATTCGCCCCGATGATCTGCTGACATTCCGGCACAAGCTGGGTGAGACCCGCAACGCCACGAGCTTGGCAAATGAGATTACCCGCGTCCGTTCCGTCTTTCGGTTCGCATTTGAGAACGGGCTGATTGACCGGCCGGTTCGATACGGTGAGTTCAAACGACCGTCAAAGTCCGTCATCCGTCGTGCCCGGACTGCTCGGGGTGCGAGATTGTTTGAGCCGGCGCAGCTGCGGAAGATCCTGAAGAAGGCCAACGACCAACTGCGTGCAATGGTGCTGCTGGGCCTGAATGCCGGATTCGGCCCCGGTGACATCACGACGCTACCGCTGTCTGCTGTTGATCTAGAGACCGGATGGGTTTCCTACGCGCGTCCAAAAACCGGCATCGAGCGGCGTTGCCCTCTCTGGAATGAGACCATTAAAGCGCTGCGTGTCGTACGGCAGAAACGCAAGGAACCGAGAGACCCCAGTCATTCCGATCGGTTCTTCATTACACAGCGGCGTGAGCCGTGGGCGTCGAATTCGAGCGGCGCGACAGGCATCGGCCACGAGTTTCGCAAGGTGCTGGACACCCTGAAGCTCTATCGTACCGGACTGTCGTTCTATGTGTTGCGACATTGCTTCCAAACCATCGGGGATGAGACCGGCGATTACCTGGCCGTGCGGCGTATCATGGGCCACGCGGACAACTCCATCAGCGATGCGTACCGCGAGCGATTCCCCGATGAACGGCTCAAGAAAGTGACCGACCACGTACATGACTGGCTGTACGGGGAGGGGGGGCGTGATGGCGAAGAAGAAACGCACCAAGCCACGGGAGTTGACGCAGGAGGCTGTCGATCGAGGCATCTATCAGGACATCCTTCTCCGGCAGGGCAACGAGACGGCATTGAAGATATTTTGGCGGAAGCGCTGCCGCTTAGGGAGGAGAAGGACATGGCGAAGGTGACGACAACGAGGTCCAAGCCGATCGACGCGATCGAGATCGGCGACCGGACACGCAAAGACCTGGGCGACATCGAGGCGCTGGCTGCGAGCATCAAGGAGGTGGGCCTCCTGCAGCCGGTCGTCGTCGACGCGGACCACAAGCTGATCGCCGGCCGGCGCCGGATCGAGGCGTGCAAGCAGCTCGGCTGGAAGAGTATCCCCACGGTGGTAGCCGAGTCGGTAGACTCACTGCTCAAGATGGCCCAGGCCGAGAGTGATGAGAACACGTGCCGCAAGGACTTCACGCCGGAGGAAGCCGTGCGGATGGGGACGCGGATCGAGGGTGCGATTTCGAAAATCAAGCGAGAGGCACAGCGGGACGGAGGCAAGAAGGCGGGACGTGGCCGCCCGAAGCAAGAGG
>JAAYDI010000029.1 GCA_012729315.1 Planctomycetaceae bacterium
ATCACCGGGCCAGCGCCCATCGCGCAGAGCGCCCGCGCGGTGCCCGACCAACCGAGCAGTCCCATCAGCGCAAAGACGGCCACCGTCGCCGCGACGAATACGGCCAGCCACTGCAGCCCCAGCAGCGCCCCCCGGCGCCAGACCCGCCATCCCAGCGGGCTGTTCGGATCGTTCATGTGCGCGCCACTGCCTCACTCACCGGCGGCTGTGTCGGTTGCCAGCGGCCACACCCAGATGTCGCCGAAGGCGCAGTCGGTGACCGCGTCCTCGTAATTGAGCAGCGCCAGACCCACACGCCCCCGGCCCGGCCCCATCTGTTCCTGGGTCACCAGCGCGCCGTTGATGTACAGCGAAACGCGGTCGGCCTGGGCGATCACGATCAGCCGGTTGAGACCCTGGTTGACCATGGCGTTCTGGTCGTATACGTTGGTGCTCAACTCGGCGTCACGGGCCTGGACGACGCCAAAGCCGCCCCCGGTGTCGACATACGCCAGGTCGAGATTGCGTTCGTCCTGCCAGCGAAAGACGGCACCGCAGCCCACGCTCTCGCCGGTCGTCAGGGTGGTGACGTTGGCGCCGAGAATAAAATCTTCATAGAGCGCCTGCTCGGAACCGAGCAGTTCGAACACAGACGCAGGATCGGCGGCGCTCAGCGTCCGTTCGAGCAGAAACAGGTCGCGCGCGGGTGCCAGCACCACCTGGCCCGACTCCGCGATCTCGGCGGCGATTAGCGCCGGATCGTTCGAGTCCCAGGTCGTCAGCGCAAGCGGCAGGCCGCGGTAGGTCGTGCCCAGGCGCCGCGTGACGATCACGTCGTCGAACAGGATGGTCGCCGGATCGGGCTGATCCTCGCGCGTGCCGACTAGCAGGCCATAGGTGCCTGGTCCGGGCAGCCGGCTGTCGGAGAGCGTGCCGAGTGGGACTCCGTTGGCGAAGAACGACAGATCGCTGCCACGGGCCAGGACGCCCAGCGTCCAGGGCGCGCTGCTGAGCGCTTCGTCCGCCGTCCAGGTGCGCAGCACATACTCACCGGAGGCGTCCCGGACAGAGACTGTCCAGCGGCCCTCGGTGTTGACCTTGAACGCGTACATGCCCAGCCCGCCGCCGGATGTCTGGGCGCGGAAGACCAGCCCGAACTCGGCGTAGGACATCTGGCCGAACAGGCTGGTGGTGGCCTGAATGTACAGATCGTCGAGCGCTTCGGCATCGGCCGGGATCACGGTCACCGTGGTACCGGCTGGCAGCACGCGCACGCGCAGCCGGCCCTGCGCCAGCACGACCGACGCATTTTCCGGCGCGGTATAGGGAGATTCCGCACCGTCGAACGAGTCCCGGCGGACAACGCCGGCAAAGCCCGGCGTCAGCGTGAGCTGGTACGTGCCCGACGTTGATTCGTCGTAGCGAGCCACGCGAACGGTGTACACGCCATCCTGTGGCAAGGCGAGCGCTTCCAGCCCGGCATCTCTCACCAGTGAGTCCAGATCGTCGTTTTCGGCAACGCGGCCCTCGTCAGGGCCGATCAGGGTGAGGACAGGGTCCAGGCTGCCATCCATGGTGGCGGCGACCAACGACACGACCTGGCCCGCATGTCCCTCGAAGGTCCATTCGTCGGCGGGTCGGGAAGCGGTCAGCGTGCCTTGAACCGGGTCGAAAAAGGTGAGCGGGCGGGCGTCATTCCCGTCCTGGGCAAAGACGGGCGGCGCGACCAGTGCCAGCACCAGCGCGCCACAGATCGACAGCCATGTCAATTTGGGCACAACTTCCAGTCCTGTTAGTTCGCCGCCGCTGTGTTGGGACTGGTGATCACCAGATTGTCGAAGTTCAACACCAGCGAGTCGGCCTGGCTGCTAGACGTGCATGCCAACAGGCCGATGGTTCCCGCCTGGCTGCTAAATCCGGGATCGTGAACTTCGCCGACCAGTTGACCATTGAAGTATGCCCTGAAGGTGTTGCCCTGCGCAAATACGCCAATGTGCGGCGTGGTGTCAGCCGGGTCGATGGCGGGCGAAACCGTCCAATCCTGGATCGAGTTCCACATGCCCATGTTATAGTGCATCAAGGTCCAGTCGCTGTCGCTGCTGAACATGAGCGCGTAGAAAACATCGGCGGTGGGGTTGGCGCGTAGGATGAAGCCATACTGGAAGTAGCTGGGGGAGCCTTCGATCTGAATGTCGGCCTCGATGTATACGTCTGACCAGGAGACGCTGTCAGATGGGAGGATGAAGCTCATCGTTCCGGCCGTCATGACCTGCATGTTCATCACGCCGTTCATCACGTCCGCGATGGAATCGATGTTCAACATCGGCTCCCAGTTGAGCGAGAGGGCCTGGTCGAACGACTGGAAATCGTCCCATTTGTCGAGCACGCTGTAGCCCGGCAGGAGCAGCAGGCGGAACTCGCCGGCCGTTTCCCCGGCCCGTTGGAGTGTGATAGTGTAGGTGCCGTCCGTTCCGGCCACGGCATCGATCGCGCGGCTGTTCAGCCCTGCTTGCAGCGGGACGCCCGTGGCGATGGGTTGGCCCGCCGCATTGGCGAGCGTCATTTCGGGGGTCAGGTCGCCGAAGCGAGTCCAGGCGACGAGCGAGAAGATGAAGCCCGGTTGGACCTCGAAGACGTAGGCGACTTGCGGGACGGACGCATCGAGCGTGCCGGTCATCGGCTGCAGAGGAATGAGCTGGCCGGGCGCCGCCTGGTTGCCTGAAGTTGCTTCAACGGGGGCGGGTACGATTGCGGCTGCACTCCACATTGCGCACAGCACCACCAGTAAAATCAGCCGCCCGCGAGATCCGAACACCATACACTTCCTCCAACCACCAAATTGCGCATTCTTTCTGACATGGCCCCTTTGTACATGGCCAATCGTAACCGCTCAGGAGCCCGCGTTCAATCCTACCTTTATCCTATCTTACGCCATCTGATGGCCGTTGTATGCCCCGAAATGCCAAAGACTCATGAAAAATCCTGCTAACGGGAGGGGCCAACCTGACCGGCTGGCCCGCTCCGAAAAAAGGTGCTCCACAATACCTTGACTTGGGAGAAGGTCAAAATTCCCATAGCCAGACGTTATCTAGCTGGCAGTAAGTCCGCTGCGTGCGGCCCAGATCGTCCTCCGCCACGTAGACTTCGAGGGCGACCGTGCCGCTGAACGCATCGAATGTCCCGGC
>JAAYDI010000030.1 GCA_012729315.1 Planctomycetaceae bacterium
GCTTCAATGGGGCCGCAGCTGATCAGCTGCGGAACGATCTCCTACAACGTCGCGCCGTGAGGAACCATTCGCCGCTTCAATGGGGCCGCAGCTGATCAGCTGCGGAACGTGCCGCCGCGGCCCGCGAGCTCGCCAGACCGGTAGGGGCTTCAATGGGGCCGCAGCTGATCAGCTGCGGAACGCGGATGTGGACGATGAGGTACGGGCGTGGATCGTGGAGCTTCAATGGGGCCGCAGCTGATCAGCTGCGGAACGATTGCGTCCGTCTAAAATCCTCCCTTCGTACAGAAGCTTCAATGGGGCCGCAGCTGATCAGCTGCGGAACGAGATCCGCTGCTGGATCTGGTCCTGGCTCCAGATGGTGCTTCAATGGGGCCGCAGCTGATCAGCTGCGGAACGTACGCTGCGGACGGGGCACACGTAAGCCCATCTGTAGAGCTTCAATGGGGCCGCAGCTGATCAGCTGCGGAACGGTGCGGCAGGAGGGGACATGGACCGCGTCCTAAACAGCTTCAATGGGGCCGCAGCTGATCAGCTGCGGAACGGACTGTCGCAGCGGACGATGTCGTGCACGCTGCCAAGGGCTTCAATGGGGCCGCAGCTGATCAGCTGCGGAACGACGAGGAGCTGAGTGCATGACTAGCGAATTACCAGAAGCTTCAATGGGGCCGCAGCTGATCAGCTGCGGAACGGAGATGATGCGCGACAAGCATGGCGGAAAGAAGACAAAGCTTCAATGGGGCCGCAGCTGATCAGCTGCGGAACGCGGCGAAGCTGGCGGGGCTGCCGCATGGCGTGCATGGGCTTCAATGGGGCCGCAGCTGATCAGCTGCGGAACGTGTGCGTTCTTTCGGGCGATCGGACTCCGCAAGCACGGCGCTTCAATGGGGCCGCAGCTGATCAGCTGCGGAACGTACGACGCGGCGGTGGCGGCGGCGAGGATTCGGAAAAGCTTCAATGGGGCCGCAGCTGATCAGCTGCGGAACGTCCTCGTTGTAATCGCAACAGCACACCGCGCGACTGGCTTCAATGGGGCCGCAGCTGATCAGCTGCGGAACGACGACGGCAAGCGGGTAGGTGCGGACGGAAAGGCACGGCTTCAATGGGGCCGCAGCTGATCAGCTGCGGAACGTCAATCACGTAGCCGGTCGCATCTGGCCGCCACGCCCGCTTCAATGGGGCCGCAGCTGATCAGCTGCGGAACGATCGGTCGTGTCTGGTGTGTCCGCGTCGAACCAGAGGGCTTCAATGGGGCCGCAGCTGATCAGCTGCGGAACGCATCCGCGCCCGGATTGCACGAGCGATCTGTCGGTCAGGCTTCAATGGGGCCGCAGCTGATCAGCTGCGGAACGTTTCTGAATAACGGGGCATTCTTTGCCGCCGGCAACAAGCTTCAATGGGGCCGCAGCTGATCAGCTGCGGAACGCACGTATGGTCCTGGAGATGAACTGCGACGAGCCGGCTTCAATGGGGCCGCAGCTGATCAGCTGCGGAACGGGACGCGCTCGCGGCCGGAGACATCGGTTTGGCTGCTGCTTCAATGGGGCCGCAGCTGATCAGCTGCGGAACGATCCTGCGCGGCGAACTCGTTGAGCAGGGCGAACCAGCTTCAATGGGGCCGCAGCTGATCAGCTGCGGAACGCAACGCGGCGGCCCCCGGCCAGGTGCGGGCCGCCCGCTTCAATGGGGCCGCAGCTGATCAGCTGCGGAACGTGAAAGCGATCGCTGATCTGATCAAGCTGTTGCGCGCTTCAATGGGGCCGCAGCTGATCAGCTGCGGAACCTACCATATATATCGCCGCCGTCAATAGAATGCTGACTACGCTTCAATGGGGCCGCAGCTGATCAGCTGCGGAACCTCGCCGGTCGGGATTCCCTGGGATCGCAGCGTGCGCGCTTCAATGGGGCCGCAGCTGATCAGCTGCGGAACTGGATACCGCTCTCCGTACTCCGGAGACGTAACGATTGCTTCAATGGGGCCGCAGCTGATCAGCTGCGGAACCCGGCTAGGTGGCAGCGATGGAGGTGACGAATGATCTGCTTCAATGGGGCCGCAGCTGATCAGCTGCGGAACGGCTGATGGCGGCTCGAGCTGAGAAAGGACTGGATCGTGCTTCAATGGGGCCGCAGCTGATCAGCTGCGGAACCAGGATAGCGTGTGCCATCTGGATTTGCTGTTCAGGCTTCAATGGGGCCGCAGCTGATCAGCTGCGGAACGTTCCCATTTCGGTGCGCCAGCCGGATGACTGTTTGAAGGCTTCAATGGGGCCGCAGCTGATCAGCTGCGGAACGAGGGTCAAAATGAAGGACTGGCGTGCGGCTGCCAGGGCTTCAATGGGGCCGCAGCTGATCAGCTGCGGAACCGCCCGAGCAGCCCTCGATGGAAACGCCAGAGAATGCGCTTCAATGGGGCCGCAGCTGATCAGCTGCGGAACAGACGAGCCGCAGCCAGGTGGCGGCCGAGGCGTTGCGGCGCTTCAATGGGGCCGCAGCTGATCAGCTGCGGAACGATTCCTCACACAAACCGGCGTGACAGGCCGCCGGCACGGCTTCAATGGGGCCGCAGCTGATCAGCTGCGGAACGACCGTCGTCGTAAGTTCATGGCTGACAACCGTCCAGAATAGGTCTTGCGAGCGGTTATGGCAATCCGGCTCACTTCCGGAATCTGGATGTCGGTCCTCACAATGTAACGTCCTGGATATCAATGACTTGGGTCTTGCGAGCGTCGCCCAGGATTTCGCGGTCACCCCGCCGCTCGCAGAATACGTCAGCGACACACGCCCTCCACTTACCGCGCGTGCAACGATCGATTGCGCCGCCCTCATCGTGTCGTAAACACGGGATAGTCAGCAATCTCTCCTGTGAGCAATCGAGCCAGCAACCTCGCCTGGATCTCAAGCATCCGGCGGTAGTTGACACGATAACCAAACAAAGGGTGCGTTACCAGCGAGTCCATTCGCTGTTCGTATGCCCGGAAAAACGACTTGCGACTTTCCGGTTTCAGCGCCACGGCATTGCCGGCCCTGATGAAATCCCTGCTGGTGACCATGCGAGTGTTGATGGCGCTGAGCACGGCCGAGTCGGCAATCAATGGGCGAAACGGCTCCATCAGGTCCAAGGCCAGCGAGGCCCGTCCGAACCGAGGTTTATGGTAGAAACCCAAATACGGGTCGAAACCGACAGCTTGGCACACAATCGTCAGATCCTTGGCCAGTACACTGTACGCGAGCGAAAGCAGGGCATTCACAGGGTCTCGCGGTGGTCGACGGTTGCGGTGCCGAAAGTCGAACGTGAAAACGTCGTCTGTGTCCGTCGCGGTGACGTGATCCTCATCATCACCTGCCTTCAACATGCCGACGAAATTCTCAAAGTACACCCTGGCTCCGTTCCCTTCGATCCCCAATAGTTCGTCCAGTGAATTGGCCTCCAGCGCCTGCTTTTGCATACACTTGAGCTGCGTTAGCGCCGCAGCCGGCGGTTCGACGTGATTTCGCTGGAGCATCGTCCGCTGGTTACGGATCTTGCCCGCCGTCAGTGCCCGAGCCACACGCAGACAAAACGGCCCAATTTCGGCCAACCGGAACTGCTCGCGTCGAAGATAGATGTTCTTCACTCCCAAGCCCTGCGTGATGCCGTAAAACCATCCGCCCTGCGAGAAGTAGGCGATGGGTACGTCTGCCTCGCAGAGGGTCTGTATGGCCTGCGTGCTCAACTGGATGTTACCCATCACGTTGAGCTGGCAAATCTCGCCGATACGCACTTCCTGGACCAGCTTTCCCTTCAAGTTGATCTTGAGCACATTGCCGGATTTTCCGACCGATAGTCCTTGCGTATTCAGGTACAGGGGCCGGAGATCATCTCGGGCCGGGACCAGACGACGTACGCTGTGGGGTTGCGGGGCGTCCTCCACGGACGCGTGGCGTCTCGACCCGACATCGAACAGGTTTCTGTGTGACGCTGCCGCGTCCGCAGCACGAAAGCCCTCGCAAACCCTTGTTTCATCCGGCAAGCACACACCGACAAGCGAGCAACCGGGGCATTTGGGACTGTCTTCAAGCGGCGCTGGGATCTCGGCGGAACTGGCCGCCGCCCACGCCGCTTCGAGGGTCTGAAGCGTTTCGGTAACCAGCGCTTCGTCGATGGTCACTCGGACACGCTGCTTCGTGGCGACGTAGTAAAGGACCCCTTCCTGACAGCGGTACCCACTCTCGCGAAGCACCAGCGCTTGAGCTGCCATTTGGACACGGTCCGTATCCCAGGCACCCAGACTCCCATCGTCGTGCTTGAAGGGCGATCCCAGTTTATAGTCGACGGGAGTCACCTCATTGCCGGTGCATTCAATCAGGTCCATCTTGGCGATCAAGCGGTACGTGTCGCTCGAGAGCGTCACCGACCGCGAGTGGATCTTTCCATCGGCCATCTCCTTCGAATCTGCTGCCGGAAGCCGTTCCTGCTTGTTGTCAATCTTGGCATGACGCAAAGACCCCGCCACGGTATGGCGGTTGTCGACGAACACGCCCTCGACCCATTCGTAGTAAAACAGGCGCGGGCAGTAAACGAATTCGTTGAGCATCCGTGCAGGCAAGTAGTCGGGTAAGGACTGGTTGTCGATCATGATGTCATCTCCGGGTTGCCTGAGTATACCTGCGGACTCACACGATGTAGCACGGGGCATCAATGGGGGAATAAGCCTGGCCCAAAGCTGTAATGACCCGCTCCCCCCGCCCTTCAGTGGGACCCAAATCGACGAACAGCACCTGGTCCTCGGCGTGGTTGATCAGCTCGCCAAGGACGTGCCGGCAGCGGGCCAGATCGGTAGGCGTGAACTGGCATTCGAATACCGAATACTGCAGGTGATCGCCAAAGTCTCGCATGGCCTTGAAGACTTGCCGGAGCCGCTTGTCGTCGCGGATGTCGTACGTCACCAGATAGGTGTTGCGCATGGTGGAACCTCCTCAGTATCAGAATCACGTTACGGCCATCCATGACGATCCGAGTCCTGTTGAACGCCGGTTGCGTGGCGTGGCCGGCAACAGCAGCCCTCGCCGAACACGTGCACGGACTCCGCAGGTCCGGTGGCGCGAAGCGTCTCCGCGCGCCACATCATACAGGCGTGCGCTGGCGCAGCAGCATCGCACCCGCCCACCGGACGTTCGAAGTCCGCCTGATATAAACCAACTTATCAAAGAGCCACGGACGCACGCCTCGTCAGGCTTATCAGCCTGATAGAATGCGAAGCGTTCCACTCATCATTCATCGTCTGTGCTTTCAGATGCAAACACGCCGAAGCCGCGGAATCTTCCACTCCCTACCACGACCGGTCCCGGTATGCAATGTGGAAAGGACACACGCACCTGATAACGGGGTTTGTTTTCAAGATTCTTGGGTGGACAATAGCGAGACGCCAGATCGACTCCTGGGCGGAAACCGACTCGCCGCCATTCGATCTTGCTGCGGGCGATCAGTTCGGAAGCATAACCCGCCTGTTCAAACGCCATACGTATCCATTTTCCCGCGCTCTCAGGTTTATATCCTTCGTGGATGGGCAATATGACCGGTGTCACCGTCGACCAGGTCATCGACTGTTTGTAGTATTGACGGAGCACCCAATCCGTTGAAGGCAAGACTGTTAAGAGCGCGACCGGTTCGTTCTGATCGCCGTGCAACTCCGCGCCAGCCAAGGCACGGCGAAGCCACGCAACACGTTGTCCGCAGTGCGAGGGAGCAGCAATTAACACCCGGCGGATAGACTCCACGCGATTCAAGGCGCGGTTGATCGTCGGTAACGGCAGATAGAGAAAACGGTCGGGACTGTTGTGACCACTCGCGGGGCGCGATCCGTCAGGAGTCTTGCCGTGAACGAACACGTTAATCTCATCGCTAGACCACCCCTGTTGTTTCGCAGCTTCCGCGACTGCGTGCCTGACCATCCCTGCGACATCACGTGTACGACGGGCTGTGTTGAAGGCTCGCCTAGCCGACGCATCTGGCTTAAGCAGAGTGAACGCGGTCCAACACCGCGGCTCCGGGTCCATGGCGCGACCATAGTTCACGGAACGGAACCTCGATAAAGGCGGAACCGGACTAAAGAACTCGTTTCCAGCGCAATCACGAGACAGTCGATTCAAGAATGCCTCGTGTTTCGACATGAGTTCATCGAGACAGCCTTTACATGGAGTACGCAGGGCAGTCCCCGAATTACGAGCGACCGGCAACCAGCGGTCACCCTTGAGTTGGCATGCCTGTTCGTCCGTTATTATCGTGGCGTCACCGACGACCATGTCGATGCCCCAACCGAGATGTGTCAGGGACTGAGCGGCTTCGGTCAAAAGTCCAACGTGTGCTTGACCATTGCCGGCGATTCGATACACATAGTGAACCGCGTCTCCGTTGATATACGTGGGATGCACATCCTTTTCGACACGAACGTCGGCAATCTCCTTGATTCCCTCACGGGACCACGATCGCGCCACCACGTCGCCTACATTATCAGGCACGTAGGTGCGGTAACCGGCTCGCGACGCACGGCCATCCGGCGCAATGATTTCCGGATCCTGAAGTTCCTCGAACCAGCGGAAAGCGGCAACGCTGCGATCGAGCGCCACGCGCTCATTCCAGCGCGCCGCTGCGGCTGCGACAAGGGCCTGAAACAGGCGGAACGGAGATGGCGGCCATTCCGGTCTACCGGCATCGCCACGTCCGTGAAAGAACGGCTGGAGATATCGTATGGTGAAACAGAGTCGTGACGACATCACTCACCTCCCGACGTATCGTCATCCTTCTTCTTAGCACCTCGTTTGCTTTTGCTTTTGCTTTCGGCATCCTTTTTGATATCGTTGACTGCACGCTTCTTGTCAAAGTCGACCGTCTGGCTATCCCCGACACCGAATTCACCGGCCGCCGCTTCGGCAAACTCCAGCGCCTGCTTCTCGGTCACATTCAACGGCTCACGATCACCATTCGCGTAAACCTCAACAAACTCATTGTCGTCGGCCTTGACAGGATTCCGTACCAGCATGCAACCCTGCCGCAAGTAGCTGGATGTGTGGGTCGTGAATGCGATAAGAGCCAGTCCGAGTATGTAACGCTGCAACTTGATGGTTTCGACGTTGTCGTCTCCCGCACGCAACAGGCGCAGTGCGGCGAGTCCCAACGTCGCGTCTCGACGGATGCCGCCATCGGCAATAATCCCACCATGCGTCCAAGAGGCGAGAGCATTCACGAAGCCGCGTTTCGACAGGGGGTTCTTTTCATCTCCTTCTGCCTTCTGCTTGTCTTCCTCGCTGAAAACATCCATCTCCGAGTAATCAACTGGAGCTGCGTAGACCGCACTACGTGTGAGCTTGCGTACATTGAAAGCTCGAATCGTCGACGCCACCAGACGTGGGCGTTTCTCTTGATTGCCCTTCCTTCCTCGTGAATTCCACACACCGAATACGAGTGACGTCGGTGCGATCTTGGCCAGCTTCCGCACGTCTCCCTTGATCGAAGCGCTGAACGCGTCTTCAATGTCCTCCTCCAACGAGGAACATCGAACAAGGGCGTCGCCCGCTCTGTGTCCTGCTTCAAGGATATTGACTTCCTTTTCGCCAGCTCGAATCACGATCTGCGGAACAAGTGCCGCGAACGGTGCCTTCATGAACAATGGTTCGATTCGATTTGCCTGGGAGCCTACGCTGTCAATCAGACAGACGTTGGATCCGTCTGGTGCGTGATCGTTGATGTTGTATCCGCCGCCGAACTCCCCCCTGCCAGCGTACGTCGCTGGAAACAACACGCCGTCAGGTCCTTCAACTGGCATGAGCCATTCTCGCAGGACAAGAGCGGCGGGGCCATTGTCGTTCAGGTATCTGTCAAACTGGGTAACGTCAGCCATTGGTTAGTCTCCTAAGCCTGGTCCAAGGGAATTGCTGGACGGAAAGCCTTGTGCTTTCTCTGCCCGGTGCGAAACCAGTTTTGAAAACGATATCCGTGAGAAACGATGCTTGAGATCAGTCCGGAAGCGACTGCAGGGACAATGTTCACAGGAATTGATCGCGACCACGTGAAGTAATCAAACACCTGCGGCTGTTTCGTCGGAACCGGCCGAATACGTTGCAGGCCAACAAGGCAAAAGAACTCGACTGCCGGATAAGCCGTTGTCTTTAGACTGAGTGAATTAGGAGAGAACCCGACATCACGCGAATGAGCATTCAAAGCCCGCCGTGCGTCGAAGTAAAAGGGCTCGACTTTTTTCCGCGAGTCTTCTGGTGAGTAGACAACGACGCCATAATTTAGAATGTTTCCGTTCCAGCACTCCTCTTGTCGAATCGCATTTCGCATTGCCAGCGTAATCCTCACTCCTTCCATCGAACCTGCCCATACCTTCAGGTCCTTTCCTTTGCCTTGAAGGTCGTTCCACCAATCCACACGCAGTGGCACAAAGGGTCCCGCAATGCGTAACGGCGACGTCTTCCTATCGTCTGGTTTCAGGGACTCGATTTCGACGTCGCTGATTTCCTTCATCAGCTCCCTCAGGGTCCCATCACAAACGATGCAAAACTCGGTTTGCTCAAACCAGCCTTCTGCACCAGGCCAAAGCCGGTCGGCCAGCTCCAGAAGGCCACAGCATGCAAAGAACTGGCCGGGATTTGTGCAGTCCACATTGATACGAATTGAAGGATCAACACGTTGCATCACGACACCTCCTCTGCCGGCTCACTCGCCTCGTCTACGGTTGGCGACGGTGCGGCACTGGCAGCCCAATCGGCTGCTCGGAGCAGTGATTCCACGTACGCCAAACCCCAGCGTCCAAACTTATGCTGCAACCGCGCGAATCGGCGCGGAACTTCGATCGCGACGGCGTCCGCTGTGCCCTGTGAGTATTCCGGATCGAATACTTCGTCGGACGAAAAGTGCGGGCGGCCTCGGCCATGGTGAGCGGCGATCAAATGCAACACGAGGTCTTTGCCGTCATCATCTAACTCGTCGAACTCAGCGCAACCGGCATGGCCTGAATGGATGATATCGAGCAATGATCCAAACTCATGTCGGTAGCTGGTAATCTCGAGCAGCGTCCAGTCCCGTCCCGACTTCGCATGCCAGTCCGTCGGATCAGGGTTACCGATGCTACGCTGCCAAACAATCCGCTGTTTACCAAGGTCATGCAGCTTCGCTGCAACAACCAACGGCTTTTGCAGGGTATCAGGCAATTCAAGTGCCTTCACGATTCGCTTGACGTTGTATGTCACGTTCTTGACGTGCGGCGGAAGTCGAATTGAGACGGTCGCAGATCTGGAAAGGTCGTCGTCCGCAGACCATGGAAGCGTATACCAGCACCAGATTCGTGAACCTCGTGCCGCGGATTCATCATTTTCCGATTCGTCGCGTTCTGGATCGGTCTCAATCCTCCGGACCGTTCGCATGTCTTCGGGAACCGGGGCCTGCTCTCCCGCCCGTTGCCACATTCGCACTCGGCGACGCACGGTCCTCTTTTCGTCCTCGTACCACTCGTCGGACACATCATTCGCCGTTTCCGATGCGCCATTCAGCATGCCATTCTTCAGGCCGCCGACACTCGGTGGAAGAATCACTGTTCGATAGTCGATTTGATCCTTGCGATCGTTGTCGGCGAGTCTATCGAGCGGCAGAACCTCGACGTGTCCCTGATCATCAAGCAACCAGGCAGATCCCATTGGGTTCCGCCTGGCCATGGTCTGGAAATGCTTGAAGGCTCGATGGCTGGGTTCACGGATAAGCTCATGCTGCTTGAGTGGATAATCTGCAAGCAGATCCTCGGGCTTGTAAAGAGCCAGCAGGTCTCCGGTGATGTAGTCAACTTCCTCGCGCCACGCAATGTAGGTGTCCGGCGGTTGCCAATCAGCGTTTGGGATGCCGTGCAGGTAAGGCTCGACTGGCGGGCGCCCCGGCAGTCTGTCGCGCACTGACGTTAGCGACCAGCAGTCGAACAGCACGTCCGTGACGGGAAGTATTTCAGGGATCGGCGCAAACCCCTCTCGTCTCATCTCGGCATCCAGCTTCGTCAAAGCCAACGGACTGGCATCTCCCTCCAGGCGTTGGAGGAGCGACAGCGTCGTCTGTCGTCGCTGATCGTAATCTGTGTCGGCGAATTTGGTGGGATGGACAACACAGATTTCCGTGCTTTCGCAATCCCCGAATCGATTCACCCGCCCAAACCGTTGCGCCATGCTCTCGAATGTTGTCAGGTCACAGATGAGGTGATCGGCCGAGATATTGACTCCCACCTCGCCAGCGGAGGTGCAAACCAGATAGGCCGTTCCACCCACCGGTTGCACATCGTCCGGCCTATCAGACGGAGGGAGGAATCGGCAGAAGACCCTGTGGGAACGCAACTTATCTCGCTCCAGTCCGCGAAGCGTACCGGTCAATGGGAGAGTGTTCTCTTCCTTCAGCCTGGTCACAATTCTCTCCACATTGTCGACGGTGCGAGCGAAGACCAAGACTGCCTGCCCAGATGTCCTGAAGCGATCGCTGAGTGCCAATTCCGAGAGCTTGTCGGCCAGCTCATTCTTTTCGTCAGCAACAGGAATCAGGTCTATCTTCTTCCGCGCGTTCATCCTCTTCCAGACGACATGAACCGGTTCGGTCGGAGGGTCAGGAATCTCCACGGGTATCCTCCGCTCGACGTCAGTCAGTTCGAATGGCGCTGCCTGACCGTCACCAGTTGCACGCGTTGTCGCGCTAAGTGCCATCACACGGAGTTTCGGCCACGGCGCGCCGTCACCGTGCTCACGATCCCGCTGCTCGGTTTCGATTGCTTCGACCAATTCTTGAAATGCCGGCTCCAAATGGGCTTCATCATGCACTAGCAGTGCATCCTGGCCAAGAAAAGCCGCGTGTAACGGGCGACTTCGAAAGCCGATTCCATAACCGCTGAACAGGAGTCGACTGCCAATCATGTCCACCGTCCCGACGATGACAGCAGGCCGGGCCGGGTCGAATGACCATTCCCGGTTATCGGCAAACTGACCGCGCAGCGTACTGATCGCAAGTGGCGAAACATCATCGGACTGGTCAAACGCACATAAACACCGCAGTGGCTCAACCAAACCAGCGTGCCTCAGATTATCTCGCAACTTCTCCACTTCGTGTGTCGTTTGGTCGACGACCGTGCGCCGATTAACGACGTAGACTAATCGTCGCGGGATCACGCTGGCCTTCGCAACCAGAGCAAGTAGCCAGACAGCAATTATGGAGGTTTTCCCCAATCCCGTCGGAAGATTGCACAATCGCGGCAGTTGTCCATCAAGAAACCGACGGTACAACTCAATCTGCCACGGAAAGGGGCGGTATGTCGTGAGTTTCTCGAATGCCTGGACGAAACAGTTTGTGTCGGTGTCGGTCACAACTCGTCCTCGAATCTACTGAAAGGGAATGGAAGGTTGGATTAGCAAGGCCGTGCTTCAAGCATATTCCGCCAGTTGTGGTTTCTCTCTGAGTTTCGCGCCACGATTCGAAGCCAACTTGCCTCGGGATAGGCCCGACTGTGCGAGACTGGTTGACCGCGGCGGCAATGAATACATCCTGAAAAACGTCCTCCGGCTCATAGGTGGATGGCACCAAACAGCGGATCAACCGACGATAGCGGTCGAGTACTGCCAAACACACTAATGCTTTGGCGTCGTCCATTGCTGTTGCTCCATTTTCACGGGCTCTGGGGGCTCACCCCATAAGTCGCGCGGAAACGGTAAATCGGTTCATTATTTTGTGATTGGCCCGGAGGGCATTGTATCTCACGTCGCTTAATCATACAATTCTCGAAATCGTTCTTCCAGTCCACATTGTCCTGGAACACAAGACTGGTCCCATTGAAGCTGATTTGCTCGTAGGGCAGAGCCCTCGGAAACAGGCACCTTCCGCAGTCGACAGGCTGCGGCCCCATTACGCCCTGTGTGGAACGTCTTCTTTGTTTCTTTGGGAGAACTTCATGAGTCTACAGACGCGAACCCTTCGGTGGCTGGGCGAGTCCCGTATGTGGGGCAGATGGCTGACATTTTCGAAGGCGTTTGGGCTCCTGCTGATGTTCGTGTGTGCGATGCCCGTTTTCCCGGCGGGCGCACAGAGTGAAACGAACGCGGAAAGTCCATACGGCGTGTACGCGGACATCATGAAGGGACAGGAAAACGCGTTCGTCCCGAAGAATCTGGAACTCATGCGGCAGGCGGACCTGGCCTGGGTGCGCTGCGATTTCTACTGGGACACGGTGGAGAACCCGCGCGGAACGTGGCAGTTTGACCACATCGAAAAAGTTCTGGACCAGACTGAGGCGCGGGGCTTGAATCTGCTCGTGATCCTCGGTTACACGGTGCCCTGGGCGCGCCCAGTTTGCGACCATGTGGAACCCTGGCTCGACTATGTGCGCCGAACCGTGTCGCACTTCAAGGGTCGCGTCAAGCATTGGGAAATCTGGAACGAACAGAACCTGAAGAGTTTCTGGGTGGCAGATCCGGATCCGAAAGCATACGCGCGGTTCCTCAAGAGCACGTACGAAACTATCAAGGAGATAGATCCGGAGTCAGTCGTCGTGTATGGCGGCCTGGCGGGGGTTCCGTTCGACTACTACGAACAGACGCTGCAGGCGGGCGCAGGGCCGTACTTCGACGTGGCGAACATCCATCCCTACCGCGGTGGGCTCAGCACAGTTCAGGCAACCCGCAAGTTTCTGGCTGACATTCAGCGGTTTCATGACCTGACAACGGAATACTGTGGCGAGGACAAACCGCTCTGGATCACTGAGATGGGCTGGTCTACTCCTCCTGCGCTGGGCCGGAATTCGGGCCTGCTCATCGACGCCGCGCTGGCTCGTTTGTTCCCGGAGGGCGTGCCGGGCAAAATCGCTGTCCTTTATGACCCGTTCTACCCGCCGTCCAACTGCCTGAGTACGGAGGTGTGGCGCAGGATCCTCACCACCCGTGCGGAACTCGAGGCCATGCGAATCGCCGACCTGAAGACCCTTGATCCGGCTACATTTCCCGTCCTGCTTCTCCCACCGACCGAGTCGTTTCCGACGGGTGCCCAGGACGAAATCCGCGCCTACGTCCGAGATGGCGGCACGCTCGCAGCACTGGGCGGAATCCCATTCTACTCGCAGCAACTCCTCAAAGAAGGAGACTCGCTTGAACCGCTGCTCGTCTACGCGGAGGATGCAACGAAGGTGATCGCCGGCATCTATCGTTTCCGCAGCGACTGGAAAGGAAACATCATCCTCAATACCACTCAGGATTCGATCGGCTCTTCCAACCGCACGCTGGAGCCGAATCAGGGCATCTACCTCAGCCAGGCGATCCTTTTGGCGGTGTCGTTCGGCGTCGAGCGATTCTTCCCCTACGAATTCCAGGCCGTCGAGCGCGATGACGTGGACCCGGAGCATCATTTCGGGATCGTTCACGCCGATCTCACGCCGAAGCCCGGCTACCTGGCCTACCGGGCCTTGACAAAAGCGCGTCCTGCGGGATCGGTGAATCAGCCGGGCGAACTGTTTGCGGCCGACGGGAAACTCTGCACGATTTCGTGGAAGCGTCCTGACGGTCAGACCGCGTACGCCATCTGGTCCCCCGGTGACTCCGTGACGAAGCATGTCGGGATTTCCGGCGCGCTTACCGAGGCGTTTGACTGCCACGGTTCGCAAGTGCCAGTCTTCGATCGCATGACGTTCAGCCCGAAGATTACGTATTTCATTCTCAGAAGCGACGAACCAGGCGAGGAGCCAGGATTACGGCTGGAATAGGTGCATGGTGTGACGGCGCTCGCCGGAAAGTCGTGCGATCGGGCAAGTGTTCCCGCGGCGAGCTGGTCGCACCCTACGGGCTCGCTGCTGCGCGTACGCGGGAATCGTGGCAGCCCGCGTAGCGGGCGACCGAAAACAGCTCAGGGCAAGTTGGGGGGCGCAGCCACCCAACGCAACCCTGGGTCAATCAGGCCGAGGCGCGCCGGCCGAGCGAAAAGGCCACAAGCGCACCGGAGGTCGATCGAGGCCGCGGCCGGTATCACACCGACGATGGCGCGCGAGGCACACCCCTACTGCTTGCGGTCTCGGCAGCATACCGGGCTGCTCGACCGCCGATTCGGCGCCGTGTCTGGGGCGCGACCGACATGTTCTCGTGCCCGGGTCTCCGGGGTGGCGCCGCGAAACGCGGCTTACCCCGGGCTACGATGAAATCACCGCGTTGCGGCTCACGAGGGATCGGATGGGGAGTGACGTTCTGATGAGCGTGGTTGGATGGTCATGGCAACTCCCTGGGCAGTTGGCCTTCTGACTCCAAGAATTCCAGGGCGGCATCTCCAATCCGCGCCCGCGCCTGGTACTGTTGTGTCTTCCGCTCGCCGTCGACCATTCGCGGGTGATTGCGGTTGGTCAACACGATGACGTACACCTGCTTCTCTGGATCAATCCAGATGGACTGTCCCGTGTAGCCACTGTGGCCGTAGGCTTTTTCCGACAGTCGCCGGGGGCGGTGCAGGGATTGCAGATCCATTTCCCACCCGAAGCCGTGGGGCGTCAGCGACGGGCCGAGCTGGTTGCGGGTCATGTGGCGGTGCGACTCCGGCGACAGGATGTGGACGTCGTCGAGCCGTCCCGCGCCCAGCATCATTTCGCAGAAACGGGCCAGGTCGCCGGCGGTGCTGAACAGGCCCGCGTTGCCCACCGGTCTTCCCGCGCAACGTGCCTGCTCGTCCTCGATCTGACCGATCTCCGCAGCCCCGCTCGGCACCACTCGCGGCGCAGGACGGAGCGGGCCAAAGGCCGTGTCGCGCATCCCCAGCGGTCCGAAGATCCGCGTTTGGCAGAACGCATCCAGACCTTGCCCGCTCGCCTTTTCCACCATCCGGCCCAGCAGAATCATGTTCAGGCAGGAGTATTCGTAACGCGTTCCCGGCTCCCATTGGGGTGAGGCGTGGAGCATCTGTTCCAGCATCGCCTCCCCGCGTGCCCGCCCATGATACTTGGCATTGTCGAAGCCGGACGTGTGCGTCGCCAGTTGATCGACGGTGATCGGATCGATGCCGCTGCCGGAAAGATCCGGCAGTCCCTGGCGAATCGGCATGCCAAAGCGGAGCGTCCCATCGTCCACACAAACGCCGAACGCGGTGGCGGTGGCCACGACTTTGGTCACGCTGGCCAAATCGAAGATGCAGTCTTTCTGCATCGGCACTTTCTCGGGAACGATCCGGGCATGGCCGAACGCTTCGTGATAGAGCACGCGTCCCGGTCGTCCGACCAGGAGCACGACGCCGGGAAACAGGCCGGCCGCGATTTCTCGTTCGACGGCCCGCGGAATTCCCTCCGTTGTCGGGCCGTGACCTGCCGGGACTTGAGGACCGGTCGCCTGAACCGCCGGATCAGCGCCGTCGCTCAGCGTCCACAGCAGCGAGAACTGCTGCGGGCCGGGACGGCTGACGGCGATGGTCGGCAGTTCGCGGCGGAGCCCGCCCTGCGGATCGCCCACCGGCACGGTCAGCAGGGCGAGCGTTAACGCAAAGACCTTTCGTTGCTGCATAGCTTGTCTCCAGTCCTGGCGACGAGGTGTTGACTGCCTGGATGCGGATCGCGCACCACACGGTGTCGATATTTCGCAATCGGGTTTCAAGGCGATCACCGAGCTTCCGCCGTCGCCCACGGCTCGATCCGCCTCCAGACGCTTCTTCGCGTTCTCCACCCGATGTTGAGCGGGATCGCAGGCTCAGATCATTCGCACGTCCAGTGTACGCAATTGCCCGCCGATGGCGATTCCCCTGTCGGAACAACCTATCGAGCCGACTGTGATTCGCTCCATCGCACCGCGCGTCTGCATCGCCGGGGCAACAAAGGCCCCCAGGGTGGCGACGGCAATCCCGCGGCTCAATTGCCTCCAGAAGAGCCCGCTCGCGACACGGCACGAATCGTCCGAGTCCTGTGCTCCAACCAGCCCGGGTACGTGCCTTTACTCCAGTTGCAGACGTTCAGGTTCTGTACGTGCGGCTCGATGATGGTATCGTCGTGGATCCGTTGGACCATCTCCTCATATGTCGTCCAGACATGGTATGCTGGGGGGAACAGTCGCGGCGCGAAAGCCACGGTTGCAGGTGGGAACCGTCTGGGGAGGAAATGAACGTGTGGAAATCCTTCGTGTTGACGTCAGGGATCCTGGGAGTCTTGATGGGGATGACGGGTCCGCCGGCGTGTGCGGCAGAGGACGAAGCGGCACGGGGGGACGAGATGCGGCCGCAGGTCCAGCCGCTGATCCGCGGGGCGCTGTGGTGGATTCAGCCACAGGTCGTGGATTGGAGCGACGAGCAACTGGAGAAAGCCATCCAGGCGCAACGCGACGTCGGGTTTGACCTGCTGTGGCTGCTCAACGCGGCAGGCGTTCTGGCGCAAGACGGCGGAGCTGATCTGCTGGAGCGCATCTACAGCCTGGCCGACCAGAAGAACATGAAGGTGATCATCGACTTGCCCCAGGGTGGCTGGTACCGCAAGGCGTCAGCCGAGGATTTGATCGCTCTGGTAACCGAGGCCGTCCGTGATCTTCATGGGCGGTACGGCCATCATTCGTCGTTCCATGCGTGGTATCTGAACTACGAGATCAACCCGATTCGTCCGGGCGACACCGAAGAAACGGCGTTCTGGCGTCACGTGTGGAAGTCGATAGCGGCCGAGTGCCATCGCGTCGCGCCCGGTTCGCTAGTGACCATCTCACCGTTCTTCCTGCTCGACGATACCAGCCGCCGCGGTTTCATCTATCTCACGCCGCAGCAATATGCCGACTGGTGGGGCGCAACGCTCAAAGAGACCGGCATCGACGTGATCATGTTGCAGGACAGCGGTGAGCACCTCGCGTTCTTCACGCTCGAACAGCGCGAGCCGTACTGGGCTGCGACAGCCCGGGCCGCGCGGGAGGCAGGGGCACAGTTCTGGCTGAACGTCGAAACGGGGGAAGCCGACGTGCGGAGCTGGGACGAGTTCCTGCCGCTCGAGGCGCAGCGGAAGGTACCCTGGCGGTTCACTCCCATCGAATGGCTCGAGCAGAAACTGCTGCTGGCCGCGAAGTACTCCGACAACATCATCAACTGGGGCTATTTCCCGTTCATGGATCCGTATCGCAACGAGGGGGGCCAGGGGGCCAGTGGCGGCGAGTTCGGTGAGGAAGCCGAGGCATCGCGAGCCGCTTACAAGCAGTACCAAGCCTATTACCAACGTGTCATGAGCAGTCCTGTTTCTCAATCGCCGTTGTGATATTCCTACTGCACGCGCGGGGGAAAAAGACCTCCGTCAGCCGGCCAGGAGCAGGCTGATTCGCAGATAGACAAACCAGAGCATCCGCAGCGCGAGGAGCAGTACGACGACCAGCCCCAGCGTGCCCAGGATGTTGCTTGCCGCCCGGTTGCGGCGCTCGCCCATCGTGCTCTTGCGGTTTGCCAGCCACAACAGGGTGGCCGCCATGATCGGGTTGCCGATGACGGTCATCGCCTGGCCGGCGATCATCAGATTGACCGGCGGGATCTCGTACCACAACCCGATCGCCGCGACGACCAGACCGATCAGCAGCACGACGACCGTGAGGATGCGTGGCCACCGGTCGTTGAAGGTCGCCGGCATCCCAAGCCCGTCGGCAAGCGCGGTGCCGCCGATCATGGCGTTGATCAGAAACGGATTGAGCGCTACCGGAATCAGGCCGATACAGAACACGTAGAAGGCGGTAGGTCCGAGCAACGGTCCCAAGGTCATCGCGAGGGTGGCCAGGTTATCGGGACGGGCACCGGGGATGACTGTCCCCGCCGTGATCATGATCATGGCGCTGACGAGGGTCAGGACGCACACGCCCGTGATGGAATCGCCGACCCCACGATCGTAGTCGTCCGGCCCCCAGCCTTTTTCCCGCACCAGGTTTCCCTGAAAGAACGCGCCGGCCACGGAAAAGGTGGTCCCCATGAGCGACGCCAGCAGGACCAGCGGGTCTTCGATCGCACCTTCGACGATCTGGGGGATCCCCAGCGACAGTCCTTCGGGTATCCGCGGGACCAGTCCGCCGAGCACGCCGGTCAGGGAGGGACGCACCACGAGCAGATTCAACAGGAACGACATGAGCACGATGCCCACCATGACCTTCATGACGCTTTCAATCGTCTTGAAGACGTGCCGCGCTCGGAACAGGAACAGGATCAGGACGGCGTTCAGCCCGACCATGGCAATCATCTGCAGCGTCAGGGCGTGTCCTTCCGGCGCGAGGGCCCCGACAGCCAGCGCGATCGCCAGGTTGTTGGAGAACTGGAACGCAGCGCACGTGAGGCAGAGCACGAGCCCCACGAAGGCCGCTGCCGGCCTCCCCACGTCGCGGGCCAGGACCGCGAAGTGCGTAGCCCCGGCCGTGACGCCGGCCCGCGCTGACATCGTCATGTACGTGCCCATGAACAGCCCGGCCAGCACCAGCAGCCAGAGCAGCTGGTAGCCGTACGTGGCGCCCACATTCGCATTGATGATCAGGCTGCCCGGGCCAAACACGACACAGGCGGTGATCAGCGCCGGACCAATGGTCCTCCACCAGGATGGTCTGTGCGGCGCACGTGTGTCCGCGACGGACTGCGACATATCAGAACTCCTTGCTCGAGCAATCATTCGTCCCCTGCTTCGCGCCGGCGTGCTCCGCAACAGGACCACCCGTTGCGGCGGCCGCTACGGAAGCGATCCGCAGCGGCCCGCGCCATGCTCCAGACGCAGCCGGCCGCACCGGCCTCCTGGTCCTCAATACTTCGCCCCTTCGGTGTACTCATACGGCCCCAATCCGACGTCTTTGGGGCCGTAGTTCAGTGGCCAGCCGGATGCCGGCTTCTCGCACAGGTTGTCGCGCACGGCCTCGTACATGCCGAATCCGAATTCGCGGCAGGGCTCGGCATACGAACCTTCACCCCACTCGTTGACCGGCGCCAGCACCGCTCGCTTGATTCCCGTCTCTTTGGAGAACTCCTTGAACTGCCGGCAGATCTCGCCGAACTTGGCCGGCGTCCGTTCCGCGATCCAGCAGTGGTCGTTCCAGGGGCGGTCGTCCCAGCCAGTGGACAGGTTCGGCAGGAACGGCAGGATCCCCGTCTGATGCCGCTGCTCCCAGAACGGTTTGGAGGCTTCGACGACCAGGTCGAAGTTGAACTTCCGCCGCGTGACGGCCTTGCCGCCGTCGTCCATGAAATGATAGATGGAGGTCATTTCAAATCCGGCGTCGGCCAGCCACTGGATGTCCGCCGCGTTGGTCGACGCTTCCGGCCACTTCATGGCCACGAAGTAGATCCCTTTGAGTCCGGCCTCTTTCGCCATCTGCTGCGACAGGTCGAGCAGCTTCTTGACCCCCTCCCCTTTCCGCAGTTCGTTCCCCTTCTTCCTTTCGATCGCAATAACGTCGTTGTCCATGCCCGCCGCGGACCAGATCATGACGACCGGCCGCCCGTCGATACAGTAGTACTCGGGCGTCTTGAAGTAGTTGTCGATCCAGTAGCGAGTCACGTCGGCCTGGTCTTCGACACTGTGGCTGCCCGGGCCGTTGTGATTGGCCCACATCATGGCCCATTTCAGATACGACCGGTACTTCGCCTGCTGAAACCCTTTCACCCAGTGTTCCAGAGACCGGTTGCCTTTATTCCAGTACCAGTCCACAAGATAGAACTGAATGCCGTTCTCGACCGACCATTTGATCTGCCAGTCGATCACTTCGGGACTGGACTCGTTGTACCAGCCGAGCAAGGGGCGCCGATCCGGACAGCGGTTCCAGACTCGGGACCAGGAATGCCCGTGATACCAGCCGGGGAAATAGAGCGCACCGATTTCGTAATTGGATTTCACTGGCTCCGGTTCCGGCACATAGTCCGCCTTCGGCAGGTTCAACGACGGCAGCACGGTGATGGGGATCTCCACTGGAACGCTCTGCAGTTTCCCACCTGCACGGGCAACCAGGTCCAGGGAGATCGCGCCTTCCACAGGCGTGTTGACCTTCAGCGGAAACAGCATGCGCCGGCGTTCTCCGGTCTCGAGCGGCTCGATGTTGCGGACGTTGTCCGCGGCCCCGAGCGACACGCCGTCCGGCAGCTTCACGTTGTCGAGCGCCAGCGCGGGCGTATCCTCGCCACCGCAGTTGACCATGTCCAGGAAGAACTCCGTGTCGTAACCGGCGCGGAGGATCGCGTCTTCAATACCGCAGAACAGCACGTCGATCTGCGCCGGCCCCTGCGGGCGGGGATTCACCGCAACCGTCCGGAATGCGACAGCGCCCTCCGATGCGGCGTCGGGCAGCACCTGCAACTTGAATTGATGCACGCGTCCTGTCCAGTACCTGCTGCGGGTCAGATCGACGTTATACAGCCCCGTCGCGTTCGGCTCGAGCTCAATAGCAGTCGAGTGGAACCTTCCCTGATCGTTCATCCAGGCGAACTCAACAGATCGGGGCTCGTCCGTCGAAGCACCGATTGTCAGCCAGTTGCCGATCTGCTGCGTGTCCAGGGTGAACATGGGCGACTCCCATGTGTCCTGAGTGCCGTCCTCGATGCTCCAGGCAGGCTCGATCTCCGATTGGGTCTCCAGCTTGAGATCGGCGATTTCGATCCAGTCGACCTCGACCATTGCTTTGTTCACCTGGTTCTCAGCCGGCGCCGGGAAATCGAGCCGCAATTTGATGATCTTCCCTTCCTTGCTCCAGAACGGATAGATACTCACCACGTCCCATGTATTGGCTTCAGGCGCAGTCCACTGGCCCGTCTTGGCCTGGGAAAACCCTCCATACGGCCCTTCACTGGTGTTGGTGTAGAACAGCTCCCCCCGGCGTCCAAGCAGCGGTTCGTCCTGGACGATACGCAGCCGTGCCCGGAATACGTTCCAGGGGCGGGCCGGGAGGTCCAGATCAGAAATGACAATGAACGGATCGCGCCCAGCCACGACGCCGCGCAGAACGCCATCCTGGACAACCACATCCCTCAGACCGTTCCATTCGGTCCAACCTTCGTTGTCACCGTCCGTGTTGAAGGTCCACTGTCTGATCGTCTCGGCCTGCTGGGCAGCGGCAGACCCGCCCAAGCCGACCAGCAAACTCATTGCCCATGAGCAAACAAGAACAAGTACGGAGAATCTCATTGTCGCTCCTGTTCTCTCTAATACGTGATACATCCCGTTTGTATCAGGCGGCATGGCGGAATTCAATGACACGCATCCCCGGCAGCGGCGTCCCGGTCCGGCCCACATCGTGGCTGTCACCGGCGGCCCGGCGGACAGCCAGGCAGCTCGACCTGCCGCTGGCACCGGCTCTATATCCGATACTCTCCCGGGATCGGGATCTTGTAGAGCCCGCTGGCCTCCGGCGGAGTGACCGGCATCTCGAATGATGGATGGTCCACATTCGGCTCGATCTTGAACCGGCTGTCGAACAGCTCCTGGTACGACTCCCGTTTGCCTGTGAAACTGGCGATCATCCCGAGGACGCCGACCATGGTCGACTGGGCCATGCGAAACCCATCGTTGATCGGCTGACCTTCCATGATGGAATTGATGAGGGCGTAATGCTCCTGGACGTACATCGAACGGATCCGGTCGTCGGGATTGGGGCGCCAGCGTTCGTTCCCGCGCGTATCGGTCATGAACGGGATTCCGGTCGCGTTGAAGACCATGCGTCCTCGGGTCCCGTGCAGGACGTCGATGTTGCTCGTGTGACAATTCTCGGCGACCCGTGTCGCACCATAGATCCGTTTGCCATCGGCGTAATCGTAGATGACCGACGCGTGATCAAACAGATCGCCGAGCGCCGGGCTGAAGACGCTGGATCGGCCGCCGAGCGCGTAGCAGGTTTCGGGCAACTGGTCATCGAGTGCCCACAGGACCGAGTCGAGATTGTGCAGCAGTGACTGCTGGATCTCATCTCCGTTGAGCCAGGTGAAGTGCTCCCAGTTGCGGATCTGATACTCGGTTTCCGACCATTCCGGCTGTTTTGGAATGAGGTTGTACGGCGTCCGCAGGTAGTCGGACTGTGCGGCCAGAATCTCGCCGATTTCCCCGTTACGGATGCGGTCAATCGCCTGCATGCGGAGCAGGTCGTAGCGGTAGCAGAGCCCCGAGACATTGGCGAGCTTCTTCTGCTGAGCAATCTTCGCCGCTTCGATCGTGATATGCACGCCATCCGCGTCGATGCCATTCGGTTTTTCGGTGAAAGCGTGTTTTCCCGCCTGCACCGCGGCGAGGTTGTACAGCGGATGAAATCGCGAGGGCAGCGCGATGTGCACGATGTCGCTCTCGGCGATCACCCCCTGGTAACTGTCGAATCCGGTGAAGATCCGTTCCTCGGGCACGTCGATCCGCCCCTGGCCGACATCCGAGGCGGCGATCGCGTCGCGTGCCAGGAGGGCCTTCTCCCGAAACAGGTCGCCGAGCGCCACGACGCGGACGTTCGGCATGGCCGTCAGGGAATCGAACAGCGAACCACGGCCACGATTGCCGCAGCCCACCAGTCCGATTTTCAGCACGTCGGATCCGCCTGCATGCACTGGTGTTCGTGCCTGCAGTACCGCTGCACCGGTCACCGTGCCGAGCTGGAGAAAACCGCGTCGCGAAAGTGCCTTGACCGTCATCCTTATCTCTCCCGAAACTGGAACACCAGCCACAGCAAGCCACAGCGGCCCGGGTCCCGCAGGCATGTAGCCATGGACCTCGTCATACGCGATGATAGCGATAATAAAGTCGGATTGCCACATGATCCTCCATGAAGAGGCACACGAGAAACCCATGAACACCTTGCCCATCGCACGCCGCAGATTTCTTACGAACCTTGCTACCGGGGCCGCTGCCATTGCCGTGTCACCCTGCGCCGGCGGAGCCGCAGCGCCACTGCCCGATCCCGGTGCAGGCGCACCGCACCACAACGGGCAGTCATCAGGCCTGGCGGAACTTGCATTCCGCCCTCTGCCGCTCGGGTGCGTCAGCCCCGCAGGGTGGCTTCAGCGTCAGCTGCGTCTGCAGGCGGACGGCCTGAGCGGTCACCTCGACGAGTTCTGGCCTGATGTCGGCCAGAGCCAGTGGTTTGGCGGCAGCGCCGAAGGGTGGGAGCGCGCGCCGTACTGGCTGGACGGCGTGATCCCGCTGGCCTGGCTGCTGGAAGACGCGGCCCTGCAGGCCAAGGTCAAGCGGTATGTCGACCAGATCGTGGCCGCTCAGCGGCCGGATGGCTGGTATGCGCCTTATCCGGCGGACGCTCGGACCAAGCCGTATGACTTGTGGGCCATTCTGCTGGCGAACAAGGCGCTCGTTCAATACCACGAAGCGACGGGTGACACGGCGGTGCTCGACGCCGTAGTCCGTAATCTGCGTGCAGTTCTGGAGACGCTGGAGCGGACGCCGCTGTTCGGTTGGGGCCGGTTCCGCTGGTTCGAAGGACTCATCTCCGTCTACTACGCCTACGACAGGACGGGCGAAGCCTGGCTCCTGGACCTGGCGCACAAGCTGCGCGCACAGAGCTTCGACTACATGGCATTCTACAGCAGTGACGACGTGACGACACCAACGCCGCGCCGTGGCCTCTGGCGGTGGGACAAGCACGTTGTCAACACCGGCATGGCGCTGAAGGCCTACGCACTCTCCTGGCGGATCACGCACCAGGAGGCGGAACGGGATTTCGCCACCCGCATGTTCGAGGTCCTGGACCGCTATCACGGCCAGGTCCACGGCCTGTTCACCGGTGACGAGTGCCTCTCGGGGAAGAATCCCGTCCAAGGCACTGAACTGTGCGCAGTGGTCGAGGCCATGTATTCACTGGAGCATCTTCTTGCCGTCACGGGCGACGCGGCCTGGGGTGATCGGCTGGAACGGGTCGCCTTCAACGCGCTGCCGGCCACCTTTGCGCCCGACATGTGGTCGCACCAGTACGACCAGCAGGTGAATCAGGTCCAATGCACGATCAACCCGGACCACATGTGGAGCACCAACGGCCCGGACTCGAACCTCTTCGGCCTGCAGCCCAACTACGGCTGCTGCACGGCGAACATGCACCAGGGCTGGCCGAAGTTCGCCGCTCACCTCTGGATGCGCACGCCGGACGAAGGCCTGGCGGCGGTAGCATACGCGCCGAGCAGCGTTCAGTGTGACGTGCATGGCGTGCCGGTCCGCGTGGTGCTCGACACCGACTACCCGTTCCGCGACACGCTCGCGGTGACGGTGACGGCGGAGAAGCCCACTCGTTTCCCGCTGGTGCTGCGCGTCCCGGCCTGGGCTCACGGCGCTACCATACGACTTGCCGGCGGCCCGGAAGAACCGCTCGCACCCGGCTCGTTTCACCGCGTCGAGCGTACGTGGGAGGACACCGCCGAAGTGCGTCTGCGGTTTCCGATGCGCGCAAAGGCCTGCCGGCGCTACAACCAGGCGCTGACATTGGAACGCGGTCCGCTCGTCTATTCGCTGAAGATCGGCGAGACCTGGAAACGGGTGAATGCCGACAAACCGCACCGGGAGCTGCCGCACGGCGATTTCGAAGTCCATCCCACGACACCCTGGAACTACGGGCTGCTGATCGACGAAGCCGACCCTGAGGCCAGCGTCACGTTCCAAGAACAGCCGGTGGGCGCGCGACCGTTCTCGCCCGACGGCGCGGGGGTTGTCGCAACTGCCCAAGGGCGCAGGCTGCCGGGATGGACACTCGCGCACGGTTGGGCGGCAGAAGTACCACCCGAACCCCAGGATTCGAACGAACCGCTCGAGCAAGTGACGCTCATCCCTTACGGGTGTACCAACATCCGCATCACGGAGTTCCCGCGGATTGCCCAGGCGAGTACCAGTACCGCCGCGAAGTGAGTGTGAAGTGAGTGTATTGACCTGCCTCGCGCGCCGATCTTCAGGCGTGTGTGGAGCACGATGATCCCGGAACACCAGGAGGAGCACGAAATGCCTGCCCGATCGAATCGCACACGGCTGCCGTCAGCTTGTGGCATGTGTATCGCCGTTGTGGCACTGCAATGGGCTGTCGCGCAAGCACAACAGGCCGACCAGCCGGCAGCAGACGCAGCGCCGGCGGAAGAAACGGCCCGGCAAGCGTTTGACGTGACGATCGGTCCGCGCGAGTTGATCCGGGCACGCGACCAGATGCCGTTCGTGATGGACGCCTCACTGCCAACGTTGAGGCGGGACGACACGCGTTGGTTCTTCTTCCATGTCTATTTCAACGAGCACGGCCCGGGGGGAAGGCGTTTGGCTGTGGCGCGGGCTCGGATCTCCGACGTGCTGGCCGCTGCACGCAACCACACCGTGACACCGTGGCACAAGTACCGCGACGGGTCCTGGGACGAGGATGGGCTGACAGGTTTCGGTTCCGCCGTCCTGCCAGACTGCACGGCCCGTGGCGGGCACCCGGCGGACCTGCATGCCGACGCGGCGTACAATCGCGCCGTCGGCCAGTACATGATCACCCGCTGGTGCTACCAGGAAGGGGTCGGCCGCCTGTATCTGCACCTGTCTCCGGACGGTGTGCAGTTCGAGTCGCAGTATCTTCTCGACGAAGAGCCCGCGCAATGGATGCCCTATTCGACGTTCGTGGCCCACGAACAAGACCGGGAGACAAACGACATGAGCACCGTCGGCGGGGAATTCTACGTATTGATCAACCACAAGAGCGCCGCGAACTACGGCATCGACACGCTGTATCGCCGCAAGGTCACCGTCTCGCCAAAGTGACGGGTGTGCGGCCGGCAAATCGGTCCGGTGTGTGCCGGCCTCGTCGCAGCCGCATCTCTGATGGTCAACCACCGATGAAGGAGCAACCGTGAATCGCCAGCAGAATTCCAGCATAGTCATCGCGGCCCTGATCCTGGCAAAGATCCTGGCAAAGATCCTGGCAGTGATCCTGGCAACGGTCAGCGCGCGAGCTTGCTTTGCGGAGGCTCCGCCCGGACAAGTGTTTTCGGTCACGCAGTATGGAGCCGTGGGGGACGGTACCGCGCTCGACACGGCGGCAATCCAGCAGGCTGTCGATGCCTGTCATGCGGCGGGGGGTGGAACAGTACTGTTCCCGCCCGGCATCTTCCTCTCCGGCACTGTCTTTCTCAAAGATAACGTCCGCCTGTTCCTCGACACGCAGGCGGTCCTGCGCGGCAGCCCGCGGCCGCAAGACTATCCGGCTATTCCGCGCCAGAACGCGCTGGGTGCGCCCGCTTTCAAAACCGGATTCCTGCTTTATGGCGAGGGGCTTCAGCGCGTGGCGATCGAAGGGCGCGGTACGATTGATGGCCAGGGGCCGGCATTTTGGCTCGACGAGATGATCAATGCACACGTCCGGAAACCGCTCCCCAGCCGGCCCCGGGCGCTGGTCTGCCTGGTGCAGAGCAACAGCCTGCTGGTGCGCGACGTGTCGCTGGTCAACTCCCCCTGCTACACGCTCTGGCTCATCGGGTGCGACGACGTCAACATCGATGGCATCGTGATCCGGAACCCGCACGACGGGCCGAACACGGACGGCATTGACATTGATTGTTGCAGCCGGGTGCGCATCGCCAACTGCCTGATCGATGGCGGCGACGACGCGATCGCGATCAAGAGCGATGGGGGGCTGCTGGGCGCGGACAAGCCGTGCGAGGATATCACAGTCACCAACTGCGTACTCTGCTCGGTGCCCGCCTGCGGGGTGCGGATCGGCTACGAGGGGGACTCGATCATCCGCAACTGCACCTTCAGCAACCTGACGATCTACGACACCGATATCGGACTGGATATCATCAGCATCCTGCCGGATGTACCGCGGATCCAGAAGGGCAGCCGCTGTGAACACATCGTGTTCAACAACATCACGATGCGGAACGTCAATCGGGCTCTCTTCTTCTGGATGGGCAACGAGACAGACAACGAAGCGCAGGTCTACCTGAAGAATGTGCTGGTCTCGAATATCGTGGCCGACTGCCGCATCGGCTGTTTTGTCGGCGGCTATGCCGACCGCAACGTGGAAAACGTCACCATTTCGAATCTCCACCTGACCCTTACCGGCGACATGCCCGAGCAGGCGAGACTGGCGGGCAGTCAGATCTGGGGCGGTTCCTGGAACCCCTACGCAATGTACTGTACGAAAGTCGATGGGCTGCGGGTGGAGAGCCTGGATGTCGATTGGACACAGTCCCAAGGGCACTGGCGCCACACGGTCTACTGCGAGGACGTGTCGCGAGCGGCGCTGACCGGGATCACCTCGCGCGGCTTCTGTGCTTTGCCCGGAGTCGCTCAGATCGGCCTGAAGAATTCCTCCGCGCGGATCTACAACTGCCTGGCCGAGACTGGCGACGCGCCGTTCCTCCAACTCACCGACCGGTCGCGGGCCTTTGTCAGCGGCTGCGATCTGACGGAGGCCAAGGATCCGTTCTCCGCCGATGCGACCAGCTCAGTTGTCGAGGGTGGCAGATGATCCAGTGGAGTCGCCAACAGAACCAATGACGGAGGGTACCGGGCCGATCGACAGGAGATGAGGTGAATGAAGACGATCGTCATATTACTGACTGACGTGGGAACGTGGGGCGCGGCCGCAACTGCTGCCGAACCGCGCGTTGTCCCGCGCGGCGCCCCCCTGCCATCAGATCGCCCCGATCGTGCCGGAGCACGGCGCCAAGAACACGTCCAGAGCGACCTTCACGAGTTCCCGATCATGCCAGCTCTTCGTCTCCATGCTGGTCGATCCAGCGGCGGGAGTATTCCACGGCTTCCAGTCCCATATCGCAGAGCGGCGTGCAGTGGAAGATCAGCCCTTCGACCTCCCGCGACCTCAACCAGCGATGAGCGCAGTCCAGCTGGTGCTTCATCAACTCCAACGGCACAACCGACTTGGTGTCGAAGTTCCACATGTAGATCCCCAGCCTGACGCGCACGTCGGGACAGATCGCGCGAAACGCCTGGAAGTTCTGCTCCAGATCGACCAGGTTAGCGGCGTTCCACGTCCAGAAGTACACGACGTCGACGTGATCAATGTGCCGTTTGATCGACGGGTGGATCTGGTGCGTATACCAGACCAGAGACAGGTCGAGTTTCTGGCCGCGGCATTTTGGTGCGGTGGTATTGAGTTCCTGCTGGACCTCCACCACCTGGCGTGGCGACAGACCGGCGGGGGCGGTGGTGACACCGTTCCCCGCCTCGTCCCACGGGCGCACCACCGCCTCGGCGGGGAACTCGCCGTGGCCCCACAGCGAGCTCGGCACCACCTCCGCACTGGACAGATCCAGAACCTTGTCGCCAGCGAAGGCTCGCAGGCGTTTCAGTCCGACCGAGAGAGCGTGCGTCTGGCCGGTGTCGTAGGTCGAGACGATCTTGAGCCGCACGCCGCACGCCGTCTGGCGCGGCACGCTCACGGCTGTCACCGCCCTGGGCGCGTTGGTCATCACCGCCTGGCCAGCCTCGCTCCACTTCTGATCCTCGCCCTGGAGTTCGATCAGCACATTCTTCGTGCGGAAGTTCCCATCATTCCAGTCCGTTTGAATCAGCTCGATCCGGTCCAGTTCCCGCGGAGCAGCGAATGCGACTGTTAGCGTGACCGGCCAGCGCTGCGACTCCGGCACGTTGGTCAGATCTCCAGCGAGCCAGACATCGAAGGCGGTCCCGCTCGAGAACGATGCCGCGTCGCCGTGGAAGAAATCGTCCATATCCAGCCCGACGAAGTTCGGATATTTCGCTGCCTGCTGTAGCGCCGCCTGCTTGATGGTGGCCGATTGCTCGGCCGAACTATGCACAAAGCTCCATGTGAAACGCTTGACTGCGGGATCGTCGAACTGCCGGGCGTACTCGTCGTATTCGTGCGGGCGAGGCGTGCCGGTGAAAGGCACCATACAGACGTTCGGAATTCCCATGTACTTGATCGCCGCCGCAGGATAGATCCGGCCGCCACCCTGGTCCGGCGGTATGTAGTAGCTCAGCGAACCGGCATCGTGCCCCCACATCCACATGCGATCGCGGATGGTGTTGTCAAACGGTATCGGGCAGTCGGCGTTGCGCGGCACGCTGGACACTCCGGCGTCGGCCGCCCCGGCGAACAACGCACGGGGAGCTGATGTCCGGCAGGCGGCTGCGGCGGCTACGGTCAACAGGAAATCTCTTCTACGCATGATGTACTCCTTAGTCGTTAAGTAGTGCTCCTTGGTAGCCCGGGAAACCACCTTGCAGCCCGAGCGTGAAGGCGCGCACGCCGTGCGCTACGTAGTCCGGCAGGATCTCCAGGAATTCCTGCGTGTTCGCCTCCGCATCGAAGTCGTGCCGCCTCGCGTCCTCGAACACGGCATTCACCATCCGGACGTTCAACAAGAGCCCCTCGGCCCTGGCTCCGGGGCAGGTGACCTGGCCATTGAGGTGCCATCGCCCGTCAACGATGCTCACAGTCGTCCGCGGCGCATACTGCGCGGAGTCCGACTGACCGGGATCGTCCTGTGCCAGCTGCGCATTCGCCGATCGCACGGCACCCATCAGCCCCGCCATGGCACACAGCAACAGAGCCACGACCGGCAACCGCACGGTTCGCCGCACACACTGATTCACGGATTGCATGATGGCCGTCTCCTCCTTTTCTTCAGCCCAGTTTCTCTTCAGCATCTCGCTGCTGGGCACCACCTGCGGGGAGCAGCGTTCATCTGGTCCCGACGATGCGGAGTGTGTCGCCGGTATCCTCCACTTCGAACAGGTGGCAGCGTTCGTCGGGCGAACGATTGGGGCTGTGCAGTGACACCATCAGGGCGCCGTCGAACGTGCGAAAGATCATGGCATGGCCCCCATCCTGACGGAACAGAGGTTCGGGAGCATGCCGCCAGGGCCCGGCAACCTTTCCCGAATCCGAAACGACCACGCCGGTCGTGTATCCGGTGTCGGTGAAACTCGACCACAGCATGAACAGCTTTCCGGACTTGCTCCGATACAAGGCCGGCCCGTCGGTGACATAGCTGTCCCGATCGCGAGGCGTCCAGGAAGCGTCGCTGGCGCGGAACAGCAGTTCCGGTTCGCCAGCTGGACCCGACAGATCATCCTTCAGCCGCATCAGTTTGATTGTGCCATCGCGGATCTGCACCCACTCGTGGCAATAGACCATATAGGGCACGCCCTCCTCGACCCACAGCGTCCCGTCCAGCGCCATTTCGTCGACCGGAGTGTGCGACATGTTGCTGAACGGCTGGAATGGACCGAGCGGCGAATCCGCGACCAGGACCTGTGTACCGCGTTGTGTACGTGGCGGCCAGTCCTTCCACTGTTCGCCGATCGGCGTGTCGTTCATGAACGTGGCGAACAGATAGTACTTGCCGCCGTAGGCGTGCATTTCGGGGGCCCAGATTGGGCCGCTGCCCCAGCACCCGTCCGGCTTGGTAAACACGGTCCGCGGCGCGCCCCACCGGGTCAGGTCCGCGGATTGCCGCACCGTGATCGCATCCCCCGAGGATGCCACCAGATAGTACGTCTGCGCGTGCGGGTCGGGCAGAACGAACGGATCCCGGATCCGGATCTCGTTCAGCAGTTGGCCGGACGGAGCCTGAGTTGCCTTCCGCTCCGACTCGGCCACGACCGGGAACATCGAGATCCGGAACTTCGTGCAGCCGTACGGGACCAGCGTCACCTGTTCTGCCGGCTGCTGCGCCACCACAGGCTGAGCCGGCAAGGCGGGCGCTTCGGGGGCGGGTGCCCAGTCGATCGCGACCGCGTTGACTTTCAGCTTCAACGGCGACTCAAGCGGCCAGTCCCAGCGGGCTGGCATCGCCTGGCGTTCGACACTGATGTTCGGCTGTTGAACATCCAGCGCGAACTGCCAGCGTGCAGCGGGATCGGGTGTATTGGCGTCCTGAGTGTCGGGAATAGCCAGCGCGAACAACAGCGGTCCGTAGGAAACCGCGGCGTACGGCGCGCCCTGTGTGCTGCCTTCCTCTGGCATGGCCACCATCGTCGGCTTGTGTTCGCCGGTGTAGGGCCCGCTCGTGGCGTTGTCGCGGCCGGTCTGCACAAGTGGCTGCATGGGGAAATGCACGCGGACCGTATCCCCTGGCTTCCAGCTGCGGCTGACACGCACGAACCCCTGGGCGTCCCGCGTGACGTCGCTGGCGACACCGTTGACTGTCAGTGCGGGCGCGGTGCACCAGCCTGGAATCCGGAAGTAGATGGGGAACTCCGCCACCCTGGATGGCTTGACGGACATCTCGATCGTTTCATTGAAAGGATAGTCGGTGTTACAGGCAATCTCGACCGGCACGCGGTCGGCCGCCAGCGCCGTGATTTTACACGGACCGTAGCAGGTCGCAGCCAGTCCGTTGTCATAGGTTGCCATCCACATGTGCGTCACGTAGTAGGGGACGATACGGTTCAGCGCGGCCGTACAGCACAGCGGACTGTGTTTGGGCTGGTAGGAACCTCCGCCGGCCCGCGGTCCGTGCGGGAAATCGGGGGACCCATTGGCGAACCGGTTGGGGCTCTGGAAGTAAACATGCGTCTTATAATCGCGTGACACGGCGGCGGCGCCCGCGTTGAAGAACGCGCGTTCGGCCCGATCTGCCATGTATCCGTCGCCGCTCACCGCGAGCAGACTCACCTGGCTCCACACGTATCCGGCAACGTCGCAGGTTTCGCTCCCGCGGAACGCACCCGTCGGTACGTACCACTCGTCGGACACCGGCACGCCGTGGGGCTGCATGGCGATGCGTTCGATGAACTCGTGCCAGCCGAGGGCCGCCTGCAGATAGCTGACGTCACCGGTCCACAGATAGGCCACCGCCCAGGGTGTGGTGTTTTCCAGGAACTCCACAACATGCTGGTTTTCCACGGCCGAACCGGGCCGCATGTCAGGCGCCGTGCGGTAACGGTTGAGATTCGGTTGCAGTCCCGGCCGCTCCGGATCGAACATGGCTGTCAGCGCAGCCGCGATAGTCTGGTTTCCCGTCCAGGTGTAGGTGTCATAGGCGGGCCACACGTTCGACATGCTGCCGCTGATCGATCGCAGACAATCCGCGTCGGTACCGTAAGCGGTTTCCAGCGCCTGGAGAATCTGCGGGTCGCGCGATCCGGCGTAGTAACCGGTCATGGCGCGTCCCAGCAGGCCGCTGGCCCAGAGCGGCCAGCCTCCCAGAGCTGCGTTGACCGCGTCCCGGTCGGCCGGGTTATTCCTGTCGAGCCACCAGAGGAAGAGCAGCCCGTCCGGGCGCATGTGCTCCGCCACCACGTGCAGGCGTCGCGACGCCTGCTCTATCAGAGCATCGTCATGGAGGGCGTAACCGAGCCGCGCGAGGCCGTCGAACCAGTACCCGCCCCCTTCGTACGGCCAGGCGCCTTTGTACCAGAACAGCCCCTCGCCCGTCATCGTGTGATCAGCAGCCCACGCCCGCTTGAACTCGTCATCGTACTGATCCATGTGTCCGGTGAAGCCGTCCCGCGCCGCCAGGCACCAGTCGCGGAGCCAGCCCGCAGGCTCTACCGCGCCGGGTGGCAGCGGCAGAAATGCCGGCCGCGTGCGAGGCTCAAAGGGGCGCGCATAGTTCGCTGGTTCCGAACTGCCCGGCTCGGACGCGCGCGGCGGATCGGCCAGCGCGCACATCCCTCCGAAAACCACGATCCCGGATAACAGCGCAATACCGACTGACATCGTGCGTATGCTTTTCATGATGATTCTCCTGAGTTGTCCACGATCTTCCAGATGATAACACGATCGAAGACCAGCGAGGCGCCGCCTGTCCACAAAATACGCGACTCGTATGTTCTCCCCGGACGATCGTTGTCAAATATCAGCGCGACGGACCTGTATTCTCCCACAGGCAGGTCCGGGGCTGTCACCATGCGCGATCCCAGACTCACAGATGCCCCTGCAACGCAGACTTCGACCTGCGCCACATCGCCAGTGCCCTCGGGCGTGCGTTTAAGTCTGAACAGCGCCAAGTACCGGCCCGCCTCCAGGCTGGCATACGGCCCGTATACCAGGAACCCGGGCGTGGCAACGCCCGCCTCGGCCTCCCAGGTAATCGATCCCGCAGCATCGACAACCAGCCGGCCGGTCAAGTGCGAGAGTGCCTCGCTCCCCAAATCGCTGACGAATTCCAGTCGGGTATTCTCTGGGACCTCCCCCAGAATCTCCGGGCCGGGTACGCGCCTCACGTCCGCCGCGGCCTGCCGCAAGCCAAATGGTCCCCGGACGTCGACGGTGATCCGGTCGGCGATCGGCCGGCCGGAAAACACGAGTTCCGCTGTGGCGTCTGGTTCCAGCGTCGCGTCGTTCGGAGTGAGCGAAGCGCTGTCCAACCCGCTCACCGTGACGGTAGCCGGCATCGCCTGCGCCGTGTAATTCTCTACAGCACACCGGACGCCCACATCATGTCCTTTCAGAACGGCAACGGTCCGCGGCAGACGGGCCGTCACCTGCACGACGGAAGCCAACCTGTCGTGGTGCTGTTTGAACAGGTCGAAGAACGTGTACAGGCCGACCACTTCGAAGGGCTCGTCCGGGTGCTGTTCTGCAAACAGGTCGAGGGATGCCTTGACCTGTGCCGGCGAGACCCAGACACAGCGAAAGTAGTAGAATCCCGGCTCGTCCCGCCGGCGCTGCTTGACCGCCTTGTAGATCTCACCCGCCGTGTACTCCGGGGAATTGGGGTCCGCGCCGAGCAATTGCACGATCGGCATCCCCTTCCACATGTGAGGCAGCGGCGGCTTGCCCGGACCTCCATGCATATCGGTGACGATCGTCGCATACCCATCCGGCGAGAAGCGGGTAAACGCATCCTTCACATCGTCCCGCGGCTGATCCCAATCCAGCACCATGCCGGAGATGGTCATGTCCGCCTCGTCGTAGAAGGCTTTGTTGTGGCGAATGAACAGCGGCAGATACTGTGGCTGGACCCGGTTCGGATTCATGTATCCGGCGGCACTCGCATCCGTTACGAACGTGTCTTGCGGTGTGGCCGTTTCGTAGAAGTAGGCGATCAGGTCCGGATACGTTTCCAGAAGGTTAGGATTGATGCCCCAAGCCAGCGGGAGTTGGCCCCGCACTTCGTCGCTCCAGTGGTTGGGGAGATAATGATACAGTGGAAACGCGGAGTCGTAGTCCGCCATCAGTATGGCCACATACGACTTGTTCTCCAGCGAACGTTTGACCGCTGGCCTGGCCTGCTTCAACTGCTTCCTGGGAGCATGACAGTGGAACGACTGGTTGTAGCAGAATTCCGTCGCCGTGTTCTGATAGCAGTTGTAGGGTGAGATCAGGTAGACGGTCTCCCACTCCGTCGGCACCGGATCGTGTCTGCTGGGATGTCCCGGCACGTTGCTGTACTTCTGGAAGTTGAAGAAGCCGGCCACCTCTGTCATCTGCTCCCCCGCCGACTGTTTCAGCGTGGCGGCCAGCAGCAGATGGTACGTGGCAAGGTCGGTGCCCAGCGGTTGATCCGGATCGTCCCCTGGCACCTCGTCACCCCATGGCGACAGGTCGTAGGTGAAAGCCCGGTTCTTCACCGCCCAGTCGCGGAGAATCAGGTAGGCAATCTGCCCTGCGGCGCGGTCGTAGAAAGAGTCTGTATACAGGCAGAGGAGATGGGGTGAACATCTCCCGGTGTCGACGTATTCCCGGATTGCCCACCGGTAGGCGTCGTTCTTCCGGCTGCCCGTCTCCTGTCCAGTGAACATCCCGCGCAGGTCCCGGATCACCGTCAGGTTCCACTTGCGCAGATACTTGTCCGCCAGCGCAGGGCTGAAGATCACAGCGTCCTCAACCCCCGCAATGGTCGTGGCGACGTTCAGGCTGGCTGGCACGTCCGTATCCCAGATAACGGCGCCCTTGAGCTTGCCGGCAGCCAGCTGGTACACAGCGTCCAGATCCGTGATTCTCCTCCGCGCGATCCCTTCCAGCCAGCGACCGTCCCGGGACAGGGTGTCCAGCCAGTATCTGGGCCTGCCGTATCCGTCGTTATTCACATACAGGATTGGCGCATCGCGATTGATGATCCCCTGCATGGACGCCAGCGCCGCGACCACGTCATAGTCATCGGCATTGGCGGGAGAGCGGGGCATGTCGTAGACGTACATCACGTCGACGCCACCCGGCGCAGCAGCGTCGTTGCCGTCAGCGGGCAGCGCGGACAACAGCTGGATCACAGCGGTCAGGGCCACCAGTCGGTGAATACGTTGTTGCATGGGTTCTCCAATACTTCAGCCTTGCGCGATCTGTTGGGTGAGCCTCGCCGCCACGCTCTTGAGCAGATCCTCGGGCAGGTTCTTTCCGTGGATGATCTCCAGGGATATGTAGCCCCGATAGCCGGCAGGTTTGATCTGCCCGGCCAGCCTCAGTATGTTCGTATTGTCGGGATCGAGCACCTCGTCGTGAACGTGAAAGTGCCTGAGGCGGGGCTGCAGGTCCGCCAACGTCGCCTGATTGATTGTGGAATCATTCCACAGCACACCGAAATTGGCTGTCTGAACCCGGCGGACAACTTCCATCGCCTCCGCGTGCCCTTTGATGATGTCGTGGCCACATTCGAGAATGGGGCACACACCGGTTGCCTTGGCGTATGGCCGCTGTCGCGGCCGCGGTGGAAGCCACCGTCCGGAGAAAATGCCTGCGGGAGGACTTGTGAGTTCGCGTCATGGGTCATGCTCCAGGTTCAGGAAGGTTCTTTATTGTCTATTGTTCGGGGTCTCAACAGACCTGCTGCCGAGCGGCCGAAACAGCGTCTCCACCGCGAACTGATCGTACGGCTTGCCGGTGACCGTTTCGCAGACCAGCGCCGCGTGGTCCAGCGCGTGCGTCGAATAGCCGCAGGCGGTCCCCGGGTCGAACGCCAGCCGCGCCGTGCGCGGGTCGCCACTGAGCCCGAGCACATACTCCCAGCTGCCACAAGGGTTATGGCGCGGGAGCGGCAGTGTCCACTGCGGAGTCAGACTCCAGCATGCGATCGATCTCACCGATCTTGAACCGCGCGCTCACCACCGAGTGCTTCTCGGCTCCCGGCCGGTACTTGATGTACGTGGTCGCGACGATCGTCCCGTCCGGCAGCAGTTCCACACCCGGATACCCGCAGTCCCCTCCGGCGTAGCTGTGCAGGAGCTTGATACGGCACTGGCCGGCGCAGAGATCGCGAATGTCCTGGTAGGTACCCACCCAGGCGACGAAGTGACCGCGCGTGGCGCTCTCCGGCGCTTGATCGCGCATCGCAATCACCAGGCGTCCATCGGGCGTGTACACCCCCATGTGCCGATCGCCGGTGAGTCCCCAGGGAGTGTCGACCGGCGGACTCCAGCTGTTCCCTTCATCGTCGGAGAACATCATCAGACTGCGTCCGCGGTGGGTGTTTTCGCGCATCAGACAGCACCACTGACCACCATCCGGCGCCGCGAAGACAAACGGCTCGCACGGGTTCTTGCCCTCAACGGCCGCCACGACCTGCGGCTCGGACCAGGTGAGTCCCCCATCGGCCGTGACGGTCTGCAGCACTTCGAGCGGCGCGCGGTCTTCCCCGCCGGGACCCCGGTGGTACATGCCCACATAGCTGCCGTCCCGGCGCTGGATGACACTGGAGAACGTCATGACGCAGGGCAGTCCCAGCGGTGGCAGTTCCCGCCAGGTCCGGCCGCCATCTTCGCTCACGATCCGCGGCATCTTCGGTTGTGCCGAGAAGACCCACAGACGCTCCTGTCCCTGCGGATCGACCAGGCGATAGATGCTGGGACAGTTCAGATGCCGGGCATATCCATCCGGGAGCTGATCGTCCAGCCGCATCCAGGTCAAGCCACCATCATCGCTGCGCGCCATGGGGCCCGCGTGCCCGCCATGGTTAATACACCAGACGGCGAACAGGGTCTTGCCATCCGGCATCAGCAACGTCGTGGGATGGCCCTGGTAGACATCCGCGGTGCCCGCCGCGACGATCACCTGCCGGTCGGCGTCGCCCGAGATGTCGACCGTCGTGATCTGGCCGGGCCCGTCAATCGAGCGCAGTGGCACGGAGGCAAACACGATCGACTCGTAGGGGCTCGCCGCCCCCGCCTCGTACAGACAGGCGACGTGGCCCGTGGCGAGCACCGCCAGGTCGGAGTAAGCGCTCGGACCGGCATGCAGCACACGTGAGGCCGTCCACGTCTGCCCTTCATCGAAGCTGGCGCGCAGCGTCATGTTCACGCGATGCTTCTCGTGCGCGGGGTTGCTCCACAGGATCACGCTGCGGTGGCCGTCGCCCGGCCAGCTGTAACGCTCGATCGCGGCCTGGCAGATCGGCTCGATCAGCGCCGCATCAAAACGCTGCTCCTTCCAGGTGTCCCCCCCATCGTCACTGATCGCAACCTGGCGGTTGCGTCGCGTGGCGTCGTAGTTCCGCATGTTCAGCATCAGCCGCCCATCCGGCAGTTCCACCACCTCGCATTCGTTGACCTGGTGCTCCGGCGTACTGCCGCCGAGCTGCCAGGTGGCACCGTGATCGTCGGAATAGATGACATGCGAGTAGTAATGTCCCGTACCCGCCTCGATGTGATCACAGGGGATGACCAGCCGCCCTTTTCGTGCGCCATGCTGAATCTGAATGCCGCTCCCCGGCCCGGTGGCGTACCAGGTCCACGTGTCCTTCTTCACAGCGTCGGTGATCTCACGTGGCGTGCACCATGTCAGACCATCGTCGGTCGAATGCGTCACGAATACGCGCCGTGTGTCCCGGCTGGTCTGCGCAATGATCCGGGATTCCTCGTCGTCAGCGAGGTTCCAGGTCAACAGCAGCCAGATGGTGCCGGTGTCGCGATCCACGACAGCACACGGATTGCCGCACGCATTGTCCGCAGCATCCCAGACGATCTGCTGCTCGCTCCAGGTCCGGCCGTGGTCCGCCGATCGTTTGACCAGCACGTCGATATTCCCGGTATCGTTGGGTGCGTTCTTGCGCCCTTCACAGAAGGCCAGCACGCTGCCTCGCGTCGTCACGACCAGCGCCGGAATGCGATAGGTGTGGTACCCGAGCTGGCCGCTGACAAACAGCGGTTCGCCCACCGGTTCATGCGATGGTGATACCGTCACGCTGGCGAGCGCCTGAGCCGCGGCATGCGCCGGCAATGCCCCGCCTGTCCCGGCCATCGCAAGCATCACGGCAAGACCGCCGCAGCCGCTAAGACACCACGCCACGAAACCCGTAGTCAGGATCATCCGGTGCATCTGTCTTCCCCTAATAACCGAGTGCCATTCGAATCATACCTGGAACAACCATGCCGGCGGCCGCCACAGCGCCTGCCGCGCGACTCACTTCTTTCCGTGCACTGCAAACGCCAGCACACACTTCTTTCCCGCGCCGAAATCTCCACGCATCCGGATCACGCCCGCCAGCGACTGCCCCGCGGTTGCCGCGGGAAGAACCAACCTGGCCTCGAATCGGCACCGGTCCATCGCGTCCGTCTCGAGCGACCACCGCATCGGCTCAAGCGTCCATCCGTCCGGCAACTGCTCGACTTCGACGGTCCCTGCAGCTGCTTGATCGGAGAAGTTGTAGCCGAAGAAGACCAGCGGCACTTCCTGTCCCACGGGAACCTGATACTCGTAACCTTGCGACCACTCGATCGGCTGAATCATGACCCGCAGGGAACTGGGCATCTGGATCTGCAGCACAAACGGGCTGGCGACCTCGGGGGGCGGCGGCACCGGCGCAGGGTCAGGGTCAGGGTCAGGGTCAGGCGGAGTCCGAGGCGACAACGCTCCCGGCGCACAGACGGCGAACACCGCTGACCCGCCAATCGCGTGCGGCCGTTCGATCGGCCGGCCGAGGTAGTCGTAGACCTGCTCAATCTGCAGCTGTTCCGGAAGCGGCCACGGCGTCTGCACCTGGTTGCGGTCGGACCAGTCGACCGGCCGCTCCGCCCACAGGACAATCACCTGCCGGTTCACGCCGTCGGGCCAGGCATTGAACAGATACACGTGCGCGTCCGGCTGGTCGGTACAGCGCCAGATCGTTTCGAACTTCGCGCCGGCCAACAGTCGGCCGACGGCGGCAAGCGCCACGTAGGCCGGTCGTGGTGTAAGATCCTGGCGCAACAGACCGAACTGAGTGCGATGCGCATCTTCTGCGTAGTTGCCCAGCACGAACTGAAAATGGCGCTGGCAGCCGGCAGACAGACTGCACGCGTACGCCTGCGCGATGTAGCGCGCCTTGTGCAGTTCATGCTCCGGAGATTGATCCTGCCAGGGAGCCGGCGTTGCGCAGGGCAGTCCCCGGTCCGCCTCGGTCACCCACAGCGGCTTGCCGCCAGCCGCCTGACGAGCCGGCTCCCAGAGCGGCAGGTAGCCGTGGTGCCAATCATAGGAGTGGATGTTGTAGGTGTCGTAGTAAGCCCCTGCCTGGTTGTCGGCCAACCCCTGCGCGTGGTGCATGGTGGGGATGGTCGCATAGGCATTCCAGCCGACAATCACCTGCGGATCACCGGCTTTGAAACCGAGGTAGGCAGCCTTCTGCAACGAGCACATCTCGTCGACCGTGTGTCCGCCGAACGTGTCAACATTGGCTTCGTTCCACGGTTCCCAGGCGTGGACCTGGCCGTGAAACCGTCGCGCCATTTCGCGGCAGAAGCGGAACATGTCCCGCAGGTCGCGCGGGAACCGGGCGGTGATGCGGCGGCCATCGAGTGTCTGGTCACCGGCCCACGGGGGCGTGAGATGAAACACCTGCAAGACCCGCAAGCCGGCCTCGCACTGGACCTGTGCCGCACGGTCGTAGTTGGTGGGCGGATCAGCAAACTGTCCGCGTTGGGGTTCCATCTCCCGCCACGTCATCCGATCGCGAATCCAATTCACGCCGGCCAGCGCTGCCAGGCTGGCATGCCGAGCCTGTTCAGCCACATCGTCCCGGGCAAACCATGCCACAGCCGCGTCCACACAGATCGGCGAATCGAGCGGTGTAGGAGCCGCCAGGCGCCCGAGCACCGCTGCTGTCGTCCAACCGGCCGGCTGGCCGTCAGCGTCGAAGAACTCCATGCGATACCAGCCAACCGGCAGTGCACCGATCGAGATGGCCGGCGAATCGGCTGCGCGCACGCCCACCTCACCGGCCGCCACACGCTGCCGCTCGGCATCGTAGAGGATCCAGGTGGTGGCCGCGGGGGGGATCTCAGATCCCACGCGCACCGAAACAGCCTCTCCCTCCAGGTAGATATTGCCGGGGTGCTCGGCCAGCGGCACCGGTACCTGACGGGCGATCGCCGGCAGTCGCGACTCGGGATCGGCTGCAGACGCCATTGCCCGCCAGCCACACAGGCAGACGCTCAAATAACCCGCTGCCAGCAGCCCGTGCCTCATCGCCTCCCTCCCCTTCGCCTGCAACGCCGACTCTTCACCCCGCGATTGTCGCCGTGACATGTGTGCCGATCAAGTACGTCGGTGGTATCATGAGTCTGACCGGCACCAGGTTGCGTCAGGGCGGACCGACGATCGGAGCACTCTATCTTCCGGGAGAACGACCATGAATCACCGCATTTCGCGGCGCACGTTTACCGGGGCCGCTGCCGCCCTGGGGCTGCCGGTGCTCCACGAGGGGCCCGTTGCCTCCGCCACCGAATCCGGCGCGGGCCTCCCGGACGCCTGCGCGGCACTGAGTGTCCGGCCCTACCAGTTGATGTGCGTCATCTGCCGGGTGGGCGCGGGCGGCACAGACGACCTGGGTGATCCGCGGCTGACTGCCATCCTGGCGGCGGCGCGGCAGGACCCCAAGCGTCCCCTCTCGCTCCGCTGCAACGTCGATACTGTCTACCGCTACCAGAACCCCGGGCGGGCGGAGGACACGGACGAGGGCGAGCTGTTCAACGCGAAGCGCGATCTGGACATCCTTCAGAAGCTGGGGCTGGTGCCCGGTGACACCCGGCCGGCAATCGACCTGTTCGAACGGGTCCTGGCACAGATTCCGCAAGCCCGTGGCATCTGTGGATATGCCACGCTCACCTCCGACACGTGGCGTGGCTGCCCGCAGGCGGCAAGCGGGAACTACGAGCAGGGGCACGCGCTGGGCATCAATGCCCTGATCCCGCCCCGAGATGCCGCGGAAAAGGCACGGTTCAAACAGACGTCGGTAGCCGCCATCGACCAGGCGGCGGCCTTGCGGATCCGGCCGCACCACCTGTTGTGCATGAGCTGTTTTCACGGCGGCCGGGACACGCTCGCCCCCATAGACGAAGACAATCTGTGCGAGGCGATTGAGGCGGTTCAGCAGCAGCCGGAGATCCCGATCACGCTGATCGCCGGCGTCTGCATGATCTGCCCGCCCTGCGGGAAGTACGACCCCGTCAGCAAGCTCTGCGTGGGCGGCCGCAGCATGGCCCTGCGGGATCAGAAGAAGGACCTCGACGTCCTCCAGAAGCTGGGGCTCAAATACGGTGACACACTGCCCGCCCGGGAGCTGTTCCGGCTGCTTTACGAACGCATCGCGTCAACCCGTGAGATCTGCGGTTATGGCGACGGCGTGACACGCGCGCCGGAATGGAGCATCTGTGGAAGCGCCGAACAGGACGCTCCCTATCAGCAGGCGCGCGCCATGCAGCTCGGTATCGACGCCGAGCCGGCGGCGCACCGGTCGGGCGCTGCCGGCAGCGAAGACGCCGATCCCCGTTAACGATTGAGTGCGGCCCGCGCCTGTTCGATCAGTTGAGCCAGGTTTGCGCGGGCCCCGCGCACGGCCGCGGGATCCTGGCTGAAGTGCGTCAGGTCCGTGACGATGGCGTCATCGATCGCCAGCGCCTTGTCGGCCTCCACCAGGAGTGCTGCGTGCCGCGCAGCATCTGCTTTCCTGAGCTGCTCGACCGCGTCGCGGAGGAGCCAGAAATACTCGTAGTCCTCTAATCCGTCGCGGAGATTCTCCAGGCGGACGGAGGAAAGCGGCTTGCCGTCCGGACCCGGATAGATCAGTTGCCCGTCGCCGTTGTAGGGCGCACCAGCGTCATTGCGCCAGGTGGCGGCCTTCCACGGAGATGCGGGCCAACGCGGATCGACATCCAGATTGTCGCGCCACACGTTCAGCCCCCAATACAGGAAGCCGGTCACCTGGAACTTCCAGTTCTGCCAGAGCAGCAGGCGGTGGTCGACGGCCGGCCACTCGATCATCAGATTCGCGAACGGCGGCCCCGGTCCGCAGCAGACATACCACCACACGTCATCCCCTTTCGCCTGCTGCGCCTGGAACTCGTCCAGCTTGTAGCGCCCCGTATTCGGGGCCCAGACATCGAGCACATCATCGAGATCCGGGATGGGGTTGTCTTTGTAGAACGTCTGCATGAGCCGCAGATCGGGCATGGCTGTCTTCAGTTCGCTGTAGAGCTCCAGCGCGAATGGATACTGTTCCTGACCGATCTCATCGTGGCAGTAAACATAGGTACGGTCGATCCAGCCACGCGTCTTGACCCGATCGTACAGCGTCTTGAGCCCGGCCACGACTGCCTCATTGTGGCGCCGCCGTTCCTCCGGTTCGCCCTGCTGGAAGCCGGCGCCTCCCAGGCAGAAGCTCGCACCGCCACGGTCCAGTTGGCGCTCCGCCAACCGCTCCAGATCCCGGTCGAACTCCGGCCAGCCGCTCAGCAGCGCGCAGATGCGGTACTCCATGCAGAAGTCGGTCCACTCCTCGTACATCTCCAGCGGCACCTGTGGCAGCTGGTAGAATTTCCGCAGCGGCTCAACATACAGCGGGAAGCAGGTCTCCACGTGCTGCGTCGCGGGCACTGCAAAGTCCCACACACGCACCTCCAGCATCACCGACTGGTGCGGCGCATTGGCCGGCCGCACGGTGATCGGGCCACGATAGAGGCCCGCAGGTGTGTCGGCGGGCACATGCACGTTGATCCACACCGGCTGCCATTGGCCTGCCGGCACGTCAAACGCTGCGGCGGGTAGCAGCGGATCAGGCCACCAGCCCACCTTGACCGCCGGGTAGTTGGGCTTGTCCGTCTCCACGTAACCGACCGGATTCCAGGTCACGTGGGTGCCCGCGAGTGACGCCCCGCCGTCACTCACCAGGTCACTCACCTCCAGCGTCACGCCGTGCAGATCCTCTGTGCCCTGGGGGGCGACAACCAACTGGATTCCCTCGACTTCGTTCTTCGCCGCCGCGACGCTGAGCGTTGCGACCGGCGAGAACGCCTGCGGCTCGTCACGGAAGACCTTGGACATCGTGTCCGCACTGCCCAACAGATACAACTCATCCGCCTGCCCCAGCCGGACCACGGCCAGACAGACAAATAAGACGACCAGGGTATCCCGTACGGAACATCGCAGTAAAGTCATGTCTTCATCACCCCCGAACAACAGGTACAGATCGGCAGCAGTATCCTCAATAGCAGTATCCTCAATCTGTGAACGTATCCACCCCGGCAGCTGGCGTCAATCGGACGAACGTCTGCAGCGTTCTCTGCACAATAGGAACCGCGAGTCTGACCTGCCTGATCCCACAGGGCACATGTCGCGCCGCGCGCGATGTGTCAGCGAAGTGCGGCGATCAGGTCATCCGAATCGAAGACAAAGCCCCAGGCCAGAGCCACGCGCCACAGAGCCAGTTCCTTTGCCCACTGCTGCCGCGCACTGTCGCGATTCTCCACGGCCGTCGTGGCCTGGCGGATGGCCGAGCACATCACGCCGTGCTGGCTCATCTCCTGCATGCCACCGGGGGACATCAGCAGGCACCAGTTGATGGCAAACCCGAAGTACAGCAGGTGGTTGACGCCGTGTTGCTTGCAGAGCGCCAGGAGCTGGTGCCCGTTTTCAGCCACACCTTCGTCACCGACCGGCCGCGCGTCGTCCGGAAAGTCCAGCTTGGCAAAACCGCGTTCCACGTCGGCCTCATTATGGGGACCGACAAAGACGCGTTCGCGGCGCAGCGCGTGCAGCTTCTCCAGGCTGGCATCGGCCGGGACGATCTCGGGCGCTGGGGGGGGCGGCCCGGCCAGTTCCACAGCGCGGCGGTAGCCGGGCAGTGTCTGGTAGTAGTTGCCGCCTCCCACGACGTGAAACAGGGTTACCCCGGCGCTGCGCACGGCGGCCAGTAGCCGCGGATAGACCGTGCGGTAGATCTCCTGTGCGCGCGGGATGTACTCGACGGCGCGGTACCAGCCCGGATACATCTCCCGCGTGCCCCAATCCCAGGCGTGCATGGAGACCAGCGCGGTGTGGGCCAGATCGAGTTCGATCTCGGCGCGCTGCCAACCGCCATAGCCTTCCGCCGGGACTTCGCGGTTGTGGTCCGCATCGAACTGCTGGTACAGATTCGCCGCGCATCGCACAACTCGGCCCGGACCATCCGGCCGCTCCGCCGCAGCTGGTCCGCACGTCAGCGCGCTCGACGCCAGCGCGCCGGCCGCGGCCTGGCTCAGAAATCTCCTCCGACTCCCCGGCATCGCACACATGTCATACGTCTCCTCATCGTCCGATGATAACGTTCACGGAGTTTGAACAGATCATGGCGGATTTGGTCATTATGGATTTCGTCATTACGGATTGGATTTGGTCGTTACGGACTATGTTATCCGCCACGATGGCGGAGAGCAAACGGAAAACAGGTTGTCCTCGTTGCGCCGAACTGGCAGCGTGCGTGGCCGCATTGCTGCCCGAAGAAACGGCCCTGGTGCCGGTTTTGACATTTGTTCCACCGGTGAGCCACTTCGCATTAACGGTTTCCTTCTCACTGCGAACCCTGTGTCAGGTTGGCGACCCTGCACCAGGGGTGCGGTACCGGGATAGCTGTCGTCTGGCCGAAGGCCACTATCACCGTAGCCTGGGGCAACGCCCCAGGAATGGGAGCACAACGAGGTGTTTTGGCCGAAGGCCATATTCACACATGGGAGACCATGCCGTCGGTGAGTTTGGCCTTCAGCCAAACGTGTGCTATGGCTTCGATTTCCTGGGGCGTTGCCCCAGGCTACGGTGATAGTGGCCTTCGGCCAATTGCGGGATGTAACCGCTGCACGGTGAGGAGGTAGGCAGTCCATGCGAATGGGCCCATCCATGGCATGGATCTGTCCACTACAACCGGCTCAGAATGACCGAGCCTTTCACCGTCCCACAC
>JAAYDI010000031.1 GCA_012729315.1 Planctomycetaceae bacterium
CATTCCTGGGGCGTTGCCCCAGGCTACGGTGAGAACTGACCTTCGGCCAGACGACAGCTATCCCGGTACCGTACCCCTGGTGCAGGGTCGCCAACCTGACACAGGGTTCGCAGTGAGAAGTAAACCGCTAATGCGAAGTGACTCACCGGTGGAACAAATGTCAAAACCGGCACTAGGGCGTTTCTTCGGGCCTTTCACCACGCCATGGCACGGCTAACAAGGCGAATTCGTGAATTCCCAAATTCCCAAATTCCCCTGGTCGCTCTCCCGAGAAAGAGCGTTCCTGCACCTGCTGGAAAACCGGGAAATATTCCCTGTTTTTGATCTTCGCCTACAACCGGGAAATACGATACTATCGCCGCGCGCAAATGTCCGGCACGTCTGCAGGCAAATGGGGTTGTTTAATGAAACTGCGCAATCGTTGGCTCATCCAACTGGCGGCTGGCGCAGCGAACCTGGTACTACGGATCTGGATGGGAACCGTGTGCACGCGCATCAAAGAGACGTCGCATCTGGCGCAGAGAACTGCGTGCCGTGCGGCCTGGGGAGGGGCGTACCGGAAACGCCCGATGCGAGCGAGAAGGAACGAACTATGTCGGCCTCTGTATCTTTGATGGCATCCGGCAGGGGGGCCTGCGGGTTCGAGTGCACGGTGGCGAACTACGCAGTTGTGGACGTGCCGCTCGAGTCGATTGCGGCGCTGCGCGAGAACCCGGGTTCTGTGGCCGGTTCGTCGCTGTCGCTGCGATTCTTGCGGCACGCGGACGAGCAGACAGTCGTCGGACTGGCGGCGGTTCTGCGCGCGATGGCGCTGCCACCGCTCGTCGGAACCGACTTCACGCACTGGGGCGTGCTGGCCGCGCCCCGCCTGCTGGGCCGTCTGGGCGGTGCTGCCACCTTGAAAAAATTCTCCCAGCGGGGGACCGCCGCCATTTCGCCGCACGTGATCCCGCAGAACTCGCTGCACGCGATTTCCAGCGTGATCAGTGTGGCGCTGGGCATGCACGGACCGAATTTCGGCATCGGAGGGGGCCCGGAGTCTCTGGACGAAGGGCTGCTGGTAGCCATCACCTGTCTGAACGGAACGCGGGTGCCCGGCGTGTGGCTGGTGCTCACGCGATGGGACACCGAACCGATTCCCGACGGCCAGGGCGGCAGTCTGTCGCCGGTCAACTGTAGCGCTGTGGCGCTGGCGCTGGTCCCGCGCATGCGGGGTGGCGCGTACCTGCGTCTGTCTACGTCGCGCGCCGCGCGTCGGCAGCCCGGCGAGGATTTGGCAACCTGGCTCACTACACGCGCACCGCTGGGGAACCCTGCCAGCTGGTGCCGGACCTTGAGTTGGGGTGGTCACATCGAATTCGTCCTGGACGAACAGATCGAGCAACGGAAGGCGGCTTGAGCATGAGTATGGACGCGCACGTCTGGATCACGGGACTCGGTGCCGTCACTCCGCTGGGCAACGATAGCGAGACGTTCACCGCGAATCTGCTGGCCGGCCGATCCGGTGTGCGGGCCGGAGCCATTTCAGTGCGGGGCGAGGCGATGCCGGTATCCACCGCGTCGATCGGGACGATCCCGGTTCCGTCGCCTTGGGACGCGTCCGTTTTCTCGCAATACAATCGACTGGAACAGCTCAGCCTGGCGTGTACGGTCGAGGCCTTGCACGACGCGGGTATCTGGGACCGCCGCAGCGCCTTGCGGGTGGGCCTGGTGCTGGGGTTGGGGGCCGAGCACCTGCGGGTGTGGGAGCTGGACAATCACGAGGGTGGCAATCGGATCTACGACCCCAGCCAGGACACGCAGTCCATAGTCCATCGCGTTCACGATGACCTCGAACTGGACGGTCCGGCCGTCGCCGTCGCGGCCGCGTGCGCCAGCAGCGGTATCGCGTTGTCGCTGGGCCGCCAGTGGGTCCGGGCGGGGCTGGTTGACGTCTGCCTGGCGGGCGGATGCGATCTCATCACGCCGATGGCGTACGCCGGTTTCTACAATCTGCGGGCGCTGTCGCGCAACCAGGGTGAACCGGACAAGGTATCGCGCCCCTTTGACCGGGACCGTGACGGTTTCGTGATGGGCGAAGGTGGCGTGGTGTTTGTCCTCGAATCGGCACGTCGCGCACGGCTCCGCGGAGTGCACGCCTACGCGGAACTGGCCGGCTGCGGCACCACGAGTGACGCGGCACACATAGTCATTCCGAGTACCGATCCCGGCTCGGCCTGCCGCGCCATCCAGTTGGCGTTGGCCGACGCCGGCGTCGACCCGGAGGATGTGGACTATGTCAACGCGCACGCCGCCAGTACGCCGGTCGGGGACCGCGCCGAGTCGCATGCGGTACGGCTGGCGTTCGGCGAGGCGGTGACCCGGGTACCGGTGAGCAGCACCAAAAGCATGACCGGCCACCTGCTGAGCGCCGCGGCCGCCGTGGAAGCGCTCGCCTGCATCGCAGCACTGCAACAGCAGGCGATCCCCCCCACCATCAACCTCGACCACCCGGATGCCGAGTGCTGTCTGCGACACGTACCACACCAGGCCGAGACGCGGCCTGTGCACGCGGTGGTCTCGAATTCTTTCGGCTTCGGCGGCAGCAACGTCTGCCTGCTGCTGCAGCGCGCCGCGTGAACAACCCGCTCGCCATCCGGTATCCAGAAGAGAACCCAGAAGGGAACCTAGACGCCCTGGATTCCCGTGCCTACACCACCTCCTCGACCACCCAGGGCTGGCGGTACTCGCGCCGCAGCAGCCGGCTGGCTTCGGCGTCATTGAGGATCTGTTCGGTCGCCGGATCGATCTGCAGTCGGCGGCCGCCCAGCCGGCAACTGATATTGGCGTAATGGACCAGGAGGAGGCTGCGGTGTCCCTCTTCGATGTCGGCGCTAGGTCGTGTGCGGTTCCTGACCGACTGGACGAAGTTCTCCTTGTGGTGCGGGTCCGGATAGCGGCCGTGCATTTGGTCTTTGACGACCGGTTGTCGACCTTCGGTGCGGACGAACACCTGCCAGCCGCCGCCCATCCGGCCCATGCACATCATTCCCTTCTCGCCGTACAACTCAATCCGCGTGCCACTCTGGGGCCAATAGGGGAAGATGTCGCCGTTGCGAATCTCCGGGTCGCTCCGCAGCATATAAGGGGTGAATTCGGTCTGCTCGTAGGTCATGTACAGGTCGGGGAATTCGAAGACGGCCAGCTGCGTATCGGGCGTTTCTGCGGCGCTGGGCGCGAAGCGTTTGCCGGTGCAGTACACGGTGGTCGGATAGTCGACGCCGCAGAGCCAGCGGGCCAGATCGAGCTGGTGGATTCCCTGGTAGGCCATCTGTCCACCGGCGTAATCCCACAGCTTGCGCCACTGCACGTGGATCGCCTTGTTGTATTTTCGGGCGGGGGCCGGACCGTTCCACATTTCCCAGTCCAGTGTGGCGGGGGGCTCCGAATCAGGTCCCCATTCAAAGGCGGGCTCATACGTCTGCTCGAACACGCGGCAGAGGTGCACTTTGCCGAGCTTGCCCTCCACCAGATACTGTTTGGCGGCCAGATTGTAGGGTGCGCTGCGGTTTTGCGTGCCGATCTGCACGATGCGATCGTATTTCCGAGCGGCCTGAACCGCCTGCCGCCCCTCCCAGGCGTTGTGGCTCTGCGGTTTCTCGCAGTAGACGTCCTTGCCGGCGCGGCAGCAGAGGATGGTCGCCAGGGCGTGCCAGTGCGGGGGCGTCGCGATCACGGCCGCGTCGACGGACTCATCGGTGAGCATCTCGCGAAAGTCCGTCAGGCATTGGGGCTGCTTGTCTCCCTGAAGCGCCGCGTACTCTTTCGCCCGCGGCTCATGCAGCTGGCGGTTCACGTCGCAGATATAGGCGACTTCGCAATCACCCCGCTCGAGGAACCCTGTGGCCAGCGAATGGCCGCGTCCTCCACCGACACCGATCATCGCCAACACCAGCCGATCGTTGGCCGGCGTTGCACGCGCCGATGCCGCGTCGGCCAGAATGATGATACCACCCGCCAGTCCGACCGTTGTCTTGCCACTACGCGCGAGAAAGCTGCGCCGATTGATCTGCGACATGGAACTACCACCTTTATGCTGACATGGGATTGGTGCTGCAGCATCAACCGCCGGCACGTGCGGCCGACGCGGCTACTGCCGCTCATTGTAGCCAATCCTCAGGACCCCCGCACAACAGCGACGTGGCGAGAACCGCTGCCGCCTTGTGCGCGGACGACGTGGTCTGCCACACGCCCAACGTAAACTCCAGCGTTGCATACGATTTCAGGTGGTGCTGTCCGAGCCCACCGCGAGCCGCCCATTGCCGGCCGAGCCCCGGAAGCCCGGCCGCGGCTGTTTTTGATCTCGGTCTCGGAGACCGCCGGTTCAGCGCGGCGTCCGCGGCTCGACTGACATGTTCACGGGCACGTGTACCCGGGGGTAGCGCCGCGAGGCGCGGCTTACCCCGGGCTGTGTTACGATCGCCGCGCTGCGGCTCAAGACAACAGTTCACGTGGTGCGAATAGGTCACGAAACGTGACTTCTATCGACACACGAACAAAACGTGATTGCTGCCACGATACGAGTTGCTTTTCACATGCATGTGGCGCAAGTATTGCAACCGGAGGGTAAAGTACCGACTCGCTATGGACACTGCGGCCTAAAATGTCCGTTCCTGCACCCCCTTCGGCAGGCTCCGCCAGGCCAGCTTCACGGCTGCACCCGTCAACCATGTCAGGCCGGGGCATGCGCGGATCGCTCCAGCAGGTACGGATAGGCAAGGCCGTAAATGGTCGTGGCGATAAAACCGATCAGCGGTACGATGAAGCAGATCGCCATGCTGTGATACTTATCGGCGAGGAAACCCATCAGGGGCGGGGCCACAGCACCGCCGACGATCGACATGATCAGGAACGAGGCGGCGAGCTTCGTGTGCCGGCCCAAGTTGTGCAGACTCATGGCGAAAATGAACGGGAACATGATCGACATGAACAGCCAGCAGAAGGGGAGCACCAACCAGGAGACATGCTTGATGTCGGCCATGACCACGGCAATGACCAGCGTATTGGCGATACCGTAGAGGGCCAGCAGCACATTGGGTTTGACGACTCGGGTGATCGCCGCACCGGTGAAGCGGCCGGTGGCATAGAGGATCATGGCGATGGTGATCACATACGCCGCTGTCGCCTCGAAACTGGCAGCTTTGGTGACGTTGCCGTACCACGCAAAGAGCGGGGCGATCGTCGTCTGGCCGGCCGCATCCTTGGTGATCGCGTTCTCGAGAATGTAGTTCACTGCGAACGCATTGACGCCGACCTGGGCGGCAATGTACAGGAACTGCGTGATAATGCCGCAGGTGAAATGCGGCTGGCGGATGAGCGGGGCCTGGTGAGCATTCGTCTCGTCGGCGCCACCGGCATCCTGTTCGTCAATCGGCGGCAGCTTGATGAACGAGAAGATGACAAACACCAGCAACACCACGCCGCCGAGGACCACATACGGGATCAGCAGCGATTTGAAGTCGACCGGTTCCCCGGCTTCCAGTTGCCGGCCGAAGATCAGCGCCCCGCCCACGGTCGGTGCGATGATGTAGGCCACCGAGTTGAACGCTTGAGCGACCGAGAGGCGTGCGGCCGCCCCTTCCGGTGGTCCCAGCACGGTCACGTAAGGATTGGCGGCGGTTTCCACGCAGGTCAGGCCGCTCGAGAGCACGAACAAGGCGAACAGGAATGCCGGGAAGGTCTTCCACCACAAGCCGGCCGGCACGAACAGGAAGGCGCCCGCGGCCACCACCAGCAGGCCCAGCAGAATGCCACGCTGGTAGCCGATGCGGCGAATCAGCAGGGCCGACGGCAGGGCCAGCAAAAAGTAGGCGCCGAACACCGCCGTCTGAATGAAGCCGGACTGCGTCTTGCTCACGTGCAATGTGTTCTGGAAGTGCTTGTTCAACACATCCAGCATCGCGTGGCAGAAGCCCCAGATGAAAAACAGCATCGACACCATGATCAGAGCGAACAGGAGCTTCTGCTGACTGTTCGATCCGGACGCGAGTGCTGGTTGCGCGGCAATCTGATTATCCGCCCGACTGCTGGAGGAAGGCTTGGGGTCGCTCATCGTGCGTTTCACATTCCTGACTTAGAAGTATGGTTACGGTTACGAATCCGGATCGGAGTGGTCGCTGCTGGCCCAGACGCGCTGTCAGCGAGGGTCCAGAACCTGAGTCGACCCTGGCGCGCCGGCGATGTCAAGGACCCCTGCAGCGGCACACGGGGCAATTCCCGGCCGGCAGTCGCCATCCCGTGCGGGCGACGACACGACGGCTAGTCGAGCGACGCGAGCCACGGCGTGACGACCGCCGCCCATAGCGCGTAGCCTTGTTCGCTCAGGTGCAGCCCGTCGGCGAGAAACAGCTCCGGCGGCGGTGGCGCGTGGGACTCGAGCATGGGGCCCGCAATGTCAAGATAGTCGACAAGGTCAGCGCCGTCGGCAAAGTCCCTGACCAGGGCGTTGGCCCGTTGCATCTCCGGCCAGACCTGCCAGCGCTGGATGCTCGGCTTGATCGTCAGGTAGGCGATCCGCGTCTGGGGCAGCGCCCGGTGGATCGTCTCCACGAACAGCTGGAAGTCGGCCAGCAGGTCCTCGGCGCTCCGGCCCGCGGTAATGTCGTTGTCTCCGGCGTACACCACGACTGCGCGCGGCCGGTAAGGAGTGACGATCTGATGCGCATACAACACGCTGTCGATCATCTGCGAACCGCCGAAGCCGCGGCCGATCACGTTGTATGCAGGGAAGTCGGCTGCCAGCGTCTTCCAGCCGACGATGCTCGAGCTGCCGACAAAGACAATCCCCTCCGGCTTGGGCGGCTCCTGCCGGTCCTGGTCCACATAGGCCTGGATCGGATCCGCCCAGCGTGTATAAGGGGAGGTGTGGATGTGCGTAATCTGCCAGGCATCGTCCCGCTGGACGCAGACAAGTGTCCGTCGCAGCGGGTTGATCGCGACGCCGGGTGGGACCTCCGGGCTGGCGCCGAGCAGCTCCATCACCACGGCACACGGCCCCTCTGCGGCGACCTCGCGACTGACCACCCACACCGGCTCCGCGGACGTCTGGCCCGCGTGACGCCGCCGGGCGGCAGCGGCCGCCAGCTCGCGCACCAACAGGCCGCGGGCATTACCGCGCGCGTCAAACGACGTCGCTCCGTCAGCCAACAGCGGGCGAAGCGCTGCTTCATCCCCCGCGCTGCGCGCCGCTTCGAAAGCGGTCGACAGCGCCACGATCTCCGCCGGCTCCTGCGCAGCGACGGGTGCCGCCAGCACGACTACAGGTAGTGCCGCAGCAACTAAGACTGATAACCTCTGGAACAGATACATGCTTCCCTCATCAATCTCTGCTGATTCACCGCGCTGATTCACCGAGCGCAGCGGACGGACAGAAACCGAAAACAGAAACCGAAACACGACCGGATGGGCCGGGCCCAGGCTGCCCGGCCGCGTCTGCCGACACCACGTCGAGTATGGCATGGTCGCGGTGCGTTGCCCAGTCCACTCCCACCGCGCCGAGCCGCAGGCCGTGACCGAATCCGCCTGCCCATCCGCCTGCCCGGCGGTCCAATGACGCGGTTCGCACGCCGGCAGGGTGCGGCACCGGGGGGCGCCCAAGATGCAGTATCCCAGCCTACTTGTTGGCCGTGCGACGTGTCACTCGTCCGGTCTCTTCCGTTTCCGAGCGGGCGCGACTGTTGGGCTAACCGGTTCGCTCCTTCAGCACGGCTAACAAGTAAGCCACGCGGTCAGTAGGGCGCGGCGGCTACTGCGGACGCTGTTCGCGGAACTGATAGTCCGGCCACAGGGGGCAGTTCAGGTCAATCCATGCCTTCAGTGCGCGGCGCTGGTCGCTCGTGAGCGCGACTTCCCGGTGCTGGTCGTCGGCCAGCACGGCGAAGAGGCGGCTTTGCAGCGTGCCGAACGACAGGGGCTCCGCCTTGAAATGCCGGGCACCCCAGTACCAGTCGAAGTAGTGCACCCAGCCACCGGTGATCAGCGACCGGTAGGAAGCCGGAACGCGCTGCGCGTCGCGGACGCCGCGCAGGTCGAGTTGTGCATCGGCCGTGGCGCCATGGCAGCGGACGCACTGGGCGTCCAGCACCGGTTGGACGATCTGCTCGTAGTCGAACGGGACGGCGCCCCACGGGGGCGGCGTGAGCGACTCGGCGGTCCGCGCCAGCGGCTGAGCGACAGCGCGGGGCGGCGCTGCGGAACGCGGTTCATGGCAGCCGACGCAGCTGCGCTGCTCGCCGGGCTGCAACTGCACGACACTCCGCATCCGCTGCAACTCGTTGAAGTCCTTGTCCAGCAGGTGGAAGTAAAGCACCTTGCCAGCCGGGGCCGTGAAGTTGGCTGAGCCATCGTCAGCGACAGGAACCACGCCCAGGACGGCTTTGGCCACAAAACTCGGCCAGCCGTGGTACTCCGTCACCGTCGCGACACCCTCCCCGGCCGCCGCCGCCTCGCCGGCGCGGAACGCGTGCGGTTCGAGCGCGTTGGTGCTCCGGGTGAGGTAGCTGTTCCGCGGGCCGGTCACCAGGTGGGTGGGACTGGCATAATACTCCTCGAAACGCTGGTGCGAACTGCGATACTCGCCGTTGGCCAGCATCTGGAGCCGCGAGGGGACCTCCTGCGAAACCTGCAGGTACTTCACCTCGCCGCGCGCGATGGCCGAGCCGAGCCCTTCGTACACGTCCTGGACGGTGAACTGCCCCAGACCCAGTTGGGCCAGGTACGGGTTGCGCGCCACGGGCAGGACGGGCGGGCGCGGACGCGGACGCAGCGGCGAGGGACGCTTGCTGCTGATGGTCGGGTCAAGGTACAGCAGCTCACGGTTCCCGTACCGATCAATGACATACAAACCCCAGTGCGACCGCTGGCTCGGACTGTGACTGACCAGAAAATGGTCGCGCGAGACCGGTTCCGGATCGCGGAACGTCTCGTGGTGCGCGCGATCCATCTGGTACTGTGGCCGCGTGTCGGGCGTGATACTGGTGATGGCCGCGGTGTTGTAGAGCCCCTGGCTGGGGTCGAGCAGCGCGATGGGGCCCTGGTGGTCGCCATGCGAAAACAGTGTGCAGACAATCTCCTGGCTGCCCGGCACCTCGCGCGCATGCCCGTAACAGTACGGTGTATCGTTACCGAAGATCAGCTCGGGATGTCCGCCGTCGGGACGGATCGCCCACAACGTGTGGCCGAAGTCCGCCCCCTTGTCCAGGTATTCGGAACGCGTCCAGAGCAGACGCCCGTCGCGCATCACGTACGGTTCCCACTCGCTGAGGTTGGCGAACGACAGACGCTGTACATTCGAGCCGTCCAGATCCATGCGATGCAGCACATAGGCCTGCGGTTCCCAGCAGAGATACCGGATCCGGCAACGGGTGGACATGAATGCCAGGCCGCCATCGGGGAGGACGGCCGGGTCGAAGTCGTGGAAGGGACCATCGGTCAACTGCCGCACCTCGCTCCCGTCGCTGCGCATCGTCAGCAGATGCCAGTACGATTGCCAGCCGCTGACTGCTGGCTGGTCCGGACGGTAGGCGAAGTAGATATGCTGTGCGTCGAAGTCGGAGACGGGATCGCGCGCAATGCCAGCGCTGCCGTCGAAAAGCACTTCGACTTCCCCTCGCGCGGGATCGAGACGCCCGCCGGCATCGCGCGGGACGTGCAGCACGCAGACGCCGCCGCCCGGCACAAACAGCGAATCCAGGTGCTCGCTGTAATTGTGGGAAGGTTCGAGCGGATGACGCTTGACAAACAGTACGCGTTCCAGAGGGGCGAGCTGCGGGTCGCGGAAGAACAGCCGGCGTTTGGCCTGCCGCGCGGCCAGATACAACGTATCCGACGCGGCAGCGGTCTCGTCTGCCGCCTGCCGCCGCAACGCGGCCAGCTCGGCCCGTTCGCCGGTGACGTCCACGCCCTGTCCTGCCAGTCGCTCCATCAGTTCCTCGAACTGCACCAGCACGCGCTCCAGCGGCGCCAGACGCGCCAGACGCGACCAGTAGGGCGTACCACCGGGCACCGCCGGCCGGTCGTGCACCAGGGGGGACAGGAAATCCTGCGCATCCATCCGGCTCCACGTTTCCCGTTCGCACAGAAACGCATAGTCGACGGCGCCGGCCCAGGTGGGCTCCGGCAAATCGGCCACTGCCAGGGTGAGGGTCGGCATGGCCCGCGGCAACTGATTGGCCGTTCGGTTGAGCGCCGCGACCGGCTGCCAGTTCTGGCCGTCCAGCGACACATGCACTTCCGCCTCCAGAATCTGGCGGTCGGTGAACTGTCCATTGCGATCGCGCGAGATGACCACACGTGCGACTTGGGTCGGCGCAGGCAGTTCGATCTCGGCCCACTCCTGATCGGCGGTGGCCGCGATCCAGCTGTGGTCGTTGCCGTAGAGCCCGTCGTTGAGGTGTGCGACCGCGTGGATGGCATAGCCGGCAAGCAGCGACGAGGCGCGCGCGACCGCTCCGCGACTGGACTGCGCCAGGTTCGTCGTTGAGTCCGGACCGTAGACTTCCAGTTCGTCCAGGCAGGGCTGCCCGCCGAGCGACTGGCGGATGATCAGCCGCACGAAGCGCGCCTCGCACGCCGCGAACTCGATCGGCGTGTAGAGCCCTCCAGGATCCCCGTCCGATGTCAGCTTCGCCACCTGGCGCGGAAAAGCGTCTGCAGTGACGAGACGCGCCGCCGGCACCTGCCCGGAGACGGACACCACGCCGCCCGGCTGCTGGCCGAACATCGGCTGCGGTCCTGCCAGCAGCAGTGCCGTGAGCAGAGAACCCGCGAGACAGGAGGTAAGAGCGCGTATCGCGGCAGTCCTGGCGTCGACCTTCATGAGCACCTCGGGTAAACCGAGCAGGGGTGCTGGATTGGCGGCAACAAGCAGTGTTCGTACAGTGTACTCCAGCGTTGCATACGATTTCAACCGGCGCTGTCCGAGCCGGCCAGGAGCACACCGCCGGCCTAGCCTCCGGAAGCCCGGCCGCGGCTGCTTTCGGTCTCGGTCTCGGAGACCGCCGGTTCAGTGCGGCGTCCGCGGCTCGCCCAACATGTTCTCGGGCATGTGAACCCGGGGTGGCGCCGCGAGGCGCGGCTTCCCCCGGGCTGTGGAGTGGCCATCGTCTGCGAAGCAGGTTCAGGAGAACGTGGAGAGACGGTCAATTCTGCTCTGCGTCAGCCGGTTTGGGCCAGCGGAGATGCCGATGCAGGAAATCGAATGTCCCTTGCGCGCGCATGGAGTGCCCGCCCTGGAAGAACTCGATCTCCGTGCGGTCAGCCAGTCCGAGCTGGGTGTACAGCCAGCGGACCTTGGCATACTCGTGGGCCACCCAGTGATCGCGCCCCACCAGGTCGAGGTGTCCGCGTTCGACCATGAACGGCCGTGGGATCATCAGATACGCCATCTCGGCGTAGTCGAAGGTGTGCCCGAGGTTCCAGTAGGGCATTTCCCATTCGATCGTGCGCATGAAGCTGAACGGCTCAGAAGTGGATGCGACCTTCCGCGTCCACTGGTTGAAGTCGCCGGAGCAGATAGAGAGACAGTACTTATCCAGCAGGGGTGGCACTCGCACGGCCGTCTCACCTCCGTAGCTGAGCCCGTAGAAACCGATCCGGCTCCCGTCCACAAAAGGCTGGGCGTCCAGCCAGCGGAGGATCTGGTCGTGCGAAGAGATGATGAACGAAAACAGGGTGGCCTTCACGCAGTTGGCTTTGCGATCCAGCCAGCGGTACCGGTCTTCACCGCGGTAGAGATTGTGGGGCGCAAAGGTGACGAAGCCGCGCTCGGCGAGCACCGCTGCCACATTGCGGTAGCCGGTCGTATTGGCGTCCAGGAGGTTGCGCGGAATTCCATCGCGCCCATGCTGGCAGACGACGACCGGTCGCCGCTCGCCCGGCTGGATGTCTTTGGGCAGGACGAGCAGTCCCCACGCGAAGAGTTCCGGATAGACGTCCAGTACGACGTCATACGCCGTCCACTGCGGGGTATCCTTCACGACGCGCGTGCGTGGCCGACACGCGAGCAGCGGCTCGTCAAAGCATCCCATCGCCTCCTCGCGGAACCGCTGCCGAAAAGGCTCGACGCCGGCGAGAAACGTGTCCAACGCATGGGTCGGGTGACTCGGAGCGGTGCTCCACTTCCACTGCGCGAGCTCGGGCATCACGGTGAGCAGGAATGTCTGTTCCCGCACCTGCGCCGAGCGCTGCACTAATCGCTGTACGTGATCCTCCATCTCCTGGAACAGCCGCTGGTGCCGCGCGGCGGGGTCGAACGACTGCCGCCGCTCGGCCGGCCGTTCCTCCGACAGGGGATCCAAGGTGTCCAGGCCGAGCGCTGCGGCGAACGCCTCCACAGCCTGATCGGAAAGCGGGCCGGCGTCGCTCCGGACGAGCGTCGGCTGCGGCAGGAGACCGCCCGTCTCAATCCGCTGCACTTCCGCGGCCACGCGGGCGTAGTCCGGCGTGTGCCATTCTCCTTTGTGGCCGGTCACGTCCGGTACCGGTGCGTGCTCGATGATCAGCGCGCGCGGGATGACGAGCCCCGCAATTTCGGCGTCGCCGAACTCGCGCAGCAGTCCCCACACGTTGCGATAGATCGGTTCGCTCCAGACCGCCTGCCGCGCATCGAAATAGCCGCTCACCAGCGCGGCGTTGATCCGGGTGTCGACCGCGGCCGCGTAGAACGCGGTCAAACCCCCTTCGGCATAGCCGCACACGCCAATCCGAGCTGACTGGCCGTGGCGCGCGCGAAGCCAATCCACTGCCGCCAGCACCACCTGGGTCTCATAGCCGATCACGTGCCGCCCCATGTGGAACGCCTGACGATAGATCCACTCGCGGTACGTCTGGTCCGAGGCCTTGATCTGCGGATCGTCCGTGGCGAGCGGCGCACGACTGATCGTCACCGGCAGCAGGATCGCAAGTCCGTTTTCAGCGAGCCGCAGCGCGGCGGGCGCTGCCTGGGAATCACCCGCCGCGAGCCCCAGTACTTGTTCGGGTGTAGTGCCGGCGTCTGGTACCCAGACGATATGCCCGCGGGGCGTGGCGGCCGGTTCCACCAGCAGGCCGCAGCCCCAGAGGCCTTCAAGCACGGGCCAACGCACCTGATACACGCGGTACGCGGCCGTCTCCGCCACCAGGGCCGGGTTGGCCTCGTCCCCATACCGTTCCAGCGCCGGCGGCTGACGCTCGTCCACCACACCGATGATCGCACGCAGGTGAGCGCGGTTCTCAGCGACGGAGGCCAGGTACGCGTCGAGAGAGGTAAGGTCCCGATGCCAGTGCGCCGCACGGTGCGCTGGTGCCTCCGCAATCTTGCGTTCCACAAACCGGTGCGCTCCGTCCATCAGCCGCCCCGATAGATCGGCCTCCTCCCACTCCAGCAACTCGGTGCCCGGCAGGATGCTGTCCGCCTGCGCCGGCCCGGTCGGTTGAGCGCAGGCCGGCGGCGCGCCGGCGAATGCTGTGAAGGCGGCCAACAACCAGCCCAACTGCACGGTGCGTGTCATCGGACGATGCATGAGGATCAGCCTCCTTTCGTGGCGGAACGTTTTTTTTATGGAGTCAATTTGCGGGATTCAACGCAGGTCAGCAATATGCCGAGTAGTCTGCCCGGAACGACCGGATGCGCTTCGATGTCATGGCTGACTCCCCTTAGCAGGACAACGACCAGTATGCGGCACGCACCGGCACGGTTGCAATGGCCACCGAGCAGCGCTACGTTGACGCTGGTCATTTGCCCGGCTGTCGCACGTGCGGCGAAGAGCCGAGGGCAGGCACGCGCGGAGCGGGTGTGGAACGTGATCGTGTCAAGGCCGTGATCGTGTCAAGGTCCATGAGGAGCAAGAGCATGCGGATGTTGCCGCGCCGCGCTCAGGCGTCCGGGTGGCGGTGTGTGTCGCGCGCTGTCTCGAGCTGCCGGATCCAGGGGCCGATGAAGTGCCCGTGATCGTGGTATGTGCGGCCGCTCACCAGGTTGCCATCGATGACGCACGCTTCGTTAACGAACGTCCCGCCGCAGACCTCCAGATCGAAACGGCACTTCGCCACGGTGGCCATCCGCCGGCCGCGGACGCAGCCGGCGTACGCCGGTATCTCGACGCCGTGGCAGACGCAGGCCACCGGCTTGTTCGCGGCGAAGAAATGACGCGTCACACGCACGAGGTCTTCATCATAGCGGATATACTCCGGCGCTCGGCCGCCGGAGAAGAAGATCCCGAGGTAGTCTTCCGGGCGGATGTCCGCGAAGGCGATGTCGGCGTCGATCGTGTACCCCTCCCACTCCCGCGTGATGGTCCAGCCCGGCCGGATCTCGTGCAGGACCATCTGGTAGCGGCGTTTCTCGGGCCCTGCGACCACGGGCTCGAATCCCGCCTCGATCAGGCGGTAGTAGGGATACAGCGTATCGACCGTTTCGGTCGCGTCACCGACGATGATCAGCACCTTGTGCATGGTGGCCGTCCCGCTCGGGTTCACTCCGTACCGGCTGCCCAGAGTGCGCCGCGGACGAGCAGCAGCTGGAACATCTCCTGCTGGCAGGCCTGCGGGTCGTGTCCCAGCGCGTTGTAGTACACGCGTCCTTTGCCCCAGTCCTGGGTCCACAGCACCGGCATGGTGCGCCCTTGGTACAGGCCGTTGGCCAGCACCTGGACGCGTGGATCGAAGTCCGTGATGTACTGCTCGTCCGTGATCATGAACTCCTCGATGCCGCGCGTGATGGGACTGTCCGTCTTCGTCACGCTGACCTGATATGTGCGGTATTGCGGATGGGTGATGAAGTAACCGCCGACCAGCGCCCGGTATTCGGGATCGCCCCGGAACGAATCGGCTCCGGAATGGCAGGTCACGAACCCGTTGCCGCTGGCGATGTGGTTGAGCAGCCCCCGTTTTTGCGCGTCGGTGATTTCCCCAAGTGTCCAGTAGAACACGACCAGCTTGAACGGCGCGATGCGATCGGGCAGCAGCGCATCGAGATCGTCCTGCACGCGCGTCACATCAAACCGGCCCGATTTCTCCAGCACGGACTGCATGATGTCCCCGACCGCCTTGCCATCGTGGACCGGGCCGCCCGTCAGGAGCAACGTCGGAATCCGCTCCGCCTGTGCCGCTGGGGCCGCGGCCGGCTCCAGTGCGACGAGCGTCGCAGACGCCATCATCCAGAACGCAACACCGGCGGCAATCATCCACGCGGTAGAGGCATAGCATCTCTTCATCATGACCGTCCCCTTCTCGACTGTGAATAAACATGTGCTGGTGCGGAACCCATCGGCCCCATCTTGTCCGGCCGGGACCCGGCGGGCGAGGATCCTCGTCGCGTCGGTGCCGAGTAATCCAGCCTACTGCGAGCGGTAGGCGCGATCAAGTTGCCTCCCGCGGCGAACCGGCCGGCGTGGTGCGCAGCAGCGCTCGCCGCGGTTTCAGCCGCGGTTACAATCGTAGCGTGGCGGGCAAGACTCGCCCCGCGATGGCTGTGTGAAGCTGGAAGGCATGCCGCACCCGATCGCATGGCAGGCAAGCCGCAACTGGCTGAGTTGGGCTGAGTTGATTGCACTCGAGCGATCAAACGATTGCACGATCGGGCGGTGGGCGTTAGGCTGTCGGCGTCCACCTGCTGGGACATTCGTTCAGTTGCCGAAACGCGGCGCCACCGCCGGAGTTCCGGGAAAGCCCGGCCCGGGCGAGGTGCTTTGCGTTCGAAGTCATACGACAAGAAGAAAACCATACCACAAGACGAGGAAGGTCATGCCATGTTGAACTTCACCTACCACAATCCCACCGCGATCGTGTTCGGCCGCGGGACGATCGCGAAGTTGCCGGAACTGATTCCTGCTGCGGACCGCGTGCTGCTGATCTATGGTGGCGGATCGATCAAGCGGAACGGTGTGTACGAGCAGGTGCGCGAGGCGCTCCAGGACCGGACGATGGTCGAGTTCGGTGGCATCGAACCGAACCCCCGTTATGAGACCTGCCTGCGCGCCGTGGAGTTGTGCCGGCGCGAGCAGATCGACTTCCTGCTGGCGGTCGGGGGCGGGTCGGTCATCGACGGCACCAAGTTCATTGCGGCCGCACTGAAGTACGCAGGTGACGAACCCTGGGACCTGGTGAAGGACCAGGCGCCGATTCACGCCGCCGCTCCGTTTGGTGCCGTACTGACGTTGCCCGGCACCGCCTCGGAAATGAACGGCACCGCGGTCATCTCGCGCGAGTCCAACCAGCAGAAGCTGTTCTTCAGCAGCCCGCACACGTTCCCGAAATTCTCGATCCTCGATCCCGAGGTCACCTACTCGCTGCCGCCGCGGCAGAGCGCCAACGGGACGATCGATACGTTCGTGCACGTCCTGGAACAGTACCTGACCTATCCGGTCGATGCGCCGCTGCAGGATCGCTTTGCCGAGGGCATTCTCCTGACGCTGCTGGAGGAGGCGCCCAAGATCCAGGCCGATCCGCACAACTACGATGCACGGGCGAACCTGATGTGGTGCGCCACACATGGGCTCAACGGGTTGATCGCCTGTGGTGTGCCGGAGGACTGGGCGTCGCACATGATCGGACACGAATTGACCGCGCTTTACGGCGTGGATCACGGCCGGACGCTCGCGCTGGTCATGCCCCGGATCATGCGGCACCAGCGCGCCCGCAAGCGCGGCAAGCTGCTGCAGTACGCCGCCCGCGTGTGGGGGCTGCGGGACGGCGACGAAGACGCGCGGATTGACGAGGCGATCCAGCGGACCGAGTCGTTCTTCCACTCGCTGGGTGTCAGCACGGCGATGAGCGACCATGGCGTGCCGCCCGAGGCGGCCCGTCTGGTGGCCGAACGTCTGGCGGCACGCGACATGCGACTGGGCGAACACGCGGACCTCGGGCCGGACCAGGTGGAAGAGATCCTGCGGCTGTGACTCCAGACCGCGGATGGCGGACTGCCGTGGGGTGGATCCCGCGCACTTGGCGCCGCCCGCCGCGGTACCAAGTGCAGCCAGTCAAGTGCAGCCAGTGTAGATCAAGTGCAGCCAGTGTAGAACTGTACCCTGGGACGGCGCGCGCAGTATTGGATGGGCCGTTGGAATCGCGTATGTTGGGGGGATTCTCCCAGGTACCCGTTGATCCGGATATTGATGGAAGGGGACTGATCATGAAGCGGCAACGCGCGATGTGGGCGGGTCTTTGCGGCCTGTTGTTGTGTGTATGTGGACAGTCCAGCAGCAGCGGCGAACGGCCGTTCAACGGCCCGTACGTGGGAGCCCAGCTGAATCGGGTGGCGTTTCCGATTGGCGGTATTGGCGCCGGCATGTTCTGTCTGGAGGGCACTGGCGCGATCTCGCACGTGTCCGTACGGCACCGCATGGAGTTCTTCCATGAACCGACAGTGTTTGCGGCCCTCTGTGTACTGGATGCCGAGGGCGGCGCGCCGGTCGCGCGGGTGCTGGAAGGTCCGATCCCGGACTGGAAATACTTCGGGGCCGCCGGCACTGGCAATGGCGGGACGGGCACGACGTATGGTTTCCCCCGGTTCCGGCAGGCTGAGTTCGTGGCCCGGTTCCCCTTCGCCACGGTGCAGCTCGCCGACCAGGCTCTGCCCGTCGCGGTGACGATCACCGGTTGGAGCCCGTTCACGCCGCCCGATCCGGATCCTTCGAGCCTGCCGGTGGGGGCCTTGGAGTATCAGTTCCGCAACACATCCGACCGGAGTGTGCGCGCCGTCTTCTCGTTCAACGCGCGCAACTTCATGTGTGCCGATGGCAACTGGGGCAACAGCTCGATCGGGAGTGTCGAGGGAGGGTTCGTCCTGTATGCGGGCAAGGGCCCGCAGCGGGATCGCTCGGGTGCGTTCGCGGTTTTCGTGCCGGATGAGCCGACCGTGGTCGACCACTGCTGGTTCCGGGGCGGCTGGTGGGACGCGCTGACCATCGCCTGGAACAACGTGGCGCAGGGGACGCCGGTCGACAATCCGCCGGTCGACTCCAACGCGCCGGGGGCGTCCTTGGCCGTGCCCTTGCAGCTGGCTCCCGGCCAGGAGAAGACCATCCGGCTGCTGGCCAGCTGGTACGTGCCAGCTTCGTCGCTGCGGTTCGGCAATCGGGCGTCAGGGCCAGCCTTCCGCCAGGCCCCCTCGCGGGGCACGGCTCAGAACGGGCAGCAGCCGGTGGCAGGTTTCCTGGGTCGCGGCCTGGTCAATACGTTCGATCCCGATGGGGACGCGTCGCAAGGTTCGTTGACCTCGCCGGCGTTCCGGATCGACAAGCGGTATCTCCATTTCCTGGTGGGTGGCGGCAGCGATCTCCAGACGCGCGTCGAGCTGCGCGTGGGCGATGAGGATGAGGTTGTGCAGAGTGTTGCCGGTCGGGATCGCGAGCAGTTGGAATGGACTTCGTTTGATCTGGCACGCTGGCAGGGGCAGGAGGCGCGGATTGGAATCGTGGATCGCAGTTCCAGTGGCTGGGGACACATCCTGGCCGACCATTTCGTGCTGAGCGACGAACCGCTCGCGGCGCTGCGGACCGGCTCCGGCAATGCGATCACGGCGGAGCCGCAGCGGGTCGTGTTGCTGCAGGACTTCGAGGGCGACGACTACGGAGATTGGGTGGCGGAACCGCAGCCGGCCGCCTGCTGTTGCGCGACGGGCGCTTGTGAGATTCCCGAGTCGTATACTCCGTGGTACTCGACGCAGTACCAGACCGTGGCGGAGGTCGCGCGGCACTGGCGCAACAGCTACGCCGAGCTCCGACAACGCAGCGAGGTGTTCCGTGACGCGTTCTTTGACTCGACGCTGCCTCCCGAAGTGCTTGAGGCGGTCGCTGCCAACCTGACGATCATCAAGTCGCCCACCGTGCTGCGGCAGCAGGACGGGCGGCTGTGGTGCTTCGAAGGCTGCGGCGACGACAGCGGCTGCTGCCCAGGCTCGTGCACGCACGTCTGGAACTACGCGCAGGCCCTGTGCCACTTGTTCCCGTCGCTCGAGCGGTCGCTGCGGCAGACGGAATACCATGAATCGCAGGACGAGCAGGGTCGGCAGGCGTTCCGCGCCAACCTGCCGATCGCGAAGGGAGGGGGCGCCTTTGACGCCGCCGACGGGCAGCTGGGCGGGATCATGAAGGCCTACCGGGAATGGCGCATCTCGGGCGATGACCAATGGCTCTCAGCCTACTGGCCGCTCATCAAGAAGAGCCTGAACTACATGATTGCGAAGTTCGATCCGCGTCACACCGGCCTGTTGGAGGAAGACCACCACAACACGTATGACATCAACTATTTCGGGCCCGATGGGCACTGTGGCAGTTTCTACCTCGGAGCGTTGCAGGCAGCGGTCGCCATGGGGACCGCGACAGGTGACGACGTGACCACTTACCAGCAGCTGCTCGACAAAGGCAAGCAGCGGATGCTGAGCGAGTTGTTCAACGGGGAATACTTCATCCAGATCGTCCAGAAAGAGGGGCTCGACCGCAACTTCGTCCCGACGAATCCGGCCTACCAGAGCGACGCGTACCGCCGCACGGCCGAGCTGGTCAACGAGCAGGGACCGAAGTATCAGTACGGGACTGGTTGCCTGTCGGACGGCGTGCTCGGGCTCTGGATGGCTGCCGTGTGCGGGATCGACGAACCGATTCTGCCCGTGCCGGAAGTGCGGAGTCACCTGTTGGCCGTGCACCGGTACAACCTGAAGCGTGATCTGTCGGCGCACGCGAATCCGCAACGTCCCACGTTTGCCATGGGGGACGACGGCGGACTGCTGCTGTGTTCCTGGCCGCGTGGCGGCAAGCCGCTGCTGCCGTTTGTCTACAGCGACGAGGTCTGGACCGGCATCGAGTACCAGGTGGCTGCCCACCTGTGCATGCTGGGGTGCGTCGAGGAGGGGCTGGACATCGTGCGCACCTGCCGGCTGCGATACGACGGCGTCCGGCGCAATCCGTTCAACGAGTACGAATGCGGGCACTGGTACGCGCGGGCGATGTCCAGCTATGCCTTGCTGCAGGGACTCACCGGCGCGCGCTACGACGCCGTGACGAAGACGCTGCATGTCCGCTCCCAGGTGGGCGATTTCCGCAGCTTCCTCTGCACCGAGACCGGGTTCGGGACGGTGGAGCTGCGCGGCGGTGAAGTGTTGCTGCAGGTCCGCTCAGGCACCATACCGGTGGAGAAGTGGGAAGTCGTCGCAGCGCCATGAAGTGCTGTTGCAGGGACGGATGTCAGGGCACGGACTGGGAAGTGAGGAACCGCCATGAGGGGGCGTAATGCAGGGCCGAGGCTGTCCCGGATTGACGCGGCGGTTGGCAGCCGGGTGCTCCGCCGCCTGGGCAGCGGCATGGTGAGAAAGCCGGTGGCCCTGCTGCTCGTGATGCTGGCCACCTGCAGTTCGGCTGCGGCCCAGCTGCCGGCTGAGAAGCCAGTGCCGGCCGAGAATCCTGTATCGGCTGAGAATGCGGTACCGCAGGCGCCCGCCGAAACGCAGACAGTCGAGTCGGCGGAGCGGCGGTTGAAGAATGTCGATCAGCTGACCGAGCTGGACGACGCCGCGCGGGCGGAGATTCGGAGCATCTGGCAGGAGGTGCTCCAGGAACTGACCGCCGCGCGCGATTTCGCGGCGCAGGAGGCGGTGTGGGCCAAGCGGATTGAACAGGCCGACGAGAACCAGGAGCGGGCCCGCGCTCAGCTGTCGGCGGCGCCCGCGCCTGCCAAGATCGACATTCCGCCGAACGCCACGCTGACCAAGCTGGAGGAACTGCTTCACGAGGAAGAGAAGAAGCTGGATGAAGCCCGGCGGCACAAGGAGCAGCTGGACCAGGAACAGGCGCGCCGGCAGAGCCGCCGCGCGGAGATTCCCGAACGCCAGGGCGCGCTCAAGGAGTTGCAGGGGGCGCTGGAGAACGAACTGAACGCGGCGTTGCCCGGCACCGGGCCGAAGGCCGAGGCGGTGCTGGCGCGCGTGCGGGCGCGGATCACCGCGGCGCAGCAGGAGAAGCGGACCGCTGAACGGGAGCTGGCCGCCTATTCCGCGACGACCGATCTGCTGCCGCTCGAACTCGATCTGGCCAACCGCGAAGTGTCGCTGGCCGAGAAGCGGATCGCCGCCTGGCGCCAGGCGGTGGAGGAACGCCGGGCAGTCGAGGTGCAGCGGCAGGCGGAAGTGGCGCGCCTGGAGGCGGCCACAACCACCGGACCGTTGCAGGCGCTGGCCGTGCGCAGTGCCGAAATGGCCAAGCGCAGCGGCGAATTGCTCGACAAAATCCAGGCTGTGAACCGCGACCTCGACAACGCGAAGACGCTGCTGGAACGTACGCGGCAACAGGCGAAGTCGATGCGTGGCAAGGTCGAGCAGGTCGGCTTGAACTATGCGATCGGCCTGCTGTTGCGGCAGGAGGACGCCAACCTGCCCGATGTGCGCGACTTCCGCCGGAACAGCCGCGAGCGGGAACGCCGGACCCGGGATGTGCAGCTGCAGATCATCGATCTGGCCGAAGAACGAGCGAAGCTGACCAACGTGGACTTCGTGGAGACGTTCCTGAACGATCTCGAGTCGCGACCCACGTGGCTCACCGACAGCGACCTGGAACGCGCCGTGCGCGGTCTGGTCGATACGCAGCTGCAGGCGCTCTCCACGCTCCAGCAGAATCTCGACGCGTATTTCCAGCGGCTGGTGGAGTTGGAGAGCACGGAGCGGCAGCTGGTGTCGGTCGTCTCGGACTACGAGCAGTACATCGATGAGCATGTCCTGTGGATTCAGAGCAGCGATCCGCTGTCGTGGCGCGATTTCCAGCGTTGTCTCCCCGCCGTGCAGGTGTTGGGCGACGCGACCCGCTGGTGGAATCTGGTGCGGCTGTTGGGTCGCGATCTCGCGCAGTGGCTGTTCCCCGCCGTGCTGTTCGGCCTTGTCTGGCTGGCGTGGCTGCTGGCGCAGCCGCGATTGCGGCGCGCGATCACGCGGCTGGGACACCAGGCCGCCAGCGGTAGCTGCCGCCGGTTCTCCGTGACGCTCGTGACGCTGCTCTGGACGGTACTGATCGCCGCCCTGTGGCCGACCCTGATTCAGGCGGTCTCCTGGCGCCTCGGACAGCTTTTGGACAGCACCGGTTTCGCCAAGATGGTGTCGGCCGGACTCCAGTCGGCGGCCATCCTGTACATTGTCCTGGAGTTGCTGCGGCAGGTCTGCCGGCCGCACGGCCTGGCAGATGCGCATTTCCATTGGCCGGCGGGGGTGCGGCAGGCGCTGCGTCACAACCTGCGGTGGCTGATGATAGTGACGCTGCCGCTCGTCTTCTTCGCTGCGCTGTTGAACGCCGACGTCAGCCGCCAGTCGCCCCACGTGCTGGCGCTCGGACGCACCGAGGAATCGCTGTCCCGGCTATGTACGATCGGCGCTCTGATCGTGGCGCTCGTCTTCGTGCAACGCGTCCTTCGCCCCGAAGGACTGCTGTTCCGGTCGCTCCAGGCGGCGGCCCCCGATACGCGGCTGTACCGCTTCCGCGTCGTCTGGTATGGGTTGGCTTTCGCCGGCCTGAGCAGTCTGCTGATGTTGTCCGTGATCGGCTATCACTACACCGTCTGGCAACTGGTGTCGTGCCTGCTGCGGACGGTGTTGTTGATCGAATTCCTGTTTGTCGCCGGGGCCATAGTTAATCGGTGGCTGCTGATTGTCCGGCGGCGGCTGGCAATCGAGCTGGCGCAGCAGCGGCGCACTCAGGCCGGCCTGCAGAGTGACGCGACTGAGGTCGCCTCGCTGGCCGTCGAAGTGCCGACGACCGATTTGGAGACGATCGGTGAGCAGAGCCGTCGCCTGTGCCACGCGTTGCTGGTGCTCGGCGGCATCGTCGGGCTCTGGTTCATCTGGATCGACGTCCTGCCGGCCCTGAAATTCCTGGACCGCTTCCGCCTGTGGACGGTCACCGCCGACGGCCAGACCACGCACATCACGCTGATCCATCTGATCGTGGCGCTGGCGATTGTCCTGGTGACCGTCCTGGCCACCCGGAACATCCCCGGCCTGTTGGAACTCTCGCTGTTGACCCGGCTACCGGTCAACGCCGGCACCCGCTACGCATTTACCACCATCTGCCGTTACGTGGTGATTATTGTCGGCATGATTGCCGCCTTTAAGTGGCTGGGCATCTCGTGGGGAAGTTACCAGTGGCTGGTGGCCGCCGTGACCGTGGGACTGGGCTTCGGCCTGCAGGAGATCTTTGCCAACTTTGTGTCCGGGTTGATCCTGTTGTTCGAGCAGCCGGTACGCGTTGGCGATGTGGTCACGATCGGCGATGTGACGGGCGTGGTGTCCAAGATCCACATGCGCGCCACGACGGTTATGAACTGGGACCGTCACGAGTTCATCGTGCCCAACAAGGACTTCATCACGGGCCGGCTGCTGAACTGGACACTCAGCAACGCCATCAACCGTGTGGTGGTCCGAGTCGGTGTGGCCTACGGCAGCGATCCTGAACTGGTGCAGCGCATCCTGCTGGATGTCGCGCGTGACCATCCCCTGATCATGAAGGATCCGGCACCGAGGGTAGTGTTCTCGGAGTTTAGCGAGAGCTCGCTCAGTTTCGTTCTCAACTGCTTTCTGCCGGACCTGGAAAACCGCCAGGCGGTGGTCCACGAGCTGCATGCGGCCGCCTATCGCGAGCTGAAGGCCGCCGGAATTGAGTTCCCATTTCCGAGGCGGGAGTTGCACATTCGATCGTTCCCCACGTAACCCCCCCCGTGCCGCGAACCTGGCGACCTCCCAGGCTGTCCAGCGTGCGTGCCGGTACCGCCCATCGGGCGGGCCAGCACTGGCGTGGTGAAAGGCCCGAAGAAACGGCCCTGGTGCCGGTTTTGACATTTGTTGCACCGGTGAGCCACTTCGCATTAACGGTTTACTTCCCACTGCGAACCCTGTGTCAGGTTGGCCACCCTGCACCAGGGGTGCGGTACCGGGATAGCTGTCGTCTGGCCGAAGGTCAGTTCTCAACGTAGCCTGGGGCAACGCCCCAGGAATGGGAGCACAACGAGGTGTTTGGCCGAAGGCCATATTCACACATGGGAGACCATGCCGTAGGTGAGTTTGGCCTTCAGCCAAACGTGTGCTATGGCTTCGATTTCCTGGAGCGTTGCCCCAGGCTACGTTGATAGTGGCCTTCGGCCAATCGCGGGATGTAACCGCTGCACGGTGCAGGAGGTAGGCAGTCCATGCGAATGGGCCCATCCATGGCATGGATTTGTCCACTACAACCGGCTCAGAATGACCGAGCCTTTCACCGTCCCGTCCCACCCCACACCGCACCGCCCCCACACTCGCGCGTCTTCCCCGGCACACGTGTGTCTGTGTTCGGTGTCCTCTGCGTTCGGTGTCCACGTGCGTCTTCGATCGGCGTTCGTTCGGTGCTAGCGTCCGCCGGAGGGAACTGCAGTTTGAAAAAGTGCGCGCACGTGCTATCGTCGTTGGTCTTGGCGGTCGCGCGTGAGTCATCGCGGGCGCCTCGGCATAAGAGGTGGGCATTGATGAGTCTGCTGTCGCGCTACATCCTCAGTGAATTGCTCAAGGTATTCCTCGTCACGCTTCTGGGCATGACGCTGGTGCTGCTGCTGGCCGTCATTGCGCAGGAGGCGATTCGGCAGGGTCTCGGGCTGTGGCCGATCCTGCGGCTGATCCCGTACTTTCTGCCCAACGCCCTGGTGTACGCCGTACCGGGCACGATTCTGTTTTCGGTCTGCAGTGTGTACGGCCGCATGTCGGCAGACAACGAGATCATCGCAGCCAAGTCAGTGGGGATATCCCCGCTGGCATTTCTGGCGCCCAGTTTCATCCTGGCCTTTCTCATCAGTCTGGCCGCGGTGTGGCTCAACGACGTGGCGGCCAGTTGGGGCCAGACGGGAGCGGAGCGGGTCGTGCAGCAGGCGATCGAGCAGATCGCGTACGGCATGTTGCGGACCCACCGGGCGTACAGTTCCCCCCGCTTCTCGATCAGCGTGGTGGATGTCGAGGGGCGCAAGCTGCTGCACCCCACCGTGACCTTCCACGCCTCGGGCGAGTCGCCGCCGTTCACCCTCATCGCGGAAGAGGCGGAGCTGCGTCTCAACGCGGACAAGACCGCGTTGAACATCCTGCTCACCAACAGCGAACTCGACTGGGGCAAGGACTGGGGGTGCTATATTCCGGGTGTGGCGGAACAGGAGATTCCCCTGACGGCCGCCTCGCGTAAGGGGGGGGCATCCTCCGCCTCGGCCACCGCTGCGATCAAGGACATCCCGCAACGGATTGCGGAGCAGGAAACGGACATGCAGCACATGCAGCAGCAGTTCGCGGCGGAGGCGGCCTACTAGATGCTCACCGGCGAGTTCGGCGCGCTGATTGGACCCAAGTGGAGTGGGCGTCATGTGCAGCTGCGCGACGCCGAGTACCAGCTGTATCGGCTGAACCTCGTGCCCTGGCGGCGGTGGGCCAACGGGTTCAGCTGCCTGTTTTTCGTCCTGGTCGGCGCACCGCTGGCAATCCGCCTGCGGAACGCCGACATCTGGACCAGTTTCGGCTTGTGCTTCCTCCCCATTCTGCTGCTGTACTACCCACTGCTCATGTATGGACTGGATCGCGCCAAGTGCGGTGCGCTCCCCCCCTACAGTATCTGGATGGGCAACCTGGCGCTGCTGATCGGCGGCATCTGGCTGATCTACACCGTGCTGCGCCGCTGAGCGTCGTAACGGCGTGTGGCACGGCGGGCGGTCTGCCCTCCGGTTGCAATACTTGCGCCACATGCATGTGAAAAGCAACTGGTATCGTGGAAGCAATCACGTTTTGTTCGTGTGTCGATAGAAGTCACGTTTCGTGACCTATTCGCACCACGCGAACTGTCGTCTCGAGCCGCAGCGCGGCGCCCCTATCACAGCCCGGGGTAAGCCGCGCCTCGCGGCGCTACCCGTGGGTATGCGTGCCCGTGAACATGTCGGTCGAGCCGCGGACGCCGCGCTGAACCGGCGGCCTCCGAGACCGAGATCAAAAGCAGCCGCGGCCGGGCTTCCGGGGCCCGGCCGGCAATGGGCGGCTCGCGGTGGG
>JAAYDI010000032.1 GCA_012729315.1 Planctomycetaceae bacterium
CGTCGCTGGCCGTGTTTCTGCCGTCATTCGGACATTGTCAAGAGGGCACTGCTGAGAGCGGTTCTTCGGGGCTGCGCTACGGCTGGAAGGTCGGCACGACGTACACCTACAAGGTGAAGATCGAGGCTGATCGCGGGGAGTACGTGGACGAGTTGAGCGGAAACCCATCTTACACCGTCGTCTCCGTTGAAAGCGACCGCACCGATCTCTCGTTCCGCGGCGGTCTGCATGAAGTACAGAAGGGCAAGGAGGGGCAGTCGGCCGTGCGCCGGCGGCCCAGCGGTCCTATGGGACCGAGAGGCCCCCGTGGTCCCCGAGGCATGATGGGCCCGCGTGGCCCCAGGGGCATGGGCCCGGCTTCGCCGATGACGGGCGTCGGGCCGTTCAGTCCAGCGCGGCCAAGCGGCTTAACCCTCGACCCCCTCGGGAACATCACCCGGGAAGAAGGGTCGTCGCAGTTGCCGTACCTGCTCGGGAATCTGTCGCACCTGATGATCGAGCCGCTCCCCAAGACCGCGGACCAGACCTGGACCGTGGCCAACGACTCGGGGATCGTCATCAAGGACATGTTTCCACAATTCGGGCCTTTTGCCGGCAACGAAGAGCGGCTCCCCGCCCAGGAGAAAATGACCTATGCGATTGAGACGAACGACGACAAACTGACCGTGATTCAGAAAAAGTACGAGTTGAAGACGGCAGAGACTGAGCAGGGCAAACCCCGTTTCGAGATGGAGGGCCAAGGGAAGCTCACCTTCAACAAGGCGCTCGGGGTATTCGAGAAACTGGACTACTCGATGAAGATGGTCGCGCGGAGCGGCAACTTGAGCGCGGAAATCCCGATTAAGGTGACCTATCACCTGATGGACGAAGCGGAGCAGGCCCAGCTCGAACAAGCAGCCCGGGAGGCTCAGGCTGAGCGCAAGGCGCCGTTGACGGAAGAGGATCTTGAAGCGGCGCTGGCCGACCTGCAGTCGGGGGACACCCCGCGGATGATCCGTGCCGCCCAGCAGTTTGCGCAGAAATCGCCCGAGCAGCCGGACGCGCAGGTGGCCCAGGCGCTGGAGAATCTGCTCGCCGGCCGGGAAGCGGTCTTGCGGTCCTTCGCGGCCAAGGCACTGGAGTCTTGGTCCACGCCTGAGAGCGTGCCGGCGCTTGTGGAGGCACTGGGCGACGACTCCGCGATGGTCCGCGTCTCGGCGATCAAGGCCCTCGGCCAGCACAAGGCAAAGGAAGCGATCGCGCCGATTGCCGAGCGGCTTGGCGAGATGTCGGACCGCGGTGCAGCGGCGGAATTCCTCAAGACGATGGGGCCGGACGCGGAACCGGCGGTGCTCAAGCAGCTTGAGAGCGCGGAGTGGCGTGTGCGGCGGGAAGCGGTGGCGATCCTCAAGGAGATTGGGTCCGAGGCCAGCATCCCGGCATTGGAGAAGGCCCAAGACGACCCGAACGGGTTTGTGAAGCGGTCGGCCAAGGACGCGCTCTCGGCGGTGAAATCCCGTACCACGCTGTGAGTCGTACCATGATTCGAGAGATGTGGGAGAGCGCTCAGACCTTGTACCGGTTGGGCAAGCAGATTGTCGATTTAATTGGGGGGGGTTCGGCTAGCTTGCATGGGGTAAGCGTGACCACGGCATTGTTAGTATGATATGCGAGGCGTCCACCTGGGCGCCAGCGTGGCGATCACTCCGCCAAGCCCGCTTTGCTGTAGGGATACCGATGAAATTCGCCGAAGCTGCCATCGACCGAGATCAGATCAATCTCATTCCCACGACGCTGAGTGATTTGATTCCTGAACACCACCCGATCCGACTGCTGGACGAATTGCTCGGCCGGCTTGATTGGTCCGGTTTCCAGGAGGATTACCGTGTCGAGAAACGCGGTCGACCGCCCCTTCCGCCTAGAATTTTGGCCACCGTTTGGGTCTATGCCCATTTTCGACGCGTCCGAAGCAGCAGGCAGCTGGAGTATCAGCTCAGCACGAACATCGAGTTTATGTGGCTGGCCCATGGTCACCGAATCGATCACTCGACGCTGGCCGGCTTTCGAAAGCATCAGGAGAAAGCACTCAAAGAAATCCACCGCGACCTGATTCAATTGGTCAAGGACCTGGGTGTCATCAAGATTGCCGAGCTGTATGTAGATGGAACTCGCATCGGAGCCGATTCCAGTCGCTCGCGCACGATGACCGCGGAGAAAGCAACCAAGCTGCTGGGGTTCATTCAAAGTGAAATCGACAACTACATGCAACAGGTGGCGGCAGCCGATCAGATCGATGAACTGTGTGACGATGGAACCAGTGGAGAACAGCTTCCCGAGCACCTAGATACGCTGCACAAGCGAAAAGAAGAACTGGAAGCCATCCTCCAGAAGTGCCACGAGATGGATGAGATCCGAAGAAAACAAGGCATCGACCCCAAGAAGAATCCGTTTCAGTTGCCGCTGAACGACCAAGACAGCCGGATTCTTCCCAGCAAAGAAGGAGGTTATCGGCCCAACTATACGCCGATCATTGGGGTCGAGGGCGATCTTGGTTTGATCGTTTCGGCGACCATCATCAATAGTGTCAACGAGCAGGACTACTTGGTTGGGATGGTGGACGAAGTAGAACAAAACTTTGGCGTGACGGTCGATATCGTGGGTGCCGATGCGGCATACAGCACCGGCACGAACATCTCGGAGTTGGAAGCCGAACGTGGCAAAGACTTTCTTTCTCCGCACCGCAACGGGGACCCTGTTGAGGAGAACCCGGCGATCCGTGACGAGCCCAGCCAGCCCGTGGCGGATGCCGATCTGGACCACTTACCAACCGATCGTGGAGTCTTCTCCTCGGAAGCTTTCGTGTATGAGGAAGAGAACGACCGTTATTACTGTCCACAAGGCCGTACGTTGGACCTCGCGTACACGGAGACTCGGACGCAGGGTGGCGGCCAGCAAGTAAAGCGAACCATCTATCAGAGTCCAGATTGCGGCGGTTGTCCGCTGGTCACCCGCTGTCGTGGCGACAAGAACCACAAGAACGGCCGTCGTGTCACTCGTGACGAACACGAGAAGCTAAGGGCCGCCCATCGCGAGAAGATGAGCAGTGAAGACGCGAAGCAGCGATATGGAAAACGTTTCTCAATTGGTGAGCGACCGTTTGCTCAGATCAAGCGAGGATTTCGAGGTGCGTCGATTTCAGACGCGAGGTCAGAAGTCGGTTTCCAGCGAATTCACGCTGACGACCCTTGCTCACAACCTGCTCCGCATCATGAATTACTTCGGTAGGGTAGACAACCTGCGCGCGTGCGTCGCCGCAAACGAATAAGAGCTGACAACAGGGGCGATACGCGCAAGCTGCGAATATTTCACTCGAGCCGTCGATTAGCGACTAACGGCCAGCTCAGCTGATCGCTCAGCCCCAGGACCACAAAATCGCATTGATTGGCTCTTAACCCGATTCGTGACCCTGCCTTGCCATCAATTAAATCGACAGTCTGCAAGCTGCCGGAGGCCGAGCGCGCCTGCCGGCAGATAGTGGATACGGCCCCGGACCACGCTCCGGCCTGGTTTCACCTGGGACTCTTGGCCAGCCGGCGGCGCCATCTTGAGGACGCGGCCTCGGCCCTGCGCCGTGCGATCCGCGCCCAACCGGGCTTTGCCGAAGCCCACAACAACCTGGGCATTGTCCTGGCCAAGCAAGGCAAACTGCCCGATGCCGCCGCCTGCTTCCAGGAGGCGGTCCGCATTAGCCCGGACTATGCCGAGGCCCACAGCAATCTCGGCAACGCGTTGCGCAGCCAGGGGCGAGTCGAGGAGGCAATCGCGTCTCTGGAGAGGGCAATCGGCATCCGGGAGAACTACCCTGGGGCGCACCACAACCTCGGGGTCGCGCTAGTTCAGGTGGGTAGGATTGCGGAGGGCGAGGTCCACTTGCGCCGGGCAGTCCAGTTGAAGGAGGACTTCGCCCAAGCCCACAACAGCCTGGGAATGTCTCTGCTCAAACAACGCAAGTTCGAGGAGGCAATTACGAGCTTCCGTGAGGCGCTACGTCTGGAGCCTGGACTGGCCAACGCCCACAACAACCTTGGCAACGCGATCGCGGAGATGGGGCGGCCGGAGGAGGCGATCCCCTGCTATCGTGAGGCAATTCGCCTTTCACCCGCCTATGCCGAGGCTTACAACAACCTGGGGAACGCCCTTCGCCACGGCGAGCAATTAGACGAAGCCGCCAAGTGCTTTGAGGAGGCGCTTAGGCACCGACCCAAGTTCGCCGAGGCGCACAACAACCTGGGGGTGACGTATGCCCGCCGGGGCAAGCACGAATTGGCCGTGCGTCACTGTGAACGAGCTACCCGCTTGCGCCCCCAGTACGCCGCGGCGCACAGCAACCTGGGCATCTCCTACGCCAATCTGGGCGAATACGAGAAGGCCGTGGTCTGCTACCGGCGGGCGCTGGATATCAAGCCGGACTACGCCGAGGCTTATAGCAATCTGGGGATTGTGCTGACCCAGCAAGGGCTGTATGGCGACGCGATCGCCGCTTTCGAACGGGGATTGGAGTTAAAGCCCGATTACCCTGAAGCGCACAGCAACCTGGGCATTACCCTGTCCAAGGCCCAAAGGATCGACGAGGCGCTGGAGCACTACGAGCGGGCGATTGCGGCGTGGCCCGACTACCCCGACGCGCACATGAATCGCGCCTTGACCTACCTGCTCACAGGTGATTTTCAACGGGGGTGGCCGGAATATGAGTGGCGGTGGAAGTGTAAAGACTTCGATGCGCGGCGCTTTCCCCAGCCGCGATGGCGGGGGGAGCCGCTGGACGGGCGGCGAATCCTCCTCTGCACCGAGCAGGGGTTCGGCGACACCTTCGAGTTCATCCGCTATGCGCAGATCGTGAAGGAGCGGGGTGGGTACGTCATCGTGCGTTGCCCGAAGCCGCTGCCGCCTATCGTGCGCGGCTGCAGAGGTGTGGATGAAGTGTGCGTCGAGGGCGGGCCGCTGCCGCCGTTCGATCTCTACATCGAACTCCTGAGCCTGCCGCTCGTTTTCGGCACAACAGAGCGCGACATCCCTTCCGAGGTGCCGTACATCGCCGCGGACCCGACGCTCGTGGAGAACTGGCGGCGTGAGCTGGATTACATCGGCGCGTTCAAGGTGGGGATCGCCTGGCAGGGCAGCCCCAAGTACCGCGGCGACCGCCAACGCTCGATTCACGTGGGGCAATTCGCTCCCCTTGCGGCCGTTCCCGGAGTGCAGTTGATCGGCCTTCAGAAGGGCGGCGGCACTGAGCAGATCCGCGATGCTGGATTCCCCATGACCGTGCTCGGAGGGCAGATCGACGAGGCGAATGGGGCATTCATGGACACGGCAGCGATCATCAAGAACCTTGACCTCGTGGTCTCCATTGACAGCGCAATTAGTCATCTTGCAGGCGGCCTGGCCGTGCCCGTATGGCTGGCGGTTCCCCATGCCCCCGACTGGCGATGGATGCTCGGACGAGCAGACTCCCCCTGGTATCCCAGCGCGCGTCTCTTCCGGCAGACGGAAGCCGGCGACTGGCAGGGTGTCTTTCGCCGCATGGCCGATGCGCTGACCAATCTCGTCTCCGAGCAGGCGCGACGCTCGCCGGGCACGTTGCTTGTGGAAACCTCGGCGGGTGACCTGATCGACAGGATCACCATCCTCAGAATCAAGGCCGAGCGGATCAGCAATCCAGACAAGCTCAACAACATCCGGGCGGAATTGGCGGCGCTGACCCGGGTGTCCGCGACCAGGTTCCCCGCGTTCGATCATGCGAATGGTCTTGTGGCGGACCTCCAGCGGATCAATCAGGCGATTTGGGACACCGAAGACGAAGTCCGCCGGTGCGAGGCGCAGGGCGAGTTCGGCGATCGTTTCATCGAACTGGCGCGATCCATCTATCGCACGAACGACCGCCGCGCTGCCGTCAAACAGGCCATCAACCAGCACCTGGGATCGCGGCTGGTTGAAGAGAAGCAGTACGTGGAATACAAGTTGTCCTGAGTCCACGGATCTCGCCCGGGAAGAAGATCATGACGAGTGTCGGCGAAACTCTCAATCTCGCTCTGAGTCACCATCGTGACGGCAGACTTCAGGAAGCTGAAGCGATTTACCAGGAGATACTTGCCACTCGTCCCGACCATCCGGACGCGTTTCACCTTCTCGGGCTCGTTCTGTACCAGAGCGGCAGGGCGCAAGACGCCCTCGGACCCCTTCGCAAGGCAGTCCAAATCCGACCTGCCAGCGACGTCTACTTGAACAGTCTTGGGGCCGCGCTGATGGAATCGCGTCAGTGCGACGAGGCCATCGGCTATTTCCGCCGGGCACTAAAGCTCAAGCCCGACTATGCCGATGCCTTGTCGAACCTGGGGAATGCCCTATTCGAGAAGGGCCGATACGACGAGGCGATCACCAGCTGCCGGGAGGCGCTACGGTTCAGCCCAGGCCACTGCGGCGCCCTCTACAATCTGGCCAACGCCCTTGCAGCACAAGGCAAACTGGATGCCGCGACAGCCCACTACGAGCAGGCGATCCGGTTGCGTCCGGCGTTCCCCAAGGCGTTCAACAACCTGGCAGGTGTCTTGCTCCTTCAGAACCGCTGGCAAGAGGCCGTCGAGTGCTACCGCCGCGCCGTAGCGCTCGATCCCGCTTTTTCCGAGGCCCACAAGAACCTCGGAAGCGTGTACAAGGACCACGGTCAGGCCGACCAGGCGATCGCCTGCTTCCGCGCAGCCATCGCGGCCAAGCCGGAGTACCCTGACGCGCTCAACCGGTTGGGAGTCACCTTGTTCGAGAAGGGCCAAATCGATGAGGCGACTGCTTGCTACCGCCGCGCCATCGCCATCCAGCCCGATTTCGTTGAAGCGCACAACAACCTCGGTGCCCTGCTCGCCGAGACCGGCCACAACGAAGAGGCGGTGCCCTGCTACGAGCGGGCGCTGGCCCTGAAACCCCTCTGCGCCGAAACGCATTACAACCTCGGCAACGCCCTGAAAGCCCAGGGCAGACTCGCGGAAGCGGCCGCCAGCTTCCGCCGTGCGCTGGACATCCAACCCGAGCACTCGCGGTCGCTCAACAACTTGGGCAACACGCTGAAGCTCATGGGCAGATTCGTCAAGGCCGTCGAGTGTTACCGGAAAGCCGTGGAGGTCACCCCCGACGATGCGCTTCTGCTGGACAACGTTGGGGCAGCCTGCAAACAGATGGGCTTGGTGGAAGAGGCAGCGGCGGCCTATCGGCGCTCCTTGCCGTTGCGGCCGGCCAGTCCTCTTTACGATCTTCGCATCGACATTCTCTGCCCGCCGGTCTTCCCGAGCGCTGAGGCACTGGACGAGTTCCACGAGAGGCTTCAAGCCGCGATCGACCGCTACTATGAAATGGAAATCCACGCCGACCCCACGGAGATCGCGAGGATCGGCTGCGAGCCGCCGTTCGACGTGGCTTACCACGGGCGGGATGAGCGGCGGCTCCGCGAAAGGTTCGCGGGCATCTTCCGGCATTGTTTCCCAGACGGTCGCCCCCCGGTCGCGGATGGTTTCCCCCGGATTGCGATTGTCGTCACTCGTGACCATGAAGGGATTTTCCTGCGCGGGATGCGCGGCGTGGTGGAGCACCTTGATCCAAAGCGTTTCGACTTGTCGATCGTCTGCGCTGAGTCGGGCGAGAGCCGGCTCCGCGCCGAGATCGGCAATCCGAACGTCAAGTACCTGCCTGTGCCGGACGATTTCAAGACGACGGTTCGGATGATCCGCGAGGCACGCTTTGATCTGTTGTACTTTTGGGAGGTCGGCAGCGACCCGTTCAACTACTTCCTACCCTTCATGTGTCTGGCTCCCGTGCAGTGCCTGGGCTGGGGCACGAACTACACCAGCGGCGTCCCGGCAATCGACTACTACATCTCCAGCGAACTGACTGAGACACCCAGTGCCGACTCGCACTACACGGAGAAGTTGGTTCGCCTGGCGACACTGCCCACGTACCAGTACCGGGCCGAGCTGACTCAATCGTTCAAAGGCCGCGAGGCGTTCGGTCTTGCCCAGCACCAACACGTGTATCTCTGCGCCCAGAATCTCCGCAAATTCCATCCCGATTTCGACGGCGTGTTGGGCCGCATCCTCCGCCACGACCCTGCCGGTGTCGTCGTCGTTACCAAGCCTGAGTACGAGCACATGGAAGCGAGCCTGCAGGACCGCTTCCAAGCCAGGATCCCCGACGTGTCGGATCGCATCATCTTCCTCCCTCGAATGCCTTATGCCGACTATCTCGCCCTGACCGCTGCGGCAGATGTTGTGCTCGACCCCTTCCATTACGGCGGGGGAGTGACGACGTATGATGCCCTATCGCTGGCTAAGCCTATCGTTACGCTGCCTTCCCAGTATCAGCGTGGCCGCTACACGCTGGGATGCTACAAGAAGACTGGAGTGACGGATTGTGTCGCCTCGTCGCCGGACGACTACGTCCAGCTTGCCCACCAGTTAGGAACGGACAGGGACCGACGGGAGGCCGTGATGGAGAAGATCAGGGCTAGGAAGGACGTGCTCTTTGAGGACATCGAGGCGGTCCGCGAGTTTGAACGCTTCTTCGAGCATGCCCTGGACGCGGCGCGGAGGTCGAGATTGGAATGAATCCGTAACATCCGCCAATGAAAGCATGTCCACCTGCCACGAGAATCCGTCGGAAACTCACGCAATTCGTCGGACGCTGGATTGCATGTGCGATCTAGGCAGTCCAATCGCGAAGAGACGTCGCGATGGCATCACGCACGTCAGTTAAGCGAAGACCGGCAGCAATTGCCTTGGAGTTATCGAGAACACAGGATGAACGTGGTGCCCTCGCAGCGACTCTCATGAATTCATCTTCGTCTTCAAAGAACTGAAAGGTACGCATCGGCGCAATCGTGCTTTGGAGCATGGCAGCCACTTCAGACGTTTGGACGCTGCCGCTGTTCGTCACGTGGTAGATTCCGAAGGGTAACCGCAGCTTCCAGCAGTCCAGGCATGCCATGATGAATTCGTCGAGATGCGACAAACTGTTGCGTACATCAAGCAATCTCTCGTAGGACAACAGTTTCGTGAGGAGGTTCTTCGGATGACTGACGTGGTTGAATGGCATGCGGCCGCGCCAGACGTAGCATTCACGATTTCCAGCAAGGACTTCCTCGCCTAATGCTTTTGTTCCCGAGTAGAAACTGCAATGGTTAGAACGAAACGTGAAATTCGGCAGATCTGTTTCCTGGAATCCTCGGCCGCGATTTGTCCCGGCGTAGATGCAGCCGCTGGACACATGCCCCCACGGAATCCCAGATCGCTCACAGGCCTGACCAATTCGGCCGGGCAACACACTGTTTGCGTACAGACATTCGTGCTTCTCATCCTCACACGCGTCCACGTTTGGCTGACCAGCAAACCCGGCGGCGTTGATGAGAAAATCGGCAGGCACGTCTAATATCAATTGCGATAATCGATCCGGATCGTAGTAATCGAGGTAGCGTCGTGAAACGGCGACGTGCTCTTCATTACGGACACACAAGTGACGAACGAATGCTTGCCCGATGAATCCTGTGGCACCAACTACAATGATCATCTGCTATGAAACCCTCGGTGAACAAGTGCAGCCAGTGTCGCGGCGCTTTTCGGTTCTCGGCTGTTTCCTCCAGCCAGCATTTGCAGGTCAGCGAAATACGTCAATTGTATCAATAGTGGGCTCAAGAGAGATGCCCCCGCGACGTGATTTAGATGACACGCCAGCAATCGGCATGTATTGCACGATCGAAGGCCATCCAATTGAGTTGCAGTCGGGCGGTCCACTGGATCCACACCAACCTCTTACTTTCGCCGTGTAATGTTGCACACCGTTGGGCGGGAGGGTCGTGCGTGGCTGCGGTGAAACAGACGCCCTACCTCTAGGTGACCAAACCTCGCTTGCCATGCGGCAAGCTCGTAGCCGAGGTTCCTGGCGGCGACCGAAAGCGCTTTCGAAACTTTGGAGCACGTCTTGCGGAGAACGCTGGGGTTAGTCTGCGACAGCTGATACACAACCGGATCGTCTGGGTGGCACGCTTCAGACGCTTTGACGATCTCATTGAGAAACGTGTGACCCGATTTTGGACCGATCCCAATTCCCTTGAGATCGGGTGGCACGGGCCCGCTTTGAGTCCACTCTTTGCTAAGCCACTCGAGCACGGACAGAAACTCCTGTTTGCGAACGGGAACGGGAATACTTCGAGCTGGCATGTGTACGCTCCTTTGGCGTGTGGCACAACTTCACGTGCGGTCAGTGGGCTGCAGATGCTATAAAGTAACGATTGACCGGTGCCCTGCCTCCAGCGTACCCTCCCGCCCTAGCCCCGTCGAGTGATATGGGAATCACAGCGGGTGCGTGGTCTGGCGCCGTTTACGCCCGCGGACGCGGGGCACTTCGCAGATCGCATTGAGGCGTTCCCCACATAACACTCGAAAGCCCAAAGCGTGTGACGTCGCAGTCACCTGCTGACGACTGGCGTCTTGGGCGTGTTCGTCGACATCGCGAAAACCGAACTGTCCACTTTCGCGTCTGGTCCCGCTCGGACGCGTCGCCTGGACGGGTAGTATGCGTGATGACCGCACACGCATAGCGGCAATGCCGTTATTCTGTCGATCACTCATCGCTGCATTACCGGCAGTGTTACTCGTGTCTTGCGATGTTGTTACCGATCTGTGTGAAGGGCCTTACCGAGCACGTGTCGAGTCTCGGCATCGTGGGCCCGCGCGATGCCGCGCGCGAACCGGGACGCAAGGCGTTGTGGCAAGGCAATAGGTCGTCGCGCGGAGCGACGAGTCGACCGATGCGTGTGACATACTCCGGCACGCCGCGATGGGAGTGTTACCGGAACGCGGTTGGAGAGATGTCAGAGGCCGTGAGCCCGTCGGCACCAAATAGAACAGCGTTATGCGCAGGGATGTTACCGATGGCTCACACGCGATCCGGATTAGCGCAAAAAGTGCAAGAACAACAACAATGCAAGCGAGCATTGACCGACCGTCGCGGAGTGCGATGCTTCCTCTGGAATTTGGCATGGACTCCCGAGTGTGTCAGGCGATTGTCCGTTGCGTGACGCTGGGCGCGAGTGGTATCGCGATGGGTTGGAACGTTGAAGAGTGTGAGTTCGTTTGGCCAACAGGCCTTCGTGGATGATGGCGACCGATGGTCTTCGACGTCCGTTCGCGGGTGGCGTACGTGTGGTCGCGATCACTTCGAAGTGGTTCATCGTGTTGCGTGGAAACGGGGCAGCGGATATGTGGCCCAGTCCGATGAAGTTGAGCCGCAGGCTGAGTGCGGAGGCCGAATTCCGCGCGAGCAACTCGATTCGGAGATGCGCTATGCAGAGCGGTCCGAAGGTTCTCGAGTTTGTGGTGCCCAATGGAACCTACTGCGTGGACGCGGCTGACTTGGAAGCCGCCAGAAGCGGGGTCCCAACGGGGGAGTACCACAACCCCAAGTAGTGGGGCTGGGCGGGTATTACGCCCTGTGATCGTGCAGTTGCCAAAGGCCCGCGAGGGCCAGGCAGCGCGGTGGTGGGCGGACGCCTCTGAGGCGTCCGCCCACCTTGTCCCACGAACTACCGGCGCGGCAACGCGGTGTCAATCGTGCTCATCAGGAGTCAGGTTATGACATACGCCGAGGAGGTGATGATCAAAGCGAATCGAAATGGGTTGATCGGCGTGGAGGATGACGGCACGGTCGTGATGATTGAAGACGTTTCGGATCCGGATGGAAGGATGTATCGCCTGGAGTACCGCTGTACGGCGGACGCCAAACACGCGATCGCGTTCTGCCGGCATAACCCGTGGGGCGGCGTGCAAGGCAACGAGGACTATGACGTCGGGCATGTTTCGGAGTCGGGGTTCATTTGCCTGGGGCCGGAGCATCGCGGCCAAAGAGTGATCGACTCGCCCTATCCGTTGATGTTCGCGATTCGGCGGGCTCGGTTTTGGGTGACGGCCTTTTCGGTGCTCAAGGAAACGGGTCGGTTTCCTCTGCCCTGAGGTGCTGACGATGCGATCGATTTGGACGTGGCTCGGTCATTGGCTTTCAGGTCGCGGCGGCGAAGGCACGTCGGGCGCTGTGGTTTTCCGTGACGCGGCGGGCACAGCGCGGAGACACGAAACGCGGGCATCGCAGATCATGCGGCGCTTGAATCGCCACGCGCTGATCCTGGAGCAAGGGCGGGTGGTGTACATGGTCGAGGATTTTTCTGACAGCGACGGCAGGCTATTTCGCCTGGAGTATCAAGCGACGCCAGACGGGAGGCGGGCCATCGCGTTCTGCCGGTTCAATCCCTGGGGCGCCGGGGGTGACATGCACCTGTACGGGGACGGGCAAATTTGCCTTGGACGCCATGGAATCGGGCTGCAGGATTCGCCGTTCGATCTGGACACCGCCGTGCGGCGGGCACGTTTCTGGTGCGTGGCAGTGAGCGTGTATCACGAAACGGGAAGTTTCCCCAATGTCTAACGGAGGTTTACTGGCGATGTGTGAACGAATTAGGCGGAGGACGTGGAGAGATTGCCGTGACGAGCCGGCGAGTGCGTTACATGCGCCGGGCTGGCGAGCAGAGGAGCATCCGGAGTTTCCGCGTGCGCCCTTCGACATGTGTTTCACCCCCGAGGCGTTGCTGGAAACGCTGGGGACGGTCGGGGCGTTACCCCCGGAGAGCGGAGCGAAGGGCTTCGGTCCCATGGATCGACTCGGCTTCGATCGAATCGAATTCGACGTCCGAGGCTCGGCGGATGGTGGGGTGGGAGTGTACCGTCCCAACGTGGACTGGGGGAACGAACGCTGTCGCTACCATTTGAGCGTTCCGAAGGCAGTGAAAAGGGTGTGGACGGGGGACATCCATAGCCATCCCGGCTCGGAGGGAGTTCCGTCCGGGGGCGTGGGGCCGGCAATGGGTGATTTGGCATACGTGGAAGAGGTGTTCGCGATGAACGAGGCGATGCTCTATTTCCTGATCCCGATTCTGACGGCCACCGGCACGGATGAGGTGGTGATCCATCCTTGGGTGTGCCATCGCGAGTCGGGACTGATGATTGCCACCGTGCGGGTGGTGGAAAGGGAGCAGTTTCCGGTGCGCGAATTCAATCCCGTGTGGTTGGCGTCGCAGCGAAAGACCGTCATCGCGCTGGGCGACGTCGTGGAGAACGGCAGTCAGCGGGAAGAGGCTGCGGCCTCGCACGACTGGGAACACAAGGGAGTTCGCGCGGGCCTCGAGACGCGGGAGATGGAAGACGAGACGGTGGACCAGATGCATCGTCGGCGGTACAGGCTCCGATTGGATGGCATTGTATCGCCGGAGTTCTCCGGCAAATCGGCGTCGGTGGTGGGTGTCGGCGCGGGGAGCTGTGCCGTCGAAAAGCTCGCTCGGTTTTCGCTCCGACAAATCAGGCTGTGCGACTTCGATCGCGTCGAGATCGAAAACCTCTCGCGAACATGCTTTACGTATCCGGATGCATGTGCGCGAAGGTTGAAGGTTGATGCGATGCGGGACCGGCTCAGTTGGGTAAACCCCTTCGTGGATGTCGTAACCTACCCGACAAATATCACCAGCTTATCCGATGACGCGGTGGCATCGATGTTCGAGGGCGTGGATTTGGTGGTCGCCGGGACCGACAGCTTCGCGGCGCAGGCGTTGATCAACAAACTGACGTACGATCTGTCGATTCCGACCGTCTTTGTCGGGATTCATGCGGATGCCGCCGGAGGGCGCATCGTATGGACGGTTCCGGGGATGACTCCCTGTTATCGCTGCGTGGCACACGATCGGTTCGAGGCGGCGAAACGCTTGGGTAAAAAGGCGCTTGATTTGCCGGCGGCGCGGGGCTCGCTCGTCGATTGTCAGTTCGTGGATCTGGTGGCGCTGAAAGTCTGCCTCGCCATTCTCGAGCGAGGTAGGGACTCGATCATGGGTCGGTTTTTCGACCACATGGGCCTGCGCAATGAGATCGTGGTCCGCTGCGACCCGACGTACGAGTGGGGGAACCGATTGTGGGATGCGATTCTTGGCGATCTGCCCACGACCCCCAAGGATTTCGCGAGGGAGATTCGCGATGCGGGATTGTTTGCGATGGATACGCTCTGGATGCGAGGCACGCGATTCCCGGATTGCCCGGTGTGTGGGCGCCGGAAGACGGGTCAGGTCGGAAGCGAAGGAAAGGGACAAGTCGACAGAAGAGGACACTAGCGAGCAGGCGGTAACTCGCGCCTCCGATCCGCGGTCGCGGAAGCGCATCCGATTCTTGTCTCGCGTGCAGGTGCTGTTGCAGTGGAGGGTGGTTCGTTCGTGGTCGCCCGTGACGGCGATGAGTTGGTCCTTTGTAGGTCGGAACGATGCGGCTGAATGATGTGGGAATGTTGGAGAAGAATCAGCTGGCGGCCCGCTACCGGGAGCGGGGCGTCGTATTTGTTCCAGAGGTACAACTGCCCAATTGTTTCGAGCCGGCACGTGCGGACTTCGTGTTCGTAGAATCGGGCATTCAGTGCGAGGTGTTCGTGGGGGCCGATGTCGTCTACCGCGGAGCAGACGCGACGTGGCAAGCGTGCCTGGCACACGGTCACGCACTGCGACACACTCGCCTGCTCGGCGCCGTGCAAGGCGACCTCTTCTCGGGCTGGAACTTCGCCGTGAAGATGTTGGAGCGAGCGGGCGGGGAGTTTATCGACGAGGAGGAAACGGCCGGAGTGGATGGCGCGTCGGTTGATGGGGAGCGGGGAGAGGCCGCGACATCCGTCCCGCCGTCGCGAGGTTGGCTGATTGATCTTACGGCGAGGGCCCCGGAGGAGGTGAGCCCTCTTGTGGGTCGAGAAAGCGAGTTGAAGCAGTTGAAGACGTGCCTTTTGCGCAAGAACAAGGGGAGCGTGGTGGTGCTGGGGATGCCGGGCGTGGGCAAGACGTCGTTCGTTTTAGAACTCGCGCGGCAAATCGCCCAAGACCAGAATGTGCCGCCCGGGATTCGCGGCACAGCGGTATACGATGTTCCGCTGGGACGTCTCCGGGACTCGGCGCGAGGAATGGCCGACATCGAGCGTGTGGGGCGCGAGATGTTGACGAAGCCGGGGCGACCATTGTTCTTCCTCGATGAAATCCATCAACTGGTGGACCCTGTGTTCCAGCCTCTTCGCGAACTATTGAAACCGCCCTTGGCGAACGGGTCGTTGCGTGTGATCGGTGCGACAACGCCGATTGAGTGGCACCAGGTGAGGGACCAAGCGTTCAAGCGGCGATTTGTCGAGTTGGTATTGCGCGAACCGTCGCCGTCGGACGCTGTTGAGATGGTGAAGGCCTGGGTAGCGGCTTTGGCGAGCCATCATGAACTTGACATCAGCGAGGCTGTCGTGCGCGAAGCGGTGATGCTGGCGGCGCGCTACCTGCCGTCACGGCAATTTCCCGATAAGGCGATCGATCTGCTTGACCAGGCGGCCTCTCTGCAACGAATGAGTGAAGCGGGGCATGACGCAGCGGTGGGAGACTCGGATGCCGGCACTTAATCGACAGTTTCTCTATGAGGCGGTGGCGACGCAGGCCGGGATTCCACAGGCGCTGCTTGACACCGGGCAAGTCGCAGCGGCGGTGGAGCAATTTGTCACGCGGGCATCTGAATATCTCGTCGGCCAGGGCGACGTGCTGGAGCGACTTGGATGCGTTGTCCAGTCGCGGATGGACGAGCGCCGCACGGGCTGGAACCAGGCGGTGGAGACAAGTCACGCCAACTGGGACACCAGGCCCTGGGCAAGCGTTCTGGCCCTGGGACCCAGTGGGACGGGGAAGACGGAAACGGCCAGATTGTTGGCCGATGGCATATTCGACGGACGGTTGATCTCGCTTCATTGCAGTGAGGTGGGGCCGGAATCGCCGCACGCCGTCGCGATGTGGACCGGGGCGCCACCCGGATATGTGGGGCATGGCACGGGCGGGGTATTGACCAACGGGCTTCGGCAGCACCGAACGGCAGTCATTCTGTTCGACGAAATCGAGAAGGCCGCTCGGGGGGTCGTCGACCACGTGCTGCTTCCGTTGCTCGGCGAGGGAACGGTGACGGACCGGAACACGGGTGAGACGCTTTGGGCGACGGATTGCGTTGTGTTCTGCACCAGCAATCTGGGAAGTGAGGCGCACGCGGGATCGACAAGTGCCGGTCCCAGTGACGGAAACGGGAGTGGTGAGGAGGAAGGGGAAGCCCGAAAGATATTATCGCGGTTTCTCCGCTCAGAGGTCGTGTCGCGCTTCCACGTCGTGTTGACTTACCGTCCGCTCGATCGCGATGGACGGTGGCAACTGTGGTCGTTCCTGGAAGACGACCTTGTCGCGAAGGTGGGCGACAACGCGCGCGTGACGCTTGATCGTGTTGCGAGGAACGTCGTGGAACGGCGATTGGAGTGCGTGGGCGGAAACGCGCGCGGCGTGCAAGATCTGTTTCGTGATCAGGTCCTGCCGCTGCTGGCTGGGCGAGAAGTGGGAGAACACCTGCACATTACGGCTGACGCGTCCGGTCGGTTGCAGCGCGCGGGTGACCTCCACGCGGAGCGTCAGGGAGGAAGCCCGCATGACGATACCGCGTGGGTCATCGATTCCGGTACGTGCAGAGGAAGAAGTCGCAAAGCGGGAAGGGGTGCGTGAGGTGTTTCGGCACGAACATGAAGCCGAACGGGAACGCTGGCCAGGAGAACATCGCTGACCGGGAGGTGCGCGTATGGGACACACGAGTAAGACAATCACGTTTCGTCTGTCAGGCTCGCAGTATGACCAACTGGCGCGGGAAGCTGAGCTACGGGGAGTGTCAACGGGTGAGCTGGCGCGCCGGCTCGCACTCGAGACGTTGAATTCAGGACCGGATGACGGAGTGACCCGGCGGTTGATGGAGCTGCAACAGCAGCTGCGGCGTTTGCATCTTGCCGTTGCGCGAGCGTGTATGGTCTTGCTTATCGATGCCGGGCATTGTGAGGAAGCGGATGCGAAGCAATGGGTTAAGGATGAGCTGCTCAAGGATGTGGACGGTCGGGACAATCGGACGGGATGAGAATGCCAGTACCGAGGGTTGGCGATGGACGCCTGCCACGTGGGCGTGGATCGTTGAGGGGATATTCGATGTGGTGAAGACGCGGGCCCGGAATTGGATTTCCACGAGATGAGGAAGCATGAGACCTTGGCGAATAACAACGCGGGCTTTCTGGCAAATGGTTGTGAGCATACGCCGATGAGCGACGGTGACGGGACAACGAGTTGACGGGTGGGAGTCTCGAAACGATGTTATCGATCGCCGCGATCACGCGTGGACAAGAGGATTACTACCTCAACCTGGCGGCAGAGGATTACTACGTGGGCAGTAACGAAGGCGCCGGGATATGGATGGGTGCGGGAGCCGAAGCGTTGGGTTTACAGGGGTTGGTGACGGCGGAGGCATTACGGAATGTGCTTAGTGGTTTCTCGCCCGATGGCTCGACGAAGCTGGTACAGAATGCTGGCGCTGAGAAACGCGTGCCCGGCTACGATCTGACATTCTCATTACCCAAATCGGCCTCGGTGTTGTGGGCAGTCGGTGACTCGCGCGTACGGGAGATGATTGAGCACGCCCATAGGGCGGGCGTCGAGGCGGCCGTGCGCTTCCTGGAACGAACGAGCACGTTTACGCGAGTCGGCAAGGGGGGGCGCGCTCGCGTTCATGGCAAGCTGGTGGCGGCGGCTGTCGAGCACTTTGTGAGCAGATCACTCGATCCAGCGTGGCATTGCCATCTGTTGACCTTGAACATGGTGCTCCGGCCGGACGGTGGTGCGGGGGCCATCGTGGGGCGGGAACTGTTCGCCGCCAAGATGGCGGCTGGAGCGCTCTACCGCGCGGAGGTGGCAGCGCAGTTAGAGCGGCGTCTTGGTCTGCGGATCTTGCGCGAGGGAAGGTGTTTCGAAGTGGCTGGTGTTCCAAAAGAGTTGCGCCGGGAATTCTCGAAGCGGCGGCAGATGATCGAAGCCGCGCTGCGTGAGCGAGGCGTACACGATGCGAAGGCAGCGGCTCTTGTGGCGATCGAGACCCGACAGCGCAAAGAAGAGGTAGCTCGCGATGAATTGCTGGAGAAGTGGCAGCGCACGGCTCAGGAGCACGGGTTCGGTCAGCAACAGGTGGAAGATTTGCTGAAACAACAGGAACCGCGAAAGGATCTGTCAGCGCGAGCCGAAACGGCGTTGCAGGAAGCCGTGAGCACGATTACGGATCAGCACAGTCACTTCACGGAACGTCAGTTGATTCGACACACAGCGGAAGCAAGCCAGGATCGGTGCGTTGGGGCAGAGGTCGTTGAACATGTCGTTCGCCAGGCCATCACTCGGTCGGAACAAATTGTCAGTCTGGGCGTCGTTCATGGCGAGGAGCAGTATACAACACGGGAGATGCTGGAGCTGGAAGAAAAACTGCTCGCGATTGTCGAATCGTCCCAGAACGACACGCGGCACATCGCGCGGTCGCGGACCGTGGCAGCCGTGCAGGCGCAGCATCCGACGCTCAGCGACGAGCAGCGCAAGGCAATCGAACACGTCGCGCAAACGCCCGGAGCGGTGAAGGTCCTGTCCGGGCTGGCGGGAACGGGGAAGACCTTCGCGCTGGCCGCGTGCCGAGAGGTGTTCGAACGCGAAAACAAGAACGTCATCGGCGCGTGTTTGTCCGGAAAGGCAGCAGTGGAACTGGAACGTTCCGCCGGAATCCCGAGTGCGACGATTCACTCCCGCATACGCGATTTGGAAGCAGGACGAATGACGTGTAACTCCGACACCGTATTGGTGGTCGACGAGGCCGGAATGGCGGGCACTCGGCAAACGGAGCGTCTGGCCCGCGAGGTCGTCGGAAAAGGCGGGCTGCTGATTTTGGCCGGGGATGCTCGCCAGTTACAGTCGATCGAGGTCGGGGGTCATTTCCAAGGCATCGGTAAACGGATTGGACAGGCGGACCTGCATGAGATCACGCGGCAGCGCGAGGAATGGGCGCGGGAGGCAGTCAAGGAGATCGTGCAAGGCGAGGCGGCCAAGGTGTTGGGACGCTACGCCGCGCGGGACATGCTGACCGTGGCGGAGGATAGACGAGAAGCGCGACAGCGGCTGGTTGAGGATTGGCGGCGGCTCGGCGGTGTGGAATCGCCGGCCGAACATCTGGCGCTGACCAGTTCGCGATTGGAGGCGGCCATACTGAACGAGAAGATGCAGGAGGAAAGAATGTTGCAGGGTAAGCTCTCGTCGCGGTCAGTCGCCGTGGGTGGATTGAACTTTCACGAGGGTGATCGGGTGCTCTTCACACGCAACAACCCCTTTTATGACGTGCGGAACGGCCAGATCGGTACCGTGCTCGAGGCGGACGAAGCACGTGAGAAGATAGTCGTCGAGCTGGATGGCGGAAAACGTGTGAGCGTGTACGTCGCGGAGTATCAGCATCTGCGCATGGGGTATACGGTGACCACCCATAGTGCCCAAGGTATGACAGCGCAAAACGTCTGGGTGCTGGTGGAACCGCTGCAGGATCGGGAAATGACATACGTGCAACTGTCGCGGGCCCGGGGCAATACTCGCATCTACATGGATCAAGATGTCGCTGGACCGGAGCTGACGGAAATCGCGCGGCAGATGAGCCGTTCCCATCAGAAACTGTTGGCGCACGACGTCGCCGCGCAAGCGGACGCGGTCCGACCGCAAGTCCGCGGGGAACTTGAGAGGTAGATACGCATGCCAAGCACCGGACTCTTGCGTTTGTGCCTGTTCGCGAGCGCCTGCTCGATCGGCATGCTCGTTGCGTGCTTGCTGACAGTCGTCGGGTGGTCGGGTGGGTTCTCGGTCGTGACCGGCACGGTGTGTGCATTCGTCGCGTGGCGCCGTCAACGGGCGCACTTTCAGGTGTTGGTGGCCACGATCGATCGGGGTAGGGGGAACTTGGGTGAACGACAAGTGATGATGGCCCGCCGCGCCGCGATTGTGACGTGGTCCAGTGTGGGCGGCGCTGTCGGCGGTTACGTTGTCGGCTGCGTCCTGTTCTTTAACAGTTCGCCGATCGCGCTGATCCTACGTAGCAGTCGATCGCTCGAGCCGATGGTTGCACCTGATGTCCACTCACACGGGGGTTCGCGATATGGCCCGTGGTATGAGTACTATCCGCCTGAGAAGCCGGGTGTGCTGGGGATGCTGCGCTATGTGTCGGCGGTGGGCAGTGGGTTGGTGGTAGGTTGGCTTGTCCGCTCAAAGTACGTCCCCCCAAGAGGGCGACGAGGTATCATGCGAGGTCGGGTGTTGCTCGGTTACAGCGACGCCATTTACATCAGCCAACGTTGTCTGCCGGCAAGAGACCCCGGGCTGTCGTGGGGCGGGGTACGACTTCCGACGATCGCCGCCGCTTCGCACTTCTGTGCCGTCGGGACAACCGGCAGCGGAAAGACGTTGACCCTGCGGATGTTGATGCAGGACGCACTCACATCGATCGGCCGTGGGGCGAATTGCCGAGCACTGGTGTACGACGCCAAACAGGACATGTTGCCGTATTTACGAGGGATGGGCCTGCGCTGCGAGGTATACATCCTGAACGCGTTCGACCTGCGCGGCGCGGCGTGGGACATGGGGGCGGACTGCGACTCGCCAGCGGTAGCAATGCAGATCGCCTCCATTCTGATTCCCGAGGAGGACAACGCCAATCGCTTCTTTCCGGACGCCAGTCGGCATTTGCTGTCGGGTGCATTGACATCCCTCATCAAGAGCTGCCCCGGCAGGTGGGATTTTCGGGACGTCGTGTTGGCCATGCAGAGCGCCAACGCGATCCGTGCCCTGGTCGAACGCGTCCCCGAAACACAACACCTTGTGCAGTATTTCGCGGAACAGCGCACGTTCTCCAATATCTTGAGCACGTTATCGACGAAAATGGCTCCTTTCGAGCCCGTCGCGGCCGCATGGAGCCGGGCTCGACGGAAAGTCAGTCTGGCTGAATGGGTCCGAGGCGAATCGGTTCTGTTGTTGGGGAACTATGAGCGGGCGCGATACGCGTTGGACGCCGTCAACCGAGTTATCTTCCGGCGTGCCAGCGAGTTGTTACTTGAGGAGAATGAATCGAATCGCGCGAAACGAACTTGGCTGTTCCTGGACGAAACGAAGGAATGTGGCGCCTTGGATGGCCTGTCATCGCTGTTAACCAAAGGCCGCTCTCGCGGCGTGTCGGTGGTGATCGGGTTCCAGGATATCGAGGGTTTGCGGGAAGTGTACGGGGAGCGAATCGCGAATGAAATGGTCGCTCAATGCGGGAACAAGGCGATCCTGCGACTGGAAAGCCCGGAAACAGCCCGGTGGGCCAGTGCGGTGGCCGGGGAGTGCGAGCGCTACGAATACCAGACAAGCTACGCAACAAGCCCTCAAGGCAGAACGAGGACGGTGAGCGAACAGCTCGTCAAGCGAGAAGCAGTACTGCCGTCGGAATTCATGGACCTGTTGCCGACAAATCGGGCGCACGGGCTCACGGGATACTTCATGAGCCCCTATATCGGCGTTTATCGCGCGACCATTCCCGGCGAAGAGCTTGATCGACGGCTCAAACCGCGCGACGTGGCGGTGGGTGACTTCGTGCCACGCCCCCGGGAGCATGAATACCTTCACCCGTGGACGCCTGAGGATTGCCGACGGTTGGGTTTAGACCCCGACGTGGCCGTGATTGGCGGTGGTGCCGGACCCAGCCCGGAGAGCCCGCCGAAGCGTGTTCCGAAAATCGTGGGTGCGGATCGCAGAAGGAGACTTCCATGAGCAGTACGACGACCGATGCGACCGGCGAACACGCCGAGGCCGCGAAGCAGATGGTGGCGGCCGCGCGGACGCTACACAGTCTGTTCTATCCGCCCGGGATACGGTTGGATCTGACACGCAAGATGCACGATGGCGTCGTGGTGCGGCACTTGCTCTTGCACAGCGAGCGCCTGCTCGACTGGTTGATTCGGCCCGTGCTGTTGGCGCCGTTGGTGATCGTGGGACTGCGCGCGGATCCCACCGACTTCGGCGCGAGTATGCCGGCGGTGGCCGTGCTGGCGTGGATCTATACGATGGTCTGCTCGGGTGCGTTGCAGCTCGGTCGCGAATTCCTCATGCACGTCCAAGTCGCGCCCCATCTCGGCGGAGTGCCGTTGGCCAACCAGGCGGAACAGCGGGCATCGTACGCCCGTGTTCGGCGGTGGTTGGAGATGAACCGCCTGGCTGGCGAGCGCGCCATACGATGGGTGTGGGATCGTCGCAGCCGGCGGGTTTTCGATCACCTCTATGAGGTGGTGACTCGACGAGCCAACGGGTGGCCACATTCCGAGCTCGAAAGCACGGAAATCAGGGACGAAGACCGCGAAGCGTTTGAACAGGTGTTGACGCTGTTGGAAGAGGTGCCGCAGTGTGCCGGCGCGATAGCGTTTGTTCGCAAATACTGGCTGTTGGTAACACTGCAGGATGCCTTGTTGGCCTGCTCGGTATTTTGTTTGTCGTTGTGTTGGAACGCGTTTGTGTGGTAATGGTCGGGTGGCTTGGGTAGGGAGAGGTAACGGAGGCGAGGTGTCGATTCAAGGGGGACAATGCATGGCAGAGAGGAATCATCGAGAAAGGGCTGTGGGAGGATCGAACGGGGGTGAGTTTAGCAGCAACGCGCTGAGGGTGCTGAGTGAACGGTATTTCGCGCGCGATGCCGACGGCCAAATCACCGAGAATGTCGACGAGCTGTTCCATCGCGTGGCGCGGAACGTCGCCGGCGTGGAGGAACAGTGGAGTGTGTCGCGAGAAGAGATCGATGATCTGGAGCGGGCGTTCCACGATCAAATGATCGGGAGGCGGTTTCTGCCCAACTCGCCTACGCTGATGAATGCGGGTCGATCTCTTGGCATGCTTTCGGCATGCTTTGTGTTGCCGTTGGAAGACTCCATTCCGGACATCATGGATACCGCTCGCCAGATCGCGTTTGTCCAGCGGGCTGGTGGCGGGACGGGCGTTGATCTGTCGCGATTGCGACCGAACGGGTCCATTGTCAGGTCCTCGGGAGGGACCACGGCCGGTCCGCTGGCGTTCCTGCAGATGTTCTCCGGAGTGACGGACGCGATCCAGCAGGGGGCTTTTCGACGAGGGGCGAACATGGGGGTCCTGCGGGTGGATCATCCGGACATCCTGGCGTTCATCGATCTCAAGTCGGACCTGACCAAGATCAACAACTACAACTTGTCGGTCGCCGTCACCGACACATTTATGGCGGCGGTCCGGGACACGCCGCATACGGCACACGCCGTGGTGAACCCGCACACGGGAAGAACCGGATGGCTGCGACGTGATCGCGGGGTGACCGAGTACGAGCCGGAATCGCAACCGGACATCGCGGTCCATTGGACCATCGGGGAAGTGTGGAGCCGCATCGTGCGGCGGGGCTGGGAAGCGGGCGATCCGGGGCTGCTGTTCATTGACGAAGTGAACCGGCATAACCCCGTACCGAAATTGGGCCCGATTCGGGCCACGAATCCTTGCGGCGAACAACCGCTGCTGTCGTACGAGGCGTGCAACTTGGGATCGATCAATCTCTCGGCGTTTGTTCACGCCGACACGGCCAACCGGGGCCGGGAGCTGCTGGATTGGGACCGGCTTGAGGAGACCGTCGCGTTGTCGGTGCGGTTCTTGGATGACGTGGTGGAGGCGAACCGGTACCCGACGCCCGAGATCCACGAGGCCACCCACCGGACGCGGAAGATTGGTCTGGGGGTCATGGGCTTCGCGGACCTGTTGTACGAGGTGGGAATCGCCTATGACTCGGAACGGGCACTCGAGGCCGCCGAACGCATCGGGGGATTCATCCAGCGGGCGGGATGGTCCGCCAGTGAACGATTGGCGGCCGTCCGGGGCGTGTTTCCGGTGTGGGAGGGTAGCGTCTGGAACGGGGATCGCGACGGACGGCCGATGCGGAACGCGCAGGTGACGTGCATTGCGCCGACCGGCACGATTTCGATCCTGGCCAGGTGTTCCTCGGGGATTGAACCGGTCTTCTCGCTGGTGTTTGATCGCCACGTGCTGGGCGGGCAGAAGCTGATCGAGGTCAATCCGGTCTTCGAGCGTGTTCTGCGTGAGCATTTCGGGGACGAGGAGAAGGTTCACAGGATCCTGGAGCACGCGGGACAGCATGGATCGATTCAGGACCTCGAGGAAGTGCCCCGGGAGATCAAGGCGGTGTTTCGGACCGCGCGGGATGTGTCGCCGGAGTGGCACGTGCGGATGCAGGCTGCCTGGCAGCGCCACACGGATGCGGCGGTCAGCAAGACGATCAACCTGCCGACCTCGGCCACGATCGCGGAAGTGGAGGCGGCATACCTGTTGGCACACGAGCTCAACTGCAAGGGAATCACGGTCTACCGGGACGGCTCCCGACCGCTGCAGCCGATGGCGCTCGCTACCGGTGCGAGCGAAGAAGAGCCGAAGACGTCGCCGCTGCGTCCGGTGAGGCTGCCCGAAGTGATCCCCTCGGTGCGGCTGCGACAGGTGACGCCGTTCGGCAACATGCACGTGCATATCAGTGTGGAGCCGGGCACGGGGCGCGAACGCGAGGTGTTCGCGCAGCTCGGCAAGGGAGGCGATCTGGCCAACGCCGATCTGGAGGCGGTCTCCCGACTCGTGTCCTTATTGCTCCGCTCGAACGGAGACTTGCGGATGGTGATCGATCAGCTGGAAGGAATTGGCTCCAGCCTGTCGATCGCCGCGCAAGGTGGCCGTGTTCGCTCCCTGGGCGACGGGCTGGCGCGGGTGCTCAGTAGATATCTGCGGGTGAAGGAGACCCACGGGCTGGAGGCGTTGCTGTCGGGGCGCGTGACATGCCTGGATACGACGGAGCCATCGGAGACGCGGCCGCCGGAAGTGGCCCAGGAGCGTCTGTTCAAGATCAAATGTCCCGAGTGCGATGGAGCCGGGACGCTGGCGTTCGAGGAGGGGTGCTTGAAGTGCCACGCCTGTGGCTTCTCGCAATGTTGATCGTTGGGCCGGCCGGTGGCTGAATCGGCGGCCGGTTGCCTGGCCCAACGGTCGGGAGGGGGTTCGTGACAGTAACGCTGGACGCGGAGAGGGAAAGGTTGGATCGGTTCTTGTCGGCCCTGTTTCTGCCGGAGGAGCTGATCGAGCTCCGCTTCATCGAGACGTGGATAGCGCGAGGGAAGAAGCGAAGCTGTGTCGCGCGCGCCGCCGAGTGGGCGCGGCGTGCGGATGTGGTGGCGTCCTATGCCGATCTGCGCGAATTCGCGAGCGGTTCGCGGGCGAATATCTTCTTCGGAGTCTGCCCTCGGTCGCGGCGCGGGGACAGCTCGGATATCAGCATCGGGACCATTCGCTGCGCCTGGTGCGACATGGATGACGTCAGCGTGGACGAGGCTTGGGCGCGATGGTCGCGGGCGGGCGTCGCGCACCCCTCCGCGGTGGTCATCAGCGGGTCGGGGGTGCACGGGTACTGGTTGCTCGAGCGGGATTTGGTTGCGGCGGACGAGCGAGCCCGGTTCGTGGGGATGCTGCCGTACTTTTACGCGGATTTTGGTGGTGATCACGTGCAGAACATCTCCCGCATGATGCGTGTGCCGGGGACGTTGAATTACAAGGACGCGCGGAACGGCCGACCGCCGAAGCCGTGCACGCTCTGTGTCTGCGAGGCGAACGCGCGGTATCCCCTGGAAGCGTTTTCCCGGTGGTTCGAGCAGGCGGCGAAAGCGCGGTCGGACGAAGAAGGTCGTAACGTCCGCACGATCGCGACTCGTCTGTCCGGCGACGAGGCTCGGGCCCGCGAGGCGGAAGTGGCGGACATCGCCCGCCGGCTCGATTTGCCGACGGGTGACCGGAGTCGTCGCGACTTCGCCGTCATCTGTGAGCTTCTGCGGCTGGGGCTCACCAAGGAGGAAATCTGGAATACCGTCTCCGGCCGCAGTAAGTTCGCGACGGCCGGGCGTCGCTACTTCGATCGGACCATGACCAGTGCGGAGAGGATCGTACTTCGAGACGGGATGGAGGAACAAGAATCATCGGCGTGAGTGGGAACGGCACCGGTACAGTCCATCAGCCATCCGCTGAGCGGGGACGACCGCCGTTCCTGGCAGGTTCATTACACGTAACCCGTGACTGACTGAAGACGTCATGCAGGCTGACCATCACCGCGAACGGCCCAGCGGTGCGAAGGAGCAGCTCTTGAGGGTCAAGGAGGTGGCCGAACGTCTGGGATGTTCGCACAACAACGTTTACGCACTGATCAATCGCGGTTTTCTGCCCGTGGTTCGTATCGGACGTTCGAAAGGATATCGCGTCGATTCGCGGGACCTCGACGAGTTCCTTCAGCGACGGAAAGTCCAATACGAGTCAGCAGAACCTGATCGTGCGCGCCCGCAGCTCAGGCACCTGAAGTTGTGATGGTTCTGCACATCCGCGTCCAGCATATCGACCGACATCCCCAGTCACCCTTGCAAGTCTGTGGACTTGCTTTCGTCCTCGGACGGTGGCGGCCGTCCGAGGACTTTCTCTCTGGGCCATTACGCGCTCGGATGTCTGTTCTTGGCGCGAGCAAGGGCCCGGACGCGGAGTAAGGCAATGACGTCCATCGCCTCGATATAGGTGGCGTACTCACGGTGTTCGTCATCAGTAAGAGCGCCTTCGTTGGCCTTTTCGCCAAGTTCGTCAAGCCGAGCTTGAAACGCGGGGTCGGGCGGAAGTGTCGCGAAATGTTCGACCAACTCGGGCGTGAACCTGTCCGTCAACTGTCTCAGGTACTTCTCGAGGCTCACGCTGTCAAGTTGCACACTCATGGATGTGTCCATCTGTCAGTATTCATTTAAATTACGGACGTCCAAGCTGGCAATTCCTTCGAGCAGTTACCCGACAGACTGCTCGATGCGCGATCGGTGCAGCAAGCACGCGATTCATCCATCGGGCGGCGCCGCCGTGCTCGCGTTCCGGTCGTTTTCACGGACTGAGAATAACATGGCGGCGGGATAAGCGCGAAGCAACTCTGCGCCGCAAATGGCGTTGCTCCAGCAGCACGGCGGCGACGGCTCTAGCCGTACGACCCGTGCTATTAGCCGACTGCCCGCTGCGCCTGCTCGAGCAGGTAGACGGGGCTGTGCGACAGGTGCTGGTAGACCTTGGCCAGCGTGGAGGGATCGCGATGCCCCATCAGCACGGCGACCGTGAGCGAGTCCAGCCCGCGTTCCAGGGCGTGGGTTGCCCATGAGTGCCGCAGCGCGTAGAGGGAGTACTTCTGGGCCAGGCTGCATGCGAGACGGGTCGCGAGCTTCCGGCGTGCCTCGCCGAATAGCTCGGACTTCGACTTGGCGACCGGCACTCCGGCGGCGAGGCGCGTTGGAGCGAGACGGCGTGCCAATTCTCGAACGGCCGACTCCTTCACCTCGATGCCACGTTTCTGCATCTCCTGGCGCCCCATCTTGATCTGCAAGCGAATGAACGCGCAATTGACCGCGTCCGTGGTCCAGGCTTGGCCGTTGGAGTTGCGAAACAATTTGCCTTGTGCGAACCGCGCCATGCGGCGACGGGTGATGTCGAGCGCCGAGCCGGTAAGATAGACAATTCGCGGAATGCCGCCCTTGGACTCGGTCTGGGGAAAGACCCATCGACTGTGGGTGAGGTCCACGTGTCGTGCCTCGACCCCCAGTGACTCTTGAGGCCGACACCCGGTTTCCCAGGTCACGAGCAAGAGATCGCGGAAGTCTTGGTCCGGAATAAGGGTCAGCATTGTCTCGAACTCCGCCGGGGAGATGACCTGTTCGCGTTTGCCGCCCGCGGGTTGTTCGAGGTGGGCAATCGGGTTGTGATCGACGTACCCCTGCTGGAATGCCCACTGCAGGGTTCGCTTGATGGCCCGGCAGTGGTTGCGTCGAGACCCGCTGGACAAACCGTCCAGGCTATTGAGCCACTCCTGGACGTGGAACGGGCGGAGCTGACTGGCATTTAGATGGGGGTGGATCTCGGCGAACCGCTGCAGGCGATAGCGATACCATTCGTACGTATGGGGGGAACGGTGCTTTTGGCTCCACTCGAGAAAGGCGTCAATGATGGCGACCAGGGAGTCCCCTCGAACAACGCGTTTTTCCTTCGGCTGGGTCATGAGCCGGTGAAACTGGTCGAACGCAGCGGCTTTATCGGGGCCGAGGTTGTGGCGGACGCCGTGGAGAGTAACGCACCAGCAGCGGCGGGCCTGCCAGTACCAGGGTTTGGGATGTCGGGGCATGAAAAAACCTCCAAGCCTGAACCAAGGAAACCACCCTTGCAAGCCTGAAGGTCATTGCGGCGTCCCGGGCGGTGGCGGCCGTCCGAGAGCGTTTCACATTATTATTCTGTACCCGATTCTGTACCCGATTCTGTATCAAGCGGAAAGCGAATCGTCGTAAGTCCAGTATCCCCGACAGGATTCGAACCTGTAACCTTCGGCTCCGGAGGCCGACGCTCTATCCAATTGGGCTACGGGGACGTGATTTCCAAGTATCTGCAATAAAAGCCTTTACGGCAAGGCGCTGGCAGAAGAACTCGGCGGAAACTGCGACCAGTTCGTCCAGTCAACGCGCGCCACAAGTGCTCGTCTCACACAGATTCTAGCTAGTTCCACGGCCGATGCCTAGCTGTCCCGCCCATCTCAAAGAAGCGGGAAAACGGGGCCACGCGGTCCGACCTGGCGGGGTGGCGCTGACGATTCGAGGCCGTATTGGTCCCGGGATGGCCGGCCGCCCGGGCTGCGAAGCGCGGGTGAACGACAGCCTTACGGCGCAGGACGCCTGCGGTCAGACGGTCGGACCGATACCTGGGACCGATACCGACGAACACACGGTGAACCAACCGGGTCGCCCCGGCAGTGTCCTCAATGTTCCTGGGCGTATGACGCTTCTTCCTGCCAGGAACGTTCGTCGAAGTCCATCGCTGGCAAGGCCGCATTCAACAGTGGCCCGCCGACGCGCGGCGATGTGCCAATACCCGCAGGATTGTATCAAGCACCGTGTCCAGTTTCGCACCCACGTCCTCCGCCAGAAATCGCAGCACGAAGTAGCCTCGCTCCTGCAGCAAAACGTCTTTCCGGCGATCGCGCCGGTATGCGTCCAGGTTCTCCAGATGCTGGCCGCCGTCCACTTCCACCACGAGTCGCGCCTCCGCGCACAACAGGTCCACCTCCATGTTTCCCCATCCATCAAACGGGATTGGCAAAGTGGCATTCAACGAGAAACGGCCAGCCGTTTCCGGCAGCGTCTCGAGTCGCCGATAGAAGAACGCCTCGGTGGCGCTGCGGGCGCGGGCCGCACCTGTGGCTCCCGGATCCGGTTGCCGCGCAACATGCGCGAACAGCCTGGCCAACGGAGCGTCGACGCCGTCGCGCACCAAACGGCGCACGCTGGCCGCATACTCGTTCTTCCAGGCGGGATCCACCGGTAACAAGACCTCGGCCGGCCAGCCGGGAACCGCACTCCCCGGTATTAAGACTGTATATCCCACAGCTTCATACCCCGCACATCGCCGATCGAACATGCGGGCAAGCATCGGCACATTCAGATCCGCATAGTCGTACACGCGGACTTCTGTCTTGCCTTCGTGAAGTCGGTGCAGTCGCCCGACGTACTGCGCAACGGTTCCACGCCACGAGACAGGCAGCGCCAGAAACAGCGTGTCCAACCGGGAATCGTCGAATCCTTCGCCGATGTAGCGCCCTGTGGCCAGGAGTACACGTGCCTCGCCTTCCGAGATGCTCGCGAGTTGATTTGCCGCGGCGCGCGATTCCTTGGCCCCTCTGCCGCCGCACAGCACGACTACATTCCTTACATGGGGCGTGAGCCGATCCGCGAGGGCCCGCAAATGCTCCTTGCGTTCCGTCAGAAGCAGCGGTGAACGACCATCTCGGAGTGCCTCCAGAACGTCGTCGCAGATCAGCCGATTGCGGTCTTCATCCGCTATCAGTTCCTGGTAGAGCGCGTGAAACTGCAATCGCCGATCCGGGTCCGCTTCAGTCAGCGGACGAAAGGACGTGGGACGAACATGGACGGCATGGGCGAATGGTCGCTCCTTTGCGGCCGTCTTTGCATCCGCTCGATATCGCACTGGGCCGCAATGCATGAAGATGATCGGGTGGTGTCCATCCTTGCGCGTGACTGTGGCCGACAGTCCCATCACGTATTTGGCCTTCGCGCGCCGCGCCACCAGCTCAAAGCTCCGCGCCGCCAGGTGATGGCACTCGTCAACGATGACGTGGCCGTAATCCCCCACCAGATCCTGAACGATTCCCTTCCGTGCAAGACTCTGGATGACTGCCACGTCCAGATTGCTCGTCACACGCCGTTTGCCTCCGCCGATTTGTCCGATCTCCTGCCTCGGCATTCCGAGAAACGACGACAACCGCTCAATCCACTGGTCGACCAGCTGCCGGCGGTGCACGAGCACCAGTGTATTGACCGCGCGCTCGGCTATGAGCCACGCCGCCACGACCGTTTTGCCGAAGGCCGTCGTGGCCGACAACACACCTGTGTCATGCGCAAGCATACACCGGGCGGCGGCCAGTTGCTCGGGGCGCAGATGGCCCTGAAATGTCGCCTGCAGCGGTGTACCGGCAAACCGCTGGTCACGCACATCCACCTCGACGTGTAATTCGCCGAGCAACGCTTGGATTTCTTCCCAGCACCCGCGTGGCAGGGCAATATGCCGGTCCAGTTCCTCGGCGCAGGCAATGATCCGTGGCTTGCCGTAGGTTGAGATCCGCATCGCCTGAGCTTTGTAGAACTCGGGGTTTTGGAACGCGGCGAGTCGCAGCAGCTGGTTACGCAACGTTGCGGGCAGTTCGTCTTTCGCGACGTAAATCTGATCACCGAGTGTCAGCGTAACACACTTGGGCAATGGGTCGGCAATCGACACCCTAGCTGTGCGCGACGGCGACGCCTTCCAGGGCTCATCACCGGCATCGTCATCACGGACCTGTCGAACACCGACAATACGGCCACGTTGGCTGGCGTCGCGAACGATCCGCTCGACGGTCGTCGCCGCAACGCGCTGGACATGACTCAGGAATTCCCACTGGTCGATGTAGGGTTCCCACTGCATGTCAACGAAGACGCTGTGGCCACGTCTTCTCGGTTCATTTTGGAGCGGGAGCGCGATGAGGTTTCCGAATCCGCCCCGCGGCAGAGTATCCTGATTGGGAAACAGGCGATCGTACGACTCGAGTCCGATCTCCGGCCGGTGCTCCATCGTTTCCGTCAGAATATGGGCACCCAATCGCCGTGCCAATGAGGCGGAAACAGGACCATCAAAGAAGATCCACACGTGTCCACCAGCGCCCGACCGAGAACGTTCCAAGGCGGCTGGCACACCGATTCTTCTGCAGGTGTTGAGCACGGCATGCGCATCTTCCTGCCAGGAGCATTTGTCGAAGTCCATCGCCAGCAAGAAGCACGTTTCATCCAAGAGCAACGGGTATACACCCATCACGAAATCCGCTCCACTCGCATCTCGTCCCACGAGATGCCAGCGGACCACGGCGTCGGTGATCGGCAGATACTGCTGGTACTGGCATGCCGAGCACTTCCCGCGTGGTTTTGGGCAGATTCCGCGCAGCCAGTCATTCCCACATGCGGGCGCATACCCGGATCTGCCCGACACGCGGCTCTCAAAACGCCTTGCATAGACATCCTCCCGGCCGCGAAACAGCAGGCGAAAGAGAGCGATCTTCGCTTCTGGCGGCGACCGGTCATTGACGGCGAGGTGGTCCAACGGCGTCTTCCTGTGTGCAGCGCGGGATATTCGTTTAAGTATAATGTACTCCAGCGTTGCGTACGATTTCAGTAGATGCTGTCCGAGCCCGCCGCGAGCCACACATTGCCGGCCGGTCCCGCGAAAGCCCGGCCGCAGATATTTTCGGTCTCGGAGGCCGCCGGTTCAGCGCGGCGTCTTTGGCTCGACCGACATGTTCTCGGGCACGTGTACCCACGGGTGGCGCCGCGAGCCGCGGCTTACCCCGGGCTGTGATAGGGGCGCCGCGCTACGGCTCGAGACGACAGTTCGCGTGGCGCGCATAGGTCACGAAACGTGACTTCCATCGACACACGAACAAAACGCGATTGCTGCCACGATACCAGTTGCCTTTGCGCGCATGTGGCGTAAAAAATGCAATTGGAGGGTGTACTTTCCAGGCGAAGGCTGCCGTTGACCGGATCGACGTAATGGAGCGTCTGCACCGGATCCCGGAAATCCGGGATGCACATGATCGAACGCCCGGGGACCTTGTTGACGATCATGACCCACCGCGGAAGTTGCCCAGGTCCGGCGCCTGCAGGCAGTCGAGAGACTCGCTCATGAACTTATAGTAGGCGATCCCTCGCGCCCCGTAGACGAGGGACCCGAACACCTGCATCCGGATGTCCTCGTCGGTCGGTATCCGGTAATGCCAGTGTGCGGCCGTCAAGATGATGTTGTGGAAAGGAAGGTCGTGTTTCCGAGCTGCGTCACGTACTTGAGCAAGGTTCGCCCAGAAGACGGGCCATTGTGAACCGCTCTCGAAGAGTACGTACCGGTCGTAGGAGAGGATCGGGGGGCGGCAGACCTGAATGAACTGTTCGAGGTACGAGTCGTAATCGGGCCCCTCCCCCGGGAGCAGATTAATGTAAGGCCACTTGCCCGGGGCCAGCCGGCGCAGTTCTGCCGCGACACGCCCCAGCGCTGGATACATGTCAGCACTCGGTTCGTCTTTGAGGTGATATCCCCAGATGGCCGGATGATGGTTGAGGCGTTTGAGCAGCTCCGGAAGTGCGGCGACCGCCCGGTCGGCGTCAAACGCGGCGTCCCAGCGCTCACCCGCCAACGCGGGAACGTACAGGATGGCTTTCATCCCGTGTTTCTGGCAGGCGTCCAGCATCTTCTCCGGCACGAAGGCGACGCTGTTGATGCCACACTCAGCCATTTTGGCCAGCGTCTCCTCATCGTCCACGTAGTCCCACGCCATCAGCGGGAAAAAGGGGGTATCGTCAGCCGTCACTACCGAAGCGGCTACGGCCGTCACCACCAGGAGCAACGACATCGTTCGACGCAACATGCGCATCCTCCTAGTCGCTCGCAGTGCCTTGCCTTCCGGGGAGTGCGGACGCGTTGGCGCGGATATCGTCTCCCGACAACACGCGCCGGTAAATCCGCACGTCGTCGAGCAGACCCTGGAAGAAAGAGCGATGATCCAGTTCGTAATTGCCGAGCACGAAGCGGCCATCGGTCGGCACGAGCGCACCCGGGCGGGACATGGTGCCGCACTCTCGGCCGTCCATGTAGAGTCGCATCGTGGTGCCGTCGAAAGTCGCGGCCAGGTGCACCCAGCGTCCGGTTGGCAGGGGCTCCTCACCGCTGAGGTGATGGCTCCAGGCAGTCTGCGGGACTTGGAAACAGGGTTTGCCGCACAGCACTCCCAGCCGAAAACCGCTGGTGGTATTGTGAGAGAACACGCTGTTGACCAGCCACCGGTTGTCCTGCGCGGCGACGTCGGTCCAGACCCGGCACTCGAGGGTGAACTTCTGGAGTTCGCCCAGCAGCGGGCTGTTGGAGAGCAGCATGCTGCCGCCATCGCAGACCAGAGCACTACCATCCCAGCCCGCCGCGCGCCGCGCCTTTTCCAGCCAGCCGCCATGCCGGTGACCGGAGTAGTCGAGCACCATGGGGTCGTCCTCAGGCTCATCAAACGTCCACCATGCTACCAGTCCGTCCGGCGCGTCCACCCTGACGACCCGTTTCGACAGGAGCTGTGCTCTCTGTTCGAGCGTCTCGAAATGAGTGCGGATCGCCGTGTCGTAAGGACCTCGATGAATGTCCTCCGGCAGCAGATCCAGATGTTCTTCCGGCGCGGTGGAGAAGACCTTGCGCACGGCATCGAGGTAGCCGAAGCCATACTCTCGATAGGGCGCGATATAGTGGCCTTCGCCCCACTCGTTCCAGTTGTCGAGCAGGAGCATCCGGCTGCCGAGTTGCTCCTGGGGCAAGGTACTCACGAACTCCCGGGCCTGCCGCAACAGAGTTTCGAATTGCGGTGGAGGGATCTTCCAGATGGTCCCCTCGTCGCGCCACCCGCTCCAGGCCTGGGACACCGTGACGACCTGCGGCAAGATATTGAGTTCCTGCGTCTTCCGGATGTACTCCATCTGCGTCTGGATGGCCCGCTCCGGCGTCGGGTTGTCGTGCACGTACCAGCAATAGGCGAACGTGTAATCGAGCCCCAGGTTCTTCATGAGCTCGAGATGTGCCGGGTCGGTGCCACGGTATTCGCCCAGCAGATAGAGTCCGTCAAAACCCGACTCGCGGCACACTTGCCGCATCCGCGAGAACGCGTTGGCCACGTTCGCCACGCCACCCAGATCGTCGACAAGGTACTCCGGCCGATAGATGAACAGCACCGGCTTGTTATCCACTATCAGGTAGCTGGGGTGCTGGAAATAGTTCTCCATCCAATACGGCAGCAGGTTCGTGAACAGGTCTTGCTCGTCAGCCACGCCCGCTTTGCCACGCGCCTGGTTTTCCCACATGAGGGTGAACTTCATCTTGTTTACGAAGCGTGATTTGAACAGGGCGTCATGGATCGCGCTGCCAAACCGCGTCTTCACCGCGCCACCCTGCTCGGTACGATACCAGCAGTACACGAAGAACGAGATGCCATGTTCGACGGCCCACTTGGTCTCCCAGTCAGCGACTTCCGGATTCTCTTGTGCGTAGAATCCGAGCGCGGGTGTGCGTTCCGGATGCTTGAGGACGTTGTGCCACATCTCCGGCTTGTCGGCTTCCCACAGCGGACAATGATGCGCGCCGATGAGCATGGACGTAGGAGCCGGCACCGGCTCAGGAATGTAGGAAGGCGACGATTGTTCCACGGGCGGCAGGAAGAGCATGCGCAGCGCCTGATGGGCGACGGAGCTTCCGTCGCTGGCCTTGAGTTCGAGGACCATGTCCGCGGTCATGGGCGCGGCGGCCTCCAGACTCCAAGTCAGCCGCGACCATCCGTCCGAGGATGAGATGCGAAGTGGCTTGGCCACGTTCGACTGCACGACGCGGACTCCGGCCGGCAGTGAGAGCGTGGCGCCGACTTCCACGTCTGCAGCGCCCAGGTTTTCCAGGTCCGCGGAAACCAGCGCCACACGCCGCGCGCGGGCCAGCGGTTGGTCTGGCTGAAATCGGCGGATCGTCACCTGCGGCGTGGGAGTCTGGGACGCTGGCGCGAAACATGCGACGGACACGTTATCCAATGCGGGTGTTGTGGCCTGGAGCGCCCGGAAACGAATGAAGATCGTGGTGCCGGCAGGCACCTGGCCCGCGACAAGACGCTGCGCGCGGCCGGCGGTGAGCTGGACGCGGCCGAGCGTTTCGCCGTCAGCATCCGATATTTCCGCGCTCAACTCGGCACCTTTGCCCCACTCGTCCGTGACGTCCATGGTGAGCACCACATCGGCCGCCTGAGTGAGCGTGCCGACATTCTGTGTGAGAACACCCAGCTGGGACACATTGCAGGCTGGCTGCTTGCCATCGGCACCCGCGTGGACCGCGTAACGCGGAGTCTTCGCTGATGACTGCCACCCCGCGGGAATGCCCTCGTACCATCCATGATCACCGAACGGCTTGAGTTCGCGCAGGTCGCTGAAGTCGCCGTTGATGACGCGCAGCGGCTCCTGCGCTTCCAGCGAACGTCCGCACAGAACGCATAACGATAACGAAAGGACAACGAGACTCTTCATGTTGAACCACCTTTCATCGGTAGAGTGGCTTCCCGTGCGACTTCACTACGACCAACAGGCCGGCGATCGTTGTACGGAACCTTCAGGTCTGCGACAGACAGCCGGCGGCAACCGCCGTGCCGTCCGCGCTGGCGATCATGGAGCAGTTCACGTCACGAGCCTATTGTAGCGGAACCGGCGGGCCGGTGTTTGCTCCCGCAGTTCCTGCGAATCTCGTGGCTTGTGGCTGCTGGCCCGGCTGACGTTCAGCCGGCCGTGCAGTAGTATGCAGGAATCTGACCGGGAAGCTGCCGGACTGGGCGGCAGCACTTGAATAGAGGGTACAAACGCGCAATGAATGGCAAAGAGCGGCTGCAACGGACGCTCCGTTGTGAAGTGACAGATCGGGTTCCGTGGGTTCCTTTCGTCGGCTGCCACGGCGGCGCACTGCTCGGGATGACGGCCACGGATTATCTGCGTTGTGAAGCGAGTCTGGTACGCGGAGTGGAAGCCGCCATCGACCGCTATCATCCGGACGGCATCCCCGTCGCTTTTGACCTGCAGTTAGAGGCCGAGGTATTGGGGTGCGAGTTATCCTGGGCGGACCAGACGCCCCCCGCGGTGCGCAGCCATCCGCTGAGCAACGGCGGCCGGCTGGAAGACCTGCGCGTGCCGACCCCGGCCTGTGGCCGCATCAAGACGGTGCTGGCGGCGGCGCGCCGTCTGACCCAGGCGCACGAGGACATCGCCTTCTATGGCCTGGTGACGGGACCGTTCACGCTCGCGCTGCACCTGCTGGGCACCGACATTTTCATGCAGATGTTCGACGCGCCTGACTACGTGGGGCGGGTCATGGCGTTCTGCCGCGACGTGGGGATCGCGATGAGTGGCTACTATCTGGACGCCGGCTGCTCGATCGTCGCCATGGTCGACCCGATGACCAGCCAGATTAGCGCCGACCAGTTCCGCGAGTTCGTCACCCCTTACGCGACGCCGATCTTCGCCGCGATCCGGCAACGTGGCGGGTTGAGTTCATTTTTTGTCTGCGGTCACGCCCAGCGGAATGTCGAAGCGATGTGCGACTGCCGGCCTGACAACGTCTCGGTCGATGAGAATATTCCGCTGAACTATGTGCGCGACGTGTGCCTGCCTCAGGGGATCAGCTTTGGCGGCAATCTTCAGCTGACCAGCGTCCTGCTGCTGGGCAAGCCGATCGATGCTCAGCGTAACGCGATCGACTGCCTGCAGACTGGTGGCGAGCGGGGGTATGTGCTGGCCCCCGGCTGCGACCTGCCCTACGACACGCCCCCGGAGAATCTGGAGGCGGTCGCGCAGATCGTCCTGGACCCGTACCAGCGCGACGTCGTCAAGGCGATCGCCGTCGCGCCGTCCGAGGCCGATCGACTCGACATGCGCGAGTACGGCCAGGCCGACAAGGTGATCGTCGACATCATCACGCTGGACTCCGAAGCGTGTGCTCCCTGCCAGTACATGGTCAATGCCGTGCAGAAGGTGGCTCCGGAATTCGAGGGGATCGTGGTGTGGCGGGAGCATAAGATCAGGCATCCCGAGTCGCTGGTGTTCATGACCTCGCTGATGGTGCGCAACGTACCGACGATCTGCATCGACGGTAAGATCCGTTTCGTTTCGCGGATTCCGCCGCGCGATCAACTGGTGGCGGCCATCCAGGAGCGGATCAACGAGAAATTCCGGATGAAGATTGCCCGCCGCAAGGCGTCGCTTTACGTGCTGGGCGATGGCGGAGCGGAGTGCCAGGAGGTGCTGGAACGCTGCGAACGTGCCATTGCTGAACTCGGCGCAGACGCGCACGTGAGCCTCGTCACCGATGCCGCCACCGTCGCTTCGTACGGCGTTGCCCCCGTGCAGACACCGGCTGTGGTCATGGCCCGCTACGTGCTCAAGTCCACGCGGCGGCCCCCCGAGGTGCCCATCATCAAGGAATGGCTCAAGGAAGTGGTTTGAGACCATGGCAATCCCTGTGACACTGCTGACCGGGTTTCTCGGGGCGGGCAAGACGACACTGCTCAACCACCTGCTGTCATTGCCGGAGTGGGGCGCTCGCCGCCCGGCACTGGTGATCAATGAGTTTGGTGCATTGGGGATCGACGGCCGGCTGGTGCGCGCGGGGGCGTGGCCGCAGTACGAAATCAACTCCGGCAGCGTGTTCTGTGTGTGCACTCAGGCCCAGGTCCTCACCGCCCTGTCGCAGATTGCCGGCCTGCGGCAGGCCGATTCTGTCCTGATCGAGGCGACCGGCGTAGCCGAGACCGGTGATCTGGAATCCTGTTTCGAGCAACCGGGGTTGGCGGGGCAGTTCGAAATACGCGCCAATGTCTGCCTGGTGGATGCCGCCAGTTTCACCAAGGTGGCGGCATATCTGCAGGCGGTCCGCAGTCAGGTGCTCGCCGCAGACGGCCTGGTGGTCAACAAGACGGATCTGGTGACGGAGCGGGAACTGGCGCGACTCCGCACGGTTCTGGCGGAGATGAATCCGCGAGCTCCCCAGTGTGTTGTGGTGCAAGGTGCTGTGCCCGGGGCGTTTCTCGACAGCCTGTCGCACTGCCGGGTCGACCAGCGGATCACCGCGGCGCCCGACGCCATCGTCGCCGCGACGATCCGCAGTGACGTGCCGTTGGATCGCGAACAGTTTACGCAGGCGATCAAGCGACTGGGGCCGCGACTGCTGCGTCTGAAGGGGAATATCGACTTCGGGGATGGGCCACGTTTCGTGGAACTCCAGGGCGACGACATCGTCGAAAGACCGCCCTGTCCCGGCCTCGGCTCCACCACGACGTTTGCGGTGATCGGCTGGACGACCAGCCGCGAGGAACTGATCGGAGCCTTCTCCGGCGATTCTCCGCCGGCGGCCGCCTGAACGCAGCGGGCAACGCCTGCCGCATGGCCCGCCCTGCAGATTCAGGCTAGAATTGCGGCGAGCGGGAACCAAGTGGGAACCAGCCAGGTGAGGCTGCGCGCAGCGGAGACGCGCGCCGTGTCTTGGTGAGCATTGGCAGGGGCGAAAGGAACAACATGAATATCACCCGACGAGCATTTCTGACGCACACGACAGCGGCGCTGGCAGGAACCACATTGTTGACTCAGGTCCAGCCCGTTTCGGCAGTCACCGCCAAAACGCAGATCCAGGTGGGGACCTGTGTGAATGATCTGGCCCAGGCCCGCCAAGCCGGACTGGATGGTGTGGAAGTTGGCGTGGGGGACGCTGCCGACCGGCTGGCCATTGCCGACCCCCAGGTACGCGCGCGTTACAAGGAGTTGATGGAGCAGACGGGGCTGCCCATCTGCTCGCTCATGATGGGGCTGTTCAACGGATACCCGCTGGCCAGCGACCCGCGGGCGGCAGCGTGGATCGAGCAGAGCATCGACGCGGCCCAGGACCTCGGCGCACGGGTCATCCTGTTGGCCTTTTTCGGTCACGGCGATCTGCTGGACGCGCACGAACAGGTCAAGCACGCCGACGTCGACGCCGCCGTGGAACGGATCAAGGCGGCAGCGCCGCGCGCGCAGGATGCAGGCGTGATTCTGGGCATCGAAAACTACCTCAACGGCGAACAGAACGAACGCATTCTGGACCGGATCAACCACGAGTCTGTGCAGATCTACTACGACGTCTACAACACCGGCACGACGAAACGCCACGATGTGCCGGCCGACATCCGGCGGTTGCAGGGGCGCATCGCGCAGTTCCACTTCAAGAATGGCGACAAGTACCTCGATGACGAGAAGGCCAAGTTCGAGCCCATTGCGGCGACCATCCGGGAAATCAACTATCGGGGCTGGATCGTGCTGGAGACCTCCAGCCCATCGCAGGACGCGGTCGCCGACGCCAAGAGGAACGGCGACTACGTCCGCAAGCTGTTCGCCTGATGGGAGAACAAAAGAAGATAATGGCCACCATCTCTCCTCGCTCCCATGCCGTGCCGTCCCTCTGAGGGGCAAACTGCGAGAAGCGTCATGGATCAGCGCGGCCGCATGTGGTACAAGAGACGGGAGTCTGCTGACGGCCTCGCCCGTCGGGCGGGTGTTATCACGCGTGCTTCCGGCCGGAGTTGACCATGAACCCAGATCCGCTGCGACGCCGTATCGTGTGCTGCCGTGTCGTCTTCGTTGCGCTCGTTGCCACGGGCCTGAGCCGGGCAGTCTGCGCTGAACCACGGACCCGATTGCTCGTTCAGTTGCCCGCCTACTGTCCCACTCCGGACGGCATGGACATCGACGCCGAGGGCAATCTTGTGGTGGCCTGCCCGAACTTCGGCGATCCGTCCCAGAGTGCCTGCCTGATCAAGATCGATCGCCAGCTTCGCGTGCGGAAGTGGTACACATTCGAGCGGCTGGCGAGCACGGGGCGGGCGTGTCCGATGGGCATCGCGTTCGGTCCGGACGGTGACCTGTATGTGTGTGACAATCAGAACTGGCCGACCGGTAACGGCGATCACGGCGAGATCAATGACGGTCGGATCCTGCGGTTGCATGTGACCGGCGGGGCCATCGTCGGAACGACGGTGGTGGCGCAGGGAATCAGCCATCCGAACGGCATCCGCGTGCGCGACGGGAAGCTCTACGTGACGGTCTCGCTGTTGCCGAAGGTCGAGCGGGAGGACGGGCTGTTGACCAGTGCCGTGTATGTCTTTCCGGCCGACGGCCGGGAGATCACGGTCACCAACACGCTGGAAGACCCGCAGCTTCTGGTAGCGCTAGTGACACAGAACAGGCACTGCCAGTACGGTGCGGACGGGCTGGTATTCGACCGTCACGGCAACCTGTTTGTAGGGAATTTCGGCGACGGCGCGTTGCACAAGATCACGTTCGACGCGTCGGGCAAGGTGTCATCGGCCGCTGTCTTCGCGCGCACCGACCATGACTATGCGAGCGATCCGGAATCGCCCGGGTTTCTGGCCCAGGCGACGCGCGCGAAGATGCGCACGACCGATGGCATCACGATCGACGACCAGGATCACATCTACGTGGCGGACTTCTCGAACAACGCCGTCGCCAAAGTCACGCCGGACGGCCGGATCTCGGTACTGGCTCAGAACGGTGATACGGACGGCGCCGACGGACTGCTGGATCAGCCGGGCGAGCCGATTCTGTGGGACGGCAAGCTGGTTGTCACGTGCTTCGACATGGTCACGGGCCCGGACAAGGTGAATACGGCGCATGATTGGCCGTTCACGATCGTGGTGCTGGACCCGCAATGAGCGTCTGCGACGCGTGGGGAGGTGGCCGATGCGCGCAGTGGTGGTTGTCGAACCGCATCAGGTGCAGCTGATGGACTTGCCCACGCCGCAGGTGGGACCGTATCAGGCGCTGGTGCGGACCGAGGTGGCGTGCCTGTGCAACGCCACCGATGGCAAGCTGGTTGCGGGACACTTTCCCGGTGTGGACCGCTACCCTCTGGTGCTCGGCCACGAATCGGCCGGCATCGTGGAAGCAGTTGGCGCTCAGGTCCGCAACTTCCACGTGGGGGACCGCGTGATTGGCGGCCTGGTGTTTGATTTTGGCGATCCCCGCTACGTGTCGGGCTGGGGAGGATTCTGTGAGTACACGCTGGCCAACGACCACGACGCGATGGTCTCCGACGGCGTGGCCGACGCCGAACACGGCTGGTTCGAGTGTTACGAGATCCAGCGCCGGGTGGATCCGGGCATCACGCCGGAAGCCGCCGTGCTGCTCTGTACGTGGCGCGAAGTGTACGGAGGCCTGGGGGACTTCCAGCTGCAGTTGGGCAATGATCTGCTGATCTTCGGCGCCGGACCGGTCGGACTGAGTTTCGTCAAGTTCGGCCGCCTGCTGGGCATGGGGTTCATCGGCGTGGTCGATCCTGTGCCGCACAAACGGCAGCGGGCCGCCGCCATGGGTGCCGATGCAACGTATGCGCCGGATGATGACCTGCAGGCCATCGTCAGCCAGCGCGGCAAGCCGTTTGACGCGGTGATCGACGCCGTCGGCGCGCCGGCTATTCTCAACGCGGCCCTGCCGCTGATCCGCATGGGCGGAACGATCGGCGCTTACGGCGTCATGGCAGACGAGACGATCACGATCGACAAGTCCAAAGGTCCCTACAATTTCAACTTGTTCGTGCATCAGTGGCCGACGCGCCAGCGCGAGCACGCGGCGCAACGCCCACTCAGCCAGTGGATCCGGCAAGGACAGCTGAAGGCCGAGGAGTTCATCACGCACGAGTTTCCGGTGACGCGGATTGTCGAGGCACTCGACGCGGTACAAAGCGGTGAAGTGATCAAGGCCCTGCTGCGTTACTGAGGCACTATCCATGTCCGACCGACTGCTGGCCATCGACATCGGCACACAGAGCGCCCGCGCCGCGGTAGTGACGGCAGATGGCGAGATCCTGGGCATCGCACAGATTGCTCACGAGGTCGACCGGCCGCATCCGTCGTGGGCGCAACAGCGGGCGGAGCAGTGGTGGGAAGAGGTCTGCGAGGCGATTCGGCGCGTCTTGCACGAGACCGCGGTGCCGGCGGAGACCATTGCGGCGATCGGCACATGTGGTCAGATGCACGGACCGGTGGGGATCGACGAGGCGGGAAACGTCACGACCCCCTGGGTCCAGTTATGGTGCGACAAGCGCTGCCAGGAGCAGGTCAGCGCGGTGCAGTCGGAACGTGACGAGGCGGAACTGGCGGCGCGTGCCGGCAGCCCGCTCAATCCGGCCTGGACCGGACTGAAAGTGCGTTGGCACAAGGACCACGAGCCGGAAGCGTACCGCCGCGCCCGGTGGTTCCTGGTGCCCAAGGACTTCATCAACTACCGCCTGACCGGCACCGCCGCAGGGGATCCGAGTGAAGCGTCTGGCTCGTTCCTCTGGGATTGCCGGCAGGAGGCGTATTCGCCGCAGTTGGCGGACGCCCTCGATGTGGACCTGGCGAAGTTCGCGCCGGTGCATCGCTCTCATGATGTGATCGGAGCGGTGACCCATGTGGCTGCTGAGCGGACGGGGTTGCGCGCAGACACGCCCGTGGTGGCCGGGGGGGGCGATTTTCCGGTGTCGATGTTGGGGTTCGGCATCGTGGGCACCGGCATTACGGCTGACGTGACCGGCACCAGTACGCTGCTGGCCACCCATACGCCCAAGCCGCTGATTGATCCGACCATCCAGAACCTGCGCCACGTGGTCGACGGCTGGATCCCCTTCACCATCCTGGACTGCGGCGGGGTGAGCATGAAGTGGTGCCGCGACCTGATCCGCGGCGCGGCGGGGCGCGATGTGGACTACGACGAGCTGATTGCCGCAGCGGAAACCGTGCCTCCGGGCAGCGACGGGTTGCTGTTCTTCCCCTACATGTCGGGCGAGCGGCGGCGCGAGAACACCGCCGCGCGCGGCGGCTACTTCGGTTTAACCCTGAGTCACCGCGCGCCGCATTTCACACGCGCGGTGATGGAAGGGGTCGCATTGGCAATGGGGAAAGATGTGCGCACGTTTCGCCAGCGCGGGCTGCGGGTTGACCGCATCTGCTCGGTGGGCGGCGGGACGCGGAACGCGTTGTGGAATCAGATCAAAGCCGACGTCCTGCAGTGCCCGCTGGAACTGTCGGAGGAACCGGAAGCGGGGCTGAAGGGCGCTGCACTGCTGGCCGCTGCCGGCGTCGGACTGATCGATGATCTGGCAACCACGGCGCGGCAGCGTCGGGCCGCCGCAACTGCAGTGCGGCCGCAGCGCGCGGCGGCCGCCGCATACCAGGCGGTGCAGGAGGAATTCATCCGGATCTACAACCACATGCTCGGGTTCTGGCCACCCGTCACCGACCGTCAAACGACATGTGTGACGAACGACTGACGAAGCCGGGCATGTCCGCCTCGGGCAGTTCCCCGATCTGCTGCTGGCCCGTCCGGATGGCCTGCAACATGGTCTGGTAGTCGGCCTCCTGGGTATCGCGGAACAGCTCCACGGTCTTACCGGCGCTGATGGCGGCCTGCATGATCCGGTAGTCGTCCTGGATCGAGGACCAGCGTTCCAGCAGTCCGCTGCGGCGTTCGGTCCATCGCGGGGTGAGCAATCGGCCGAAATCCTTCTCCGTCAGGCCGCGCCCACCGGCGGACTGAGCCAGGTGCGCGGTCAGCGCCGGACTGTGCTCGGGCTGAGTCAGATCGAGCCAGCTCCATTTGCCGCCCCACGCGTACCGCTCGTGGAGCTGAATGGGCCCGTGGCACGTTTCGCAGCGCCGCTGGTACACCGGCAGGAAGCCTTGCGTGTACCAATCGGCGATCTTCTGCGGTTCGTGATTGTCGCCCCAGCGGTCGCGATCGCCGCGCGAGCCCGGCCGCGCGCTGTAGTAAGTTGTGTAATAAGGCGCCATCGCGTCGATCCACTCGTACACACGCCGCTTCTCCGCCGCGGATACCTCAGACTCGCAGTGCTCGGCGTCAAAGTAGTCTGGCAGCCGGCTGACGAGCGAACCGGTGGTCAACGGCTGGTGGGCCGTGTAGATTCCGGGGAACATGTTGTTGAACTGCACGAGCGGCCAGTCGCTGGCCAGTCCCAGGTACAGGTCGGTCGAGACCTGGGCCGACTGGCTGCGGACGACGAGATGGTCGTAGGACATGTTGAAGTAGCGGGTCAGGTTGCCGGTCAGGAGCAGGCCTCCGTCGGGCGCCGTACCGCTGTGGCAGCGCACGCAGTGCTGGTCCAGAACCGGCTGGACCACGCGCACATAGTCGATCACGCCGGCGTTACCCCATTCGGGCAACTCCAGCCGGCTGGGTCGGCGGCGCAGCGCGAGCGGGTGTGCGCCGTTCGGTTGTGTTGTGTCCCGGCTCTCATGGCAGCCGACGCATCCCTGCGTTTCGCCCGGCATGAGCTGGGTACCGGAAGTCATGCGGCGCAGCTCGCGCCCCTCGGCATCGCACACCTGCAGATAGATCTCCTTGCCCGCAGGGGCCTCGAAATAGGCCGACCCATCGGCTTCGACCGGCGCGTAACCCCAGCAGCGTTTTGCGTAATAGGTCGTCCCACCACTCATCAGCGGACCCTGGTCGTAGGCGCGATGCCAGGTCGTATCGACGGTCTTGGGGATCTGCTCCATGATACGGATGGCCGCGACGCGGCCGCGGGCGACAGCCGGTTCGAGCCCGATGTACACATCTGTCACGGCGAAGCAGCCCAACGCCACACGCTCCGCTTCCGGCTGGCCGGGAGGTGCGGCCGGCACATCAACATACCGGATGTCGGCTGGCTGCGGCACCGGAATATGCGCCGGCACAGGGCGGGGGCGCACCGGCAGTGGGTAAAAACAGCTGGTCGTGGGGTCGTCATACACCAGCGCGCGGTTGTCCATCTCGTCCAGCAGGCAGATCCGGAACCGCTGCACCCCGCCGCCCCCGTACGAGACCAGGAACTGGCTCTCGCTGACCGGGCAGGGATCGCGATAGGCCCAGAATGGATTCAGGTCTTCGATGATGGGAAACTCTTCCGTGACCCAGCGGAACCCCGCATCCCGCGGCGCCTCGACGCCGAAATAGCGCGCGGCGATCCCGATCGCTCCGTACGGCGATCCGTGGTGCGGTGCCAAGGTGCAGACCACCGCGTCGCGTCCCGGGATCTCCCGCGCCTGCCAGAACGTTGCCGGATCGTTGATCGTATTGCCGAAGTAGACTTTCAACAGGCGCCCGTCCGGGTAGATCGTCCACAGCGACTGCCGGAAGGACAGGTCCGCATCGACGTATTCCCAGCGTGTGAACAGCAGGCGCCCATCCTGGAGAATGCTCAGGCCGAAATCCGACAGCGTGTTGGCACTCAGGTCGCGCGGCTCACTGCCGTCCCGATTCATGACGTAGACGTGGATCGACGGTCCGGACTGGCAGACCGTGTGCGAGCCGGGTGTCCGGCTCGACAGATACGCCAGTCGGCCGTCGGGCAGCGGGACGGGGCACACATTGTAGAAATCGCCGTCGGTGATCTGCCGGAGATTCTGGCCGTCGATTCCGATCTCGTAGATCTGCCAGTACTGCTGCCGGTCGCGACGCATCGAGAAGAACACCGTCTGGGCGTCGTAGGACAGCTGCAGATCGAAGATGATCGAATTCGGGTCGGAGAACAGCACCAGTGGCGGGTGATCGGGGTGCGCGGGGTCCCAGAGCCGGATGCTGCATCCCCATTGTCCGCCCAGTGGGTTGCTTTGCCACACGTAGTTCGGCACCGCGCCGCTTTCCAGCGGCGCTCCGGTAAAGAAGATGATCGGTGGCAGTTGCCGCACCTGAGCCATCAGGCAGGCGTCGATGTCGTCAGCCACCTGGCGCAGGTGGTCCAGCAGCGTGGTCAGCGCAGCGGGCTGCTGCGGGTCATAGCGGAACTCCGCGGCTGTGTCCAGCGCGGCTGCAGCGCGTTTCTTGAGCGCCGACAGCTGATCGAAGTACGCCCGAGTGTCGGGCTGCGGGCGCCAGACCGCGCGCTCCCGCTCCACCATGGGGGACAATGGCGGGCGATCGCGCAAAGCGCGCAGCCGCTGCGCGATCGCGTCCACCTCGCGGGAGGCGAAGTACAGCTGTGCCAGCGCCGCCAGACCCGCGTCGTCATGGGCCTGATTGGCAAGCGCCACCGCCTGGGCCTGCCAGGCTTTGCCGCCGCGCACCGCCAGCGCGTACCGCCAGGCTTGTGGCAGCTGCGGCGGATGCTCCGTCACACCGGCCGCGAATCCCATCACGGCCACTGCGGTGCTACCATTGGGATGACTGGGCTGGCCCAGGTTCGTCACACGCAGCTGGTGCACGCCCGGGGACAGTCCGCGCGCGACCACCACGTGGGCCTGCCGGCTGGTGTCGATCACCGTGTTTCCGGCGGCGTCGGCCACCAGTGGCTCGATCGGCTCCACCGGCCGCCCGTCGAGCGTCACGGCCGCCAGACCGTAGAGCTGTTCTGCGTCTGTTGACAGGATGGCCGACCGTTCGAGCGTCCCTTCCTTGTGCAGCACGGCGATGCTGTCCCCAACGAAATCCACCGTCACCTCGTCACCCGCCTGCTCGCTCCGCAGCGCAAAGCCGCTCGGCGGTCCGGTGATCGTGTGTTCCCACCGACCGCCAAACGTGACCTGGGGATCGTCGTACCGGTAGAATCGCGTCGCCGGCTCTTCGCTGAAGATGCCGTCTTCGCGCGCCCACTGGATCTGATGCGCTGCCGTGGGGAAGTCTCGCATCAGTTGGTCCCACAGCGGTTCCAGGATGGCGGCGGATGTGGCGTGCGGTTGGAACGAGAAGTAGAAAGCCACGTCCCGTACGCCGTTGGTGATTTTGATGGTCAGTTGGTTCTCGCCCGCCTGCAGGTCGAGATCAACCGTCTCCTGGTCCGGCGCACACGGGTGGGCCACCTCGTGGGCAAACACCTGCTGGCCGTTGAGCCACACGGTGATGGCATCGTCGCTGCCCAGATAGACTCTGACGCGGCGGGCGGTCGGCGCAGTGATCGTCCGAGTCAGGTAATAGGCGGCGAACTCCGCCGTGCCGATGTAGTGCACCACTCCGTCCCGCCATTGCGGCTCGGCGGTCCAGCGCTGCGCGCCGTCGTCAAACGACGCGGCCAGATCGACTGGCGTGACTTCCGGCGCAAACGGCGTGGCGAAGACCTGCGACATGTCCTGGCTGCCGGGGATCGTAAAAGGGCCAATCCACGACCAGGTCGAGAGTTGCAGGTCACGCGTCGCGCTGCCCTGCCGAACCGCCTCAAGCGACGCCTGCAGCGTGTCCTGCCAGGTGCTCCGCTGCGAATAGCCTTCTGGCAGCTCGGCTCGGACTGCGCACGGCACGGCAGCCCACAGCATCAGCACGAAGGCAGCTCGAACGGTCATGGACCACGCGACCAGGGGTGACGAGAACCTCACATGAGTGAACAGGGACAGCAGTACGGCAGTTGCGGTGCGGGTCGTGTGTGTCATAGCCGTGTCATTCTGAAACTCGGTTCTCCCTGCAGTTCGGCTTTGCGCGCCGCGCTAGATTCGCACGAAGTACTTCTTGCTGTACATCCACAGGCCGATCAGCCAGAACAGAATCACAGCGCTGATTGGCGCGACCATCCGGCCGAACATGTCGTCGGCCAGCCACTTGCTGTCGATCAAGGCGGCCCACAGGACGGAGAAATGGGTGTTCATCGTCTTCTCGGCCCAGGGGCGCAGCAACATGCCCATCAGGTAGAAGGCCAGCGAATTCATCCCCACGACGACCAGGGGCCAGGCGAGCCAGCGGAGCCGGCACAGGTCGAACAGCAGGTAGAAGGCGGCCAGACCCCAGATCACATAGGCGCCGCTGTAGAGCACCCACGACGGCGTCCAGATCCGCTTCACGATCGGGCAGGCGTACTGGCCGGCCAGGATGCCCAGCCCCAGGCAGACGCCGCCGCCGATGACCAGCAGGAAGAACTTCTGCCACCACCTCCGGTCGCTCAGCAACAGCTGGCCGCAGAACACGCCCAGCAGGGTCGTGCCGATCGCGGGGATGAAATTAAACGTCTGATAACCGCCTTCGTTGAACTTGAACTGTTCATCCCCGGGGCGCGGGAACTGGTTGAGGAACACGACGTCGGCGTGGTGCGCCACGTTCGCATTCTTGGACCAGGAGGCGAACCTGCCCGTCAGGATCTCGTCCCCGCTGGCGTGTACCGCCGCATAGTCGTAATCCGCCGGCGGCGTGTAGCTGTAGAACCATCCCCAGTAGCCGGCCAGGATCAGCACCAGCAGCAGCGCCTGGATCCAGAAACGGCGGGCCACCGTCATGATCAGGTACACGAACACATACCCCAGACCGATCTGCGACAGCACGTTGACGAAATTCCAGTTCGTTTCCCGCGTGTCGGTGGAGCACAGGAAGACCCCCAACAGGATCAGCACCAGTGCCCGGAACACCGCGTGGATAGTCCGCGACACCGCCCCCTCGCCCGACGTCGCGCGGCGGGCATACGAGAACGGCATGGCCACGCCGACGATGAACATGAACGCCGGCTGCAGCAGATCCCAGAACGACACGCCGATCCAGTCGAAGTCGCTCTGCCAGACCGTGTGCTGGAAGTTGAACCCGATCCGCTGCCCGAAATCGTAGTCGATGTAGTTCCAGACCGGCGCCTCGGGGGGCAGTTGGCTGACCTGCAGGATCCCAAACCCTGCGCCGGCCAGGATCAGCATGATGAAACCGCGGTAGGCATCCAGCGAGTACAGGCGTTCCCGCTTCACCTCCTCCGCCCCGGCCGGTGGCACCGGTGCGTTGGGTGGCGTGCGGCGGGGTCGTTGGACGAGTTGCGGTCGGGCCGCATGCGGCGGCGCGGATCTCGGCACCTCAGTCGGTCGCGTGGCCTGGTCGCGCACCGAAGTGGGTTGCGGTCGGGAAGGGGCAGGCTGCGGATCGGGTTGGTTTCTGGTACTCACGGATGGGCTCCACTGTTGTCAGGTGGGTGCTGGCGGGACCGCGCTGTGCGGCCCGCCCCAGCACACGTCGCTTATCACAATCCACCCGCCAGCCGGCCGCAAGCGGCCCGCTCCGGGCAGGTTATCCGCGCTCGTTCTGCTCGGCAGAACCCGATGCTCTTCTCAGGAACCTGATAGGAGCCCCTCCCGAACTCGCGTATTATCCTACCAGGGATTTCTGCGCTGGGAAATCTGGAAGTTCTACTTTTGAGCACCTTTTGGCAGGATGCTCTGGCCGGACATCAGGGCGACAGCCTGCGTGCGGATCTGCTGCCGAGCCTCCGCCGTGCTCCCGCTGTGATATCCCTGCACCGTGCCGTCCCGGCCGATCAGAACGGTCACCGGAATGACCCCGATCTGATATGACTGGAGCGACTGAGCCTCCGGGTCGAGCAGCACGGTCCCGCGGTATCCCTTGGCCGCCACGGCCTGGCTCACCGCTTGCGGATCCTCGCCCAGGTTGATGGCGTAGACGACGGCGCCACCCTGTTCCGCCTCGGCGACAAACTCGTTGAGCGCCGGCATCACGTCCATGCTGGGGGCACACCAGCTGGCCCAGAAGATCAGCACAATCACCTGCTGTCCCAACTGGTCCGCCAGCTTGACGCGCGTACCCTGCAGCGTGGCCAGTTCCAGCGGCGGAGCCGGCTTGCCCAGCAACTGCTCGATGTCCCCTTCCTGCAGTGCGGCCAGCAGATCATTCACGAGTCGCGCTCCGGGCGGAATGTCGAGCGTGAAGGTCCCCTCCGGGTGTGTGACCCCCACCTGCCACTGAAACACGCCGGACGTGGTCAGCTGAAACGTCCGCTGATCGTCAATCGGAATGCTGGTGGTGGTGACCAGTTTCGTCAGCACGGGCTGGTCGCCGGTGGTGAACCAGAGATCGAACACCCGTTTGTCGACCAGTGTCAGCCGGAAGTGCCGGGTGCTGGCGTTGTTGAGCTGCTCCGCTCCCAGGTCCTCGACACCCGTGATCTGTGCGATCAACTGAGCGCGGAACTGCGGGCGGATCAGGAAATCGACCCCGGAACCATTGAGCGTCTGGAGGGTCATGGCGTCGTGCTGCAGTTCGTCGAGCGTGCTGCCTGCATCGTGCCGGCTGTAGAGATTCGCCGACCGCAGCAGCCGGGTCATGGTCCGGCCGTCACTGACGCACACGAACTGGCCGGCACCGTGTTCGCGGGACCCCGCCTCGATCCGCAGCTTGCCGCCCGCCTGCACGGCGACATGAAACAGGTTCGTGCCCTGCACATCCTTGCCGGTCCCCGTGGCGTTCCACTGGCTGACCACGTCCGCGACGAAGGCGCCCGAGTCGGTCAGGCGTTTCTCGAACCCGCGGACAATCTCGTCGAAGGTCTTCTCCGCCGCGTTCAGCTTCACGGCCGGCGCGACGACCGTCGACCTGGCCCTCTGAGCCGGACCGCTCTGGGTCTGCGCAGACCCGGCCTGGCTGACCAGCGCCACCAGTACCATTGTCCCCCACCGCATGTATCGATACATCGATCCACCTCCTCTTCGATTGTCCTTCGTCCAAAACGGGTGTGTGAGTGAGTGTGTACGCGTCGACTCCGAGTCGCCCCCGCCGGTGGCCAGGGCGTTCAGCGCGGCCGGTAGCCGGCCAGATACACCCGGTTCACGCGCTGCACTCCCAGGTTCACTTCGTTCAGATCCGGTGCGTTGGCCAAGGGTGACGCGCCGACAATCACCTTCCGACTGGCGTTGAGCGTTTCCAGCAGCTGGTTGACTTCGTTCAACCGCGCGCGTAGCTGCCGCGGACTGGCGCCACCGGTCACCTCCTGCCGCAGCTGGATCAGTGCCAGGCGCAGGCTGCGTGCCTGTTTCTGCAGCACCGGCACCTGGGGATAGTGAGTCAGGAAGGGATTGTAGCCCACCACGAAGGCATTCACCTGCGCCACCGCCTGGTCGATCGCAGGGACCATGTCGCGAGGGGTCCGCGTCGGGGTCGGCCGGTGTACCTGATAGGGCAGCTGGCTGTAGGTCGGCGCGTTGAACAGCACCGGCTGACCAGGGTCAATGGCCGGTCCCGCTGCGACTCCCAACAGTTCCCCGACCTGCCTCACGTCCCAGTTGACCACGTCCCATCGCTGCACGACACCGCCGGCCGGAATATGCACCCGCATCGTCTGCGAGATGCCGTCGGCCAGTGCGCGCAGGCGCAAGACGTACGCGCGCACTTCCGCCATTGGCGTACCGACCCGTACCGTGTGGTGAAACGCGTCGACCTCCGCATAGAAGAACTCGACGTCGCGCAGCAGCTGCTTGTGGTGCTCATCCGAATTGAACATGCTCCGCAGCACGTAGAGCAACTGCTGCGTGTCGCTCGACAGGGCCGTGTTCAGGCGGAGGATCTCATTGTACAGCCCGGCATCGATGCCCGGCGGCGCGCCCGGCCCGGCGGACGGGGGCGGGGGGGTCGCGACCTGCGGCGAAGCTCCCTCGAACGACTCGAAGGCGCTCGTGAAACGGTTCAGGTACGCTGTGGAATTGGGCGCGGAAAAGTACACGCCCTGCAAACTGTCTTCCAGCGCAGACAGAGTCTGATGCAGGTCCCGGTAAGCCTGGTCATACGCCGCCGGTGAACTGACCACGGCCTGCTCCAACGCGCGGCTGGCGTTGACCAGGTTCCGGCTCACGATCGCCAGCTGCCGGCCCTGCGGCGTGCCACCCAGCTCACTTTCGAGCGACTCGCGCAGCAAGCGCGCGGTCGCCGACAGCTGGCCCTCGCGCGCCTGCGTCTCGGACGCCGGCGCGGAGGACGTCGGCAACGGTACCCGCTGCGCCGTCTCCTGCTGGGCCGCCTGCAAGAACTCCGGCACCAGCTTCTCCCGCGCGCCCCGGTGCGCCGTAAGACGGTCCATCCAGGCTGTCACCTCCTGCTGAGACGGAGCACGGTTGAGAACCTCTCCGAAAAGACTGGTGATGAACGTCTGCGGGTTACGACCCTGACGCACGAAGTAGTCCTCGGACGACAGGAACGTCACCTGAGCGTCCGTCAGCGTGGTCCCCTTCTGAAAGGCCCAGACCCACTGAGTGAGCTCATTCGACGATGGCTCGCGCTGCAGATACCGCTGGTACAGACTGCGAACGAACTCCGCCGAGTTGTACACTTGCGCGCGACTGGGCGCCGCCGAACCCATCAACAGCAGTCCGGCCAGCACAGAAATCCGTCCCCAAGGCATTGTTGCGATCCCTCCACAAACCCGTGCCCCGCTCCCTATCGCCAGCCGCCGCCGTGGCCTCACAGCGCGACCCCCCACCACAACCGCGTTCAATCTCCTCCAGCGTACGCTAAGGCAAGCGTAAACAACAGGACCCACGCCTCCGCCCGCTGCCACTGGGCCAGCGTCGCCTGCAGTCTCTCGCAGGGGGCATACGACCGGGGTACTGTCTGCTCATGGTGTCTGCTGGTCCACATCGGCCATCAGCACGACGGTTTGATTCAGTTCCGGCGCCGTCGCGGGAAAACGGAGCGTTTTTCGTCCCGTCGCCACTTCAAGGTAATACTCGAAATCTGCCGGGATGTCCTGCGCGGCAAGCACGGCCTGGTACACACCCCGCGCGACATGCGTCAGGGGCAGCGCCTGGAAACGAGCGTCTCCCAGCGGCCGCCAGTGGCACACCACGACCGGCCTGTCGACTCCCGCGATCACCGCATGCAGTTGCAGCGACTCACCGGCATCGAGCGATGTCCGGACGACCGGCACGATCAGCCGCGGCTCGCCCGGATAGGTGCGTGGCAGCGTCGCCCTGCCGGACAACGGCTCACCGGTCGCTTCCGTGATCGCCTTCTCAGACGGATCCAGTAGCAGCGGGAAGACATGCTGTTGCCAGTTGGCGACGGTGCCCAGCTCGCCGGGGTTGCTGATCGTATCCAGTAGGAACTGCTGGACGGAGGTCAACTCGCGGATCAGCCGTCCGCGCAGGGGCAGCGCCTTGCGTTGGGCAAGCTGCTTGCGCGCCGCTGCGTCGGGTGCCTGCTGCATGGCCTCAAGCGCCTCGTTCAGTTCGGCCCAGGTGCAGTTCAGCTTGCCCAGCGCGCGCAGGTACTTGAAATTCGCCAGCCAGTAGTCGTAGCGTTCCAGATGCCCAACGCCCCGGATCAACGGGCGCAGCGCGTTGAGTTCGTCCACGAACGCGTACTGCTCGGACACGGCGTCCCACGGCCGGGGATCGGGCACAATGCCCCCCGGCCCGTTGACCCAGTCGCTCGGCCGCGGCAGACGGCAGTCCAAGCGGGCAAACACAGGGCCGATCCGCAGCCCGGCGCGCGGCCCGAACTCGGCGCACGCCCAGTCCAAATAGAAATCATCGCACGGAGCCGTCCGCCAGTGGGGATAGTCGAACCGCCGGCTCTCAAACGATCCGGTCAGCGGCGGCGGATCCGCGTCGACCAGCGGCGTCTTCCAGCCGTCCTGGGACCAGGCCGCTTTCGCCAGCGCCGACACGTTGGGGCCGAGAATCCGCGTGCGCCAGTGAATGCCCAGCAACCCGTCACAGCCGTACCGCAGCGCGTCGGCGGCGTCCTTGCGGAGGCGGCCGACCCACAGCTGGGGAACGATCAAGGCGGGATCGTCCTCCAGCCAGGGAATCGCCCACTCCGGGCGGCCCGTCATGGCGGCAAACCCGGGCTCGACCGGATCGTGCCCCACATTGCGGTTGATGCAGCTCAGCGGCCACGACTTGGGCAGCACGCCGTCGAACAGCGCAGGATGCTGGGGCGGCCCCAGGACCCAGCCGCACGTCGCCAGCTGGAACGGAGCGCCCACCGCTGCAGCCGCCTTCTGCATCGCCTGAAAATCGGCCAGCGTCGCGTCGATCTGCTCCTGCTTTACGTCCTCCCAGGTCCAGCTCTCCGGAGTCCACACCCAGTAGTAATCGATCGGGTACGCGGCCATGATCCGGCGGAAGATCCCCTCGTACACCAGCTGCACCGCAGCCGGATCACTCGGTATCTTGCCGGCAGCTTCCAGACGCTGGCGGACCAGTTTCGGTATCACTAATGGAGTCTCCGTGCCGACGCACGTCTGGACGCCCAGCTCGCGGGCAAACCCCAACACGTCCCGCAACACAGCGCCACATTCGTTGAACACCGTGTTGGCACGCACCGGATCCATGTCGATCCACGGAGCGGTATCGCGCATGTACCCCGGCCCGTAGTCGTCCCGATCGAACAGCTGATCCGCGCCAAACGCATAGGCGCTGGTCCGTCCGGGCTGGTAGCCCCAGGCCCCCGTCACGTTGCTCGCCGTGAAATGCCGCGCCGGATAGCTGGCCAGTACTCGTCCCCCCGGGCCGATGTCGCCGGGTGGGCCGATCCAGACTGTCGGCTCGGGCCCCACCGCACCTTCCGGATACGTGTGCAAGCCGAAGAAGTTCATTCGCATCTTCGGCAGCTGTGCCAAGACCGCCTTGTAGGCGTGCGGGTCCCACCAGTCCGGACCTTCTGGAAAGTCATGGAACGGCTGGATGCCACGCGTCTGGAACAGCGGTCTGCCCATCTGATCCAGATCCGCCAGCTCCCAGCTCATCTGATGATCGGGGACCACGTCACCGTGCAGATAGAAACGGACCCCCAGCTGCTCTGCGAACTGGTAGGCGGCATACAGCGTCCCGACGTCATCACCCCCCACGATCAGATGCACCCGCCGGTCCCCCTCCACTACCGACTTCAGCAAGTACTGCTCGGCTGCGAGCTGGTCGATGGTAGTGCGCAGTGCCTCGTCGCGAACCCACTGGGTGACGATCTCCCGGTCCTTGTTGCCGACGACGATCTGTTCCGAGGTCGCGTCATCGGTCGACGCGGTACGCACCTCGAGCAGCATGCCGGTACGGACGTAGACATACCGGCGGATCTCCTGCGCCGCCAGACGTTCCAGCCGCGTTGCGTCCGCAGGCCGGATAATCTCCACAGCAGCTTCCTGCGGGATGCCGGCCGGCAGCGCGCAGCAACTCCAGATCGCAGCTGTCAGGCTCAACAAGCGAATCATGACGCATCTCCTCAGCACGCGGCAATCGGCGCGCGGCAATCGGCTCGAGTCCCTGCTGATTCTCCGGCAGTTGGTCTGACAAGGCAACGGGACAGCGGAATGCGCGGGAGAAATCAGGACAGTCGCGGCGGACCGGCGCCGCTGCGCGCACACGGCGTGGGCCCCACCTGTTCCGCGCATCCCGCCTGACGCCTGTACGCACCGCCGTTCACGGGACCTCCGATCCCACCAGCAACCGGGTCTGGCGCGGGGCCAGTTCCAGCGGGAGGCGTCCCTCAGCATCCGCGTCCAGCGTCTGCACTGCGCCGCTGGCCGGATCGAGTGCGCACCATGTGTGTCCCGCCCGCACCGCCATCCGTCCGGTGTAGGGCTGCCGCCCCACGTTGGCGACCAGCGTAATCGGGCGTCCATCGCGCAGGAAGTGTCCCACGGTGATCTGGGGCGATGCCGGTTCGATATGGCAATCGGGCTGCAGCAGCGCGACCGGCTGGCCGCCGCTGGTCAGCTCGCGCGTCCGCTCACCCTGCCACACGGACCGCGTGTTGCGCTGCTGTACCAGCGCCACTTGACGGGCTGCGTCGTCCGGCAACTCGACCCCCTCCGGAAACACAATCGCTCGATAGGCCTGGCCTCCCACGACGATCATTCCGTCCGGCGTGATCGTGGCCCCAGCCAGGTAGTGATGATCGATCAACGTGAAGGGGATCTGGTGGCGCTGGAGCATCTGGCCCAACTGCATGAACGACGTGGTGATCGCCTGGAGCCGCGCGGACTGGCTGGCCGTGGTCAGCTGCTGCGCCGTGGGGAGGTACTCCGGCCAGAGATCGTACATCGGGTAATACAGCAGCACGTCGGGCACGCGCTGGGCGGGTTTGAGGATCGCGTTGAGTCGGCCGACGAAATCGCAGTACGCATGGTACTCATCTACCGACCGGTCGCGCTGCGAGTAGTACAGCGTAAACTCGGTCACGCCCCAAGCCGCCTGCCAGGCAGCGGTGGCCTGCATGTCGGCCAGACTGGCCGGCCCGGCACCGCCCATCCGCTGCGAGAAATCGCTCACTTCCGTCATCACGCGCCGCTGGCCGGTCAGGGCGGCCGCCGAACCGGGCAGGCTCGCCGTCAGCCAGCCGCTGTGGATCACCGCCTCCGGATCGGAACTCAGCATGTCCAGACCGGGGATCTGCATGCGCGTCAGCGCTGACAGGGCGTTGCCCTCGAGAGCCAGCTGCAGCAGAAGCGACTCCTCCGACAGCGTGTGCCCGGAACTGGCCACGCCCCGTTGCTGGCACCAGGCGCCGAGTGCACCGAAGTAGCGCTCCGCCACCAGGTCAGCGATGAGCGACCAGAACTGTCGCCGCACGCGCCGGTCCGTCTCCGTCTGCCCGACGAACAGGCTGAGACGCTGCGGTTCGAGTTCTTCACCGAACCGGGCCCGGTACGCGTCGGGCAGGTCCCGGCACCAGGGCACTGCCGGCAACGGCTTGACGTTCGGATCGGGCGGATCGACTATCGGCACGTTCTGGCGCGCGTCTTCGGGGATCTGGCCGAGCGAGACGGCCATCAGCGACGGTTCATCGGTAAACATGGCCACAATCGGGTCGCCGAAGAACGGCTCCAGATGCTGCCAGTAGGCATCGTGCGTCGTGCGGATGAAGCAAGCCACAGCCTCGACATCCAGAAGGTTGGCATAGCGCCGCGAGGCGTGGTAGTTGTTGTTCGCATGCGTGAACTCGTACGAAGCGCGCACCACGAAGGGCTCATCGAGCGAGGCGTCGTAGGCGAGTTCCAGCGCTTCATGCGCCGGGTTCTCCTTGAGCACGAGCCCACCCGCCCCGCCGCTGGGGTACCCCAGTTCATCGTAGATCCACACCACCAGACCCCGCTCGCGGCACTGGCCAATGACGGCCGCCAGCGATTTCCAGTCGTCCGCTGATTGCAGGTAATTGGCCGACGGAACGTTGCACACGATGCCACCCAGGCCACACGCCTGCCACCCGTCGAGACGCTTCGTGATGGCGGCGGCACGCTGGTTGTCGGAAAACTTCGGGTCCAGCGTGATGCCGTGTACGATCTGCAGCGGCCGGTCGCTCAGCGGCGGCTGCTGCCAGCTGCTCTCCCATGACGCGGGCATGGCCCCCCCTGCATTCGAATCCTGGCCTGCGGCGGCCGCCACGCCAAGGACGCCTGACAACATCATGATCATGGGCAACAGAATCTGGCAGCGCATCGCAGCATCTCCTTGTGTTTGCACGTCACGTTTCGGGTCAGCGCACCCAGGTGGATCATTTCACCATAACAGTCCGGGCGGCCCAACCCAAGTAGACGGAGGTCGCACAGTCCTACGGGGCCAGCGACACACAGACAAGTTCCCGGTCGTTGCGGGCAAATACACAGCGCTGGGCAAACGCCGGATGGCTCCACACAACCTGCCGGCCGTAGTTCGTCAAGGTCGGGTCGAGGATCCTGGCACGGCTCAGTTCGTGGTAGCCGGCGGGCGTCAGTTGCGCGATGATCAGCTCACCCTGCTCGTTGAAGATGAAGAAGCGATCGGCCTGCTTCACGAGGAATGCCGTGGCGTTATCCGATCGGCTGCCGGTAGTGGTGGTGGCGGCGTACGTCGTCCAGAGCTGTTCGCCAGTGTCCAGACGGACGCAGCGCAGTTCCCCCTCGCGATCCACTCCATACATATGCCCGTCCGCGAGAAACGGTGTGTTGCTCGTGGGGGCGATGCCCACACCCTTTCTGCCGGACCACACCACTTCCGCTGCCGGGCGGTCGGTGGCCAGCCTGAGCAACAGCGATTTCATCACGATCCCGCCAACGAACAGATATGTCCCGTCGGTGCGTGGCGTGGCGATCGCCATACCCCAGTCCGGATCAAGTGGCTCGCTCCAGTACAACTTGCCAGTCTCGGGATCCAGGCTGTTGACGGCGTCGGCGTGCCAGATGATCAGCTGCCGCACAGACCCGGCCTGGATGATGGCCGGAGCGCTGTAGCCCGTCTCCCGGGCCGAGAGCGAGCGCCAGATTTCCTGGCCGGTGAGCTTGTCAAACGCCACGGCGATGCTCCCTTCACCGCCGACCAGGCAGATCAGTTTCTGGCCGTCAACGAGCGGATGGCCGGCGAAGCCCCAGGTGGGAGTCTCAAACTCGTAGTCCCGGGGCAGATCGCGCGACCACACGACGGTCCCGTCGGCAACGCGCAAGCATTTCAGATCACCTTCAGCGCCGAGCGTGTAGACGCGGTCCGCGTCCACTGCCGGCGTCACGCGCGGGCCGGTGGCATACGAGATGTGATACGCGCGATCGTATTCGTGCTTCCACAGCAGCTGGCCGTCACGGGCGGAGAAGCACAGCACGCGTTCGGTTCCCGTCAGCGCGTCGCGACGGCTCGCCGAGGGCACCGGCGATTCGGCCGTCAAGTAGTCCATCACGAAGACGCGTCCGTCGGCCACCGCCGGGCCGGCGAACCCGCCCCCCACGCTCTGCCGCCACAACACTTTGGGGCCAGATGCCGGGAATGTCTCAAGCAGCCCGTCCTCCCGCCACACGCTGTCCCGGTTGGGGCCCAGCCACTGCGGCCAGTCGGCGGCCGACGCGGGCACGGCCTCCGCCGCCAGGCAGGCCAGTCCCACACAGATCATCGCGATACAGTATCTCATGGATTGCCTCCGGACTGTGCTCCATTCGACAGCGCTCCGAACGACAGCGCGTACAGGTCCGCGTCGTGCATCACGAAACAGAGCCGGACCGGTTGGCCAGCCAGCGCGGACAGGTCACTGCCATCTTTCCAGGACACGACGCGGTCGATTTCGTTGCCAATCTGCTCGATGGCGTCGTCACGTGTGAACCCCGCGATCGGACTGCCGTCCGGCTGCTGCAATTCGACCCGAATGCCCCCGGCGGCCGAGGTGGCGAAGTTGATCGACAGCGTGTCTCCCTGGAACACCACCGGCTTGGTCACCAACTCCCCTCCATCGTAGTCCGCCCGGGCGGAAGCGAATCCGTCGAGCCGCAGAGAGTAGCGGCGCAGGTGCGCGGTCGGCTGGGCATAGTCCTGATTGACATACACCGACATCTCGGTGGGACCGGTCTGCACCACGTTCAGTGCGGGATAGTTCGTCCGCGACACCCAGTTGCTCCCCCCGATCCCCGGTCGAATGAAGCCGGTCAGGAACTCGCGGTCGTAGAACGCCCCGCCGCGCGAGGTCATGAAGATCGCATCCGACGTGTCGTTATAGTACTTCGGATTGACGCCGATGGCGTGAGCCTGGGCATCGGTCAGCACGCGGCGGCCGGGCATGAAACGGGCCGCGATCGCGACGTAGAGGTGCGGCGCTCGGAAGTACGGATGCGTCTGGTTTGTATAGAGATGCTCCAGCGGCGCCGTTCCGCCCTGATGGCGATACTCCATGAGCACGGGTGTGGACCAGGTCACGAAATCGTCGCTCGACGTGCGGCAGATCCGCCGCACGTCGTCCTGAAACACGCGGAAGAAGCAGACGTATTGCGATTCGGCCGGGGACCAGAAGGCCAGGTTCTGCGAATCGAACATGTAGGGGAACGGCACCCCCTCCTTCGTCAGTACCGGCTGGTCCACCAGCGGACTCCAGTGGATACCGTCGGGGGACACGTATGCCCTCAGACCGCTCTCCATGGTGCCCCCCAGCGCCTTGAAACGCTCCGCGGCCGGCACGCCGGGGCGGGTGTCCAGCAGGGGGCAGAAGTTGTGGGTGAACGGCGCGGCCTCGGACAACACCACGTTGTTCTCGCGGGTGCCCGCCACCTCGAACAACCCGAGCCGGGGCTTCGTCCAGTGAACCCCATCGGTCGACTCGGCGTAGCAGCACGACTCCGCGTCGCTCCCGTCGCGTCCGGCACTGGACAGCCCGCGATAGTATACCCGATACGTTGCGCCGTCGTGGATGACTGTGGAGTACCCGCAGAACGGGCCTTCCCAAGGCTCGTCGAACCGCAGCACGACCCCTTCATCCCGCGGCTCGTGCAGCACAAGCTGCACGTCCTGCAACCTGTCGATCAGGAAGTAGTCTACGAACAACTCGCGCCGTGATCCAATGTCGATCGCGGCGGTCGCTGCCGCATCCGCCCGCACCAGCATGCACCCACCGAACCACGCGCCGATCAACACGGCGGCGACAGTCAATCGTGTCTGTACTCGCATGACTATAATCCTTATCCTTTGTACCTGTGGTACTGCCCCCTGTGATGAACCTGTGAAGAACCTGAAATTCCGCTGCGGGACAGACCTCCGGCCGGTCGCTGGGAAAGTGCCCGGCCGGACGCCGATCCTGCGCCGCCTACATCAGCTGCGTGATGCCGGGCATCGGCAGCGGGTAGTTTCCCGTGGCATCCGCGACGGTCGGAGGAGGCGTCTCGAAGTTCACCTCGTCCGGTGACGGCCCGAACTGCAGGTCGGCCTGACTGGCTTCGGCATAGTTGACCGGCTGCCCCGTGTAGCAGGCGATCTGCCCCAACACGCCGATCATCGTGGCGCTGATCATGTGAAACGCGCTGTTGATCGGCTTGTCGTTCTGGATGGCTTCCACCAGCGCCGCCTGCTCCGCCGCATAGGGGTTGTTGCGGGTCCCTTCAAAGCGCCAGTTGGTTTCACCGGTGATGACGTAGTTCTGCAGATCGCACTGCCCTTTACTTCCCATGATGATGTCGCCCGTGTTGCCATAGGTGTTGGCCTGGGTCCGACACAGAGCGTACAGGCGCGTGCCGTTCTGGTATTCATAGACGACCGTGTGGTGATCGAACATGTCACCATACACTTCGCCGAACGAGGCCGATCGGCCCCCCAGGCCAAACGCCCACTCGGGCAGCTGCTCGTGCATGATCCAGCACATCCGGTCGATGTTGTGGACGAGCGATTGGGGCACGTCGTCGCCGGAGAGCCACAGGAAGTGGTACCAGTTGCGATACTGGAATTCGATTTCGCTCACATTCGGCTGACGCGGTTCCAGCCGATACGGGCCGCGCAGGAACATCGACTGCATGGCCACCACATTGCCGATCGCCCCGTCGTGAATCCGCTTGACCGTCTCCTGATAGCCGGTATCAAATCGGCTCTGCAGCCCCGACAGGATGCTGAGCCCCTTGGTCTTCGCCAGCTCGCACGCGGCGGCCATGCGCCGGACGCCCACGGGATCGATGGCGTGCGGCTTCTCGACGAACACGTGCTTGCCCGCCCGGATCGCCGCTTCGGCGTACATGGGGTGGAACTTCGAGGCACAGGCGATCATGACGGCATCGGCCGATTCGATCACCTTCTGGTAGCCGTCGAAACCGACGAAGCAGTGATCGTCGTCGACGGCGACCTGGTTGGGCGCCGCCGCCTGGAGCGCCTCGCGGGCCCCCTTCACGCGGTCTTCAAACAGGTCACAGATCGCCACCAGCTTGACGTCGGGCGATGCCTGCATGCTCTCGGCCGCCGCACCCGCACACCGTCCCCCGGCGCCGATCATGCCGATCTTAATCGTCCCCTCGCCCGCCGCATGGACGCTGCGGTGCAGCGCCAATGTGCCCAACGTGGCACCCGAGGCCGCCAGTACGGAGTCGCGGAGGAAACGGCGTCGCGTGGTGCCTCGCCGGCTGTTGACTGTGCGTTGCTTGGACATGGGCTGACTCCTTCTCGGATGCTCGATGGTGGATGTGGCGCTGGTGGGCCACGTCAGGTGAGAGTGGACCGGTGTCCAGATTCGAACTGTATACCAGCATACCGCTGGCAATTGAACGCGGTCAATCATGACAGCCAGCGTCCGGCCTGCCAGCGTCCGGCCTGTTCCGTGCCACACGGCCCACTCCGTGGTAGAATTGCGGCGGCAGACCTCGATCATGTCAGCGTTCGCCGTCCCTGACACGGCGGAGGCGGGAACTTTTGCCGACGGCCCGGCGTCATAGGTCTGGCAGCGAGCCGCCCAGCAGTCACCGGCGCGGCGAAGTGCGGAGGAGGCGAGGTGCGGAGGAACCGGCGGCCTGCTCATGTGCTTCCGCACCGCGCTGATGGTAGCTGCCGGCCACGCCGGCTGCGGTCCGGTACGCGGTTCAGCCCCGTCGTCCAAGGGCGGCCGCCCGGGGATCGGCGACATTCGAGAGGTGACAAGGATCTGATTCGGAGGTTTCCTTTGATGAGAACGATAGTCCTGCTCGTGTTCGGCAGCGTGGCGGCCGTCAGCATACTGGGTCCAGCCCCGGAGCAACCACAGACACCGGAGTGGAAAAAAGTGAACGACGCGATCGGCAAACAGCTGCCCCAAACCGCTATCCAGGAACTCGAGCCGCTCATCAAGTCTGCCCTGGAGGCCAGGAACTATGCCGAGGCGGCCAAGGCGATCGCTCTGAAAATCTCCCTGGAAGGAACCATTCAGGGTTCGAAGCCGGAGGAGCGCATCACGCGTCTGGAGGCCGTGTTGCCGGACCTGCCGGACGGCATACAGCCTCTGATGGAGGCTGTCCTCGGCCACTGGTACTGGGACTTCTTCCAGCAGAATCGCTGGCGGTTCATGCAGCGCACGGCTACGAGCCAACCACCGGGCGAGGACATCAATTCGTGGGATCTGACACGGATCCTGGCCGAGATCGACGAGCACTTCACGGCCGCCCTGCACAGCGAAGCGGCGCTGCAGCAGGTGCCCATCGAGCAGTTCGATGCACTGCTGGTCAAGGGTACAATGCCCGACGCGGCACGTCCCACACTGTATGACTTCCTGGTCCATGAAGCGCTGACCTTCTACACGGCGGGTGAGCAGGCGGGGGCGATGGTCCAGGACGCCTTTGTGCTCCAGGCCGACAGCCCGATCTTCGCTCCGACCGCCGAGTTCCTGGCATGGCAGATCGAGTCTCCCGACACCGACTCGCCCCTGGTCAAAGCGATACACCTGTTTCAGAAGCTGGCGGCGTTTCATCAGGCCGATGCGGATCCCACGGCGCTGGCCGAAGCCGAGTTCGACCGGTTGGTGTTCGGCTATAACCAGAGTGTCGGGGAAGAGAAGAATGCGCGGTACAAGGCCGCGCTGCAGCAGTTCGTACAGCGTTGGGACAGCCAGCCCATCTCGGCCCGGGCGCGCGAAGCCTGGGGACAGGTGCTGCACAGCGAACGGCAGCTGGTGGAGGCTCGCCAGGTGGCGCTGCCCGGGTGGGAACGCTTCCCGGACACGCCTGGCGGCAACCTCTGCTACAACCTGATCCGCGCCATCGAGGGGCGGGAATTCCAGGTCTCCACCGAACGCGTCTGGAACAATCCGTGGCCGACGATCCAGGTGCATTATCGCAACCTCACAACAGCGCACTTCCGCGCCGTGCGCTATGACTGGGAAAAACTGCTGACGCGGGAGAACTACGTGCCCGGCGCCATGCCCCCCCAGCTGCGCGAGGAACTTGTCGCCCGCCAGCCGGATCTCGCCTGGTCGCAGGACCTGCCCGCCACCGAGGACTACCTGCCCGTCAACCAGTCATTTCCGGTGCCGGACAAGCTGCCCCCCGGTTTCTACCTGTTGCTGGCCAGCCCGCACGAAGATTTTCGGGCGGAAGACAACGTCGTCCTGGCCTGCGAGTTCTGGGTCAGCCCGCTGGCCATCGTGGTCCGCACGGGCGGACGCGCGGCCCCGGCCGAAGGCTTCGTCCTGGATGCCGATACCGGCGAACCATTGGCGGGAGCACAGGTGCGTGTGTGGACACTCAAGCGCCAGACGCGGCGCTACCGCTGGACAGAAGGGCAGGGCACCCGCACTGACCAGAATGGACTGTTCCGGATCCCGGACACCGCGAACGAACCGTATACGGTGCTGGTGCAGCACGGCCAGCACATGCTGGCCACAGGCGGCCAACGCCACGCGTACCGCAACGACCATAACCCCCAGCCGCGCGAACAGACCGTGTTCTTCACCGACCGGTCGCTCTATCGCCCGGGGCAGACGATTCAGTACAAGGGCATCTGCGTGTCGGTCAATCCGCAGCAGGATAACTACCAGACGCTGCCGCGCACGTCCGTCACCGTCGTCTTCGAGGACGTGAACGGACAGGAGATCGCCAAGCAGCAGCATCGCACCAACGACGTCGGGTCGTTCAGTGGCAGCTTCACCGCACCGCGCGACGGGCTCATGGGCCAGATGTGGATTCGCGACGCGGCGCGCGACAGCCGGGCGGCGTTCAACGTGGAGGAATACAAGCGGCCCAAGTTCAAGGTCGAACTCGCCACCCCGACGGAACCCGCCCGGCTCGGCGCTGAGACCACGGTCGCGGGGACGGCCAAGGCCTACACCGGGGCGGCCATCGGCGGCGCGCAGGTGAAGTACCGGGTCGTGCGCGAGGTGCGGTATCCCGTCTGGTGGTTCTGGCGCTGCTGGTGGAACCCGCCGCAGGCAGAGGCTCAGGAAATCGCCCACGGTGCGACCACCACCGACGCCGACGGCAAGTTCAACATCACCTTCACGGCGCGGCCCGCACCCGCGGCGTCCGAGCAGGACGAGCCTGTGTTCGATTTCACGATCCATGCCGATGTGACCGACATCACGGGAGAGACGCGGAGCGATCAGCGCACCGTCAACGTCGGCTTCACCTCGCTCCAGGCGTCGTTGACAGCCGCCCCGTGGCAGGTAGCCGATAAGGAAGTGGCCGTCTCCATCAACACCCAGTCGCTCGACGGCGCGCCGCAGGCAGCCAAAGGGACCGTGAAGGTCTACCGACTCACACAACCCGCGCGCGTGCACCGCGCGCCGCTGTCCGCCCACATGCCATCGGAGTACTTCACCGTCATGCCGGGCACCCAGCCCGGTGGCAACGGCGATGTTGGCGAACCGGATCTGTCGAACATGAACGCCTGGCCGCTGGGTGAACTGGCTGCGGAACAGCCGTTTGCGACCGATGCCAGCGGCGTTGTGAGCAAGTCCTTCGCGTTGCCTGCCGGCCCTTACCGGGTCACGCTCGAAACGGCCGACAGCGCTGGCAAGCAGGTGACCGCCGTGCTGCCCCTGACGGTGCTCGACCCAACGTCCGACCGGTTCGACATCAAGATCCCGCAGTTCGTTTCGGCCCCCAGTTGGAGCGTAGAGCCGGGCGCGACGTTTACGGCCGTGTGGGGCACTGGATACGAGGAAGGGCGGGCGTTTATCGAGATCGAACATCGCGGCCAGATCATCCAGAGCTACTGGACCCGGGGACGCGCGACACAGACCACCGTGGAACAGAGCGTTGATGAAGCCCTGCGCGGCGGGTTCACCCTGCATGTGACGTTCGTGCGCGAGAACCGCGCGTACCTGGAATCACGCCGCGTCGATGTCCCGTGGACGAACAAGCAATTGACAGTCCGCTGGGAGCATTTCCAGTCCAAGCTGCAACCGGGTGCGGAGCAGACCTGGTCGGCGGTGGTCAGCGGTCCCGCGGCGGACACCACCGCGGCGGAGATGGTGGCCGCGCTCTACGACGCGTCACTCGATGCATACCTGCCACACCGGTGGCCCAACCTGCAGCTGTTCCGCTCCGACTATTCCGTGCGGCAGTCGGAGTTCGAAAACAGCGCGCTGCAGCTGACCGGTATCCGGGGGAGCTTCGTCCACGACTTCAGGGATACCACGCTGACCTACCGCACATTCCCTCTGGAGATCATCAGATCGCAGCTGTTCCATCGCGGCATCGCGCGCAGCGGCCGCGCACTGTCCGCGCTTGGCGGACCGGGCCCCCTGCCAGCGCCGGCCGCCGCGGCCAACATGGAGATGGCCGCCGACATGGCATTCGGGGAAGACGAAGCCGCCCCTCAGATGGCCGACGCCAAGATGGAGGCTGCGGGGATGCCGCCCGCGGGAGGCATGGGAGGCAGGGGAGGCATGGAAATGAAAGACGCCGCATCGGCAGCCACTCCGCCGATCGACTTGAGCAAAGTCTCCGCGCGGCAGAACCTCAACGAGACCGCCTTCTTCTTCCCGCATCTGACCGTGTCGAAGGAGGGGCAGGTCACCCTGACCTTCACCATGCCCGAAGCGCTGACCGAATGGAAGTTCCTCGGCTTCGCACACGACACCCAGCTGCGCAGCGGTGCTCTGACCGACACCGTCGTCACGTCGAAGGACCTGATGGTCGAGCCGCTTGCGCCGCGGTTTGTCCGGGAGGGGGACATCCTCGAATTCACGGTGAAGGTCACGAACCAGTCAGCAGCCCGGCAGGCCGGCACCGTGCGTCTGACGCTGGCCGATGCCCGGACGCTCGACACGGTCGATCAGCAGTTGGGCAATGTGAACCTGGATCAGCCCTTTGATATCGCGTCGCAGCAGTCGCAGAGTTTCTCCTGGCGGCTGCAGATTCCCGATGGCATGGGGTTTCTCACCTACAAGGCGGTTGGATCCACCGGCCGCTTGTCGGACGGCGAAGAGGGCTACCTGCCGGTCCTGTCGCGGCGAACGCTGGTCACCGAATCGCTGCCGCTGCCCATCCGCGGCGCAGGGACGAAGGACTTCAACTTCACCAGGCTGCTGGAATCGGGGAGTTCCGATTCGCTGCGCCATCAATCGCTGACCGTCCAGATGGTGTCTCAGCCGGCCTGGTACGCCGTGCTGGCCTTGCCCTACCTGATGGAATATCCCTACGAATGCACCGAGCAGACGTTCAACCGGCTGTATGCCAACGCACTCGCGCGCCACATCGCCAATGCCGATCCGAAGATCCGGCGCGTGTTCGACCAGTGGAAAGGCACCGCGGCGCTGGATACCCCGCTGGAGAAGAATCAGGATCTCAAGGCCGTCCTGCTGGAGGAGACACCGTGGGTGCGGCAGGCTGTCCGGGAAAGTGAGGCGCGGCGCAACGTCGGGATCCTGTTCGACGCCAATCGGCTGCAGGACGAATTGGCGCGCTGCCTGCGGAAGGTCGTCGAGGCGCAGGCGGAAGACGGTTCCTGGCCCTGGTTCCCCGGCGGTCGTACCAACGACTACATCACACTGTACATCACCACCGGCTTCGGACGCCTGCGGCATCTGGGCGTAGACCTCGATGTCGCTCCGGCAATCCGTTCGCTCACGCGCCTGGACACATGGATCGACGAGGTGTACCGCCAGATCCTCGCGCACGGGAACAAGGCTCGGAACAACCTCAGCGCCACGATTGCACTGTACCTGTACGGCCGCAGCTTCTTCCTGGACGATCAGCCGATTGCCCCGGAGCACCAGGAAGCGGTCGACTACTTCCTGGAGCAGGCGCGCCAGTACTGGACCAAACTGGACTGCCGGCAGTCACAGGCCCACCTGGCCATCGCGCTCAAACGATGGGGTGACAAGCCGGCACCGCAGGACATCATGCGGTCGCTCAAAGAACGCAGCGTCACCGACGAGGAACTGGGCATGTTCTGGCGAGACACGGAACGGTCCTGGTGGTGGTACCACGCGCCGATCGAGACCCAGGCGCTGATGATCGAGGCCTTCGACGAAGTGATGAATGACGTCGAGTCGGTCGAGGGATGCCGCGTCTGGCTGCTCAAGCAGAAGCAGACGCAGGACTGGAAGACGACCAAGGCCACGGCTGATGCCATCTACAGCCTGCTGCTGCGCGGCACCGACCTGCTCGCGTCCGATGCCCTGGTCCGTGTGCGGGTCGGCGATCTGCAGCTCGAACCGCAGGCGGTGGAGGCAGGCACGGGATTCTACGAACAGCGGTTCGTGGGAGAGGCAGTCCAGCCGGAGCTGGGCCGCGTCCAGGTGACCAAAACGGATGCCGGCGTGGCCTGGGGCAGCCTCCACTGGCAGTACCTGGAGGACATGTCCAAAGTCACGCCGTACGCAGGCACTCCTCTGACGCTCGCCAAGCAGCTCTACGTGAAGGAGAACACCGAGAAAGGTCCCGTACTCCGCCCCGTCGACGGTCCGGTTTCCGTAGGAGATGAACTGGTCGTGCGGATCGAACTGCGTGTGGATCGGGACATGGAATACGTCCATCTGAAAGACCAGCGTGGCAGCGGCGTAGAGCCGGTCAACGTGCTGTCCGGTTACCGCTTCCAGGATGGACTGGCCTACTACGAGTCGACACGCGACACCGCCAGCCATTTCTTCATCGATTACCTGCCCAAAGGAACCTACGTGTTTGAATACTCCACGCGCGTCGTGCATCGCGGCCAATACCAGACGGGCATGGCCGAGATCCAGTGCATGTACGCCCCCGAGTTCAACAGCCACAGCGCGAGCGTGCAGCTGGAAGTGAAGTGAACCCTCCAGCTGCAGCCGTTGCACCTGCTCATAGACAGGATACGTTTCGGGTCGGTCGTGATCTGTCGGGACGGCCCGCTTGTGTGACATCATGCTTCGCCTGGCTCGCCTGGCTTGGCCCGCTGCACGGCATTCCGGCCAATTCTTCCGCTCTGCACGGCGGGAATCAACACGCGGGCGCAGCGCCGGGCCTCGCGTTCGCGGACGTTCACGGCGGGCCCGCGTCCTCCCCTCCATCCGTCCGTGGTGAAACACTCCCCTGGCCGTGCTATACTGCGGGCACGGCCGGCAGGACGGCTGGACGCGAGTCTGCGTACATTCCCGGACCAGCTGCCGAATGCCCCCCGACTTGACCCACCTGTCGCTGAAGGAGGAAACCATGCACGTCCGACTGTTCGCTCGCCGTCTGGGCACCGCATGTACCGGTGCCTTGTTGAGTTGGACCTTGGCAGCTGTCGGGTTGACCGCCACCGCCGCCGACATCTTCGTCGCGCCGTCAGGCAACGACCAGTGGACTGGCCAGCTGGCCGCGCCGAACGAACAGGGTACCGACGGACCTGTCGCCACTTTGCCCCGCGCGCAACAGCTCGTGCGCGCATTGAAAGCGGCTCAGCCCGACCGTAGCCAGCCGATTGTGGTCGCCATCCGGGGCGGTCTGTACTGCCTCGCCGCGCCGCTGTCGTTTGACGCCGCCGATTCGGGAACCGAACAGGCACCTGTGATCTATCAGGCGTACGGCGAGGAGCGGCCGGTGATCAGCGGTGGCGTGCCTATCACACAGTGGCAGGTCGACGATCAGGGACGATGGCATGCTGATCTGCCGGACGTGAAGGCCGGTACGTGGAATTTCGCCCAGCTGTTTGTCAATGATCAGCGCCGGTTTCGGCCGCGGTTGCCTGCGGAAGGTTACTACAAGATCGCCAGGCAGTGCGATCCGTCGCCGGCAGCCGGGGACAAAGGTTTCGATCGCTTTGGATTCACGGCCGGCGAGTTGGACCCCACCTGGGCGAATCTGGACGACGTCGAGGTGATGCCGTTTCACCAGTGGACGGCTTCGCGGTTCCATCTTGCGGAGATCGACACCCAGGAGAACATCGTCACGTTCAAAGGGCACACCGCCGGCAAGAGTTCCTGGGCGGCCTTTCCCGCAGGGCACCGCTACCTGGTCGTCAACGTGCGCGAGGCGCTCGACGCGCCCGGCGAGTGGTATCTGGATCGGCCCGCTGGCCGGCTGACGTACATTCCCCAGACGGGCGAGGATCCCGCCCAGGCGGAAGTGATCGCGCCGCGCATCGCCAACCTCGTGCTGCTTGCCGGAGACGCAGGCGCACGGCGCTGGGTACAGCACCTGCAGTTCCGCGGCCTTACCTTCGCGCATACGAACTGGAACCTGCCGGTCGACGGGCAGGCATTCCCGCAGGCTGAAATCAACCTGGGTGCGGCGATCGCCGCAGTCTCGGCCCGCCATATCGTGCTGGAGGGCTGTGCCGTGCGGCATGTCGGCGAGTATGCCGTCGCTTTCGGCCCGGGCTGCAAGCACAACCGGCTCGATGGTTGCGAGCTGGTGGATATGGGTGCCGGCGGCGTGAAGATCGGCCATGCCCTGGCCCAGCCGCCGACGGACGGCAGTTCATCGCAGGCGTTTGCCAGCAGTCTGCAACTGGCCGACGACGAAGAAATGGTCGTGTCACACCACACGGTCCGCAACTGCCTGATCGCCTACGGAGGCCGGATGCATCCGGCCGCAGTGGGCGTCTGGATCGGGCACTCACCCTACAACGTGATCGAACACAACGACGTGCACAACTTCTACTACACCGGTTTCTCGGTCGGGTGGAGTTGGGGGTACGGGGCGAGCCAGGCCCATCACAATGACATCGGCTTCAACCACGTCTACGACATTGGCCAGGGTGTGCTGAGCGACATGGGAGGGATCTACACGCTGGGCATTTCCCCCGGCACCGTGGTCCATGACAACCGGTTCCATGACGTGGTGTCGTACGATTACGGCGGGTGGGGGCTGTACACCGATGAAGGCTCAACCGGCATCGTCATGAGGAACAACCTCGTGTACCGCTGCTCGCGCGCGTCGTTCCACCAGCATTATGGCAAGGAGAACCGGGTGGAGAACAACATCCTGGTTTGTGCTGGGGAGCAGCAACTGCAGCGCACCCGCACGGAGGAGCACATCTCGTTCTTCTTCGAACGCAACATCGTGTACTGGGACAATGGCAGCCCGCTGCTGGGCAGCAACTGGAAGGACGACAACTTCCGCATGGACCACAATGTGTACTTTCATGCCGGCAGTCAGGCCGTGACGTTTCCCGGAGACCTCACGTTTGAACAGTGGCAGCAGGAGCGTGGGCAGGATCAGCACTCGGTGATCGCCGACCCGCTGTTCGAGAACGTCCAGCAGGACGACTTCCGGCTCAAACCCAACTCCCCCGCTATTCAAGCCGGCTTCCAACCGTTCGACTACACGCAGGCAGGCCGCCAGCAGCCGCTCGTGCTGACGCGCGACCTGCCCCCCATACCGCCCGCCTTCCACTAGATCATGGCCGCCTCATGCTCCACCGGCGGCCGGCTGAACGGCCGCCAGGAGCCGAGGACAGCCGCTGGGGGTGGCGCGCATTCTCGCGTTTCTACAAGGAGTGTTCGGTATGCTCAAGGGACAGTTGATTCACCCGGAGATCCTGGAGGTGCTCGGCCGCGCAGGACACGGATCCAAAGTGTTGATCGCCGATGGTAACTATCCGTTTCTGACCAAGCTCGGACCCCGCGCGCGCCTGGTGAACCTGAACCTGACGCCGGGACTGGTCGACGGCGTCCAGGTGCTGCGCGCGCTGCTCTCCGCCATTCCGATCGAGGACGCCGCCGTAATGCAGTACGCCACTACCGGCCCGTATGCCCTGCAGCAGGATCCTGAGATCTGGGCTGACTTCCGGTCGGCACTCCAGGAGGCGGGCTATGACCGGCCCCTCACCCCTCTCGAACGCTTCGCGTTCTACGAGGCGGCCGGAACTACGGACGTGGCGCTGACCATCGCCACCGGCGAACAACGGATCTACGCCAACCTGCTGCTCACCATCGGTGTGGTGTTCCCGTAAGCGAGAGCCGATCGATCCGTGCTCCCGCGCGCCGCGTGACCCGCGACGCCCGACCAGCGTGCTGCGAAACAGGGTTGTCCGGAACAGGACCCAGAACGACCAAGAACGAACCCAAGTGCTCCGAATCCAAATGTAATGTAATGCTCCGAACATTGTCCGGTAAGTGTTGAGGTGGGATCCCATGAAGCGTGCATGCCTCTGGTTGTTTCTGATGACGATGGTGGCCGCGGTTGCTGCGCGGGCGGACGAACCGGCGCACCGCAAGTTGAAGGCCGTGCCGTTCACCGCGGTGCAGGTGCGCGACACGTTCTGGGCTCCCCGTCTCCAGGTGAATCGCGAGATATCGCTGCCGCACAATTTCAAATGGTGCGAGGACACGGGGCGCTTCGACAACTTCGCCAAGGCGGGGGGGCTGATGGCGGGCGAGTTTGAAGGTATCTACTTCAATGACTCGGACGTCTACAAGGTCCTGGAAGGAGCATCCTACTCTCTGGCCGATCACCCCGATCCGACCTTGGAGCGGATGACGGATGAAGTCATCGCCAAAATCGCCGCAGCGCAACGGAGCGACGGCTACCTGAACACCTACTACACGCTGAAGGAACCGGGCAACGAGTGGACCAACTGCGGGGTGATGCATGAACTGTACTGCGCGGGGCACCTGTTCGAGGCGGCGGTGGCCCACTTCCGCGCGACACAGAAACGCACGCTGCTGGACGTGGCCATCCGGTTTGCCGACTACATCGACAACCGGTTCGGACCGGGCAAGGCCGTCGACGTGCCCGGGCACGAAGAGATCGAACTGGCCCTGGTCAAGCTGTTCGAGGTCACCGGGCAACAGCGTTATCTGGATCTCGCGCAGTTCTTTCTTCAGGCCCGCGGCAACCCGGCGCAGCGGAAGCAACTCTACGGCGTGTACTGCCAGGATCACCAGCCGGTCGCCGAGCAGGCGGAGATTGTCGGGCACGCGGTGCGCGCCATGTACCTGTACGCCGGCGTGGCCGATGTAGCGGCCTATACGGGCGACGAGAAATTCGTTGCGACGATGAACCGGCTGTGGGACGACGTTGTCCTGCACAAGATGTACATCACCGGGGGGATCGGCGCACGCCACGAAGGCGAGGCGTTCGGTGACCGGTACGAGCTGCCCAACGACTCGGCCTACTGCGAGACCTGCGCCGCCATCGGCCTGGCCCTGTGGGCCCATCGCCTGAACCTGCTGCACGCCGACGCGCACTACGCGGACATCCTCGAACGCGTCATCTACAACGGCGTGCTGGCGGGAATCGGCATGGATGGTCAGCATTATTTCTATGTCAACCCGCTGGCGGCAGACGGCAACCACCATCGCCAGCCGTTCTACCCGTGCGCGTGCTGCCCCACCAACGCCGTGCGCTTCCTCCCCTCGCTGCCCGGTTACGTCTACGCGACCAGCAGCGATGGGATCTATGTGAATCTGTACGTGGCGGGCGACGGTAGCGCGCAGCTGAAAGATGCGCCTGTCTCGATCAGTCAGGTGACCGAGTACCCGTGGGACGGCCAGGTCAAGCTGACGGTCAGTCCGGCCGCGCCGTGCACGTTCGACCTGCATCTGCGCATCCCGAGCTGGTGCACGCAGGCGGCACTCGCGGTCAACGGCGCGCCCACACCATGCCAGCCGAACGGGAAAGGTTACGCCGTGCTGCGACGGGAATGGAAAGCGGGGGACGTGGTCGATCTGCAACTGCCACTGGACGTGCGGCGCACCGAGGCGCACCCGCTGGTGACGGCCGATGCGGGGCGCGTGGCGCTGGAGCGCGGCCCGCTGGTGTACTGCTTCGAAGCGGTGGACAATGGCGGCCAGGTCCGCCAGATCATGCTCGAACGAGATCCCCAGTTCACGCTGCAGTGGCAAGCTGATCTGCTGGGCGGCATCACCGTGATACATGCCCGGGCGCGGGGGGACCGGCAGGTCACGGCCGTCCCCTACTACGCGTGGGACCATCGCGCTGCGGGCCCCATGGCCGTGTGGGTCCGGCAGGACGGCCGGCCACGTGCACCCCAGCCAGACCAGCCAGACCAGGCAGGCTGGGAGGGGCGTCTGTACCGCCCGCTCGAACCGCAGACACTCGGTCCGTCACTGCCGTTGGAGTTGAGCGATCTGCTCATACCGTCCGCCTCGCACTGCTGGACTCGCGACTCCGTGCAGGCGCTCGTGGACGGCCGCGAACCCCAGCACTCGGGCGATCAGTCGCTGCCGCGGTTCACCTGGTGGGATCACCAGGGAACCACCGAGTGGGTCCAGTACGAACTGGCTCAGCCGATGACCGTGCGGGGCACGGCCGTGTATTGGTTCGACGATGAGCCGGTTGGCCAGTGCCGGATCCCGGCCACGTGGAGACTGTTCTATCGCGCGGGGGACACCTGGCGGGAAGTCGCCCACGCATCGGGATTCGGGGTGGCGAAAGATACCTTCAACCGCACCACGTTCGAACCGGTCACAACCGATGCCCTGCGGATGGAAGTGCAGCTCCAGCCCGGCTTCTCCGCAGGCATACTCGAGTGGAAGATCGAGTAGGCTGATCAGACGGGCGTTCCACGCCGCCGCAGCGCCGCGTAGCCGGTCAACAGCAGCAGCCCGGTGATCCATCCGACGGCGGAGGCCGGTTCGGGTACGACACTGTCGCCGCCGCTGGGCGCAGTGCCGCCGCCAGGCCGGTACGAGCGGCCGCCGCTGCCGCCATAGCCGCCGCTGCCGAAGCCGGGGCCGTAGTAGCCGCTGCTGCCACGCGAGAAGCTGGACATTGGCGAAAAGCTACCCGGAGCCGACCGCGGCGCCGCCGGCCCCACCGGACCGATCTGGTAACCGACATCGGTATCCAATGGCTCTGCAACCACCGGCTCGTACGCGCTGCACGGACAGACGCAGCAGTCCGACTCACCTTCCGCGTCCAGCATCGGTCGCCACATCGCGGCGTGCGTCGTCTCCTCCGGAGTCGCCGTGCAGCCTACCACTACTCCCTGCGCATTGACGTCCCACGCCACTTCGAAACCATTGCCGATCACGGCGTGATCCTGCAGCCGCCCGGTGGACGGATTCCAGCGCACGGCAAAGTTCGGGCCGTGCGGGGCCACGTCATAGCCCGCAACCCGTCCATCCGACGCCAGGTGATAGGCCAGACTGAAGTCATCCGCAAAGGCGCCCAGATCAACCACTTCGCCGCGCGGCGCGTCCCACACGAACCCGTGATATGAACCGCCCGGCCGCCGCGAATAGCCCGACACCTGCCCCCGCGCACTGACACCGAAGGCATAGCTGACCAGACCGCCAAGCGATTCGACTCGCGCCAACTCACCCGTCCCGGCGCGCCACCGGAACGCATGCACCTGGCCATCGCCGGTCTGCGAATGCCCGACAACCAGCCCGTCGTCATTGACATCGTAAGCGTAGCTGTACGACCCACCCAGTGTACCCAGGTCGCGCATCGTGCGGCTGGCCGGATCCCACGCAAACGCGTGGTCGGCCAGCTCCGCCGTCTGCGCGAAACCAACGACCATCCCCTGATTGTTGATGGCAGCCGCCCGACTGTGCCGGCCTCCTAACGCGCCCAGATCGTGCATCACTTCATCCCGCGCCGACCAGAGGAAAGCGTGCACCTCGCCGTCGCTTGTTTCCGAGTAGCCCACGACGTCGCCCTGATCGTTCACCCCTTGCGCATAGCTGAACGTGCCGCCCAGCGTTCCCAGATCGCGCATGGCACGCGAGTCCGGATCCCAGCGGAACGCGTGCGTCGCGCCGTCCGCCGTCTGCGAATGGCCAACAACCTGCCCCGCCACATTCACGCTCGTCGCAACGCTCGACGCACCACCCAACGTCCCCAGGTCAACCATGGTGCCCAGCGCCCGACGCACCGGTGTCGTGATCGTGTCACCGACCTCCAACGTCGTGCCGCGCGCTACGTCGCGCGCCGGATCGTCACGCACCACCACGATCGAATGTTCTGACGCGTCAAGCGGACGCGCGTCGGCATGCGGGAACCGGATACCAGTCTCGGCCAACTCGCGATCAATCACGCCGGCAGACACCATCGGGGCGGCAATGAGATATGCCGCCAGCCATGACAAGGCGGAACTTCGTGTGCACATGATGCTTCTCTCTGAAACGCCCGCGCGTCACGTGGCCCCTGCAGACCTCACATCGTCGCCAGACGAGTTCGTCAGACGAATCCAGCCGGTTGTTGCCCGCCGATGGAGCAGAAGTGATTGTGGGGAAAGGACCCGTGACGCCAGGGCCTAACCTGACCGACCAAAACCCTGAACACCCAGTCTAACCGTCCAGCATAATCACCCCCCTCAAGCTACTCAACCAAGTTGCGCCAGATTGCCAGAAGTTGTGGTCCGCGGCCGCCCGAGGCGTCCGGTAATGACGGCATTTCCCCAGATCTGGGGGCCTCGGCCATCGGCTGACCGGTCGACCGGTCGACCGACTTGTGTTGTAGAATGGAGTGCCCCGTGTCGAGCAGGGCGAGTGTCTGTCAGGCGGCAAGGCGGCAGGCGGACACTGGAAGAGGACCTGTTCGAGTGGGGAGGGTCCCTCGATCCACCCGATCCGCGCTGGGAGTAATGACGTTTTGGCTACCCAAGAGCAACTCAAGATGGTTCGCGATGCCGGGGTCGTGGGTGCCGGAGGTGCGGGTTTCCCGACCTACAGGAAGCTGGATGCCCGGGTGGAACACCTCATTGCCAACGGTGCGGAGTGCGAACCGTTGCTGCAGAAGGATCGCGAGTGCATGTGCCGGGAACCGGACACGTTCTTCCGGGGGTTGGCGACCATGCGGCAGGTGACGGGCGCCCGGCGGGTGACGGTGGCGATCAAGCACAAGAACGCGGACCTGGCGGACCGGATGAGCCGTGGTGCTCAAGAGGCCGGTTGTGAGTTTTTTGTCTACCAGGACGTTTATCCGGCGGGGGACGAGTATGTGCTGGTGTACGAGATCACCGGTCGTCAGATTCCGCCGGGCGGCTTGCCGCTGCACGTGGGTTGCGTCGTGGACAACGTCGAGACGATCGTCAACGTCGGCAAGGCGATCGCTGGTACCCCGGTCACGGAGAAGTACGTGACGATCACCGGCGCGGTCCGGCAGCCGTTGACGACAGTCGTGCCGATCGGCACATCGTTTCAGGACTGTCTGCGTGCGGCAGGTGGCTGCACGGTCGACAATCCAACGCTGCTGGTCAGCGGAGTGATGATGGGGAGCGTCACCCGGGACATGACGGCGCCGGTGGCCAAGACGACGGCCGGACTCATCGCGCTCCCCTCCGATCACTATCTGGTGCGCCGCAAGACGGCCACGCGCGAAACCTACACGCGGATCGGGCACGGCCAGTGCGATCAGTGTTCGTTTTGCACTGAGCTCTGTCCGCGTTACATCCTGGGTTATCCGGTCGAACCGCACCGCGTGATGCGCACGCTGCTGATGACCGGCGAGGCGAAGGAACGTGGCAGCCTGTGGGCGCAGTACTGCTGCGAGTGCAACGTCTGTTCACTGATCGCCTGCCCCGAGTCGCTCGATCCCAAGAACATCTGTGTGGATGCCAAGGCGCTGCTGCGGGCCAACGGACTGAGCCGCACGCCGGACGAACTGCAGCAGCTCTTCCGGCCAGCCCATCCGGTGCGCCACGGTCGCGAGATTCCGATCAAAACACTCTATCAACGTCTGGGACTGACACCGTACGACCGGCACGCCCCGTTTGTCGAACGCGACTGGCATCCGCAGGAAGTCCAGGTCCCGCTCCACACGCACGTCGGCCAGCCGGCGCGGCCGATCGTGGGCGTGGGGGACACCGTGGCGGCCGGCGACCGGATCGCCGACGTCGACCCGGACCAACTGGGCTGCCCGGTGCACGCCAGCATCAGCGGCCGCGTGAAGTCGGTCAGCTCGACACATATTGAAATCACGACCCGCAAGTAAGGCATGCGTCATGAAGAAGGGTTCGGCGATTGGGATTGTTGAGACGTCGAGCATTGCCAAGGGATTCGAAATCGCGGACGCGGTCCTGAAGGCCGCGAATGTCGAGATCGTGCTCAACCGCACCATCTGTCCCGGCAAGTACGTGGTGCTCGTGGGAGGCGCGGTGGACGCCGTCCAATCGAGCATCAACGCCGGCGTGCGTGCCGGCGCCCATACGGTCGTCGACCAGTTCGTCATCTCCAACGTCCATCCGACCGTGTTTCCGGCTATCAGCGGTGTCGCACACGTGCCGGAACTCAAGGCGCTGGGAGTGATCGAAGCGTTCAGCATCTCGGCCGTGATCGAAGCGGCCGATGCCGCCATCAAGGCGGCCCCCATTCAGTTCATCAACATTCACCTGGCCATGGCCATCGGCGGCAAAGGATTCGTGTCCTTCACCGGCGATGTCGCGGCCGTCGAAGAGGCCGTCCAGGTCGGGGCTGCTGTGATCGAACAACGTGGCCTGCTGGTCGAACAGGTCGTCATCCCGCGCCCACGCCCCGAAATCGTTCGGGAATTCATCTGAGACGCCAGCCCCCGCCGTCAATTCTCCGTGTGGGTATGGAGCACTGACACGTGTGGCACGGCCCAGTTGCCAATTCCGAATTCCCGAATTCCCGAATTCTTGAATTCCTGAATTGTTGAATTCTTGAATTCCCCTGGTCCCTGTCCCGAGAAAGTGTGTTCCTGCACACGGCCCGCTGGGGGGCCGAGAAAACCCTGTTGCCCCAAAACGCGGATATTCGCTAGAATCCCCCTCCTGCACGGAGCCTTCGACCCCGTGGAAAAGGAGTGCGCTGGTCGTGAAAGCAAACCTGATGTTTGGTGTGGCGAAGGCGATGCTCATAGTGCACTGCATCGCGGCCGGGGCGTTTGGGCAGTCGCAGGAAGCGGCGATTGTCGAATCAGCCACGAACGTGCTGACCGAGTTTCTCTCCATGCCGAACGAGGGGCTCCCGCGCGCGATGCTGGCCCATGCGCAGGGGCTGGTGATCGTGCCTTCCATGGTCAAAGTGGGCCTGGTGGCTGGCGTACGGCACGGCAAAGGCATCGCGGTGATTCGCGACGACAAAGGCGTGTGGCGACCGCCGACGTTCGTGACGATGACCGGCGGCAGTGTGGGTCTGCAGGGTGGCATCCAGTCGACGGATGTAATCCTGGTATTCAACACGCGCGGCAGCGTGGCCAATCTGCTGCAGGGCAAGTTCACGGTCGGCATCGATGCGGCAGCAGCCGCGGGGCCGATTGGCCGCCAGGCGTCGGCCGCCACCGATACACGACTGCAGGCCGAGATCTACTCGTATTCGCGCAGCCGCGGCCTGTTTGCCGGCGCCGCGGTCGACGGGTCGGTGTTACAGACCGACATGGCGGCCAGTCAGCAGTATTACCATGCGGCTGGCCTGCGTGCCGACGGCACGGCCAGCGTACCGAACGCGCAGTTCCCGCCGTCCACCACGCGGCTGCTGGCGACCCTGGCGGCCCATGCGCCGGCCGCCGAACCGGTGACCACGCAGGCCGCCACCGGTGCAGCGGCACCACCGGCCGCTTCCGCCATGCCGGCCAATGCAGCGCCGGCCAATACAGCCCAGACCAATACAGCGCAGGACACGTTTACAGCCACGCGGCTGGAGTTGGTGCAAGCCGCCCAGGAACTTGGCGCAATGCTGGACGAATCCTGGCGCAACTATCTGGCTCTGCCGCGCGGCGTCTTCACCGGCCATGCGGTCCCGACCATCGAGAGCCTCGAGCAGGCGCTCAGACGCTACGAAGCGGTCATCGCCGACAGCCGCTACCAGCTGCTGCTCGACCGCCAGGAATTCCAGCAGCTTTACGGGCTTCTGCAGACATATACCGAACAGGTACGGCAGGCTTCTCCGGCGGCCAGCCCGCCGCCGTCGGCGGATGCTGGTCTGCCCGTGCGCATCCGCAAGACAGGCCAGACAGGATAGGCGTCGAGCCGCGCCGCAGTGTGGCACCGACCGGTGAGCCTGTGTCCCGGCAAGCTGTCATCGCCGTCGCTTCGCGGTATAATGCGACCTGCCGTTGAGGCGTCATCCCTGTGTCTGCGTGCCGGAGATCCGATGGCTCTCCCGCCACGTTCTTCCCCGCAATTCGAGGAGTTGATCCATGACCAGACTGACCCGCCGAGATGTTTTGAAAGCGACGGCCGCAGCGAGTACCATCTTCCCGCTCTTCACGGTGGCCGGCACCCGCGCTTCTGGCCAGGTGGTGGGTGCCAACAATCGGGTGCGTATCGGCGTGGCCGGCATCCACGGGCGCGGCATCTCCCACATCGACGAGTATGTGCGGATACCTGACGTCGAGGTGGCCTGCCTGATCGATCCCGACACCCGGTTGTTCCGCGGAACCAGCCGGCGGATTGCCGAACGCGCGAATACGGAGCCGAAGTGCGTCCAGGACATCCGCGTGGCCCTGGAAGACAAGAGCCTCGATGCGATCAGCGTGGCCACCTGCAATCACTGGCACGCGTTGATGACCGTCTGGGCCTGCCAGGCCGGCAAGCACGTGTATGTCGAGAAGCCGATCAGCCACAATGTGTTTGAAGGCCGCCAATGCGTGGAAGCGGCCCGACGTTATCAGCGCATCGTGCAGCACGGCACGCAGCAGCGCAGCGATCCCAACCGCGCGCGCCAGATGGCGGCCATCCGGTCGGGCAAGTATGGCAAGCTGCTGGTCTCCAAAGGCTACTGCTGCAAACCGCGCTGGTCGATCGGTTTCAAGCCGTGGGCACAGCCGCCGGCCGATTTCGATTTCGATCTCTGGCTCGGCCCGGCTCCGTTGCAGCCATTCCACGAGAACCTGCATCCGTACAACTGGCACTGGTTCTGGGATTTCGGCAACGGGGACACCGGCAACCAGGGGGTGCATGAAATGGACGTCGCGCGGTGGGCGATCCCCAATGCGACGCTGCCGACCAAGGTGTGGAGTGTCGGCGGCCGCTACATGCCCGAGGGCCGGGATCAGGGGGAGACGCCCAACATGCAGCTCTCGGTCTACGAGTTCGGCGAAACGCTGCTCGTCTTCGAAACGCGCGGCCTCGTCGATAAGCCCGGCGCGCCCCCCTTCAAAGTCGCCAACGAATTCTACACGACCGAAGGGGTCATCCGGTACGACACCTGGGAAGTCGACGGCAAGTCGACCACGGATTTCCGCTTCCATCCCCAAGATGGAAGTGAACCTCAGCTGCTGACCGGCGGCGAAGCCGAAGTGACCCCCGGCGGGGCCTTCGGGTCGTTCGTCGCTGCCGTACGGAGCGGCGATCCCGCGCAGAACAACTGCGACGCGGAAGTCGGCCACTACTCGGCAGCCCTCTGCCACCTTGGCAACATCGCCTGCCGCCTCAGTCAGCCGCTGCAGTTCCAGCAGCCGCCAGTGCCGCTGGCCGCCCAAGCCCAGGTCGCCGAATCGCTCGGCATCATCGACGACAACCTCCGCAGCGCGAAAATCGAGCTGGCCAACTACAACGTGCTCGAGTTCGATCCCGCGACCGAGAAGTTCGTCAGCGATCAGCAAGCCAACTCGCTGCTGACCCGCTGGTACCGCGCGCCGTTTGTCGTGCCGGAGACCGTGTAGGACCGCGCCACCGCAGCCGAGGAGAACGACGGGCCGGCGCCCCGACGACGCGGAGCCGCCGGCCCGGGACAGTGACGCTGGGAACCGTGATGCTGGCATTACGACACGGGCATTACGGCGCTGGCGTTACGGCGCTGGCGTTACGGCGCTGGCGTTACGGCGCTGGTACTACGCCCTGGCCCTGGACGATGGTCACGTAGCGATCGGCCGGCAAATCGCGGCAGGTATCGACGCTGCCGTCGGACCAATGCACCACGAGCTGATCGATCCGCGTATGCGGTCCCAGCCCGAAGTGCAGGCGCGGGTCGTGATAAGACAGGTATCCGCTGCCCGGCTGGTTGACGCTCACCTGCGTCAGGTTCCCGGCCTGGACCGTCACGTGCGCCGCGACGGCCGCCGCGGGACGCGTGCCGACGAGTGACACGCCCAGCCAGTGCTGGCGGTTGCCACCGTCATTGCGCAGCAGCGTGGCGGTGGCGCGCAGATCCACATGCGAGATGATGATATCCAGGTCGCCATCGTTGTCGTAATCCCACACGGCGGCGCCGCGTGCCGACCGTTTCGTGCGGAAATACTCCCCCCGTTGCGGACCGACGTTGTGAAACTGACCCGCTCCGGAATTCTCGATCAGCAGCTGATCCTGTTCTTCGAGCCAGTCGGCCACACCATTGGCCGAGAAGACATCCAGATCCCCGTCGTTGTCGTAGTCGAACAGGGCCGAACCCCAAGCCCCCTTGCCCTGAAAGATCTGTTTCAAGCCGGAAGCGGCCGTGATGTCGTCGAACAACCCGTTGCCCAGATTCCGGTACATCGCCCCGTATTCGAGATCGACCACCAGCATGTCGATGAGGCCGTCTCCGTCGACATCGCCGATCGAACCGTGCATGGAACCGCCCGGATGTCCGCTGTCGTTGACGGCGACGCCAGCGGCCCGCGCCACCTCGGCAAAGGTGCGATCCGGCTGGCAGCGGAACAGGAAGTTTTCCTGATGATCGTTGGCCTGGAATACATCGAGCAGGCCGTCCCGGTCATAGTCGAAAACGGTCAACCCCATGCACATGGAATCTGGGTAGTACAATCCCACCCGTGCCGTCACATCGTGGAAGGTGCCGTCCGGCCCCTGTTCATAGAGCAGCGAGGCCTGACCGCAGTACTCGGTAGGATGTGGCATCATGTGCGGCGTCTTGGCCGTCAGGTAGTAGGGATCGAAGGCCAGGAAGTTCGCGACCATCACGTCCAGATCCCCGTCGCCGTCGTAATCCCAGAACACCGCCCCCACGCTCCACTTGGTGTGCCCGTGGAGTTTCTCGGGCCCCACCAGCCCCAACTCGGGCGCGATGTCGGTGAACGTCCCGTCACCGTTGTTGCGGAAGAAGCGATTCGGACCGTAGTTGAGCAGGTAGAGGTCCAGGTCGCCGTCCTCGTCAAAGTCGACCGGGACCGCCGCCATACCCCAGTACCGGTCGTCGAGACCGGCCGCCTGCGCCACCTCGGTGAACGTCCCATCACCGTTGTTGCGATACAGGTGGTTGGGCGTATCGCGAAAGACGCGCCCCTTGGGATCGCTGATATCCTCCAGATAGGTCCCATTGAGCATATAGAGATCGAGATCGCCGTCGTTATCATAATCCCAGACGGTGACCCCCGAGCCGCTGCTCTCGAGGATATTGTCGTAGGTGAAATCGCCGAACGTGTAGCGGAAGTGGATGCCCGCCTGCTGCGTCACATCCGTGAATGTCGGCTTATCGACCTGCGCGGGCACCGTCTGGGTCAAGGCGACGATCACAAGGCACGTCAACTGCATCACCGGCGCGCATCTCCTCAGTGCGTCACGATCCTGGGTTCCTGTACCCGCTGGTGCTCCAGTTCTTTCAACTCGCGCACCCAGATGTTCCGGAAACGAACCGGATTGCCGTGGTACTGCAACGCGATCGGCCCTTTGTCCTCATGCGGCTGATAGGCCGGGGGCCGATCGTAGGGCGTATCGCCTTCCAGTTCAAAATGGTTCTGGATGACGACCCCGTTGTGCAGCACCGTGATGCAGGCCGGGCTGACCAGCTTGCCGTCCTGGAACCGGGGCGCTTTCCAGATGATGTCGTAGGTCTGCCACTCACCCGGCTTGCGGCAGACATTGACGAGCGGGGGGTGCTGCTTGTAGATCGCACCGCACTGGCCATCATAGTAGGTCTCGTTGTCATACGAATCGAGCACCTGCACCTCGTACCTGCCCATCAGGAACACACCGCTGTTGCTGCGCCCCTGGCCGGACCCTTCGACCTTCTCGGCCGACGCCCACTCCACGTGCAGCTGGCAATCGCCAAACACTTCCTTGCTGCTGATCTGCCCTGCACCTGCCGTGACCACTCCGTCTGCCACCAACCACTCCTCGGCCCCATTCCACTTCGACATGTCAGTACCGTCAAAGAGCACGACGGCATCCGAAGGCGGGCCAGTGGGCGGCCCCGGATCGACAACCTGCGGCTTGGCCCATTCGATGCCGCTGAGGTACTCCTGCGCGGCCGCCTGCCAGGTCACAATACAGCTCAGCAGTGCGGCCCCCACAGCGCACGAAACGATGTTGCTCTTCATCGACAGCATCTCCTGTTGGTACATCGGGAAGGTGGGACAGAGGAAGGCACAGTGCAGAGACCCATTATAGCCTCCCGGCACGGCGACCAACAGGGACAGGCGCGCGGGCTGCCAGCAGATGGGATCACCGCCATCCCAGAGAAAAGGGCGCCGGCCGTCAGACCCGGTTCCACACCAGCCCGTTCCACACCAGCCCACTCGACCGTCAGGCCGCATCCCGGAGCAGATGGGTCAGCACCGCGCGGAAGGCGTCAATCGTCAAGGGCTTGCTGAGGAACGCATCCATCCCAGCCGCCCGACACTCGTCTGGATTATTGTTGGACGTGAGCGCAATGACCGGGGTGTAACGCCCCATCTTCTGCTCGTGATCACGCAATGCGGCCGTCGCTGCCAGTCCGTTCATGACCGGCATTTCCACGTCCATCAACACCACGTCGTACTGTCCCTGACGCAGCCGCGCCAGGGCCTGCGCGCCATTGTCCGCCAGCGTCACGTGGTGTCCCTCGCGGGTCAACAAGCCGTGGGCCAGACGCCGATTCATCAATCCATCCTCGGCGACGAGGACTCGCAGCGGTCGTTTCGTGCTATGTGTTCGGGGTTTTTGAATCATCGTCGTCACCGTTACACCCGCGGCAGATGCCGTGTCGGCGTGAACAATACTGATTCGCGCGGCTTACGGGAATACTAGTTTTCACTCGAGTGGCTGTGACTTGTGACCCCGGCGCGTCTGGAGTAGCCTGTCCTGGGGGCGGTCACACCGTTCACCACACCTTGCACGGCACCGACTTTGGGGGGGCGATTGACACCATGAGACGTACACGCAGCATCCGTTTTCAGCGTGTGGGAACAGGTCAGGGGGCAGCGGTGCGTGGCGGTTGCGGGTGGACCGTGACACTGTGGCTCGCCTGCGCCGCCGCGGTACACAGCGGCCTGACCACACGTCTGGCGGCCGAGAACTGGCCGCAATGGCGTGGCCCACATGGAACGGGCGTCAGTCGCGAGTCGACGGTGCCCGTTTTCTGGAGTGAAGAGCGAGCGATCACGTGGAAGTGTCCGCTGCCCGAATGGGGCAACAGCACGCCGGCGATCTGGAACGATTCGGTGTTCGTCACCAGTCACACAGACGACGGGCGTCTGCTGCTGATACATATCGGCGCGCGTAGCGGCAAGGTCCTGTGGACCCAGCAGGTGGGAACGGGCACGGCGCCGCGCGGATCGGTACAGCGGGCGGAGCAGCGTTTTCACGCGCTGCACAATCTGGCCAGTCCCTCGCCGGTCACGAACGGGCAGGTGGTCGTGGCGCATTTCGGCAATGGCGACCTGGCCGCCTACGATTTCAGTGGCGGGCAACTGTGGAAACGTAACCTGCAAACCGACTATGGTCCGTACGTCATCTGGTACGGGCATGCTAACAGTCCCGTGATTGTCGGCGATCTGGTGATCTCGGCCTGCCTGCAGGACGCGCTGGCCGACGTGCAGGCGGAGCCGGCCGAGAGCTATCTGGTTGCACACGAGCTGACAACTGGCCGACAGCGTTGGAAGACGCCGCGCATGACCGGGGCACCGGGCGAGGAGGCAGACGCGTACACGACACCGTTGCTGGTGGATGTCGCCGGGAAGATGCAGCTGGTGGTCATGGGGGGAAACCAGCTGGATGCCTACGATCCGCACACGGGCAAGCAGTTGTGGTACCTGCCTGGCTTGACGGGTGGCCGGACCGTGGCCAACCCGACGGTGCTGGACGACACACTGTTCGCCACGCGCGGCAAAGCGGGTCCGCTGCTGGCCCTCCCGGTAGCAGACCGCTCGCCGGTCGGCGAGCTGGTGGAGCGATCGCGGCGGGAGATTCTGTGGACCAGCAATCAGGGCACGCCCGATACGTGCAGCCCCGTCGCCCACGCGCTGCTGCTGTTCACCATCACCGACGACGGCATTGGAAGGTGCTACGACACGAAGACCGGCAAGTTGAAGTGGAAGGAGCGGTTCCCGGGCACCTACAAGGCGTCACCCGTCCTGGTGCAGGGGCGCGTGCTGTTCCTCAACACCGCCGGACTGTGTACAGTTGTGTCGGCCTCCAGCCGCTTCGACAAGCTGGCGGAGAACCAGCTGGACGACGAGACGTTCGCTTCGCCCGCCATCGCTCACGCACACATCTACGTGCGCGGTCGCAAGACGCTGTACTGCATCGGGCGGGACTTCCGGTGAATCCAATCCATCACCAGGTACGGAACGACGGCGCCCTATCGAACGCCGAGTGGGCTCCCCACTTCACGTGCAAAGCGGTAGGGAACGCCATCCTCGAAATCCTGCCCGAGTATCCGCACCGCAACCTGACCGTCCTGTGCGGGCATACGCACGGCTCCGGCGAGGCCCGCCCGTTGCCGAACCTGTGCATCTATACCGGCGCTGCCGCCTACGGCTTCCCGGCGGTAAACCGCGTGATCACTGTGGGGACCGCACCAGCGTCTGGACCGCATCCACAATGAGCTGCTCGACCGACGGATTCCACACGCCGCAGATACCATAGTACACCATCGCGTCGCGGCCTTCGTAACGCCCCTCGGCCAGCACACGGCGGGACGGGATGTAGGCCATGACATCGTTCGCATAGCCGGCGACCCAGGTCTGTTTGCCGCGCAATTCCGTCTTGAGTCGCAGCGCGTAATCGACCACCACTTCACCGCCAAGGAAGACCATCTGTACCTGGTCGCCCAGCACCCAAACCTGCACCGGATAGGGGTAGGTCGCCGGCAGTTCGGTGCCTGCCGCCAGGCGTTCCAGCGCCATGGCAGCGCGCGCCTGCTGGTAGCGATCACTCCCTTGGGCGGCTTGCTCCAGCTGCTCCCGGGTCGGGATCTCGTCGAGCGGCAGCGGGACCTCCTGGTACGCGGTCCGCAGCGTGGCGGACAGCGTCTGCAGCTGGCCGTCATCGGCCAGCACAGCGCCGACCGCCTGCGCCAGCTGGCTGCCGTACTCCTGGGCCAGCGGGAGTGTGCGGCGCGGTAACGGGTTCTGGTCCGCTCCGCAGCCCGCCCAGAACAGCGCCGTGCAGCCTGGGACGCGCGTCTCCAATTCAGCCACCGCGAAGCCGGGATAGTCGCCGCACCAGAAATAGTGATCCAGCACCGTGCTATGGCACGCGTATCCCAGCACCACCGCTTTCCAGCTGCCGTCGGGTCTTCGTGCGGCCAGCACAGGGACGTCGTGGTCGCTCGGTCCCTGCAACTGACCAGCCGCCCGCAGTTCCGGGACCTGCGCTTCCGGATTGTTCCTCCGATTGACAGCAAACGTGGCGGTGCCGGATCCCCACACCAGCTCACACGGCTGCAGGTCGTTCAGCGCCTGATCCACACAGTCCAGAATCCGCTGCTGCAGCGACTCGGCATACGCGTCGACTCGCTGTTGCTGCTCGGCGCTGAGCAACCGGTAATGGAGCGGCTCAAGGTTCCGGCCCACCACCGGCCCGGAATGCGTGTGGCTGAAACACAACGCCACCTCGTTGCGGCGCAGCTTGCAGCGCTGTTCGAGCGATGCGCAGACAGCCCGCGCCAGCGTCCGATCGATACCCACCAGGTCACACGCGACAAGCACGGCCCGCGCGCCCGCACTGTCCTCCAGCGCACAGGTGCGGACCCACAGCTCCGTGTACTGGTCGTTGGCCTCGTGCGTGCGGGAGCCGTACCCCGCCATCCAGAGCGGCGTGTCAGGGGTGATCGCCACCCGCGCCACCCCCACGCGCCAGGCCGGCTCAGCCGTCGCCGGGGGGAGAGCCAGCAACCAGGTCAGGAGGCCGGCACAGACCAGACAGACATTGCGCAAATGCGTCCACATCATCTTCGTCCTTCTTTCTCCCACTGGATCAACAGACCGGTTCCCGTCGAACCCCCACCGCAGCTGTGGCCTGCCGCTCGATCGCAGACCGGCGCCGCGTGCCGCACGGCACTCTGCCCCACATTATCTTGCACAAGCTGATTGTCCTTCACGACCAGGCATGTGACAAGGGTTGCACCTGGCGTGGTGAAAGGCCCGAAGAAACGGCTCTGGTGCCGGTTTTGACATTTGTTCCACCGGTGAGCCACTTCGTATTAACGGTTTACTTCTCACTGCGAACCCTGTGTCAGGTTGGCGACCCTGCACCAGGGGTGCGGTACCGGGATAGCTGTCGTCTGGCCGAAGGTCAGTTCTCACCGTAGCCCCAGGAATGGGAGCACAACGAGGTGTTTGGCCGAAGGCCATATTCACACATGGGAGACCATGCCGTAGGTGAGTTTGACCTTCAGCCAAACGTGTGCTATGGCTTCGATTTCCTGGGGCGTTGCCCCAGGCTACGTTGATAGTGGCCTTCGGCCAATTGCGGGATGGAACCGCTGCACGGTGCAGGAGGTAGGCAGTCCATGCGAATGGGCCCATCCATGGCATGGATTTGTCCACTACAACCGGCTCGGAATGACCGAGCCTTTCACCGTCCCAGGTTGCACCGCCCGGCACGCGGTGCTCAATACATGTGAGTCCTGGCTGGCGCGGGCTGTGGTTGAACACGTGTGGCGGCCTGTTACCATATGTCAGTATCGCGTCCACAAAGGATGTTGCCTGTGAAACTCAAAGTCGATGTCGTGCTCAATCAGGACTGTGTTCATGCCATGAGTCGGCTGCCGGACGGGGTGATCGACCTGGCGTTCGCCGATCCTCCGTTCAACATCGGCTACCAATACGACGTGTACGACGACCACCGCGAAGACGACGAGTTCGTGTCCTGGTGCCGGACCTGGATGGGCGAAGTGGTGCGTCTGCTGAAACCCAACGGCACGTTTTGGCTGGCGATCGGCGACGAGTACGCCGCCGACCTGAAGGTGCTGATGCAGCGCGAGCTGGGGCTGCATTGCCGCAGCTGGGTCGTGTGGTACTACACGTTTGGCGTCCACTGCAAGTACAAATTCACACGGTCGCACGCGCATCTGTTTTACATGGTCAAGGACGCGCGGGACTTCACGTTCAATGCGGATGCCATTCGCGTCCCTTCGGCGCGGCAGCTCGTCTACGGCGATGCGCGCGCCAATCCTCAGGGGCGGCTGCCGGACGATACCTGGATCCTCCGCCCCCAGGATCTGCCGACCGGTTTCCAGCCGCTGGAAAACACCTGGTACTTCCCGCGCGTGGCCGGGACGTTCAAGGAACGCGCCGGGTTTCACGGGTGCCAGATGCCGGAACAACTGCTGGGGCGCATCATCCGCGCCTGCAGCCATCCGGACCAGGTCGTGCTCGATCCGTTTGCCGGCAGCGGGACGACGCTGGCGGTGGCCAAGAAGCTGGGCCGGCACTACCTGGGTATCGAACTCTCGGCCGACTACACGCGAGAGATCCGCAAGCGGCTGCGCGGGATCCGCAGTGGCGACGCGCTGGATGGCGCTCCGGAACCGCTGGTCAGCGCACCGACCACGGCGGCCGGACGCAAACTGGATACGCGCGTCCACGGCCGCCACTCACGACGTCCGCGGACCCCCACCAAGGGCCAGAAAGCACTACCCGGACTGGATTGACCTCCGACCCCCAACTCCCGACCAGGACCGCATCACCATGAAATTCGCCATCTGCAACGAGACGTTCCAGGACTGGCCGTTTGAGAAGGCCTTCGACTTTGCCCGCGAGTGCGGATACCGCGGCATCGAGTTCGCCCCTTACACGATCCACAAGAACGCGTACGAGATCTCAGCTCAGCGGCGGGCCGAAGTGCGCCGCCAGGTGGAACAAGCCGGCCTGGAAACGGTCGGTCTGCATTGGCTGCTGGCCTTCACGCAGGGCTACCATCTCACATCCCCCGACGCTCAGGTGCGTTCCAAGACCAGCGACTATCTGTGCGAACTGGCACGCCTCTGCCGCGACCTGGGGGGCAGCGTGCTGGTGTTCGGATCGCCCCAGCAACGGAACCTGCTCAGCGGTGTGACGCACGAGGCGGCTGTCCAGTACGCGGCGGACGTCATTCTCCGGACCGTGCCGACGCTCGAAGACTGCGGCGTCACGCTGGCAATGGAACCGCTCGGTCCGGCCGAAGGTGACTTCCTGCTCACCGCTGACCAGGGACGTCAGCTGGTGGACCTGGTCAACGCGCCATGCTGCCGGCTGCACCTGGACGTCAAGGCCATGTCGTCCGAAGGCCCGGCGATCGACCAGATCATCCGCCGCCACGCCTCCGTACTGCAGCATTTCCACGCAAACGACGCCAACCGCCGCGGACCGGGCATGGGGGACATCGACTTCCTGCCCATCCTGCGTGCGCTGCAGGAGGTCCACTACCAGGGCTGGGTGTCGGTGGAGGTGTTCGATTATGCGCCCGGCGTTGAAGTACTGGCGCGCGACAGCATCGCCTACCTGCAGCGCTGCCTGGATCGCCTGTCGTCCTAGGCGACTTCGCCCCGCTCCGCTGGACGACTCCATGTGCGCTGCCCGTTCACCCGGGCCGGCACGGCGGTGCTACTCCGGAATGCACTCGCCCCGCATCAGGTCGGCGTACGTCTGGCGCGCGCGGATCAGATTTGCCGCGCCCTGCCGCACCAGCACCTCAGCGGCCAGCGGCTTGGCATTGTAGTTCGACGACATGACGAAGCCGTAAGCGCCCGCACACTCGATCACCAGCCAATCACCGACCGTGGCGGCCGGGAGCTGGCGCCGCACCACGTAACCCCCTTCTTCCTGTGTGAAGATATCTCCCGACTCGCACAACGGACCGCCCACGACCACATCCTGCAGCCGGCGGCGGGCGTCCCCATCGCGTGGAGCGACCGACATCGGATGGTACGCCCCGTACAGGATGGGTCGGGCCAGATTGTTGAAGCCGGCGTCCAGCAGGTAGAACAGATTGTCGCCGGTCTGCTTGACCGCGCGGATCTCCGCCAACAGATATCCGCTCTCCGCCACCAGGTACCGGCCCGGCTCGATCTCCAGGGTGACCGCGTGCCCGAAGGCGTTCTCCAGCCGCTGGCGCGTCGCGTCCCACAGCTGGAAATAGCCGTCCAGGCCCACCCGCGTTTCCCCCGGCCGATAAGGAATGGGAAGTCCGCCACCAGCGCTGATCGAGACCACGCCGCGCCCCGCAGTCATCGCCGCATTCTCCATCGCCGCGCACACCTGAGCCAGATGCTCCAGATCGCAACCGGAACCGATGTGCATGTGCAGGCCGGTCACTCCCAAACCATGATGGTCGGCACGGCGCAGGCACTCCTCGAGTTGTGTGTGCCAGATCCCGTGCTTGGAATGCTCGCCGCCCGTGTTGGTCTTCTGGCTGTGACCGTGCCCAAAACCCGGGTTGATACGCAGTGTGATGTTGGTACCTGGCGCTACCTCGCCCAGCTGATCGATCATGTCCGGCGACCCGACATTCACGTGCAGGCCGTACTCGACCACCAGCCGGATGGCGTCGTGATCAAAGATGTCCGCCGTGTAGACGATCGCCGGCGGCTGGCTGCCCGCCGTATACCCGGCCGTCAGAGCCCGGTGGATCTCGCCCGCGCTAACCGCATCCACCAATACACCGTGCCGCCGCATGAGGTCCAGGATCGCGATGTTGGAACAGGCCTTCTGGGCATATCGAATCACATCGAATCGCCGCAGGTCGCCCACACAATCGAGGATCTTCGACTCGTCATACACGTAGGTGGGCGTCCCAAACCGCTCCACAAGATGGCTGATCGGCACACCCGCAATTTCCGTCCGGCATCCAGACGCAGTGGCAGTTTCCCTCGACATGGCATCCCGTTTGGGCAAGGGCCGAAGACGATCCGTCTCCCACACGAACGACCGCGTGCGAAACCGGCAAGTTACTCTGCCATACGCGAATCGTCAAAGCCAGTACCGACCAGACACGTCGCTGGAACCGCCGCGCCCAGGCCACTGGATCGGCCGCCGAGGGTCTCCATCACAGGCCCAGGCGCGGGGTCAGGCTCCCACTCCAAACCGTATCGCCGGAGCACAGCCGGCAGCAGCGCACTCAGCGGCTGTACAGTTCCAATTCGCGTGGCATACCACGAGCGGGGTGGGCGGGCTGAGATCATCACCAACGGTCTCCTCGAAACGGGGAATTGCCCCAATTCTAGGAGCACCTGTACATTTGTCAACTATCCGCAACATGCAATACTCGACTCGCCCGAGCTGCATCACCCCGGCCGCACTCGTTGCTGGCTGCGGCACGCCGCCCGCCAAGTCGGATCGGGGGGCGGGAAGCACGCCCCGCTTTTCAGAATCCGTCCTCGGAGGTCCGGTCTGTTTTCCCCAGCATCTCCAGGATGCCCTCTTCGACCAGCAGGCGGCAGTCGAAGCCGTTGGGACAGGGCGTTACGGTCAGCGACACTTCGTCTCCGCCTCGCGCGCTGTGGATAGCCTCCGCCATTCTGGCCGGCTTGTCCCGCGTCGGATCGAGACTGGCCAGGAACGCCATCAGCGGCCGGGCGGCGCTCCGCACCTGGACGGGCGGCACGGGCTGCGCGCCAGCTTCGACCGACCGGTCGATCGCCGTTTTGAGCAGCGTGTCACACTGCGGGCCGAACGCGAAGTAGAGACTCTGAGGCCCTGTGCCCACCACCACATCGAGTTTCTCCCCCAGCATCCTGTGGGCATCCACGTCTCGTTCGGCGATGGGGATGGTAAGCGTGTGCAGATCGACCTCGTGGTGCGTGTCAGCAAAGAACTTCACTTCCGGCATATCCGGCTGTTGCCGTGCCAGCGCGTAGAGTTCCTGGAACGATACGGCCAGCGCTCGCCCGTCCGCGACACAGACGCCCGCCACGAACTGAAACGATTTGGGGGCGAGCACCACACTGCCGCTGATCTCCGATCGACCTTTCTCGATGGTGCGTGCCACTACGTCGAGCACATTGTTGACGATGCTCCTGAGTGCCTCCGGCGCTTGCGGGTCCTGGCCGATCCCCTTGAGCGCCTTCTGGCGGAGGTACTCGACCACCGCCTGCGTTCCCCCGCCGCTGCCGGCGGAGCGCTGGGTTACTCCCTGGAACGTGACCGCTGCATTCTCGACAATGCATCCGCTCAACAGCGAACGGCCGTCGGACAGCCGCGACCATTGCTGGGCCAGTGCCGAGCCGGCGACCGCTGTCGCTTGCAGGTCCAAATGCATCCGCCCGCCCTGGCTGTCCACGCCCCACCCCACCGTCAGTTGCTCAGACTGGTTGATCAGGACGTTGAGCGACGCCTTCGCCTCGCGAGCGAGCAGTTCGAGGAACGGCCCGTCGATTTCCGGATCGTCCTGTTCGCTGTTCTGCACGGCGACGTCCACCTCATGGTGGAGGGCGAGCACGGCGAGATCACGTAGATTCGACGGCACGTGCTGCACGTAGAACCGCACCGCCACATCATACTGCGTGTGCAGACCATCGAGCACGGCGACCGGGTCCGCGGGCAACTGGTCCAGATGCTGCGGCTGGTCTGAAAAGAAGAGATACGCACCCTGCTGCTTCAGGTAGGCCCCTTTGCCCAGTTGGACTTTCGTGATGCCATCCCCCAGTTCGTCAATCGGGGCATTGAACTTGTCCCGCACTACGGCCAGCACCTTGTCCAGATTGAGCACGGGGAGAAAGCCGACCCCCTTGGGCACGTCATCTTCGATGGTGATCAGCATGCCCAGCGGCCGCGTGCGGTCCAGGTTCTGCAATAAGGATGCGCCCAGCAGTTGAATGTAGCCGCTGACGCCTGCCCGCCCCCCGCGACTGGTCAGGTACGTAAAGTCGCCCATCAGACGGTCGACGCTGGCAATGGACAGCACTGCAACCGGCCGGAGTGGATCCGCCGCCCGGACTGTCGACTGCTCCACGAGCAGACTCGCCGCCATGATCATCCACAGGGACATACCTGAACAGCGCAGCAGTTGACTCACGGCAGAGTCCTCCTTGGGGTCCAAGACTCGAAAGCAGGTTCGTCATCTGCAGCACGTGGCGCAGGCGGCCAGCCTGCCCGACAAGTCAGGCAACAAGTAACGCAAGGAATGGTATGGCATGAAGGAAGCCAGGCCGACAGCCGGTCCCATGCCTGTATATACCCGCGCCAGGTGTGACGAGTTTTGCGGCACGCCTGGCGTGGTGAAAGGCCCGAAGAAACGGCCCTGGTGCCGGTTTTGACATTTGTTCCACCGGTGAGCCACTTCGCATTAACGGTTTACTCCTCACTGCGAACCCTGTGTCAGGTTGGCGACCCTGC
>JAAYDI010000033.1 GCA_012729315.1 Planctomycetaceae bacterium
CTGCAGGAATGGGAGCACAACGAGGTGTTTGGCCGAAGGCCATATTCACACATGGGAGACCATGCCGTAGGTGAGTTTGGCCTTCAGCCAAACGTGTGCTATGGCTTCGATTTCCTGGGGCGTTGCCCCCAGGCTACGTTGATAGTGGCCTTCGGCCAATTGCGGGATGTAACCGCTGCACGGTGAGGAGGTAGGCAGTCCATGCGAATGGGCTCATCCATGGCATGGATTTGTCCACACTACAACCGGCTCAGAATGACCGAGTCTTTCACCGTCCCAAGGCGTGCCCCGGGGTCGCACCGCGAAGCGGGGCTTACCCCGGGCGATGGTGGAATCGCTGCGTTGCGGCTCGCAGTGCGCGAACGGTCGATTGTAATCGTTTGCAGGGGGCGCGGGTGCCCGCCAGCGATTTCAGGTCTGACGGGCACGTCGGCGCCGGCTGCCGATCCACAGCGCCGCCACGCCGATTGATGCCAGCAGCAACGTTGACGGCTCCGGGAGCGGTTTGACCCTCACGTTCTCCAGTTGAATGCCGTCGCCGAAAGCCGAACCGGGAAAGAGCACGTCCCATTGCCGGGCAAACCCAGTGGACGCGGACGCGTGCGTGAAGTCGATCGTCCCCGGCCAGACACTCTGCGCAACCGAGATCTCCCGGATCGACTTGCTCCCGGAGAACATCGAATCCAGTGCGATCGGCGCACCGTCCGCCAGCAGCTCAACGCTTTCGCCGGTGCTCACCGAGGCGAAGGTCAGCAACGTGATGCGGACCGGGACCGAAAACTCCAGCCGGATGTACTCGCCCCCATGCCTGCCGTCCAACTGCACCTGACCCTGGACGCCGACGTCTTTGGCCAGCGACCGGTTGAAGACCCCCAGGCCCCACTTATCCAGGAACGCCCAACCGCTGGTCGGATCAGTGCTTGGTGCGGCACCAACAAGCGATCCACTCACCCGCACTGTAAAGTCCGGATCACCGACCTCCGGCGCAATCTCGGCGAACTGGACGAATCCCCGCACCTGCCCCTCGACACCCGGCTTGAAGTGGTACGCGATGTCACCGCGTGCCCCCACGCCAGATCCCAACACTGCACTCAGCCAGACGATACCAGCTAATGACGCGCGCATGGTTGATGCCCTCTCTGTGGGTCTCACCCGCCCGCAGTCGGCTTCCCGGCGGAATGCAAACCAGGGCAGTCTCAACCCATCCCCGTTCCTCAACAAACTCAAATCAACACAACCGAAATGCCCGCTGCCTCAAATGCCCATAAAAGCCATGGACAACGTTCCATGGTACTCATGGGCGTGCCGGAGTCCATTTTTTGGTTGGTTAAAATGAAGAAAGTAGAGAAAACAGCGGGATTACAGGGCGCCGCCAACTGTGCCGGGATGGTTGAGGCGGCTCGAGTGCTGATGGTGCGTGTCGAGGGAACGGGCTGGTTGCCGACGCAGTCGGGCTGCGGCATCATGTAATGTCTGGACACGACTTGGAGGGATACCCATGAGATTCAAGAACAACGCGGTGCCAGTACTGACCGTGCTGGCGTGGGCCTGTGGGCTGGTGGGGCTGCTGGCAGTTCCTGCTGTAGGTACGGAAGTGCGCGTGGCGTACATGTACAGCGACTGGCCGGACGGAGCGGCCAGGTTCCGCGATGAATTTGACCAGGCCTTCGCCACATTGGGCTGGCAGGTGACGAAATTCGAAAACCGGCAGGCGCAGGAGCTGACCGAACAGCTCGCCACCTTCGACATGGTGGTCGGCGGTGGTGTGAGCAACTACAGCCACGCGCAGGACTTCCGCCCGTACGCGGCGCAGTGGCAGGCATTTCTGCAGCGGGGTGGCGTGGTGATAGCCACCGACGCGTCCTATGACGCGATCAATGGCGACTGGATCGGCGGTATGGACCCCGCGTTCCGGACGAGCGGTGCGGCGTGCAGCGCGCACACCCGGCCCAGCCCTGAGACGGTGGCAGTCAGTTTTACCGCCGGTGACCCATTGCTGGGCGTGTCGGAGGACCTCCAGGCTGGCCTGTCCGCCAAGACGAACTGGGCCCACCTGGACGGGCTGGGGCCAGGCTGGTCCATCGCGGCCCGGTGTGTGGACGACAAACCTGTGTTGGCGTACCGCCCCGTGGGCCGGGGCCTGCTGGTGATCACCAATTACCTGCGGTTCATGGGTTCGGGTACTGCAGGCACGGGTCTGCTGCACAACGCGCTGACCATGGCGCGTGCGCGCCAGCAGGGCCTGCAACTGCTCCAACTGACCTGGCCCCCGACCGTCCTGGGCCGCAACCAACTCAGCCTCCGCGTCGGCAACCTGCAGGACCACCCCGTTCGGATCGGCGCGGTGTGCACGGTTTCCGGCGACGGGGCTCCGCCCCCGGCGCGTGTGGAACAGACGGTCGCGGCGCGGGCTGAAAGTGAGTTGGTGGTGGAGTATGACATGCTGGTGCGGGGCGAGCAGCGCGGCACGCTGGAGTTGATGCAGGACGACCGGGTGGTCCTGACCATCCCACGGCAGCTGGTTGTGCCGGAGCTGGTAACGGTCGATGTGCGGTCGCGGCACCAGTATCCGCACTACGGTACGGTCAACGCTCGCATCACCCTGGCGCCGGATCTGGCCCCCGCACTCAACGGGTTGCGCGTGGAGTTACAACTGATCGGCCAGGAGGCCTCCAGTGCTCCGGTCGTCGTCACCACCACGGAGCTGCAGCTGGAGCAGTCGGTGCCGCTGGCCGGCCTGCCCTCCGGCAACTACCGGCTGACCGCGACACTGATCCAGGACTCCACGACGCTTGGCCAGAACGACACGGCCGTCTGTCTGCATCCCGAGCCAATCGTCAAGTACAACCGCCAAGGGGTCTGTTACGTGCGGGGCGCGCCGTTCTTCCCGCTGGGGATGTACCATGTTGCGTGGAAAGCCACGCGTGAGCAGATGCTGCAGTGCGTGCAGGACCTGGCGGACGCGGGCTTCAACACGGTCCATACCAGCTGCAGCGATCTGGATGTCTTCCAGGAGGTCCTGGACCGGGCCGAGGCGCTCGGGATCCATGTGATCACGGAAGGGCTGAGAGCGGACTCCCCTGGCCTGCGGCGCTTCATGAATCACCCGGCGGTGCTCGCCTGGAACTCGGGCGATGAACCGGACATTACCAACGTGACTCCTGCGGAGGTGGGCCACCACGTGGATGCCATCCGGGATGTCGACCCACGGCACCTGGTCTACACGACGATCGCCAGTCCTGAACTGATGCACCGGTATGCGCCGTACACGGACGTGTTCTCGAACGATCCCTATCCGCTGACCGGTGACAAGACCGACACGCTGGCCGTGGCGCAGGCCACCGCGCGGGCCCGCGCCGCGGTGGGCCCGGAGCGGGCGCTCTGGATGGTCCCCCAGTGTTTTGGATACACGCTGGGAACATGGCGCGTGCCCACCCCTGCCCAGGAACGATCCATGACGTACCTGGCGCTGATCGAGGGTGCCAACGGATTGATCTGGTACACGTACGACGACGTCCAGTTCCGCGTGCTCGACCATCCCGAGTTATGGGCCATGATGAAGCAGCTGACGCGCGAGATCCGCACGCTGGTACCGGTTCTGCTTGAGCCGGCGGCCGGTGGGCAACGGTTTGCAGCGGGTCCGGACGGGTGCCTGCGCGGCGTGGCGATCCGGCACGGCGGCGAGCTGACGGTGCTCACGGCCCACACCAACGCGCAGGATCTGGGGCCACAGGAGCTGGTCATACCCGGTCTGCCAGCCGATGGCAGTGCGGAGGTGATGTTTGAAGACCGCCGTGTGGAAGTGGCCGATGGCCGGATCCACGACGCGTACGCGCCCTATGCGGTGCATGTGTACCGGATGCAGATGGAGTGAGCTGGTCCGGTCACTTGCCACAACTACCAGACCGATCCGGGACGTTCCAGGTGGTGCCCGTTCCCGTCCGGCTCGCTACCCTGCTGGCCGTCTTCCGGTGTATCGTCCGCCAGTTCTGCCAGGCAGGCGCGGAACGCGCGGGCCAGTTCCGGCCGGTGCAGCCGGACGCAGCTGCCGTGGGAGCCTGGAATGATGTACTCCCGCACGTTGGCGGCGTGCTGCGCCCAGCCCCGTCCCGGCGCGGGGCGCTGAGTGGCCAACTCCTCGGAGGTGAACAGCGTGATGCCACTGCGGCAGTGCGTGGGCCGGTACAGGCTGTGCGCCCAGCGGTGAGCCCAGAACCGCCCGAGCACCGCGCGCTGCGGTTCGGGCGCGGCCGGGTCGCGGCGCAGATCGGAACCGGTTCCGACGGTGGTTTCAGCCGGACAGCGCTGGCGGCATTTCCAGACGCGCCACAGGCGCGCCAGATCGGAGCCGACGGCTTGGACCGTCTGCCAGAAGCTGCGCCGCAAGCTCGCGTTGCACAGATCGAACAGGTAGAACCCGGCGCGTCCCAGCAGCAACTGCCGGCGGAAGCTCAGGTGCAGCACGTGTCCCAGCCGGCTGACGGCGCGAGGAATCAGCCGTTCCAGCGGTGTGGCTGGTGCCGCGTCCACGATGGCAAGCAACTGCACCGACTCGCCGTCGGACTCCAGACGCCGCGCCATCTCGTACGCCACGAGACCGGCAAGCGAGTAGCCGGCCAACCGGTACGGACCGTGCGGTCGGACTGCGCGCAGTGTCCGCAGGCAGTTGTCGGCCAGGTACTCGACGCAGCACGTGTCGTTCGATACCGCCAGCTCCGGGAAGGGCAGGACATAGTGCCGTTCTGCCGCGAGTTCCAGCGCGCTGAGGTCCAGGAACCACGCGATCAGGAACAATGGTACTGCGGACTCCGCGGGCGGGGCGGGCAGGTTGGTCGCAGTGCCTCGTGGCTGGCCGGACGCGTCGACGATGCGCGCCAACTGCGCGATCGTGGGCTGCGCGAAGAACTGGCTCAGCGGGAGCAGGACACCCTGTTCCTGATAGAGCTGCTCCACCACGGCCACCGCCGACAGTGACTGGCCCCCCAGGTCGAAGAAGTTGTCGTGTACCCCGACAGTCGGCTGACCGAGCACTTGTTGCCAGATGCTGGCCAGCGTTTGTTCGCTCCGCGTGCGGGCAGGCAGATGTTCGGTGCCCAGGGGCACCGTGTGGTGCGGCTCGCGCGCAAGTGCCTGGCGATCCAGTTTCCCGTTGGCCGTCAATGGCAGACTCCGCACAAGGCAGAATTGGGCCGGGTGCATGTAGTGCGGCAGGCGGGCGTGCAACCAGGTGCGCAGCGCGCGCACAGACAACGCCGCCCCTGCGCGCGCCACAAGGCAGGCTCTCAGCTCCCGCTCGCGGCCGTCCCTTTCCTGAGCCACCACGGCACAGGCCTGCACATCCGGATGCGTCTCCAACGCGGACTCCACCTCACCGAACTCGATCCGGTAACCGCGGATCTTCACCTGCTGGTCATACCGCCCCAGAAACTCGATGTTGCCGTCGGGCAGATGCCGGGCGATGTCCCCCGTTCGAAAACACCGTTGGCTCGATCCACACGGGAGTGTGCACTGCACGAACTTCTCGGCAGTCAACTCGGGGAGGTTCAGGTAGCCGTGCGCCAGGCCGTCCCCGCCGATGTTCAGTTCGCCGGGAGTTCCGGGGGCGGTGGGATGGCCATGCTCGTCGAGGATACAGCAGCAGGTGCGCGCCAGGGGGCGGCCGATTGGTACGGAACCGTGCGGAAACGATTCATCGCGTCGAATCGCGTACGTGCAGCTGAAGGTCGTTGCCTCGGTGGGGCCGTAGCCGTTGGTCAGACGCAGTCCGGGCAGCAGTTCCAGCGCGCGCCGCACATGCGCAACTGACAACGCATCGCCCCCTGTCAGCACGTGATGCACCGGCGCCAGCAGCGACGGCCGCTGGTCGATGATCTGGTTGAAGAGCCCGGCGGTCAGCCAGAGGCAAGTGACCTGTTGTTGTCGCAGGAGCTGTTCCAGGGCCGGCAGTTCGAGCAGGTCCAGGCCGTAGACGACGCATGTGGCGCCATTGAGGAGTGGTCCCCACAGTTCGAAGGTTGATGCGTCGAAGCAGGTGGACGCCAGGAGCAGGAACCGCTGTCCCACGTCGAACTCGGCGTAGTGCTGGCCGCGCACCAGACGCACGATGCCGCGATGGGGGATGGCCACGCCTTTGGGACAGCCAGTCGTGCCCGACGTGAACATCACATAGGCCAGGTCGTCCGCCGTCACCCGTACGGCGGGATTCGCCGTTGGCTGTGCCGCGAGCGAGGCCGACTCGGTCCGGAGATCGAGGATCACCAGCCCCTCGGGCGATATGCAGCCGGGCAGGTCAGCTGCGGTGATGGCCACTTTCGCGCCGCTGGCGGCCAGCAACAGACGCAGGCGTTCTTCCGGTCCGGCTGTGGGCAATGGTACGTACGCGCCACCGGCCTTCAGGACACCGAGCACGCTGATCACGAATTCCGCGGAACGGGGCAGCACTACGGCGACACGCCCGTCGCGTGCCACCCCCAGATCCCGCAGGCGGTGCGCCAGCTGATTGGCGAGCGCGTTGACCAGTCCGTAGGTCCACTGCCGCTCGCCAGCCACCAGGGCGACCGCGTCGGGGCGATGGCGGGCCTGCGCCTCGAATAGCGCCGGCACGCTGGTCTCCGGCGGGTCTGGTGGGACGACTGGGCTCCAGGCGTCTACGACTGCATCGGACATCTCCGGCGGGAGGGGCTGCGGCGCGGTGTCTGATGATACTGAGGTGGGACCGGTCATGGCGCGTCAGTAAGTGTGGCCTCGAGCGCAGCGTGAAGATCCGGCCGTGGCACCGACTGGCGGGCACGCTGAGCGACATCAGACGGCGGGCGGCTCGGACTTCGCGCGACGACCCGGTTGCGGACGGACAATGCCCCTGTAGAACTCGTACACCAGCGCACGCGGATGTCAACTCCAGCGTTGCATACAATTTCAAGCGGCGCTGTCCGAGCCCGCCACGAGCCGCACATTGCCGGCCGGGCGCCGGAAGTCCAACCGCGGCTGTTTTCGGTCTCACTCCAATCGCCAATCGGAAACAGACACTCC
>JAAYDI010000034.1 GCA_012729315.1 Planctomycetaceae bacterium
CACGACACAAGCGGCCCCCAGCGTCAACTTCGGTCTCATGCGTAGTCTGTTCATGGTGTCAACTCTCCCTTCTCATCCGCGATGCTCGAGTCTGCCGTGACGATCCCAGCCCTTTTCCCAGGTGCAATCTGAGGTCGTCATTGTCCCAGAAATTGTCCCAGAAACGCGCCCTGCGCGCCAACCGTGCCAGTGGTCCGGTATTTCATCCCCCCGGGGTGACTGCGGGAGCGCTCACACACGCGCCCAGGCCACCGGGCAGTTGCCGTGGAGCCGCTTTTGTGTCACAAACGAGACTGCCGGATGTTGGACAGCTTGTCGTGCTGTATTGTGTTGCGTTGCCTTTCCAGGCCTTGAGCGGGAGTTTGCGATGCGTTCTACCCTGCACAGTTTGCTCGCGTGGAGTCTGGTCGCCGTAGCCGGCCCCTGGGCTCGAGCGGCGGATCAGACGGCCGCAATTGCCGACAACCGGCCGCTGGCCATCACGCGTGTGGCGATCGACCGAGCGCGCGTGTCACAGTATGAACCCGTGGAGGTAACGGTGCAGGTCGCCGGTACGTATGGGAACCCCTTCGCGCCCGAGGAGTTCTCGTGCGAGGCGACGGTCAGCACGCCGTCCGGCCAGACGGTGGTGGTACCCGGTTTTTTCTACGTGCCGCAGCGGCTGGAAACGGACGCGGACCACGAACGACTGCTGCCGGACGGCGCGCCCGATTTCCGCATCCGCTATACCCCCGTGCAGCCTGGCGATTATCAGATCACCGTGAGCGCCACAGATCGCACGGGCCGCGTTGTCGCCGAGCCGGTGGGGTTTGCCGCCCAGGCTGGCCCCGGTCCGGGATTCGTGCGCGTGGCGCCAGACGCGTCGCACTACTTCGCGCTGGACGATGGCAGTCCCTTCTTCTGCGTGGGGGAGAATCTCTGTTGGAGCAGTTCGCGCACGCCGGTGCAGGATTACAACGAGTGGGTTACGCGACTGGGTGCGGCGGGCGGGAACTGGGCCCGGCTCTGGATCGAGCGGGGACTCGAGTGGATGCCTGCGCCGACTGAGATGCCAGGACGCGGCCGGTTCGGGGGATTGGGCCAGTATTCGCAGGACAATGCGTGGCGAGTGGACCAGATGGTGGAGGCGGCCCGGCGCAACGGCGTGCGGCTCATGTTCTGCACCTGGTGAGTACCACGTACGGAACGCCTGAAATCTGGGCGAACCCACACATCGACTTCACGATGAGTCATATGTACGGCCAGGCGAACATAGCGGACTTCACCCCACGCATTGCCGCCGAGTGCCGCGAGTACCGGGCGTTCGGCAAACCGTATTTGCTGGCCGAGTTCGGGATCGACTGGCGGACGGACGACGGCCGGTGGGACCCGCGCGGTCTCGGACGCAACCTGCACCATGGCGCGTGGGCGAGCCTGATGTCCGGTGCCGCGGGAACGACAATGATCTGGTACTGGGACAGTTATGTCCATCCGCGCGACCTGTACAAAGTCCTCACCCCCGTACGGAAGTTCGCTGACACCGTCGCCTGGCACCGCGAGCCGTTTGCGCCTGTCGACGATTTCACCGTCGAACACGCGGCACACCACCAGGAGACGTTTTCAGACCTGATGGTTCCCGGCACGTTGCAGTGGGGCGCTACGCCCGCGCACGAATACCGCGTGCGTCACGACGGAGTCGTGGAAGGTGCGCCGGTGGCCATGACGATCGGCAGCCCGCAGCGCGGCCGCCCGGGTGAGCTGCACACGGAGCTGGTCTGGCACGTGGACATGCCCCATGCCGGACCGGTCAGGTTCCAGCTGGGCGAAGTCTGCACGTCCGCCCGGCTGCAGATTGACGTGGACCAGCACACGGTGATCGATCGCCCCTTGACCAGCGGGCCGGAGGGCAGCGGCCCGTGGAAGCGGTCCACGTGGCTCGAACGCTGGGGCGTCTGGGTATCCAACTATGACGAGGAGATCACCGTCGATGTGCCGGCCGGACCGCACCGTCTCGTGGTCCGCAATGCGGAGGGGGATTGGCTCCAGATCACCCGCGTGACTTTTCCCAGGTACCGGTCGAGTCGCTTTCCCGATCTCCACGTGCTGGGACTGCGCAGCGACCAGCTGCTGCTCGCCTGGTTCCACAATCCCCGCAGCAATTGGCGCTCCGATCTGGACGGCGACACGCCGGACGCCGTCGCAGGGATCCGCGTGTCCGTCCCGGCGCCGCCCGAGAGTCGCTGGCGGGTCGAGTGGTGGGATACGTGGACCGGTGACGTGGTCCGGCGCGATGAACTGCAGGCAACTGGCGGGAGCCTGACGCTGCTCCCTCTGCCCTTTGTACACGACATCGCCGTGCGCGCGGAACGGTCCGCACCTTGAAACGGGCACCGGTCCGGTGATGCTCAAGTTGACCGACGTGATAGGGGAGTTGATCCATGAAAACGATGCCTGACGCCGTGACCGGCGCGTGACGCGCGGCATCACCGCCTGGGTGGGTCGGCTTCGCGGATCACTGCGCCGTGCTCGTCGCTCAGGATCAACAGCGCGAACCGGGCCACCGAATCCAGCTGCTCGGTGCTCAGCGACGCGTAGTCGAACCGTCCGCGCAGATCGGTGTAGCCATCCTTGTAGAAGACCACCTGGCCATCCTGCGTACGGGCGTACACTTTCACATAGGCCTCGCCGAGCGGCTGGCGGGTCGCCTGGTGCCGCACCTGAAGCTGCCCGTAGTTCTCGATGACCTGCACGTCCAGGGAGTTGGCGTAGTAGGCCTGGGAGCGGGTGACACCGTTGCCGGTGATCTCCACCAGCACATTGCTGTTGAGCAGCTGCGCGGGCAGCTCCAGTTCGGTCACTTGGGTGTCGGCTGGCAACTCGATCGTCGCCGTATGATTCGGCCGGATGGTCGAAAACTGCCCCGTGTACTGCTGCACGAATGGGTTGCGGCTGAACAGCAGTTCAATGTCCATGAGGTAGTAGTTGATGCGGACCGAGGTCATATTCTGGTAGCGGATGGCGATCTTGCGCGCCTCGACCTGAAACTCGAAGTTCCCCTCCGTCGCCGCCAGGCCGGTCTGGGCCTGCTGCAGGTCTTCCGGACTCGTCACGGCGTGGGGCTCACCCCGGATCTCCGCCAGCTGCTGGCCGATCGCGGCAAACGCTTCGCGCCAGCGATCGACGGGATAGTCGGCGTAGCGTTCAACAATCGCCCCGGCACGCTGCGGATCGGGAGTGAAGAAATCCAGATACGCAGTGAAGTAGTCGTACTGCAGCCGCGTCACGAGGCGATCGGGATTCACGCGGCTGAAGTAACCGAGTGCCTCGTCAATGCGGTCCTGCAACAGCAGGTAGTAGGTGACTTCCATCAGCTGGTCATCCGTCAACTCGCGCTGGTAGCACAGGATGGCCAGCAAGGCCCGGTACTGCTGCAGGAGCCGATCGTTGACGATCTCCCGGCGATCTCCCAGCCGGTGGGCACGGGCGTTGACGAACGGCCGGTAGTCCAGGTGCTGATAGGTGTGGCGGCCCACTGGGTCGATGGTCAGCAGCGGGCTGTGGAGGGACGCGCCGCACTGCGCGACGAACGCATCGGCGTGCTCCAGATACACGCGAATCTGCTCCGGCGCATTGTGGTGGAAGGCATACGACCAGAGCGTCGGGTGGTAGACGTGCCGCGCGGCCAGCAAGCTGGTGACCGCGTGGAAGAACGCGCTGTCGTGCATCCGGAAGGCGATCCTCTCCAGGTCGATCCGCTGCAGGTTCTCGGTCTGCAGGAAATCCAGTACCTCCTCAGACGTGCCGTTCTGGGACACGAACGACCAGGCCTGGCGGTCGATCCTGGTCAGCTGTTCGACGGCCTGCAGCGTGACGGCCGGAGCCGCGGCAAGCAGCTGCTCGTTGCGGGCCACGTGGACCGGGTAGTGCTGGAAGGAGCCAGGCAGCGGGAAGTAGAAACAGTATTCGATCGTGGTGGTGTCGAACGGCTTCAGGTCCACCGGGACCCCGCGTGTGTGCTGCACCGGGAGCACGGGGATCGCCCCCGCGGGGATTTGCAGCAGCAGCGTCAGTTTCTGGGGCGACGACGTGGGGTTGGTCACCACGACCTGGCACCCGTACACGGTCTGCACGAGAAACTCGTCCGTCACGTACTTGTCGACCTGCTGGCTGTTCACGATGCGATATCGATCGTCGAGGCGGAAGAAGTTCTGGGTCACCAGGATGGGCGTATCGCCCTCCGCCGCCCGCGCCTCGCGGATTTCCTCGTGGAACACGATCATCGGACTTCCGGTCGACAGGATGAGCTGCGCGCCGTTGAACGTCGTCTCGTGGCTGGCCGAGCGGAAGGGGAGGTCGAGTACACTCAGCGCGAACATCATCTCGGAGAAGTTCGCGGTGGCTTCGGCCACATGTGGCGAGCGGAACGGCAACTTCGGGTCCTGGGCAGCGTAGTCGCGCCAGAACGCGTTGACCGGGATGAGTGTGCCGTGCTGTTCCGCGATGGGCCGCTGGTAGTAGTTGTTCTCCGCCCACTCCTGCGTCTTGTCAAGTTGGCGATAGAGCGGCCGCAGGCCCAGCCCGCGCTTCCGGTCCTCGGCGAAGTAAGCATTATCCTCCCCGACCTTGCTCCGCCGGGCCAAAACGCCCGACTTCGACAGGACCGCGTCGCCGGCCGCCTTCGCACCGGCGGCCATGTCGCCGCCGGTCGGTTCTTCCGCGGGCTGGTCCCGCTCAGCGAGTGACTCGGCAGCCTGTTCCTCTCTCCTGGCGGCGTCAGCCGGCATGGACATGCCGTCCGGAGCCGCCATGTTCAGCTGTGGCACCCGCAATGCGTCAACTTGCTCTGCCACGGTCCGCCCCAGCGAGGGGCCGGCTTCCAGCGCACTCCCCTGCACGGCTGTGTTGAACAGCAGGTTGAAGCGGTCCACATCGGGAGGCAGCACGTCATACCGGTCCGCGATCGCCCGCAACGTCTGCGGTTGCTCGCCGGGTGTGCGCTGTGCCAGCAGGATCCGCTCGACCACGTTCAGCTGAGCGTACTTCCAGGGGGCGCGATACGCCTGCAGGTCGTCCCCCGCCAGCCAGTGATCGAGGAAGGTCTGGTCGTGTTTGTTCTGGATATACGGCAGCACGACCGACTCGAAGAACGCCGGGTCCTTGCGGAACAGGAAGTAGTTCAGTTCGTGGCAGGCGTACTGGGAATACTTCCGGCGCTGTTCGTCCGCAGGCAGCTGATCCCAGTTCACGATGAAGCTGAATTCCTCGAGGTGGGGATTGCCGCTGAGCGTGACCAGCAGGGCGTGGACTTTGGCCAGGCTGTCGTAGAGCTCGAAACGCGCCGTGATCGTGTCTTCCACGCGGAAGGTCTCGCCCTGGTCCACGACGCTGATCTGCTTCTGCTGTGTGAAGTGCCGGGCCGGGTCCAACCCTCCGGCGAGACGCAGATCGACCGTGTGCCGGGTGTCTTCCGGCAAGGTGACGGAGCGGCAGGCG
>JAAYDI010000035.1 GCA_012729315.1 Planctomycetaceae bacterium
ACACGGCTTCGAACAAAGCGATCACGAACCGCAGTATCGAAATGCTCAGGAACCCGAGGAACAAATTGACCACGTCGCGCAGGTTGGGCCATGCGGTTGACCGGCACGACGTTTCATAGGTGGTACATCTGTCGGGACGCAGCAGGATTTGGGCGATGTGCTTACCCTTGTAGGTATGACCGCTGTTGGTCATCAGGGCATCGGGCAGATGCTCGCCGGTCAAGGCGTACAGCCGTCCGTCCTTGGCCTGGATTTCAATCCGATGCAGGCGTCGGGTAATCACGTTGCCGTTCTCCATGTGCGTCCATTTCACGTAGTATTCACTGTCATGCTTTAGTGCCATCGCTCCTTCTTCTCCGTGTTGAGCCGGCCATCGCATCCGGCCACTGCCGATCTGCTTTGCACCGGTATTTACAAAACGATCAGATCCCCCCGGGAATCTCACGGCTTTGTTCAACACAGCGACGAACACCACGCTGCTGCGCCACCAAAGTGAAAAACAAGAGCCCGAAAACACGGGCTCTTGTCCGTTCACCGAACACCGACGTTATCGCTGGGCGAAGGTCACGGTGTGGGCAGTTTGCCCCAAGGCGGCGAACGAGTTAGCGTCGAGAACACGTCCCGACCATCGATTCGATCCAGCGCTGACGGGTCACGCCCGATTCGCTGGATCGCGACAACAGCGAGCTGTTATCGCCCCATCGTCTGTTTGGCACTGCCGGATGGGAGGGGCAGGAAAAAGAATATCGTGGGAAGCGTCGGTTCAATCCATGTCCAGCCTCCTCTTGATATCGCGCAATCGTTCGAGGGTCTTTGGGTCATCGCCTGGCCCTTCCAGCGGCGGATGAAGGGTCGGTACGATCGTTTCGTCGTTGATCTCGGGCGAGTACCGGCTGAGTTCAATCGTGGCCTCCGTTCCGGACGGCCAGCGCATGTCCAGATGTCGCCGATCGTACTCGCGTTTGCTGAGTGGCCATTCCGTGTGGACGGGAAATGCACCGAGAAAGGCGCTGTACCCCGTGTTCTGTTCGATGGCGACGATGTTGACGTTGGGATGCCGGCTGATGTCGGCAATATCTTCGTGGGTCAAGCGGGGGCCAACTTCGGGGCGAATGCCAAACATGACCGCCCGATCGGCCGGCGCAACGGCGTAAGCAGGCGAGACACGGCCGGCCAGAACATCCGTGGCGGTTTGGCTCCAAGACGGCACGTAGTAGCCGACGTGGCCGGACAGGTTGGAAATGTAGTCCTTGGAGATCTTGTCGCGGGCCGTGTAGAACTGCTTGACGCAAGTGCAGTTGAGCACCAGTTCGCGAAGATCGACGCCACCGGGCGGATTGAGCTGGCTCATGGTCTGATGGGCCAAGATGCACGCCAGGCCATGCTCGCGGGCCTGAGCCAGAACATTCTGAATGTTCTGTGCGATGATAGTTTGTGCTTCGTCGCAGACCAAGTAGACCTTCGGACGCTCGCCATACCGGTCGCGATGGGCCATCGCGGCGCACAAAGCACTGTAGACGACCAGTTTGGCGATCTGGGCGACGGAAGAAATGTCCGTGGCCGCGACCAGCGAGAAGTAAACCACCTGCTGTTGACGAATTACATCCGGCATGTGGATGGCATGGTCCAGGGCCGGGTGATTGCCGTCGGACTGCGGAGAGAGATTCAATTGTCGGAACTGCGAGAGGCTCTTTACGATGAAGGCCAGATGCAAGGCGGCTCGGTACTCGTACTCGTCGCTCGACAGATGCCGCATGGTTTCTTCCAGTTGACGAAACGACTCGATCGGAGCATGAAACTGTTTGGTTTGGGAGATCAGCCGCTCCAAGGCGCGCTGGAACAACGTCCGGGAGGCAGCGCTGAACCAGGCTCGTCCGTAGTCCTCGCCGTGGTGAAGATTCAGGGCGCTCATGAACAGTCCGACGTACTCGGGCAGCGTCAAATCCTCCAAGTGTTTTTGCGTGAAGGGATTAAAGACATAGGTCGAACGGTGCAGTCGGTTCGTGAACCATTTGAAGGGCCGGCCTGCCCGGCTGGCCTCGATCCGCACGGTGTTGAAGAAAGCCGGGTCTCCTTTGCAGTCCAGGACGATGACTGCTCCGTCCCCGCGGCGGATCAACTGCGGCACCAGCGTGGAGAGCCCAAGGGCTGTCTTGCCGCTGCCCGTTGCACCCAGGATGTGCATGTGTTCGCGGAGGAGTTCGGTATCGAGCAGGATCGGATACTCGGTCGTCGGGTGGTATCCCAGCATGATCGAATTCCGCTCGATGCGGTTGGTGCTGTCGGCCAAGCGATTGGCATAGCCATCGGTTCGCGATTGGCCGCGTTCTTGTTCCGGCGCGTTCGGTGCTTCCAATGCGTCGTAATGCACCAACAAGGCAGGTGTCGCGACGATGTAGACGGCGAACAGCCAACAGGCCACCGACACGAGAATGGCAACAAAAGGCAACAGCAGCATCTGCATCAAAGGGGCGAAGTTCCCATCGACGGTGGATTCCAGCAACGGAGCGAAGTGGTATTGGCAGAATGCGTCCCAGTTGGCTGACAAAGCGGAGAACCCGTCGCCAGAGCCCTGCGCCGGTGCGGGAAGCGTCACCTCGACCAGAAACAGCGGCACAATGGCGATGGACATGGATGCAATGGCGGCGCCCATCAGCAGGGTCCGCGTCGGCTGGGACCCGATCGGACTCTGGAAGACCCAAGGCGGATACAGCCGATCGCGTTCGTAGCGATGCCAGTGCTCCAGCATTTCCGCGACCAACCGAGTCGCCAGTCGGAGGCGGGGCGTACGAGCGACCGCCACCAAGAACAGGCTGCTGATTTGTCCGATGACGATCATCGCGCCCAACGGATGTTCGGTCCCGCAGGCATCGCAGATCAAGGCGACCAGCGCCGGACCGCCTAACGATGCAGACACCAACACGAATCCGATCGAATAGTTGTTGCGCAAGCGTTTGGCGGCAGCCATGTGGCTTCCACTGGTCTCCGGACTCTGCGTTTCTGCCGAGTCCTCCAAGGCGTCTTGGAGCCGCTGTTGCCACAGGATGCGCCATCGCCTCATGGTCCTGCCCGGCACACGCGGATGGGCCGACATCCAATGGACCGCGTGGGTTGTCATCAGATCGGCCGCCAAGAACAGCGCGGGAACACCCACCATCATCAGCAACGAAAATGGCCCCAGCACGGGCACCGGCCGACTCAACCAAGCCGCGACGAGCCAGAAAATGAGCGGCAGACAGAACAGAACTGCCGATGGCCATCTTCGAGGAAGCTGCGCGAAGGCATTCGGCCAAAGCTGGGAACCCGCCCACAGGTCCGCCAAGGCCAGCACGGTGCCGATGCCCACGGCGAGCCCCAACGAGATCCACGACGTCATGAACGGACCGATCAAGTAACGTAATGCGAGCCCGAAGAATCCGGCGATGGTGGCCGCTTGGACGAGCCAAACGACGACTTCGCGGATGTCTCCCGTGGGATGTGCCGACGGGGGCCGGAAGTTCATGTCACAGCGCCCGGCCGGAATGCACGTCCAGTCGAGAATCTCGTCTTTCTCTTTGTAGGGCAGTTCAGCAAGCGTTCGAATCATCTGGTCATCCTTTGGCAAATTCCGTCCGGGATGACTTCGAGCAGTCCCGGAACGACGTGAACTCGGATCGTGAACGGCAGCGGGGCGTCTTGGCCGACTCCCAACCGCAGAAGGGGTTCGGCCAGCGTGCGATGCAGGTACTTGCCGAGCTGCAAGTCGATGGCGTCGCGGGCCGTGTCGGTCAGGGTCAAGACGGACAATTCGAAGCACCTCGCCGCGATGAAATCATCGAGCCAGCCCCTTTCGAGGAACCGTTTCATCGTGGTGAACGTGTTGCGAAACACCCGCTGGCGATGGCGACCGGTATCGACCACCGCGAATCCCAGTTGCGTCTTGTCCCCCGGCAGCTCTTCGATATAGAAGTGGGATCGCGGCAAGCGATCCGCCACGACGGAAAAATGCTCCGGAAACTGCCGCAGGTTGAAAGGGTTGCGAACCGCCGAATCGTCGATGCACATCAGCCACAGGATCGCGTACCGGCGGATACGGGCCTGGATTCCCAAGGGCCGGGCGACGTCGTCGGCGATCCCCAGCAAGTTCGTGGCACGGGTGGTCAACCGGTAGTAGACACGGCGAGCGTCTAGCGGCTCGGATTTCAGGAAATAGCCCGCGGAGCCACGTCCGCAGAGCCGGCGAAGGGTCGACTTGACCGCATCGCGCTGCTGTCCCG
>JAAYDI010000036.1 GCA_012729315.1 Planctomycetaceae bacterium
ATCGTGGACGGTTCCCTACCCAGGGTGCGCCGCGAAGCGCGGCGACCCCTGGGCTTTGGAGTGTAACGCCTTCGGCGTATTCAGAAGCTCGGCATGACATGGGCGCGTTCTCACGGAAAGAGGCTGTACGCGGTTCACTTGGTGGTGGCGCTCGCCGGCCGGTTGCCTACTTGTCCACTGCCTTTGCCGCGAAGCGGTTACACTCCGCAGCCCATAGGTTGCTGCGCAGCAGCGCACCCTGGGTTCCGTTATCGACACACGAACATACGCGATTGCTGCCACGATACCAGTTGCTTTTCACGTGCATGTGGCGCAAATGATGCAACTGGAGGGTACAATATCACACTGGTCAGAACTGGATTACCGGCTGGCACGAGTAACGCGGCCGCGCGGCCGTGCGGAGTGATGCAAGATGAAACGTCGCAGATTCCTGGTGGTGTCGACAATGGCGGCCGTGGCGGGCATGGCAGGTCGGTCAATGGCCGAAGAACCGGCAAGTGCCTCGACACGCGGCATTATCCTCTATCCGTTCGACTTGACACTTGCCGACTGGCCCGAGCGGGCGGCCCGCGCGGGACTCACAACGATCGGCCTGCATGCTGCCCGGCGGCTCGATGTGCTGGTGAAGTTCGTGCAGTCGGACCAGGGGCAGCAGTTCATTGAACGCTGCCGGAAGCTGGGCCTGCAGGTGGAGTACGAACTGCACGCCATGGGTGACCTGCTGTCGCGCGAATACATCAGCCAGGATATGAGCATGTTCCGTGTGGACGCCAGCGGGCAGCGCAATGCGGACTTCAATTGCTGCCCGTCGCACCCGCGCGCTTTGGAGCTCATCGCCGAGGCGGCGGTGGAATACGCAAAACTGCTGACACCGACAACTCACCGCTTCTTCTACTGGCCGGATGACGGGCGGGAATGGTGTCATTGTGACAAATGCCGGGGACTGTCGGCGAGTGAGCAGGCGCTGCTGGTCGAACACGCCATGCTCGATGCCCTGCGCAAGCACCATGATCCCGAAGCCATGGTGTGTCATATCGCCTACGGCCCCACCCTCGAAGCACCACGGCAGGTGCAGCCGCATCCGGGCGTGTTCCTCGAGTATGCGCCCATCCGGCGCCAACATGATCGACCGTTCGAACAGCAGCGCGATCTGCCGCTGGTCGATCGCCTCGATATGCTCGACGCCAATCTGGAAGTCTTCCCACGCGACACCACCCAGGTACTGGAGTACTGGTTGGATGTGTCGCGGTTCTCAGCCTGGCAGCGCCCGGCAGTCAAGCTCCCCTGGCACCCGGAGGTCCTGCAGGCGGACCTGGAGAGCTATCGCCGGCGTGGCATTCAGCACATCACCAGTTTTGCCTGCTTCATCGATGCAGACTATGTCCGGCTGCACGGCGATCCGCAACCTGTGCTGATGGAGTACGGTGAGGCGCTGCGCGGAAAATGACGAATGACCAATGACGAATGACGAATGACGAATGACGAATGCTTGACGGCACAACACCTGGGTACAAAGGAATATCGCATGACACAGGGCAACAGCACACGTTGTAGTGAAGCAATCTCCGAAATGCCGTGCGGCCAGGTCGACGCGGGTACGACCGGCCGGCGTTCATCTGGCACTCGTTCCCGCGTGCCATTTGTCGTGGGCATCCTGTTGCTGTGTGCGGCGCAGCCGTTGTTGTTGCGGGCGGATGATCCGCCGCGGGCATGGCATTTTTCGGCCGAGCAGCTGAAGCCGTTCTGGCAGTCGACGACGATGTACGGCGAGACGGTGTTGTTCGTGAAGCACGGGAGCGACGAATTACCGCGTGCACCGTTGCTGTTCCCACCCACGCGGATTCTGTCGGTGCGCAGCGCGTCGGGCGAAGTGACATACGAGGAGGGTCGGGACTACACCTGGGAGGCGGGCAGCCGGGAGCTGGTGCTGCCTGCGGGCTCGCGCGTCGTCTGCAAGGCCCCGGCCGATCTGCGACGTCAGCCGGGCTCGCAGCCCTTCGCGCTGACGCATCGCGATGGGCAGGGCGAGATCCTCTTTGGTGGCGGGCATGAATACCACGACATGCAGACGATGGTGACGTACACGTACGACGCCATCTGGCCGGTGGCCGCGCCCACGCTGGCGCGGGAGCAACTGGCGCGCACGCTGGCCCGGCTGCAGGAGAAGAAGACGCTGAAGATCGCCCTGCTGGGCGACAGCATCTCGACCGGCTGCAACGCCTCCGGCTGGGCGCGGGTGCCGCCCTATCAGCCTCCCTACCAGGACCTGCTGGTCCAGAATCTGCAGGCGGCGTACGGAGCGCGGGTGACGCTCGACAATTTCGCGGTGGGTGGTACCGACACGACGTGGGGACTGGCGAACATTGGCAAAGTCATCGACGCCGCACCCGATCTGGTGATTCTGGCGTTCGGCATGAACGACTCCGCCGGCCGATCGGCCGAGGAGTATCAGGCCAACATCCGGTCGATGATGGACGCGGTGCGCAGCGCCAGGCCCGACACCGACTTCATTCTGCTCGCCACCATGCTGGGCAATCGGGACTGGATCGCACTTCAGCAGGAGTTGTTTCCTCAGTATCGCGACAAGCTGGCGGCACTCTGCGGGCCCGGTTGTGCGCTGGCTGATATGACGTCCGTCTGGGAAGAACTCCTGCGGCGCAAGAACGATTGGGACCTGACCGGCAACGGTGTGAACCATCCCAATGATTTCGGGCATCGGATCTACGCGCAGGTGCTGTCGGCTCTGCTGATTGCCCAGTGATGCGGCCGGTCGTGTGCTGGTGTGTGCGGGCTAGTTTGGTGGCAGCGGCGTGACGGCGCACTGGCTGTGGTTCGCCTCCGCCACCCAGGCCGGGTCGCCGTAGAGTCCGACATCCTGGATGTCGAACGGCTGGAAGCCGAGGTCCAGCGCCGGCGAGTCGGGCGCGAGTTGGAAATCTCGGTGCGCAGGGTCGACAAACAGAGGATCGGCGACGAGTGATTCGCGGTCCAGGCCGACCGCCTGCCACTCGGAGAAGCTGCGACGGTAGAACTGCAGCCGATCTGCGCCGGCCGTGTGCCAGTAGAGATTCTGATTCCACTCCCCCGGCGACTCACCTGCTGCCAGCCGTTCTTCGAGCGACCGTTCGCCGAGCGGGATGAGCAGTTCGCCCTGGGGCAGATAGACGATATTGCGGCGGAAGACACTCGGTCTGCGTTCCGCATACGGCCACAGGGCGTGGCTGGCTGACAGGGCGAAGATGTTGTTCTGGATCACGTGCTGGTGGCCGCCATTGTTGAACATCAGGCCGCCGCTCTGGGTGTTGTAGACCAGGTTGTTCTCCACGAGGTATTCGCCGCAGGTGGCGTCCAGGTAGATACCCCAGCCGAAGGCCGGCTGTGCGTATGGCCAGATGTCGTGAAACACGTTGTTCCGGATCACGCTGCCGGGCGAGGCCCCCAGGCAGTAGATCAATCCCGCGTCGCTCAGCACGCCGCGCGCCACCTGATGCACGTGGTTCCGCTCGATCACATTGTGGTGTGTGCGGTTCGGCGCATCGTTCCAGTTCCAGCCGATGCTGATGCCGGTGTAGTTGAGGTCGTGAATATCGTTGTTCGAGATGCGGTTGTGGCTGCTTTGTGCGACCCAGACGCCGACGCCCGCGGCATAGACGTGTCCACCGTCATAAGTGTGATTGTTGTCTACGACGTTGTGCCGGGACTCGGCCGCGTCGGTGGACGCCATCTGGGTCTCGCCGACGCGAATGCCGCCCGCTCCCAGATCCCAGAGCCGATTGCGGTCTACCCGGCACTCGCTGCAACCGCGCCGCAGCCAGATACCATAGGTGCCCACGTGGGCGACCTCACACGCCTGGAGCGTGCAGTGGCGCGCCCCGTCGGCCACGATCGCCGCGGGTACTTCGACGGCTGCCTGCGTGCTGCTGTTGCCGCGCGGATCGAGCACCCAGTCGGTGTGGTGGAACGTCAGGCCGCGCAGGGTGACGTGGTCGACGAACTGGCCCTGGTCCGGATCGCCGTCGAGCCGCATCAGTTCGGTCAAGCGGGGTGCCACGACACGCGCGTCGGCCAACTGTTCACCCGGCAGGGGCCAATAACTCAGCACGCCCGTGTCGCGGCTCAAATACCACTCGCCCGGTTGATCCAGCAGTTCGCGCGCGATCGGTCGATTCTGTACATCGGGAGGGCCCGGCAGGGTCTGCGCCACCCGATAATAGCCGGTGTTGGGGGACCGCGCACGTTGCCGCCGCTGGCCATTGACGAACAGCTGGCGAAAGCACCACTGCCGGCACCAGAACTCGGTTGTGAGACACCATGACCGGTCCTCCTCGTTGTGCTCCCATTCCTGAAGCGTTGCCCCAGGCTACGGTGAGAACTGACCTTCGGCCAGACGACAGCCATCCCGGTACCGCACCCCTGGTGCAGGGTCGCCAACCTGACACAGGGTTCGCAGTGAGAAGTAAACCGTTGATGCGAAGTGGCTCACCGGTGGAACAAATGTCAAAACCGGCACCAGGGCCGTTTCTTCGGGCCTTTCACCACGCCAGGTTCCGCACTCCCCTTTCCGTCTGCCGGTTACACGAACTTCGTGACGCCGGGCAGCGGGCATGGATAGGTCCCGTCGGGGTTCGGCTTGACGGGTGGCTCGGCGTCCCAGTTGTATTCCGGCAGGGAGAAGTCGAGTGTAGAGGCCATGGCCTGTTCCCACGTGATCTGCTCGCCGGTGTAGCAAACCATCTGAGCCAGGATTGCGAGCATGGAGCTGAGAATCATGTAGTTGCTGTTGTTGATCGGCTGGCCTTTGCGGATCGAGTCGAACAGGGCTTTGTGTTCGCTGTCGTACATGACCTCCCGTGACTTTTCAGCGCGCCAGGGATTGGCGCCTTCGATGCGGCAGCGGTCCGGCATGAAGGCTTTGCCCTTGGTGCCGAGAATGACGTCGGAGGTCTCGTTGAACGCGCAGCCGGGAATGTCGCGGCAGTACGCGTACATCCGCACGCCGCTGGCGTATTCGAAGACGACGCTGAAATGGTCGAACTGGTCGCCGTATTTGGGTTCCAGGCACACCTGGCGCCCGCCGAGTCCCCAGGCCTTGACGGGGGGCACGTCGCCCAGCGCCCAGGAGCCCTTGTCGATGCTGTGAATCAGCTGCTGCGCGGTCTGATCGCCGGAGAGCCAGTTGAAGTGGTACCAGTTCTGGAACTGGTATTCCAGTTCGCTCCACTGCGGCTCGCGGTCTTTGGCGTAGTACGGGCCGCCCACATAGTTTTCCTGGACGGCGATGATCTCGCCGATCGCTCCGTCCTGGACCCGCTTCATCGTCTCGCATACCGCCTGGTCATAGCGCCAGCAGAGTCCGGAGACGATGGCCAATCCCTTCTGCCGGGCTTCTTCGCAGATGCTGGTGACGGCCTTGATGCCGGGCACGTCGAGGGCATGCGGCTTCTCGCAGAAGACATGCTTGCCCGCCGCGATCGCCGCGCCGAGGTGGGCGGGAATGAAGTGCGATGCCGGGGCGATCAGGACCACATCCACGTCGCTCTCAAGCACCTTCTTGTACGCGTCGAACCCGTGGAACAGATGGTCGTCGTCCACCTGCACCTGGTTCGGGTTCAACTCCTTCAATCGAGCGCGAGCGGGTGCCAGCCGATCTTCGAACAGGTCGGCCATGGCGACCAGTTTGACATCCTCCCCCGCGTTCATCGCATTGGCGGCCGCCCCGCTGCCGCGTCCGCCGCAGCCGATCAGGCCCACTCGGAATCCGTCCGCACCCGCCGCGTGGGCCGACCGGGTGAGCGACAAGGTGGTCGTCAGGGCGGCGCCAGCCGCCAGGGAGGTCTTGAGGAAAGTACGGCGTGTAGTCATGACAGTGAACTCCAAAGGTGAACGAATTGAACCGTGTTGATCGGGACGCGGGAAGAAACAGCTGGTCAGCGGCGGACGCCGCAGTGGTCTTGTTCAGTGGAGCTGGGGGGGCAGGTTCCCATACGTCCAGGCTCCGCCGAACGGTCCGTGCGGAGGCAGTGTCGGAATCGTGCCGGGCGTCATTTTGCGGGCCATGGCTATGGCGGCTTCCACCATCTGCCTGCCGGCGGTGATATCCAGGTTCGTGTAGGACGTCAGACGCGTTTCGTAGCCGCCGCCGTGTTCGCCAAACGCCTCCTCCGTCGGAATATACCCGACACAGGCGTTGGCTAGCGACACCGGGAACGTCAGCGGGAAGTTGCTCCCGGCCTTGATGTCCAAGCCGAACTGGCAGAACACCTCGGCCGGCAGGCCGACCAGGAGTACCGGACCGACCTGCAGGGCCTGGACTTCCACAGGCACCCGCGGTTGCTTCTGGACGATGGCGTCCAGCATGACGGTCTCTTTGGCGAATGTCCAATCCGTGTGGCCTACCTCGGCGATATCTTTCTGCACCATCTCGAACGCTTGCTTGACACGCTCGGCATCTGGCGCGCGGCGCACGATATCCAACACCGTCTGATCAGCGCTGACCGGTCCCAGATCGCCGGCCGCCATGTCCAGCAGCACCTTGACCGCCTCGGCACCCACGCGACCGCCGACCAACCGGCACCAGGCCTCTCCTTCCGGGTTTACGTACGGATTGAGATTGTTCACCTGCGTCACATCACCAGACGTCCCGGGCAGGAACACCACGACCACCTCCGGGCCAAAGGTGCCGCGGATGGTCTGCTCGAGGTAATAGATATAGTTGGCTGAAATCCCGCCGGGGTTGGTGGTGGCATGGCAGGCAAAGTTGACGATGCAGCCCAGCAGCTTGCCCTCCTGGTTCCACGCGCCGATCACTCCGACGTCGGGATCGGTCGGTCCGGCCGGCTCGATAATATCCGGATTGCCCTGGCCGGGATGGGTGTAGCTGATCCCGTTCCGCATCCGGAACCGGCGGTTGAACGCCACTTTGTCCTCCGTCCCTTTACCGGCTCCACAGCGCGCGGCAACGCGCGCCGCGTCCGCCTGGCACACGGCCTCCACCAGTTTATCGAGCGACTCCTGGTAGTATTCCATATTGACGCAGATCGTCTGTTCGTAGGCGAGTTTCTGCACGACGGGCGCGGCGTGATCGTACTCGCCTGGCATGACCCCGCACAGGGGGCCGGAGGAGTGCGAGTGGGAGCCCGCGATGAGAATTGCCTTGGGCTCAATCCCGCACCGCTGGTGGATGGCTTTCCGCGCCGCCTCGACCATCTCCTCTTGCAGGCTGAGCGCATCCACGCCGACGATAGCCACGCGATTGGCACCGTCACCGAAGACAGCGGCGCGGATCTTGCACGGGTCGTGCACCGATTGGTGGAACGCCTTGCCGTAGCCGCCAGGTGCCTCCATGCCGATCGCCGGCGTAATATCCGCTTCTGCAAAACCGGCAGTGAGTGGTACAGCGTTCGCAGCGCCGTCGTCGGCCACGGCCAGACCAGCAGCCAGGCCGCACGCGGCCATCAGGCCACCACACACGATGAGTTTCAGGAATTGACGCCGTTTCATCTGCTAACTCCTGTTTAGGTTGCGATGCTTGTTTTCGTTGTTTTGTCTTTCGTTATTTCGCGATTTGGGCTTCGCGGTTCGGCGTGCGGTTCGCCGGCACCGTTCTTTACCATCTCCAATGATACCGTACCGGCTCGCCCCGCAACATCATCTGCTGAGCTTCCTTGTGCTGGCGATAGACCTCAGCGGTCGTGGCGGCGGGCAAGCGTGTGAGTCATGGCTGGATCTCAAACTGTTGTAACTGTCGAGTTCAGGTGTCTGCCTGCTGAACGCTCAATCCACGCACTCCGTACCCGCGCGCCGCAGCCAATCTGCTTCCCCTCCGACCTGAACACTGAACACTGAACACTGAACACAAAACACAAAAAAACAAAAAACAAACACTCCCCCCTCACTGCGCCACAATCTGCGGTTCTCCCCACGCGGTCCAGTCGTAGTCGTACCCGCCGGCGGCGTCGGTGACGAGGCTCAGCACGATTGGCATGCCGGCCCAGGCTGTGAGATCCACGTCCAGCATATCCCAGTTCCCGGGGTGAATCATCCGCCGCGCGCGCGCCTGGCCGTTCACGGCGATGGAGACTTCGACGCCGGCGGACTTGGAACCATCGCGCAGACCGAGGGCGGTCGTGAAGCGTGCCGGTGTGGCGGGCAGCGTGAGGAGGTAGGCGGCGATGGTCCGGCCGTTGTTCGGCGGATGGGTGTACAGTCCGCGGCGAGTCTGTCCGCCCACGGCGTTCACGCCGGTCTGGACGACGGCGCAGTACGAGGAATCGACCACGCGGCCCGAATCGGTGACGAAGAAGGTCTCGTCGGGCATCCGGGACAGATCGACCGGCAGGGTGGCCACCGGGGGCTGCTGTGCCAGCAGCGCGAGCGTACCGGGAACGCGTGTCTGGAGCGCCAGCCGGGTGCCTGTCTGTGTCACCGGCACAGCACCGTCGGCGTTGAGCGCCAGGGTCCAGGCGTGGTCGGTCTCGACGGCGATAGTCCGAGGATCGGGCAGATGGCGTTCGATCCGCGGACGCCGCCAGCGTGCCCAGTCGTAGATGAAGGACTGTTGGGGGCCCGGGTGAACGGCCAGCTCCAGCTGCACTGTCTGCCCGCGGAAATCACTCAGGTCCAGCTCAAGTGGCAAGAGCCGGTCGGTGGCATGGTGGACCAGGCAGTCCGCGTGGTGTCTGTCGGACGACGCGCGCACAATGAACGTTGCGCCGTCGGTCTTGTCAGGTCCCACTGCGGCCGGATCCATGTACACTTCGCTGATGAATCGCAGGCGGCCCTGGTCGGGCAGTGTGCAGGTGAACCGTGCGAAGGCCTCCCCGGTGACCCCCGCCTTCCAGGGCGGATGGGTGGTGAAGACACCGGCGGCGCTGGTGAGCGACGCGCCGTCAGAAAACTCACCCGGCCCGATACGCTCTTGCAGTGCGCCCTGGGCCGGACGCGTTCCACAGAGGGCGTGTTCGAGGAGCGTCGTCAGGTCCGCCACGATCGGCTGGACATCCTGCAGCGCGACCAGCGCCAGTTGGTCAGAGACGGCGATGAAGTCGATGACGGTGTCTGCGGGCATGTCGCACACGTGGAACCGATCGCCGGCGGGGGAGCGGGGGAACAGGGGATACCAGCGGTCCGGATGCAGGCCGAGCACGCGATCTGCCGCATGCGCCCGCCAGCCTGGCACGGTCCCGGCGCCGGCCCATTGGGTGGTGCCGGTCACGGTCTGGCTGATGACGCGATCGTTCAAGATCCACCGTCGGTCCTGTGTGGCCACGAACGGCTGGCCATCCGCCGTCCGCAATGGGAAGGCGACTTCCGCGGGCCACGGCCCGTCCAGGTCGACTTCCACGCGTTGCTGCTGCCAGACGCGTACTTCATCGGAGAACTGTTCCAGGAAACCGTGCTCGCCCGTCAATGCCTCGCGCGTCGGTTTGAGTGTCGGAATGATTCCCCAATGCCGATATGCCTCGTTCCAGGCGGCGTACATCTGATCGTTTTCGGGCGACACGCAGCCGAGGTAGCCGTACATCGTGGTGAACGGCCGCAGGATGTACGAGCTGATCGGGTGCGCGGCTGCCAGCATCCGGCGATCGTAGGTGCTTTTCGAGTGATCCAGGCCCCAGGCGTGGCGCTGTGCGAACGCTTCGTAGCGGCAGGTGACTTCGTTGAGTCCTTCGCCGCTGAGCGCGACATGGGGCAGCGCCTCGCGCAGCTGGCGATGCAGCGCGACGTTCCCCTCCAGCATCGACATCCCATCGATCCGGCCGTTGTGGTCATTGAAGATGCAGATGGTCTGATCCAGGTGCAGTGCGTCCACGCCGGTCTGCTGGCACAGTTCCACCATGGCGGCCGTGAAGTAGTCGCGCCAAGCCCGGCAGGCCGGGTTGATGTAAGCAAAACGGATGTCGGGATCTTCCGGCGGCCAGATCCAGCACTCCTTGTCGTGCTGGCCCCACGGGCTCCGCACCTGGTACGGCGCGAACTGCTCAAAGGCCGGATGCTGCGGATCGACGCCGAAGTAATTCACATGCAGCATCGTGCGAAAACCGAGCGCGCGGGCACGCTGCAGGAACGGCATCAGGGCGGGCTGCAGCCGCGCGTAGTCCGGATACTGGCGGTCGTATCCAGGCGCGCGCCAATCGTAGAGATAGAGCAGCGTCTGGGTTGGATCGAAGTATGTCGGCAAGGCCTCCAGGATGTCAGTGTCGAGTCCCATGATCACACAGCCGCGGATGTTCTGGGCCCACGCCGGCTGCCGCTGTGCGACCGGCACCAGCTGATATGTCTGCTGCAGCCAGTCGCGGTATCGCCGTGCCGGGACGCGCCACGCGCCGGTGTACGTGTTGAGATGCCAGGTGACACTCTCGCACGTGGTCAGGTTGTCGAAAGGAGCGTCATTGAGGGTGATCAGCCCGATTCGCCAGCCGCTGGGACGGCGCTCCACAATCAGTCGTTTGAAACGTCCCTGGGTATCGTCGGACCAGGCGTAGAAGCCACCCTGCGGGCCTTCCACAACCACCAGCTGAGCCTCCCAACTGAAGGGATAGTCGTGCTGGAACGTCGGGCCCGGAGTCTCACGCGTCAGACGCAGCCCTGAGCCGCCGGGGATCAGGATGGCATAGTCGAGCGGAATGTCGGCGATCCACCAGCCGACTCCCCAGAGTCCGGACGCAGCCGTGCGGGCCGTCTGGCGGATCAGCAGATCGCCGGTCGCGGCGTCCAGTTCGTACCGCGCCTCGGCCTGGGCGGCGTCGAGTTCCGAGAACGCTTCATAGGTCTGGACGGACGAACTGCCGGGGGCGAGCGTGGTGCCCGACTCGACGGACATCGCCCAGTGCCCGGATTCGCCTCGGTAAAGGCTCATGCCGCGCGCCTCGGCGGGTGGGCCAACGTACTGTGTCCCATCCGCGTCCGTCAGCCGCACGACGGAACCGGCCTGGATGTTGGCGGTGAATGCCTGGCTGCGGATCTCGATACCGTCAGCAGCGCAGAGTGGCGTGCTCAACGCCAGGCACCAGGCCCAGCACAAGCCGGATTGTCGCATGATCTGTTCCTTGTGGGGAAAAGGGAGGGCTGGCCAGTTGGCAACAGCTGACCGCCGCGCGCTACTTGCCGCGCGCATAATCGATGGCGAACTCCGCGGCCGTCGCGCCGTTGCCCGGATCGATCCGCAACCCGGTGATCTGTCCCGTCCAGTGCGGATGTGCGCCGACGTCCACGACCAGCAGGTGGGGCGTCAGTGGGGGCGCATCTGCCATTGACCAACGCCGGTCTGACTCTGTCAACCCCGCTGCCGTGGATTCTGCTGGCAGAGCGACCACGGATGGACGCGTCGCGCGGACGTGCCCGGGGGATCACCGCGTGGCGGTGGCCTGGGAGTGGGGCAATTCACGCGGGTCGCAGTAGCCGAAAACCCGGATGATTCGCTACGATGGAACACCCTATGAACAAGATCGTGCACAGGATTGGTCCGCTTCTGGTCGTGGCGGTGTTCATGGCGGCCGTCTGGTTTCTGTACCGCGAACTGAAGCACTACCACTATCGAGACATCCGGAATGCCATAGGGGCCATTCCCACCTGGCGACTGCTGGCGTCGCTGGGCCTGACGATCGTCAACTATGTCGTGCTCATCGGCTACGACTATCTGGCGATGCATGCCATCCGCCACCCGCTGTCGCTCGGCAAGATCTCGTTAGCGTCATTCACGGGGTTCGTCACCAGCTACAACTTCGGCGCGCTGCTGGGGGGCACGTCCGTGCGTTACCGGCTCTACAGCGCGTGGGGGCTGTCGGCCGTCGAGATCCTGCAGCTGGTGATCATGATGGCGATCACGTTCTGGGTCGGGGCGTTCGCCCTGGCCGGCGTGGTGTTCATCGTGCGGCCGTTCCCGATTCCCGACAAGCTGCACGTGCCGTTCACCAGCGTGTATCCGCTGGGTTTCGTGCTGCTGGCCATCTCACTCGGCTATGTGGCGTTGGCCGCCTTCCACCGGCGGACGCTGCACATTCGCGACCGGCAGTTTCCCTTGCCGGGCGCGCGGATGACGCTGCTGCAACTGTCGGTGGCGGCTTTGGATCTGTGTGTGGCCGCCGGCTGCCTGTACGTGCTGGTCGCGCACGACATCACCGTGGGATACTGGGAATTCCTCGGCATGTATCTGCTGGCCGTCGTGGTAGTCCTCATCACCCACGTGCCGGGCGGGCTCGGCGTGTTCGAACTGATTCTGTTGACGCTGTCCGCCCCCGGCTCGGCCCCGTCGATGGTTGCCGCCCTGCTCATGTTCCGGATCATCTACTACCTGTTGCCGCTGATGGCCGCTGTGCTGTTGCTGGCGGGGCATGAAATCTCGCTGCAACGCGCTGCGGCTGAACGTGTATGGGCGGCCATCGGGCGCTGGTCCGAGCCGATTGTCGCCAGCTTGCTGTCGTGGGCGACGTTGATTGCCGGCATGGTGCTGCTGGTGTCGGGGGCGACACCCATCGTGCCGGGGCGCCGGGCGGCTCTGGAGCAAGCCGTCCCGCTGTCGGTGATCGAGGTTTCGCATTTCGTGGGCAGCCTGATCGGCGCGATGCTGTTGCCGCTGGCACGCGGGCTGCACCGCCGACTGAATGCCGCCTGGTGGCTGACGATGGTGTTGCTGGGCGCAGGCTTCGTCGCCGCGCTGCTCAAAGGCCTGGACTACGAGGTCGCGATTGTCCTGATCACGATCGCCGTCTCGCTCTTCGTCTGCCGCCACCGCTTCTACCGCAAAGGATCGCTGCTGCACGAACCGTTTACGTCAGGCTGGGTCGCCGCCGTGCTGGTGGTCGTGATCGCCTCGATCTGTGTGGGACTGTTTGTCTACAAGCATGAGGAGTACCGGTTCAGCGCGTGGTGGGCGTTCACGTTGCGGGGCGACGCGCCGCGGTTCCTCCGCGCGAGCGCCGGCGCGCTGGTCGTGCTGCTGACGTTTGCGATCTGGCGACTCCTCACCCCGCCGAAACGGATCCCCACCGAACGCCTGGCCGGAGATCTGCAGCTGGCGGCCGCGGTCGTCCACCAGTCTCCCAAGACCATGGCTCAGCTGGCGCTGCTGGGTGACAAGTCGTTCCTGTTCAACGAGCAGGGCACGGGATTCGTCATGTACGCCAGGCAAGGGCGGTCCTGGATCGCCCTGGGCGATCCCGTGGGGCCGGAATCGGAACGCGCGGAACTGGTGTGGGAATTCCGGGAACTGGTGGAACAGTACGACGGCTGGCCGGTGTTCTACCAGGTCGAGGAGGAGTGCCTGCCCATCTACCTGGATCAAGGGCTGACGCTCCTCAAGCTGGGTGAGGAAGCACGCGTGCCGCTGGACGGCTTTTCGCTGGACGGCAGCACGCGCAAAGGACTCCGCCAGGCACACCACCGCGGGCAACGCGAGCAGTTGGAGTTCGCGGTGATCAGCGGCGATCACGTACGCAGCCTGCTGCCCGAGCTGAAAAACATCTCCGACGCCTGGCTGGCCGAGAAGCAGGTGCACGAGAAAGGCTTCTCACTGGGATTCTTCGACGAGACTTACCTCAGTCGCTATCCGGTGGCCGTCGTGCGCCAGGCACTCAACGTCGTCGCGTTCGCCAACGTGTTGTGCAGTGCGAACCGTGAAGAACTGTCGGTCGACCTGATGCGCCATCTGCCCGGCGCGCCGGCCAGCGTGATGGAGTTCCTGTTCATCGAACTCATGCAGTGGGGCCGGCAGCAGGGATTCCAGTGGTTCAATCTGGGCATGGCACCGCTGTCCGGCGTCGACGACCGACTCCTGGCACCGCTGTGGAATCGGGTGGTCCACCTGGCCTACCAGTTCGGAGACCGCTTCTACAGCTTCGAAAGACTCAGGAAGTACAAGGAGAAGTACGACCCCGTGTGGAGCGCCATGTACCTGGCCTCGCCCGGCGGCACCGCACTGCCACACATACTCGGTGACCTCACCACGTTGATCGGCAGGCGACGGTAGTCGCCCGCACGCCAGACGGCCCACTCGCGCGGAACGACCACCCGGTGTGGTCCACCGTCTGTCAATCGGCAGCGTCCGCCGGGCTCTCTTGCCGATCGTCCAGTGAGTCTGGATCCACGCCCAGGCCACTACGCATCCGATTGGCCTCCGAGGTCCGCTGACAATTAATACAGGTCGTCGTGTAAGGAAGCGCCTCAAGACGCGCCGCTGCGATCGGCTGCCGGCACTCCTCGCACAGCCCGTATTCCCCCCGCTCCATGTTCTCCAACGCCGCATTGATGCGCTGAATCTCCTCACTCTCCGACTGAGCCAGCAGGGAGTGAATTTCGTCGTCCTGTGTACCCACCGCCCCGTCGCTTTCGTCCCCCACCTCGTCGCGATCCCAGTTGCTGCTCAAGTGGGTCAGATCACCATTCAGGCGCCGCCGCAACACCTCCTTGCGCTTCACGAGGATCGGTCGCATTTTCGCTATCAGTTCGTCGCGTTTCATGAAAGCTCCTCATAAGGGAAGCAGAGGATCATTGCTGGTCAGCACACGGCGAGAAAACGCTGGATTCTAGCGAAATGCGTCCCGGTGGCCACTCCGAGTGGTGGATTTTTCGCCGCAGCACCGCGCCCCGCCCCCTGCCCCGCCACAAGCAGCCGGTGCTGGCGGCGGAACTGCTAGCTGGTAGTAGCCGTGTGGCAGCCTACTTGTTAGCCGTGCTGAAGGTACGGCACTTGCCCCAGCTGTCCGCTTGTCCGTTGTTCTTTACCGCGAAGCGGTTACACTCCGCAGCCCAGGGTCGCTGCGCAGCAGCGCACCCTGGGGTTCCGTACCAATTATCGCACGATACGCCGAAGGCGTTTCACAAAGGGATACCATCGGTTCCGCCCGCTCGGAAACAGACGGCGCTCGGAAGCAGACACTCTGACTCCGGCCCGCGCTGACTCCGGCCCGCGGGGTGGGTTCAGGGCGTGGCCGCGGCGGGGGTGATGGTCAAGCGCAACGTGGCCTGAGTCACCGGCGCCGCCAGGTCGATGCCGATGCGGGCCGGCTGTGTCCTGCCGCGGATATCCTCGTCGATGGTGACGGCCTCGATCGTCAGCGGCTGACCGCCGGAATTGATCTGGATCTCCACGGCGGTCGGCCCTGCGCCGACCCGCAAGCGGTCGGGGGACACCTGTTCCCAAGCGTCGAAGGTGATCACGGCCGTGCCGAACGTTTCGGGCGTGTCGAACTGGACGTCGTCCGTTACCAGGAGGCTACCGGAGTCGCGCTGGAAGACAAACGTGCGATGGAGCTGTTTGAGTGACGGGACGGGATATGCCGACGAGAGGTCGAACTGCACCGTATCGTGATCGTCGGCGAGGTCCAGCTGCACCAGCTTGGCCACGGCATTTTGGCCTGTTTTCTGCAGTTGTCCGGCGACGCGCGGCACGGGATGCCCGAACGAGTTCAGCAGGTTGCTCACGTAGCGCTCTGAGCTGAAGGTGCGGCGCGTGTAGACTTCGGCTCCGGGGTCGACGAGGGTCATGGAGTCACCGATACAGAACACGAACGACCCGAGATCGTTGTGGTTGTGGTGTTCTTCGTTGTGTCCTCCTTTGAGTGCCACGCCCACGGGCAGTCCGCCGCGGATCTGGCCACCGCGGCAGATCAGGATGCCGGCGTCTTCGAACCAGTCGCGGATACCGGGCGTTTCAGCTGCCTGCGGTGTGGAATCGGGTTTCTGGATGAGGAACGAGAACACGCCGAACTCATCGAGCCACCGCACGGACCCGAGGCCGCCACGTTCCCAGCTCGTGGGCTGCAGTTGGTAGCGGCGGGAGACGTAGGCCATGATATCGCGGCTGGGTTGGGCCCCGACACCGCAATCGGCAAACGCTGGATAGACGCCGGGTGTGATCTCAATCCGGCGTGCGAACAGCCCGGCGCTGCGAGCTCTCGGCTGGGCGAACAGGTCGACCTGGCCTCCGGTGGCGCCGTCGAGCATGTGCCCCAGACGCACGAAGCAGCCGTAGCCGTAGTTCCAGTAGGAGATCCCTTCGCTGCAGTAGCCGTCGGCGGTGAAGCCGCGGAGGAAGTGCGCGATGTACTGCTCGGCGGCGGCCACATAGAAGGCTCTCTCTGCGGGCTGGTCGAGCAGGGCCAGCGCCGTGCCGGTGACGTTGGCCAGGCAGACGGCGTTCCAGTTGTTGGTGACGGTCAGCCAGGCCCGGCTCGGCCGGCCCTGCGTGACCATCTGGGTGTACGGCTGGAGGATGCGGCGCTGCACCTGGTCCCGCACGGTGGCCCGTGTCGCTGGATCCAGGCACGCACCCAGGGTGTGGTCGGCGGTGGCCAGCTCGCACGCGACCTCCGAGGCGAACAGGTCGATGGTGATCTGCCGCCCCTCGAAGTTGTCCAGCGCCCAGTCGTGCGCCGGCAGGACCCACGTTTTATCGGCCGCGTAGGAGGCGATCAGCTGCTGGATCGGCTGCCGAAAACGTCCCTGATTCTCCACGCACTCGGCCACGACCAGCGTGCGGAAGGCGCGGAGCTTCTCGAAGTACACCTGTTCGTAGTGCGACCGATTGCCATTCTTGGAGTACTCCAGATACAGGTCGTCCGGCAGCGGCTGGAACGCGGTTTCCGGGATCTTGCCGGCATCCGCCACGACCGACTGATACGCAGGCAGTTCGCTTACGAGTGCCCAGAAGCCGCGGTCGGCAATCGTCGGCGTGGGACTGTAGGCCTCCGGTGTGAGCCAGGGGATGATCTCGGCGACGCGGGCCGCGTCGGGCGCTTGCGCGTGGGCCCGTGACCGGTCTGCAGTCAGGAAACAGACGAACGCGAACGTAAGACTAAGACATAGCCAGACGCGGGTGGTCATGAGGTGACTCCTTCGAAGTTGACGGGCAGGCAAAGCGGGATGCAGTGTCCGCCCATCTTCGCAGCCCGCGAGGTGCCTGGCAATCATGCGCGTTCACCCTGGTGGTCCACCCGGAGAAGCTCCTGCAGGCAGGGGATCGGGCACGCCCATCTTTCAAAGGGGGATGCCGAAGGTTAACCTCAAAGTTCTCGCCGCCGCGCGCGGCAGCCCCCCGGGATTCAGCAAGCGGAGTGACAACCATGCGTAGCATCGTGATGTGTGCAGGCGTCTGTCTCGGTCTCGCGAACGTGCTGGTGGCCGACGAGCCGGATATTGTCATTGCCGACTTTGAAGGGGCCGATTACGGCGACTGGACCACGACCGGCACGGCGTTCGGGCCTGGCCCGGCGCGCGGCACGCTCCCCAACCAGATGGACGTGAGCGGCTATGAGGGGCAGGGTCTGGTCAACAGTTACTTCAAGGGGGACAACGCGACGGGCACGCTCACCAGTCCGCCGTTGACCATCCAACGCCGCTATATCAACTTCCTGCTCGGCGGCGGCCGGTACCCGGGCGAGACGTGCATCAACCTGCTGGTCGACGGCCAGGTGGTGCGCACGGCGACCGGACCGAACGATCGCCCGGGCGGCACGGAACGACTGGACTGGTATACCTGGGATGTCCAGGATCTGGTGGGCCAGCAGGCGGTGATTCAGATTGTCGACCAGCGGCAGGGAGGTTGGGGGCACATCAATGTGGATCAGCTTGTCCAGAGTAATCGCAAGCGGCAGGCGGAGCCGCAGAGTCGCCGATTGGTGATGGCCCAGCGTTACCTGCATCTGCCGGTGCGGAACGGCGCGGCGGTCGTGCGGATGAAGGTGACTGTGGGGAACACGATTGTCGACGATTTCGACATCGAACTGGCACCCGGCGCTCCCAGCTTCTGGGCGTTTCTGGACATGGCGCAGTACCAGGGACAGGAAGCGGTCATTGAAGTGGATCGCCTGCCGGGCGATTCGCAGGGGTTGGCGCAGGTCCGGCAGGACGACGCCATACCCGGTGCGGCGACGCTCTATCAGGAGAAGTACCGGCCGCAGTTCCACTTCTCCCCCTGTGTCGGCTGGAACAACGATCCCAATGGCCTGGTGTTCTACAAAGGGGAATGGCATCTCTATTTCCAGCACAATCCGTACGGCTGGAACTGGGGCAACATGCATTGGGGGCATGCGGTCAGTACCGATCTGGTCCACTGGACGCAGCTGCCGATCGCCATCTATCCCCACCAGTTCGGTGACTGGGCGTTCTCCGGAGGTGCGGTCGTCGACCGGGACAACACAGCGGGCTTCAAGTCGGGGACGGAAGACGTCATCGTCGCCTCGTACACGAGCACTGGGCGCGGCGAAGTCATCGCCTACTCGAACGACCGGGGGCGAACGTTCGCCGACTATGAGGGCAATCCGGTCGTGAAGCACCAGGGACGCGATCCGAAGATCATCTGGTACGAGCCTGGCCAGCATTGGGTGATGGCCGTGTACGATGAGGAAGGTGCCGGCGATCAGCTCCAGCAGCGGATTGCCTTCTACACTTCCACCGATCTGAAGAGCTGGACGCTGCAGAGCAAACTCGACAGGTATTTCGAATGTCCGGAGATCTTCGAGTTGCCGGTTGATGGGAACAGCCAGAACACGCGCTGGGTGGTCTATGCGGCCGACGGCGCGTATCAGCTCGGCCGGTTCGACGGCAAGACGTTTACCCCCGACCAGCCGGAGAAGACGCGTTTCAACTGGGGGAACTGCTTCTATGCCTCGCAGACCTACAGCAACGTTCCACCCGAGGACGGGCGGCGCATCCAGATCGCCTGGGGTCAGATCGGGCATCCGGACATGCCGTTCAACCAGCAGATGAACTTCCCGGTCGAACTGACGCTCCGCACGACCGAGGAGGGAGTACGGCTGTGTGCGAACCCCGTGCGGGAAGTCTCCCGGCTGCACGGCAAGTCCTTCGCGCTCGAGCGGATCATGTTGACGGACGGCGCGAATCCGCTGGCCGGCAAGCGGGGGGAGCTGCTGCACATCCAGGCGGTGCTCGAGCCGGGCGATGCGCAGCAGGTGGTGCTCGACCTGCGGGGCGCGCAGATCGTGTACGATGCGGCCGCGCAGACGCTCAGTTGCCGGGACAAGCAGGCACCACTGCCGGCAGTCGACGGTTGCGTGCAGCTGGAGATCCTGGTGGATCGCCTGTCCATCGAGATCTTCGGCAACGGCGGCCGCATCTACATGCCGATGGGCATGGTGCTGGACGTGGACAATACGTCGCTCGGCATCACCGCACAGGGCGGTACCGCGACGATTCGGTCGCTGACCGTCCACGAAATGCAGTCGGCGTGGCGACGATAGTCGGGATGGTTGCGGGTTGGCCAGGGGGCGCCGCTAGGGATTGGCTGCCCCTGACGCATGGGTGGCGATGAACTCCACGATCGGTGTGCAGTCCTCCAGTCCGTGTGGATGGTGACCGACACCAGGCTTGGCGATGAGCGTGATATGGCCGCCGAGTTGCCGGTAGCGCTGGGCGACGATGCCGGTGTTTTCGTCCCACGGCACGACTTCGTCGGCGTCTCCATAGACGTGCAGCAGCGGCACGTTGGCCTGCGCCAGAGGGGCCAGGTTATCGACCGGATTTCCGGTGTAGGCCAGTGCCTGGGCGTCATCGGCGAAGCCGTATTGTGAGAGTACCAGTTGCCAGTCGCGGGGGCTGCCCGGGCCTTTGCCGCAGCCGCCCGGCCAGCTCTTGAAGTCGCACACCGGCGCGTCCGCGTAGATGCAGGCGACCTTGTGAGGATTGGCTGCCGCCCAGTTGTAGCAGTAGAGTCCGCCCCGGCTCAGTCCCACCAGTGCCGCCTTGCGGGCGAAGCCATACTTTGCCGTCAGCTCCTGGTAGAACGCATTCCAGTGGGTGACCGCCTGCGGGCATCCCAGCATGTCGGGCACGCTCATATACACGATGTGAAACCCGCGTTCCAGCAGCGCGATATCGGGCGCCGGCTCATGGCCGAAAAACTCGCCATGCCAGACCCAGGGGCGGCCCGGCGCCGCGTTCTTCGGCGCGACGACCAGCACCGGCTTGCCGTCCACCATGAAGTCGTGCCGGGCAAAACCGTGCCAGTCGCTCACCGTTCCCGGCAACGGCGCAGGCGCGGCCGACACGGCGTCACGCGGCAGCACGCGCAGTTCGACCCACACGATCTGTTGCGGAGTCGACCCGGCGACCTGCCGGATCGCCAGCAGGTTGTTCCCCTCGCTCACCGCCTCGGGCGGGCAGGCCATGTGCACGGCATGCACGGCGCCGCCACCCAGCTCCTGTACGGCAGCGAACGGCTGGGCAGCGCCGAGCGGATGATTGTTGAGCGTCCCTTCCCAACGCGCATCGCCCGCCGCGTCGGCCGGCGCCAGGCCGATCACCACGCACACATCGGCCGACTCGGCGCGCGGGCCGCTGTAGATGCGGAACCGGCCTCCCGCCTGCGCGTCAACCGGCAGCTGCACATCGGCCGAGACGTTCGCCGGCACTGTGTCCCGGTAGCACACCGGATGCCGGCGCGCGGCGTGTGACACGGCTTGCGGCGAGAGCCCGTCGCGCAGCAGCACCTGATAGTCGTTGATCTCCACCGGCCGTGTCTCGCTGTCCATCCAGTTGAACAGATAGATACTGTCCGCGCCGCGATGGTACGCCGCCGCGGCGAATCCCCGGGCGCAGGCCAGGTCGTTCGCCACCGCCGCGCCGCCAGGCCACGGCCGCGAGTTGTACTCCAGGCCCGGCGCCACCGTCACGGTGGCCGCGGCAGGCCCCAGCCGCTCCAGCCACAACTCGACCGGAATGTCGAAATCGGACGAACTCCAGAACGGGCAGGGAATCAGCAGATCCACCAGCCCGTCGCGAGCCCAAGCCACGCCGTCCATCCCCAGCCCGGCCGCGGCATCGGGGTGCGCGGGGACCCGCACTGCCAGCCGGACCGGATGGCCTCGTCGAGCTGACCACTCGTTGGCCAGCGCCCGGGTCGCCCGGACGAACTCGGTCAGGATCGCGCCTTCCTCCCGCTCGCGCCCCGGTGTCAGATGATAGCCGAACCGCATCCAGTCCAGTTCCAGCCCGTCCGCATCGTAACGCTCGAGCAGTTCTCGCACCAAGGCCATCTGATGCTCCCGCACGGCGGGGTGCGCGTAATTCATCGCCCGATTCACCCACGGGCTCGCGGAGCCGTGCGGCACGCGCCAGCACTCGGGATGTTCGCGCCAGAACGTCGAATGCATGAAGCTGTTGTCTTCGTCCACGCTGTGCACATCATTCATCCGCATCGAGATCCAGGGGGAAAGCCCCTTCTCGCGGCAGCGATTGATCCAGACCTCATACGGATCCAGCCCCGCTTCGAACAGCCGCTTGCAGTTCTGAGGCCACAGGCCGAGCGGTTCTTGACCGGCCACCGGATCCCAGATTGCGTCGCGCACCGCGCTGCGGTAACTGGCCCGCATGGAGTTGGTGTTGAGGAACAGGTGCGTGACGGCCGACCCGGCATACTGGTCCACGAACGCGTCGAGCCCGGCACGCGTCATCTCCTCCGCCTTCCGCGTGCCGAAGAAGTGGCTGTTGTCCTCGTTGATCACGAGCATGTTTCGCAGCTGCGCGGAAGCCGGGGCCGCGTCCTCCCCGGCCCGGCAGGCGGACGTGGGCGCATGCCTCCAGCTGGCCGCGATCAACAGGACTAACCACACAATCATTCGAGCTCTTGCCATATCACGGCTCCTCATCTGAACATCGTTGCCGGGATCCGGTGTCGCCAGGATCCGGCGCATCGCAGCCCACCGCCTTATCTTTCTGCACGTGGACCGGGAACTATCCTAGCCGGTTTTCATGGCGTCTGCAAAACGGTAGGTTATTTCGTGTGATTGCCCCTCAGGTTCCGTCGACCAGCGGGCGCGAGTCTGGTCTTGGCAGGTACAGGAGTTCCCGATCGTGAAATGCAACGATGTCACAGGCGCGCGGGTTCTTACCGCAGTTGTGGTGTGGCTGCTGCTGGATGGCACGGCACGTGCGCAGGAGACGCGGGTGCCGCTGGTGAAACTGCCGTTTGCGTTGGCCGACACGATGGAAACTACACCGATCGTCTTCGGCGGTCGCCCGCTGCTGGTGGCAAATTACCGCGACGACACGAAGGCGAATCAGGAGGGATACAAGCAGAGCATGTACCTCTATCTTCGCGACCTGACGACCGGGGACGAGATCAGCCGCTTTGCCGAAGGGCATTCGTTTGCCAATGCGTATGTCCATGGTGACCAGTTGCACGTCTTCGCCAGTGAAGGCACGGACCGGGACTGGTTCCAGAGTATCTACCATTTCACAACGACCGACCTGCAGACGTGGCAGCGGGAGCCGGCCATTGCCCGGGAGGGGAACGAACACCTGTTCAACTGTTCCGTCTGCCGTGACGCGCAGGGCTTCCTGATGGCATACGAGTCGAACGAGCCGGTCACGTTCTGCTTCAAGTTCGCGCGCTCGAGCGACCTGAGCCGCTGGGAGAAGGTGCCCGACCGGATCTTCACAGGGGAACGGCGCGAATACAGTGCGTGTCCTGTGATCCGGTACTTCGCCCCCTATTACTATGTCATCTACCTGCACGCAGCCACGGCGGATCACCCCGGGTGGACCTCGTATCTGGCGCGCTCTCGGGACCTGGATACATGGGAACTCAGTCCGTGCAACCCCATTCTGGCGGCCGGACCGGGGGAAGGCATCAACAACTCCGACGTCGACCTGTTCGAATGGGAGGGGCGCACGTATCTGTTCTATGCGACGGGGGACCAGGCGACGTGGGCGGCCGTGCGCGTGGCGATGTATGACGGCGCCATGCAGCAGTTCTTCGCGGCCGGCTTTCCGGCGGACAAGCCAGGGGTCGTGGTATCGACCCGCCAGTGACGGGGCCAGCCGGCGCGGGACGCCCCGGCTCGGGCCGTCACCTGGACGCCAGCGGTATACCAACGCACCCCCGCTAGCGACGCGTCCGCGTGACGGTTCAGCACTCGGTAGCGTCATGGTGTGACGTTGCTCGCGATGCGCGCGTGTCCCCCATGTCTCAATGGCCAAGGTGCGCGAGGTGCGCCATCGCACGCATCCGGCCCACCTGTTCAGCCTGCCCGATGCGCCGCAGTCGCCCGCCTCTGCGCATTCTTCTGGCGATGATGATGACCTTCTCTGGGTGCCGATCGCCTGAGTCGCGGCAGGCGTGCCGCACCGCCCGCTGGCCCCGCGAGCGAAAAAGAAAAGTCGCTGTACATCGGATCCCCGCCATCACTACAATCACAGGCAGTTCGTTGACGTGTAAACACGCTTTGGCGCGCGGGCGCGCGAAAGATGCCGAGGACGGCTGACGCCTGAGCGCTGCAAGCACTTCAAAGGAACTATCGAAATGGACAACGCGATGGTCGACTGTCGCCACATTGAGGAATGTCAGACTGCGCCTCGAGTCGACTGGCCCCGTCGACATCTTCGTCCTACTGCGGTCCGTGTGGCATTTGGCCTTCTTTCGATCGCTGTTTCAGCGTTAGGTGTCTTGCTCGGACTGTCACCAGTCGACATAGGAGGATTCGTCGTAGTCGTCCTTTTGATTGGATGGATACTTAGCCGACTCGAACCGACCCAAGCATCCCAATGGCGGCTCAAGCACTTTCCGCGAAAGATATGTCTCACAGGGAATACTCTGCGCGTTTTGACGCCAGAAGGTGAACAACGGTTCCTGTTGAGCGAATGCTGTTGGTTCCTGGGCAGCAACACTGATGATCCGCTGCTGAACGCTGGCTGGAAAGCACTGTGTGTTCCCGTGATTGTATCACCGACAGGACACCGCTTTGCGTGTGGCAGCGAACAAGGCAACGCCGAAGCGTGGATACAAGCAATCGAAGAGTCCGAGTGTTCTCGGGTAGCCCGGCGCGAAGGCACGACAGGATTTCTCGTGCGAATGATGTTCCTTGCCGTGTTTCTAGTAGGAGGCGTTTGTGGCTATCATGGGGCGCACCTAGTTGGCAGCATGTTGTTCAGGGACAGACAACTGTCGAACGAAATTGTCGTAGCATCGGGCATCACGTGCGTCGCATTTGGAGGTCTCTTGTGTGTATGGATGTTGCTGCCAGGCTGGTATCGTCCAATAGCGAGCGAGAGACGCCACCTTTATGTTTTTGCGGCGTTGCTTCCGACTGGAATCGCCATGTCATCACGGCGTTTTGTCGTTCTGCCGCGCGGGCCCGCGCTCGTTTTCTCGCTGTTGGGAGCGCTTGTGTTGCTTCTTGCCACCCGGGCCATAATCAGCTGGAAGGAGTCACAACTAAAGAAATCGGCACGAGCGTCCAGCAGCCCCGTGAGGGGTGACATGGTGTGACATCGCTCGCGGCACAGCGGTGAGGTGATGGATATGGCGAGTGGCGCGATCTCGTCACACCCTACACGCGCTACGAACATGTCTGCGTGGTGATCCAGCCGTTCAGCGGATCTGGATCAGGATAGCGTCGTCGCCGGGTAGTGTGATCTTGAGACCGTCCCCGGTCAACTGCTGCAGGTCCAGGCTGGGCCCGCCATCGTGGTCAGCGCTGGCGGCGTCCACGGTGTTGGCGGTCATGCGGATCGCGTGCTGCGGGCTGGCCAGCGGGTGGGGTAGTTGATCGGGGTGCAGCACGCACGTGACCTCGCGCGGGTCCGGTTCCAGGTTGGCCAGGAGCAGGTAGGCTGTGCCGGGCCGGCTGTAGACGGCCGAGGCGCAGCGTGCATCCGATAGCGTGACGGCCTGGTTGCGCCAGTCGGCAAACCGGTACTGCTCGAACTCGCCGAGCGGCTGGAACAGCGGAAGGAGCTCGAAGGTCTCGTTGCTGGCTGGCCAGGGGGTGACGCCGTTGAGGAATGCCTCGATGGCGAAGAGCCGGTGGAGCCGGCGGGGGGCGTTGCGGTCCAGAACGCCGTAACTGATGACCCCTCGCGGAATCGCGCCGGCCAGGGACGTTTCCAGCGGCAGGTCCTGCAGGTCCGGCGCGCGATCGGTCCACTTCTTGTATCCCCATTCCGTCGCGACCACGTAATCGGCGAAGTTCTCGAGCGCGAACACCGGCACGGTGGTGTTGTGGATGATGACCAGGCCGTCGCGGCCGACCCGCTGGCGAGTCCACTCCATCAGGTCGAGCATCTCATCCATGTCCCAGTGGCCGGTGGCCGACGTCTGGCCGTCGCGGTGCGGCTCATGCAGCGGATTCTCACAGTACAGTGCCACATTCCAGTCGTAGTAGACGCCGTCGAGCGGGTGGTTCTTGAGGACGCGGTCGATCGAGAGCTTCAGGAACTCCAGCCATCCGGAACGCAGGCACATCTGGGCACCAAACTCGTGCCCGGGTTTATAGAAATTGTGCTGCAGCGCTCCTGCCCGGTTCTTCCGCCCCCACGCTTCCCCCTGCTCCTGGAACTCCTGCGTACTCGGATGCAGCTCCTTGTTCGAGAAGTATGTGGCGGTGCGAATCCCCGCCGCGCGGCAATCGTTGAGCACCTGATCGTAGTGATCCATGTCGGGGTATGGCGGGTAGGAGCCGTCGCGCCAGAACAGGCCGTCATCGTAGTAATCCCCGTCGTTGTGGCAATGGATTGTCTGGACCCCCTGCTCCGCCCAGCTGCGGATCTGCTCCGTCGACACCCACTCGCCGCGGTTGCGATTGAACGTACGGTGCACCCAGGGCGCGTGCGCGCGGCCATCCCGCACAGGCACTGCCAGATAGCAGTCGAAGATGCAGGTAGCCGGGAGCGGCAGCGCCTCGTCCGGGCTCCACAGCGGAGCGATCGACAACGCCAATCCGGACGGGCTGGCACTGCGATCGAGCACGCACCGACCGCCGCCGCGATGCCCCGTCAGACCAAACTCCCATTGCGAAAGATCCGATCCGACGAACCACTCCAGCCCCTCGACCCCGGGATCGACGAAGATCATCGAACGCGGCACGTACTGTGTCTGCAGCGCCGGGTCGGCAGGCGTGTCGAGGCGCAGCCTGCCCCAGCGATTGCTGCCAAACGAGAACGGCGGGGCCTGTTCCACCTCCGAGGTGCCCTCCCGATAGCCGTATTCGCACAGGCTCGGGGCCAGGACCGTCTGCAGCGGGCAGACTTCGCGCACGCGGCTGCCGGCCGGCGCGAACAGCTCGCGGCGGATCTTGATGTAACCCCAGCGGTATTGCAGCGTCGTCCGCACCCGGAACGCTGATTCGTTCCCGGTCTCGTCCCGCAGCACGCTCTCGACCGTGACGACCTCATTGAGCCCGTCGCGGCGATGCGTGACGGTGGGGGCGGAGTCCTGCACGTCGGTCAGCGCGGCTCCGCTCTCGTCGCGGAGACGCATCGCCACGGGCTGCTGGAGCAGGTTCGCGGCCCGCCCGTGAGTCAGCGCGATACGGGTGATCGCCCCGCCCCGCTGCAGATCCTGCTCCACCGTGTAGTAGGGAGTGCTCAGCGTCAGCGTCTGTGCCGCCTCGTCACGCACAACTGTATAGGGCTGCGGCCAGGTGCGGGGTACTGGTGGTGCGGCCGGTTCGTCAGACCAGCCTGTGGCCGGCAGGCAGCACACCAGCGCACAGAGGCGTGCCATTCGGACGATCGCATCACATGTCCCACGGCGCTGGTCGTGCGTGTCACAGCGGAAAGAACGATCGAGGAGGATCATGCTCGTCATGCTCATTGTGAGGTCACCTGGAGATCGGTTGTTGCGTGTTTCGCCGTTGCCCTGAGTCAGTGCTGTCCATGCACTCGGTTGTCCATGCACTCGATGCGCTCGATGCACTCGCGATCAACGGTCGGGCGGGGTCTGCACTGAATGTGCACGAGTGATGCGACAATGTCAACCACGGGCGGGACACAGCCCAGCACCCGCTCGGGTACCGTTCCAGGCGGACGGGTTCCGCGGGCACGCGGGAGATCCGGCCGTCTCCAGCAACTCGTGCCGGTCAGGAATCTGCGATGAAGTCGACCCGGATCAAGGCCATTACCGAGGGTGCCGACAGTAGTATTCCTGTAGTGACGAGGCAAGACCACACGCCAGACTGGGCAGAAGTATTTGCATGAAACCCAGTGATATTCTCGAGAATGGGCATCGCGTGATCGAGCAGGTGGCCCGGCAGGGTCAGAGTGCGGCTCCGTTCGATGCCGGGTCGGCCGAGCAGGCGATCGACTTACTCCGCAACTTCGCCAGCCGTTCCCCCCCGGGGAAGTGTCGCGTCACGTTCTGTTCTTCCGCGCTCTGTCGGAATAGTTCCGGGCGGTTTTACGCCGTGCCGGGGAGGTGGGGCGCGGGGCAGAACAAGCTATAATTCCAGTGGCACTGGACAGGGGGGGACACGTGACGCGTCGTGGAATGCTCGAGCAGTATGCACAGTCGGTTGAACCGGGCGTGCTGATTGTAGAGCCGCGGATGTTCCGGCGCATCATTCGTCTGGACCGTCGCATCCAGGGATTTCCTCAGCTGTTGTCACGGCGTGAGACCTATCCCATCGAGCGCAACCGGTTGCTGGCTCTGGTGGACTCGCGCGAGCTGGGGGTGAGGTCCGCGGGGAGCATGCCGGAACGGCTGGTCCTGCTGGCGAGACCGGAGGAGTTGGACGCGGACAAGGAGGATGGTGCGGAGCAGTACGTCCGGGATCTGGCTCGCCGGCTGTTCCATGCCTGCGTGCATCTGGAGCTGGACAAGCGTTTTACGGATGCGTCGGTGTCAGTCAGCATGGCGCGGGATCGCCGCAGTCAGCTGGGTGAGGCGGAGTTTGCCGAGATCCAGGGGGTGCTGCTCCAGGATGACCGCCTGTTTCCTGCGTCGAGCGACGTCGAGGTGTACATCGAGTTTGTCGCCTCGTACCTGGAGATGCATTATTTTGCCCCCGAGGCGCTGAGCTGCCATTTCCCCGGCGTGCGGGACTGGTCGGTGGTGGACGACATCGTGCGGCAGGACATCGACCACCAGGCACTGCTGGAGCGGATGCCGCTGCGTGGTTGGGTCCATAAGCCGGCTCGTGGGCCCGCCGCGCCCGGCCCCGCGGTGGAGCCGGAAGAGGCTGACGAGTCGATGCCGCGCGCCGAGTTCCGGCAGCTGCAAATGCAGGCGGAGCGGGCCGCGGCGGCGGGCAACCAGGTCAAGGCGGCCCTGTTGCACGCGACGGCCTCCGTGCGTGGACCGCGGGAGTATCGTGCGGAGACTCGGGCCGCCGCCTGCGCGGAACTGGAGCAGCTGGCGTGGCGGCTGCGCGACGCGGTGAACCTGTCCGACGCGGAGGTGGCGGACTGGGCCCGTGCGCTGCAGGCGTTGCTGGTAACGCCGGGCGAACGGTACCAGTCGATCGAGACTCGGCTGCTGTACGATCTCCAGAAAGTGTGTGTGGAACACGAGCGGCGGGTACATCGCACGTCCATCTGGCGGTGGATCGTCAGTCGGGGGCGGCGGCCGTGCGAGCGGCCCCTGCCGTTGCTGGGCGAAACCCTGATCCTACGTCATCTTCAGCGGGCGCAGCGCCGGGTGTCCGCCACGCGCGTGGACGCCGAGCAGCGTGAGCGTCTCGCGGAGCTGCTGGAAGGCGTGTGGACCCGCTTGGCGGCGCATACCCGCGAGCGTCTGCGGCGGATCATGACCAGGATCGTCGAGCGGGTCGGCTTGCGACCGGGCAACGTGCCCGAGCGGGTGGCCCGCGAGAAGATGACTGAGGAGCTGATGGATCGGATCCTGGAACGCGGCTACATCAGCATGGCCGATGTGCGGGACGCGTTGTCCAAGAACGACCTGAAGCTGCCGGATGTGGCGGGAATGATGGATTTTCTGCGCGGCGATCTGCTGCTCAAGGTCGATCGCGCGCTGGGGAGCGCCCTGGAGGGAGTCTACCGGCGCGGCACCGTGTATCAGCGCTGGCCGCAGATGCTCAGTTCGCTGGCCTTTGGCACCCGCACAGGCCGGTTCCTGACGCGATTTCTGGCCGTCCCCTATGGTGGTGCCTATCTGGCGCTGGCGTGCCTCCGGCACCTGCGTCACTCCTTCACGTTCGGGCCTGCGGAGATGGGGTCGCTGGCACAATCGGATCTGGCGTCATCGGGGGCGCGCCCGTCGGGCAACTGGCTGTTTGTAACGGCCGTGTTCTGCCTGGGGACATGGGTCCTGCTGCTCGTTCACCGCCCCACCTTCCGGCACTGGTGCATGCTGCAGCTGAAGGCATGCGGGCGGTATGCGCGGCGGTGGCTGATCGAACTCCCGACGGAAATCATTCACTCGCGATTGCTGCAGCGGGTGCTGGGGAGCTACGCCTTTCGTGTCCTGCAGGACTATGTACTGCGACCGGTCTTCGTGACCTTCTGCCTGGCGCTGCTGACGCGCATCTGTGGCGTTCAGATTGGCTGGCGCACCTGGCTGGACGTGGGGTTGGTGGCAGCGCTGCTCCTGAACTCGGCCGTGGGCCGGTTTGTGGACGAAGTGACGATGCACCGTCTCACGCGCCTGTGGCGCGACCTGCGGATCCATGTGATTGGGTCGTTGGCGCAGTGGACGATGGACCTCTTCCGCGGACTGATCACGACAGTGGAGCGGATCATCAACCTCATGGACGAGTGGCTGCGTCTCCGCCGGGGCAACAGCCGCCTGTTGCGAGTCTGCAAAACGCTCGCAGGGATGCTCTGGTTCGTGGTAGCGTATGTGGTGGTCTTCGTCTTTACCCTGCTGGTCGAACCGCAGATCAACCCGATCAAGCATTTTCCGGTGGTGACGGTGTCCCACAAACTGATCCTGCCCGCGTGGCCCGTCGTGGTGCAGAAACTCAGCACCGTGCTCGGCACACCAATGGCCAATACGCTGGTCGGGTCCACGATCTGGCTGGTGCCCGGCGTGTTCGGATTCCTGGTGTGGGAACTCAAGGAGAATTGGCGGCTCTATCGCGCGAATCGTCCGCCGACCATCCGCAACAAGTCGATGGGGAGCCACGGTGAGACCATGCTGCGGCTGCTGCGACCCGGCTTCCACTCCGGCACACTCCCCAAAGCATTTGCCACCTTGCGGCGCGCGTTCCAGGGGGGCGAATCGGTCGAAGGGAGACGTTGCCGGCGGATGCGGGCGACCATTCGCCGCGTCGAAATCGATGTGCGGCGGTTTGTCGAGCGCGAACTGCTGCGCCTGCTGGCCGACTCGGAGTTCCTGGCCGGCGCCGAACTGAATGTCTCCTTCGTCCAGGTCGCCACGAATCGCGTGGTGGTTGAAGTGAGTTGCGCCGCGTGGCCGGCCGATCCCATCGTGGTGTCGTGGGAATACACGGCCGAGAAACTGGTGGGCGAGGTCTGGCCGACGGGGTGGGTCGGGCGGCTGGGGGAGGACGATCGCGCCACGCTCGGCGCGGCCGTGTCCGGGCTGTTCCAGCATACCGGTGTGGACGAAGCCGCAGGACCGCTGCCGCTGATCGTTGCGCCGCCATTCACCTGGGAGCACTGGGTGTGCATGTGGCAGCGCCGCGGGGAACCGGCAGTGCAACTGGCCCAGCCAGTGTCTGAGAACGCTGTCTCTCTGGGCAGCTAATTCGTAATTCGCACTCCGCCGACATGGCCCCTGTCCCTCGCGCTTCACCTCCGCTGGCGCTTGCGTACAGCGCGCAACGCGTACTCCGTCGTTGTGAACATGAATGGCCTCCAGATGGAGGACTGTTACAATGCGGGGGCGGTCAGGCATTTGTCCGTCCGTGAGTCGCAGAAGGGCTCAGTCCACCACGCGCGCCTGGGGTGCGCCGGGCGCGGTGCGGCCGGTTGGTGGGGGAGATTGCGCATGATGCACCGCGTCCATGTGGTGGGTCGCCAGAACCACGGCAAGACCACCCTGATTGTGGCACTGGTAGCCGAGTTCCGCCGGCGGGGGATCCGCGTCGGTACGATCAAACACTCCCGCCACACGCATGAACTGGATATGCCGGGCAAGGACTCGTATCAGCATCGGCAGGCTGGCGGGGAACCGGCGGCGGTCGTAACGCGGAATCTGATCGGCGTGTTCCTGCCGCGCCCGGACGCGTGCGTGTACGAGCGTCTGGCGACGCTGTATGCGGACTGCGAGATCGTGATCGTGGAGGGGGACATCGAAGCCCCCGGTGTGAAGATCGAAGTCTGGCGCGCGGCGGCCGGCAGCACCTGCCTGGCGGCCGAACGTTCTGACATCGTGGCGGTCGTGAGTGACGACGGTCCGCTCGTGCGCGTGCCCGTCTGGCCACGGCAGGACATCATCCGCCTGGCTGACCACGTCTGGATGCTCGCCAGGAAACCAGCGCAGACGGGGGAGTGACTGCCAGCACCTGCCGCGGCGGCGTCGCACACAAGCGCGGTGATCCGATCCAGCTCGCGGACTGACCACGAGTCGCCACGATCGCAGGCACGGTCGGCTCCCCTGCGCGCCCATCACGGATCGGCTGAAAGAAAAAAAACCTCTTCCACCGCCCGGTCGCTATTGATAGATGCCGGTCTGGTCCGAGTGCCGGTTCGGCGCTCAGGGGGCGTCGAGCCGTGTGCGGTACATCTGCGCTCCCACCTCGCGCACCGCCTCAATCGTTTCGGGATAGGGCCGGTCGCAGATGTCGACCAATCCAATCTGATAGTTCTCCCCATCGCCACGGCCGGTTGTCGCCTGGTCGCTGTACTGGAACCAGTGCGTGCCCACGAGGCAGGGATTGTTCAGCGCCCCGGTGACGTAACTGCGGTATGCATCCGCGCGGGCCTGCTGACTGGCCGTCGGACGCAGTCCGGTGTGGAACATCCCGCGATCCAGCGCGCCGAAGTGGAATTCACCGATGATCACCGGCCGATCCAGCCCCTCGGGCAATCGGAAGTGTCTGACATCGGTTTCGTACAGGTTGTACCCGATGACGTCGCAGTACTTGGCAGCCGCGCGGGCAACGCGATCGTTGACCCAGGCGAAGCGGCAGCCGAGGTAGAGCTGGTCGGGGGCGACCTGCTTGACAACCTCGCGGCAGATGCGGAAGTATTCTTCGGCAATCCGCGTGTAGAACGACTGCAGCTCCGCGCGTGCGCGCGTCGCGTCGGGGGGCGAGCGGTGGTCCAGCAGCGCCTGCCAGGAAGCGTGGTCAGTGCCCCACGCTGCATTGAGCCGGTCGATCGTCTCGTACTTCTGCTCGAGATCCGTCAGGAAGACGCGTTTCGCCGCCTGCTCGGGCGGCGAGGCCAGGGCGGCGTTGGCCAGCGACAGCTCGTCCCCCCAGCCCAGCTCGTTGTCGACGAAGTAGCCGATACAGAACGGGTCGCCGGCCGACGTGCTACGTTCACTCTCCATGCGACGCTCGAGCGCGGCGCGGAATGACGGGTCGAACGGGTCGGGTAACTTGCCCCAGTATCCCGTGCTGACCTCAATCGGCTTGGCGCCGCCGCTGCTTGCCGACACGACGTATGGGGTTCGGCGCTGTGCGTAAATCCGCGGGTCCGACCAGTTGGCAATAGTGTTCATCGACCAGGCCCGCAAGCGGCGGTGAGCGATGTCGGCACACTGCGGCAGCCAGTCCTCGCCAAACTTGCGGAGCAGATTCGCAGTCTGGAAGTTGAATGTGCGATACTCCCCCCTGTTCTCGTAGTAGTTGTGTGGCGCCCAGGAGCCGGTCCCGTAGTAACTGGCCGCGGGCGAACCGGCATCCGGCAGCTCGGCGAAGTAGTGTTCGCGATCGGTGATGGGCGTAATCCCGTTCCCGAACCCGACACAGTCGACGCCGTGCGACCAGAACAGCCGCCCCTCGGGATCGACCAGCCACCACTTGTCGGCGTGCTTCGTAGCATAGAAGAAGCCCGTTGCCGGCAGCTGCGGTCCCGCCGCCCAGCCGCCGTACTGATTCCAGTCGGCCGGTCCTGGCTGTGCCTGCAGGTCCGCCAGTTCCTGCTCGAGCGCCGCGTGGAGTTCCTCGTCGGAATGCGTCTTGCCGGGCCAGTCTGTGTGCCGGAACTGGCCGAACCGGTCGATCAGCGGAAAGAACTCGTCTGGCGCCAGTGACGCCCAGCCTCCGTCTTCGTATGTACCGGTGGCTCGGATATCACCCAGCTGGAACGTATTGTCCGTGGTGGGATGATTCAGGAACACGATCAGCTTCGTGATCTGGGTCACGTCCAGTCCGCCTTCCTTGACGCAACCGCCCGGAAAACCGCGCATGCCAAACAGCTGGTCCGCCAGTTGTGCTGGCAGCCTGCGCCGCAACGGCACGCTCAATTGCCGCGTCTCGCCCGGCACGAGCATGACGTCGCTGGTCACACTGTTCTGCTCTCCATCGCCGCCCGGGCAATCGACGCGCAGGTGCACCCGCACCGGATGGTCCGCCACGTTCTTCACGGTCAGCTCGATCTGCACGAACGCCGAGAGATCCCAGCCGCCGCCGGGCGCCTGGATCGCGATGCCTGGCCAGGGATCCGCCTGACCTGTGGCCACCTGGAGCACGGAGCCCTCGCCGGACGATACGATCGCGGGCCTCGCGTCCTGGACGGTCAGCGTGTCGACGTCAAATCCTGTGGCAAACGACACCAGTGTCTTTGTGTCAGTCGTTTTCGTGTCAGCCAGTGCAAGCGCGGGGATGCCACTGGCCAGCAGCAGGAGGGAAGCTGTCAACAAGAGCGGCCAAGGCGATTGGCGTGTGGACATGGCAGAACCTCGTCACGGCAGGTGGTGGATAGATCAAGGCATGCATCTTGTGCGGAAACGCCGCACTCGTCAACAACCCATTGTACGGCACACGCAGATCGTGAAAAATGGACCCGGGGCCATCCCGGGGCAAATCGATCCTGGGGTCAAATGACGGCCTGTGTGTAGCAGCTTCAGAATGTCCAACACTGGATCGCCCACATCATGTACCGCGTTGTCGTGCTGGTCGCTTTCGGGATCGTGGCGAGTCAGGGGGGTGTCGTGGAACAGGAGCTACTCGGACAGATTGTATCGCCGGAAGTGCATGCCGATCGAACGATCACGTTTCGCCTCAAGGCGCCCCAGGCCGACACAGTGCTGGTCCAGGGGCTGGCCGGTATGGAGCCGCAGCCGCTCACCAAGAGTGCCGGTGGTGTGTGGGAAGTGACCGTCGGCCCGCTCGCCCCTGAATTGTACAGCTATACGTTTTCCGTGGACGGAGCGGTTGTGACGGATCCGCACAATCGACACGTCAAGAAATGGCTCACCGTCGACAGTCTGGTCGAAGTGCCCGGTGATCCTCCGCTGCTGCACGAGCAGCAGCGCGTGCCGCATGGGGTCGTCCACCACCACGTGTACGACTCGCACACGGCCGGCTGCCAGCGCGGCGTCTATGTCTATACGCCACCCGCCTATCGCGCAGACGGAACGCAGCGCTATCCCCTGCTGGTCCTGCTGCACGGATACGGTGACGATGAGTCGGCCTGGCTGGAGGCCGGACGCGCTCACTGGATCGCCGATAACCTGATCGCGCAAGGCCAGGTCGTGCCCCTGGTCATCGCCATGCCGTACGGGCACCCGTTGCCACTGCCGCGGAGCGGTTCGTTCGATGACTATGCCACGCCGAACCGGTTGGCGATGGAAGAGGATCTCCTGCAGGACCTTGTTCCACTGCTGGAATCTGCCTATCTCCTGGAACACGATCGCACGTACCGCGCCATTGCCGGGCTCTCCATGGGCGGCGGCCAGTCACTGCACATCGGACTGAAGCATCTGGACCGCTTCGCGTGGATCGCCGGATTCAGCTCCGCCACCCCCGTCGGAGACATGGATCGGGAGTATGCCAGTCTGCTGGAGCAGGTATCGGCAACGAACGACCGGCTGAAACTGCTCTGGGTCGGCTGCGGCAAGGACGATTTTCTACTCGAACGCAATGAGCGGTTTCGCGTGTGGCTTGCCGATAAAGGGATCCGCCACGTCTACCGGCTCACCGCCGGTGGGCACGAGTGGGCTGTCTGGCGCAAGTACCTGGCCGAGGTCCTGCCTCAACTGTTCAGGTGACAGCGCCCGCCGCCAGGCGGATGAGTTTGTCCGCCCGGCCCCCGGAAGCCCAGTCGCGGCTGTTTTCGGTCTCGGTCTCGGAGACCACCGGTTCAGCGCGGCGTCTGTGGCTCGACCGACATGTTCTCGGGCACGTGTGCCCGGGGGTGGCGCGGCGCGGCGCGGCTTACCCCGGGCTGTGGAGTGTAACGCCTTCGGCGTACTCGGAGGCTCGACCGACATGTTCACG
>JAAYDI010000037.1 GCA_012729315.1 Planctomycetaceae bacterium
GTGGCCTTCGGCCAATTGCGGGATGTAACCGCTGCACGGTGAGGAGGTAGGCAGTCCATGCGAATGGGCCCATCCATGGCATGGATTTGTCCACTACAACCGGCTCGGAATGACCGAGCCTTTCACCGTCCAGGTCACACCCTACGGGGCGTTGGATCGCCGCTTGGAGGCTGTTGTAGTTGTAGGGTGTGACACGCTCGCGTCACTCGCCGCCTCCACTGTCACGCGGCCGCGTCGCGAGCGACGTCACACCATGACGCTGCCGTTGCGTGGCGCGACTGTACCTGGCGTGGAGTTCCTCGAGCGGTTCCTCGTGCACGTGTGGCCTACTTGTTGGCCGTGCGACGTGGCATGCGTCGTGCCATCTGTTCCGTGTGGGTTACTTCGTGGGCCGTACCGCACTGCCGAGCAACGCCAATCGCAAGGTCTGTTTCCGAGCGTGCAATCTCACGGGGCGCTGCTGATGGGCTTGCCGGCCCGCTCCTTCAGCACGGCTAACAAGTGAGCCGTGCCACACGGCTAGCACGGCCAATTGCTGCCCAGTGGCAGGGGCAGTAGAATCTGGGTTCCGGTTTCTGAATCAGTCGTCGCGGCGTTGTGAACCGCGCGTCATTTCTGGCCATCCGACCTACTATGGGTTGACAAGTCATGCGGGGGACCGCGATGCGATTCTCGCAGCGACGTGCCGACCGGAGAACGAATCTGTGAGAACCAGCGACGTTATCACGTTCTTTCGCACGATCCCCATCTTCTACGAACTGGCTGACGCCGACCTGCAGCTGCTGGCTGAGGCGGTGCGGGAGCAGTGTTACACGCCGGACGCTATCGTGATGGAGTTGGACGCGGAGGACATTGGGCTCTTCGTCATCGTGGAGGGGGAGTGTCAGGCGTTTGTCGAGCATTCGGGATCCGGTGTGGAAGTGGAGGTGCGGCGTTACTATCCGGGCGAGTACTTTGGGGCGGAAGACATTCTGGCGGGCGGCCGGTCGGTCATGCGGGTTCGCGCTTTGTGTGCCACGCGCGTGCTGATTGTGCCCGCGCTCACCGTCCTCCAGCTGCTGGCATCTTCGGCGCAATTCGCGCGTGCGTTGTGTCGCGTGTTTGCCAGCGACCTGCAGCGGGCGATCCGGGAGCATCGCGGGATTCAGTTTGTGCATCTGGAGGATTTCCCAGATGCGCGGACCGTCTGCCGGCTGATGCCGCGCCGCGTGTCGAGCATCTGCCGGGCCATCGCGGTGGCACAGAATCTGGAGTGCGTGACGGTCGCGATGGTGAATCCTTCGGATACGCGTACCCGTTCGTTTATTCGCCAGGTGCTGTCCGACTATCAGGTTCAGTTCGTAGCGGTGACGGACGAGGATTTCGAAACCCATGGGCGCCGGATCCTCGGCGAGACGGTGGAGCGCACGGCCTGGACAACATCCTACGAACGCATACTGTTTCAGGATCCGGAAGGGACGCTGCGCCCGCTCGGCGTCACCGACGAGGAGGATCTGCTCTCGGACATCCTGACAGCCACCATTCGCAGCGCTGCCAGCGACGTGCATTTCGAACCGTACGGGAGTGAGGTCCGCGCGCGGCTGCGGGTCGACGGCCGCATGTACGTATTTGGTGAGATGATTCATGCGGCGACGTATCGGCAGCTGGCGTCGCGCATCAAGGTGCTGGCCGAGTTGGACACCACTCGCATTCGCCGGCCGCAGGACGGGCGGTTCGTGCTGTACTTCGACGACCGCCGCGTGGAATTCCGTGTGACCGTGTCGCCGTGCCATGGCGGCGAGAAGATCGTGCTGCGGGTGGTGGCGCCCAGCCGGCAGATGAGTGAGCTGTCCAACCTGATCCTCTATCCGCCCCTGCAGCGGCTGGCACGCGATCTGTTCAGCAATCCCAGCGGACTGATCCTGGTTACCGGCCCCTCCGGCGCCGGCAAGACGACCACCCTGTACGCGGCGCTCAACAGCATTGTGGCGCGCGACAGCGGGATCAGCGTCGTCACGATTGAAGATCCGGTGGAGTACGACCTGCCATTCGCGACGCAGATCCAGGTGCATCCCGAGTCGGGGATGGATTTCCCGACCATACTCAAGTCCGTCTTGCGGCAGGATCCGGATGTGATTCTGGTAGGGGAGATTCGCGATCGCGAGTCGGCGGCCATGGCGGCGGAGGCCGCGACTACCGGACACCTGGTGCTGTCTTCGCTCCACACCTATACAGCCATCGAGGCTGTGATCCGGATGCGGGACCTGCACGTGGAACCGTACCTCATTGCAGCCGCACTCAAAGGTGTGATCACACAGCAATTGGTGCCCCGACTGGTGGCCGGCTGCACGGAATCGGTTCCGCTCCACGATCCCTCCGCTCAACGACTCATCGAACTGGGGATCTGGAATGACCAGATGCCCAACACGCTGTTGCGCGGCGCCTGCACGCCGGAATTCCCGCTCGGGGGTGAACAGGGCCGTGTGGCCGTCTACGAAATGCTGTCGGTCACCTCGGCGCTGAGCGCCGTAATCGACCGGGCCGGCGCGATGAGCGAGATGCTGGCATGCCTGGACAGCAGTTGCTTTGCCTCTTTTGGAGAGTACGCCCGTTTCCTGCTGGCTGAGGGCATCGTCGCGCCTGAGCGGATCGTGGCTGCCGCTCCGTCCGGTCCCGCGCTGATTCGCAAGGGACTCGAGGATGAACCGGGCCGGCATGACCTGCGTGCCGATCTGGCGCACGCCTGCGGCTGGACCGATGCCCATTCCACAGCGCGGGAGGCGGACCTGGAATCGCTGCCCGACTTCTCACTGGTGACGCCGGCCGGCGACGAATCGGTCGATGACGGCCGTATTGGCCAGACGGAACCCTAGCCCCCAGGCGAAGTCTTGGACCCCGGACGGAGCCCTCGACCACAGTGCCGGGGCTGCCGGCTGTGTCGGGGCGGTTGGGAGCGGGCTCCGGCCGACCATTGTGGGACGTCGGGCGGCATGGCGACGTCGCACCTCGCACGGCTCCTCGCCCCGCTGTGCTGCCTTCTGCTATCCCGTGTTGGCGTTTGTGTGTTCGAGCGTTGTTTTGTGTGTTTTGCGCTCCTGCCGTTGAGAAACCCGGGGTTGCATCAATCGACTGAAATGCGGATGATACGCGGCCGCGTTGCAGGATCGCGCCTGGGAGCCGCTACTGGTTCCGGGGGCGAGCTGATACGGATGGGCTGGAACTGCTCGGGCGAATGGTGAAAAGAAGCCAAGTATGGAGACACGGGCATGCGGATCGCTGTGCAATCCCTTCACTTCAGGTTGCTGCTCTGGATGGCGGTCGGTCCTTGGATTATGGGATGCGGAGCTGACCAGGGCGAACTGCCGACAGCCAGCATTCCGGCCACTCCAACCAGCAGTTCCGACTCGCTGCGGGCCTCGGGCAAGGCCGACGTGGAACCGTATGCGCTGACCCCCGACAATCGCGAGTTTCAATCGCCGGCGCGTGCCATGGAGGACTACTATCCGGAAGTTGTGATCAAGACGTCGCAGGGCGACCTGCGGGTGCGTCTGAACGCCGAGAAATCCCCCCGGACCGTGGACAACTTCTTGTACAACTATGTGGCCAACGGCTACTACGACCAGACCGTGTTCCACTTCGTGGAGCAGGACTACCTGATCGCGGGTGGTGGCTACACGGCCGAACTGGTCGAGAAGCCGACCAGCACGCCCATACCGTGCGAGGCGAATAATGGTCTGTCCAACAAGCGGGGCACTATGGCCATGGTCCGCCATCCTGACTTTGCGCATAGTGCCACGGCACAGTTCTTCATCAATCTGGTCGACAACCCGTCGCTCGATTATCGCCCATCGGATGACGAGACGGGCAGCGGATACTGCGTGTTTGGGGAGGTGATCGAAGGCATGGACACGGTCGACAGGATTGCCAGTGTGGCCGTGCAGGATCGCGGAGACTTTGTGAAATCGCCGGTCACGCCGATCGTGATCGAATCGATCACGCGGATCAGGTAGTCAGGCCGGACGGCCAGCGGGCGCGCGAGAGCGGCGGGCCGCCGGCGATGTTGTTCCTACTGCTGCGCGTTAGCAGGCGGCACGACCGCCTGCTGGCTGTGGATCAGGCGGGCCAGGAGATCGGCTTGCGTATAAATACGTCCGGTCGGTTGGTCGTAGTCCTTGATCGACCGCACTTTGCCCGAGGCGTTCTTGGGCAGCAGGTCGAGGAAGTCCGGCACGCCGTGGGGCGTCTGACGCTTGGGCAGCGCGTATTTCTCGCCGTCGGGCAGCCGCACGATCGAATTGATCATGCGCTGGCCGCCCGATACTCGTGATACCCGATCCAGGCGGTCGTAGATCGAATCGTACGTGTTCACCCGGTGCATGAACCGGCGTCCCTGCCGGGAACGTAATGTGGAGACCAGTGTGTTGTCGTCGGGCAGTGTATCCGCCAGCAGTTGCGCGCGGTCCGGCGGCCGCCAGCCGGCGGCGGCAAGTTCCTGTAGGACGGCCTTCACGTCCGACTGAGCGATGATGTCACCCGCCTGGTGCCCCGCCTGCCGACTGAAGTAGTCGGCGACAATCCGCGTAACGTCCTGCGGCGACAGGCTGGCGCCGACGGCCGGCGGTGGCGCTGTCGCGGGCTGGTCAGCCGCCAGGCCGACAACGAGCAGTGCGATGGTTGTCAACGTGATCCAAACGCGATCGATGCGGCATAGTCCGGTATTCATAACGGGGCTCTTCGGATGGCAGCAAGCACACAACTCGTCCTTCCAACTCTAGTATCGGCACGACGCGTTGGCTGCCGTGTATGTTCTGCCCGGTTATACCGGATATGCCGGTTTGCCCAGTTTGCCGCAACGTGCGGATTCTTGAAAACGAATTCGTCTTTGAATACACTAGTTATTCATTGAAACTTGTCTTGAGTGGCACACGGTAGGGTAGGAGACCACGGCATGTCGAGGGCCACGTTTTTCATGCGAGGATGTCCCACCTGTGGTCGGCGTCTACAGATTCGGGTGGAACATCTGGGTCGGATGGTGCGGTGCAAACACTGCGAGGCCCAGTTCGTGGCTCATGATCCATCGACGTCGAAGGAACCGGCGAACCAGCCTCTGTCGCTGCTCGACCGGGCCAATCAGCTGTTGGAGTCGTTTGACGAGTTGCGCGACCACCCGAAATGACTCAACGCCGTAGCGATTCCAGGTCGGCGAAGAAGTCGGGATAGGTTTTCTCCGTGCAGCCGGGGTTGTCGATCAGTACACCCGGGACGCGCAGGCCGACCAGCGCCAGGCTCATCGCCATACGGTGGTCCTGGTAGGTGCTGATGCGCGTTCCGCGCAGTGGTCCCGGCGTAATTCGCAGTCCGTCTGGCAGTTCTTCCACGGCAGCGCCCAGCTTGCGGAGTTCGCGGGCCAGGTCGCCGATCCGATCGGTTTCTTTGTGGCGGATGTGCGCCACGCCGGTGATCGTCGTCGGCCCGCTGGCGAACAGCGCGACGGCAGCGAGCGTCTGGACGGTATCGCTGATGTGGTTCATGTCGGCCTGGATTCCCTGCAACGGTCCGCCCGTCACGGTGATCTGCTCGGCGTCGCGGCGCACGTGGCAACCCATGTCTTCCAGGCAGTCGCAGAACGCCACGTCCCCCTGCAGGGCCTGGGGGCCCAATCCGGTCACGGTGATCTGCCCGCCCGTGATGGCGGCGGCAGCCCAGAAGTAGCTGGCGGCGGACGCATCCGGCTCGATCGGGTACTCGCATCCTCGATAGTGGGCGGGCGCGTCAACGACGAACCGCTGCATCCGGTCGTTCAGCACCTCGACCCCGAAGGCCTGCATGACCCGCAGCGTCATCAGCACATAGGGTTGGGATACCAGCGGTCCGTCGAGCAGCAGTTCTACACGGCGCTGCGCATGGGGGGCGGCCAGCAGCAGGCCGCTGAGAAACTGGCTGGACACGTCGCCGCGGACGGTGGCGGTTCCGCCAGGCAGTCTCTGTGCGGTGATGGCGACGGGGGGGCAGTCGTTGTGTGCCTCGCTCTCGATGGCAACTCCCAACTGCTGCAGCGTACTGACCAGATCGCCGATCGGCCGCGCCCGCATGCGGGGTGTGCCATCGAGCCGGTAGCGGCCGGTGCCGGTGGCAAGCAGCGGGGCCAGGAACCGCATCGTCGTGCCGCTGTTGGCCACGTACAGGTCGGCGTCCCGGCAGGGCCAGACTCCCCCGCAGCCCGCCACGCGGATCTGGCGCCGGTCGTCGCTCCAGGCCAGTGCGATTCCCAGCGCGGTCAGCGCGTCGAACATCACGCGGGTGTCTTCGCTGTCGAGTGTTCCGTGGAGGGTCGAAGGTCCCGCGGCCAGCGCCGCGCAGATCAACGCCCGGTTCGTGATGCTTTTGGAGCCGGGCGGACGCACTGTGGCATGGACGGCACCCATGGGACGGATCGGCAATGCAGGAATGCTTGTCATGGGTCTACCCACATCGGCGGATTCGGATCGTGATCGGCAGTGTGACATTGTACGGCATCAGGCTACCAAGTCCATTCAATGATGGGCTGTGGAGTGTAACCGCTTCGCGGTAAAGAACGGCGGACAAGCAGACAACCGGCGGGCGGCAATGCCGCCCTGATGTCTGACTGCCAGTTGTTCAGACGCCTGCCGGTGTTGATAATCAACGCTTCAGTGGTGGCAGGATCCGTGGGGGGGAGGAGGCTTTGATGGGTCGTCGAGCAGGCCGAGATGCGCGTGCGCCGGACGTGGCGGTTACGGCTGCGCGCTCCCCGTCGCGCCGCCGCCGCTGGCTGTGGCTGCTGCTCGTCCCCGTGCTGCTGATCGCGACCTGCCTGGCCGCGGACTGGTGGATCTGTTTGCCGGACAGCGTGCAGCCGGCGTACGTCGGGCTCCACACCTGTGTCGAATGCCACGCGGCGGAGGTGGAGGAGTGGACCGGATCAGACCACGATCGGGCGATGGAACTGGCCACGGACGAGTCCGTACTGGGTGACTTCAACGACGTGCAGTTCACGCAGCACGGGTTGACGTCGCGCATGTATCGCGACGGGCGGAGGTTCATGATTCACACCGAGGGCCCGGACGGGCAGATGGGGGATTTCGAGGTCAAGTACACGTTCGGTGTCCGGCCGCTGCAGCAGTACATGGTCGAATTCGATCGGCCGGCGGACATGCCGGACACCGAAATTGCCCGGCTGCAGGTGCTGCGCATTTCGTGGGACACCGAGAAGCGGCAGTGGTTTGACTGTCCGCCGCCGGATGCCCGGGAGCGACTCGGTCCTGACGACCCGATGCACTGGACGGGCATCTCCCAGTGCTGGAACAACATGTGTGCCTACTGCCACTCGACGAACCTGCGGAAGAACTATGATGTCGAGTCGCGGGTGTACCACACGACGTACGCGGCGATGGACGTGAGCTGCGAGGCTTGCCATGGCCCGGCCAGCGTGCACGTGCAACTGGCCACAAAGGCGGGTCTGTTCTGGGACCGCAAACGCGGGTACGGACTGGTACGACTCAAAGGTGCCGACACGCATCCGGAAATCCACTCCTGCGCCCCCTGCCACTCGCGGCGGCGCGTCGTGTACCCCGATTTCCGTCCCGGTGACCAGTACTACGATTACTTTGACAACGAGTTGCTCGAGGAGGCGACGTACTACGCGGACGGGCAGATCATGGACGAGGACTACGTGTTCGGGTCGTTCATCCAGAGCAGGATGTACCACCAGAACATTCGCTGCTCCGACTGCCACAATCCGCACTCGCTGCGGCTCAGGCAGGAGGGAAACCGGGTGTGCACTGCCTGCCACCAGCATCCGGCGGCGCAGTATGACACGCCGAAGCATCATTTCCACAAGTCCGATTCCACCGGCGCGTCCTGTGCCGAATGCCATATGCCGGAGACGATCTACATGGAGGTGGACGCGCGGCGGGATCACAGCATCCGGATCCCGCGCCCTGACCTGAGCGTGGCGTGGGGAACACCCAATGCCTGTACCCGCTGCCATCTGAGCGACGCGCGGATCTCGGACGACAAACGTGCCGGGTTGCGGCAGTACCGCGACTGGCTCGACGCGGCACGGGCAGGGGACGAGGAGATCCGGGGGGAACTGGCGCGGATTGACCAGTGGATGCTGGAGTCGATGCAACAGTGGTACCGGAAGGACGCGTGGGGCGAGAGTTTCGCGCCGGCGCTGGCGGCCGGCCGGCGTGGCGAGGCCGGCGCGGAGCAGGCCCTGGCCGCCCTGTCTGCCGACCGGCGGCAGCCCGGGATCGCGCGCGCTACGGCGATCCAACAGCGCGCACAACTGCCCCGTCTCAGTAGCCTGCAGCCGGAGCTGGCGGCGCTGGCCGATCCGGACCCGCAGGTCCGCCGGGCGGCCGTCGCCCGTTTCTACGAGCAGATTCCGGTGGTGGCGGCGGGCCAGTTGCTCGGGCGCCAGGAGTCCCAGGCGATCCGCGACCACGTGGCGCCGATCGTCCGCCAGCTGGTGCCGCTGCTGGACGACCCGCTGCGCAGCGTGCGCGCGGAAGCCGGGCGGGTGCTCGCCCGCCTCCCGCTGCAGCTCACCTCGGAACTGCTCAACGGCAGCCAGCGGGAGAAGCTGGACCGGGCCATCGACACCTACATCGCCGGCGTACTGGAGGCGAACGACCGCAGTGGCGCGCACGTGGAACTGGGCATCCTGTACGAGTCGCTGGGGCGCGAAACCGATGCGCTGGCCGCCTATCGCACGGCCATCCGCGTCGAGCCGGGTATGACCGGGCCCCGCTCGAACCTGGCGGAGTTGCTTGAGCGGATCAGTGACCGGCGCGGCGCGCGGTCACCCGGCGGCCAGCCAGACGTGCGGGACGCCGAGCTGCACGCCGAAGTCAAGCTGTTGCGCCGCGAGGAGCTGGAACTGCTCGCGCGCGACGCCCGCCTGCTGCCCGACAACCCGTCCGTGCAGTACCGGTACGGTCTGTCGCTGTACCTCAACGGCGAGCCGGAGCGGGCGGAGGTGGCCCTGCGCGCCGCCTGCAGGCTGGCACCGGCGAACGACGACATTCTGCATTTTCTCGTGATGTTCCTGGACATGTACGAACGTTACGATGAGGCGCTCGAAGCCGCCGACCGGCTGGTCGGGCTGCGCCCCGACGAGCTGCGCTACCGGCAGCTGCGGGACGCGATCGCGGAGAAACAACGTAATGCGACCAACAGGTGAACCTGCCAATGACCATTGATATTGCGATCGTTCCGGTGGCTGGACACGGCACCCGCCTTTTGCCCGCCACCAAGAGTCAACCGAAGGAGATGCTGTCGGTCGGGCGCAAGCCCGTCGTGCAGTATGTCGTGGAAGAACTGGGGCTGTCCGGCATCCGACGCATCCTGTTCATCACGTCGCGCGGCAAGACGTCGATCGAGCAGCATTTCGATATCGACGAGCAGCTGACGTCGTATCTGCGCGAGACCGGCCGCGAAGAACAACTGATGGATCTCGAGTTCGAACGGCAGGCGATGGAGTACTTCTACACGCGTCAGCGCCGGCAGCTGGGGCTCGGCCATGCCGTGCTCTGCGCCCGGTCGCTGGTCGGCAATCAGCCGTTCGTGGTCGCCCTGGGCGATTCCATTATCGGGCTGCACGCCCAGTCGGACATCGTGGCCCGCATGATCGAGCGGTTCGACGCCACCAATGCCGACGTGGTCGTGGCGTTCGAGCGGGTGCCGCGCGCGGAAGTGGTGCATTACGGGATTGCCAAGCCGCGCTGCGGCGGTGCGGCCGTGTTCGAACTGGAGGACGTGATCGAGAAGCCGGCGGTGGACGAGGCCCCCAGCGATCTGGCGGTGGCGGCGCGCTACGTCTTCAGTCCAGCCATCTTCGATGCGCTCGAGAAGACGCTGCCGGGCAAGGGGGGGGAGATCCAGTTGACGGACGCCATCCGGCTGCTGCTCAAACAGGGGCACAAGGGGCTGGGGGTCACGCTGACCGACGAGGAGCGGCGTTTCGACATCGGGAACTTCGACAGCTACTTCCGGACGTTTGTCGAGTTTGCCTTGAGCGACGTCCAGTACGGCCCGGCATTGCGCCAATTCGTACGCGAACTACTCGAACGCGAGGAGCGCTAATGGAACTGCTGCGTCGACGTGCCTACGCGCGAGCGGGTCTGATGGGGAATCCTTCGGACGGATACCACGGCAAGACCCTCTCGGTGATTGTCCGGAATTTCCGGGCCGAGGTCGTGCTCTATGAATGGGAAGATGTCGAGATCGTGCTGACGCAGGAGGACCGCGTCCGGTTCCCGTCGGTCAGGGAGCTGGTGCGCGACGTGGACCTCCACGGCTACTATGGCGGGATCCGCCTGGTCAAGGCGACCATCAAGAAGTTCGTCGAGTACTGCCGCGGTCGGCACGCGCTGCACGACCGCAACTTCTCGATTCGCTATGCCACCAACATCCCGCGCCAGGTCGGGCTGGCCGGGTCGAGCGCGATCATCGTGGCGACAACCCGCGCGCTGATGGAGTTCTATCAGGTGGCGATCCCGCTCGACGTGCAGCCGTCGTTCGTACTGAGCGTGGAGCGGGACGAGCTGGGGATCGCGGCGGGCCTGCAGGATCGCGTCGTGCAGGTGTATGGCGGGCTGGTGTACATGGACTTCTCGCGCACAGCGATGGTCGAAAAGCACGGACTCTGGTGCGGGCGCTACGAGCCGCTCGATCCCACGCTGCTGCCCCCGCTGTATCTCGCCTACAGCGAGGAGGCGGGGGAGCCGACCGAAGTGTTCCACAACAACCTGCGCGCGCGGTACGACGCCGGCGAGCCGGCGGTGGTCGAGGCGATGCGGGAGTTTGCCGGTCTGGCCCAGCAGGCCCGGGAAGCGCTGGTGCAGCGGCAGACCGACCGGCTGGCGGCGCTGATCGACCGGAACTTCGACCTGCGCTGTTCGATCTGCCGTCTGCCCCGAGCGCATCTGGAGATGATCGAGGTGGCGCGCCGAGTCGGGGCGAGCGCCAAGTTTGCCGGTTCGGGCGGTGCCATTATCGGCGTGTATCGCGATGACGCGATGTTCCACGATCTGACCCAGGCACTTGGGGATATCGGGTGCCGCGTGATCCGGCCGGACATTGCCTGAGCTGTAAAGGGGACACCATGGGGGAGACGCGACGTGGTCTGGCTGGCTGGTCGGCGGCGACGGTGCTGGTGAGTGCCTTTCTGCTGTTTCAGGTGCAGCCGATGGTCAGCAAGATGATCCTGCCCTGGTTTGGCGGGAGCCCCTCGGTGTGGACGATGTGCATGCTGTTCTTTCAGGCGGTTTTGCTGGCCGGCTACAGTTACGCGCACGCGCTGGAGCGGGTGCCGCGCACGCGCGTGGCGGGGCTGGTGCATCTGGGGCTGCTGGCCAGCGCCGTGGTGATCCTGCTGCTCCTGCCGATCCTGCCGGCTCCGGCCTGGAAGCCGCCCGACAGTGCCCGGCCGCAACTGCGGATCCTGACGCTGCTGGCCGCCCATGTCGGGCTCCCTTACTTCCTGCTGTCCGCCTCCGCGCCGCTGGTACAGGCCTGGTACAGCCGCGCGTTTCACGGCCGTGTGCCGTACCGCTTCTACGCCCTGTCGAATCTTGGTTCCCTGTCAGCGCTGTTGTCCTATCCGTTCCTGATCGAACCGGCGTTCGATCTGCGTTCCCAGAGCACGCTCTGGTCCTGCGGCTTCCTGGCCTTCGCGCTGCTCACGGGCGGGCTGGCGCTGATCATGGCCCTGTGGAACCTGCCCGCCGCGCACCGGGTGGAGGCCGGATCGGCGGTGCCGGCCCGCCCCACTCCGGTCCGGCACTTCCTGCTGTGGCTGTTGCTGCCCGCCTTCAGCACGATGAGTCTCCTGGCGATCACCAATCAGATCTGCCAGGACGTGGCCGTCGTCCCTTTCCTGTGGATTGCTCCGTTGAGCCTCTATCTGATCACTTACATCATCTGTTTTGACGCCGAGAGGTGGTATCGGCGCGTCGTGACCTCCGTGCTCACCCTGGCCGTGACCTTTGTGATCGCCGCTCTGCTCGTACCGGACCACTTCGAGCCGGTGTTGCGGCGATTCGGCCTGCCGGCCGAATTGCCCGACGTGATGGACAACCTGGCACTGGAGTCCAGTGTCTATCTCGCGGCGCTGTTCCTGATCTGCATGCTGTGCCACGGCGAACTGGTACGCATCAAGCCGGGGTCGCAGCACCTGACACTGTTCTATCTGCTGATCGCCGCCGGCGGTGTCCTCGGCGGACTGTTTGTCGCCCTGGCCTGTCCCCGCCTCTTCACGGCACTGATCGAAGTGAATATCTGCCTGATCGGCGGTGCACTGCTGGCCGCCTGCATCCTGCTGCAGGCGTGGTGGGGACGCGAGCGGCGGTGGGCCAGCTGGTGGTACGCGCTGGCCAGCCTCCCGCTGACAATCGGTCGCGATCTGACGCTGTCAGTATTCCGTCGCCGGGATCTGCACTCCGCGCTGGCGCGGCAACAGCAGGTCGTGCGGAAACTGCATCTCATCCAACGTCGGCGCAAGTGGCGGACGCTCTGGAGCCTGGTGCTGCCACTCCCCTTCCTGGCCGCCTTGCTGCTCGTGATCGCCATCCCGCGGTACGTGGATTACTCGAACCAGCTCGTTGCGCGCCGCAACTTCTATGGAGTGTTGAGTGTCAAGGAATATGGCGGTCTGGAGAGCGGGGATCTGCGACGGAATCTCTACAACGGCCGTATTCTGCACGGTGTGCAGCTGATGACGCCGGACAGGCGGCGGATGCCGACAACCTACTATGTGCCGTCGAGCGGCGTGGGGTTGGCGCTGGTGAACCTGGCCGTGTCCGGGCCGCTGCGCGTGGCTGCCGTCGGGCTGGGAACAGGCACCATCGCCGCCTATGGCCAGCAGGGCGATTACTACTGCTTCTACGAAATCAACCCGGAGGTGGAGGCGATTGCCCGGCAGTTCTTCACCTACCTGACCGACTGCCCCGCGACCGTCGAAGTGAAACTGGGCGATGCCCGCCTGTCGATGGAACAGGAAGCGCTGTCACAGGACTACGACGTCATCGCGCTGGACGCGTTCAGCGGCGACGCGATCCCCGCGCACCTGTTGACCGTCGAAGCGTTCGCGGTGTACCTCCGCCACCTCAAACCGACCGGCGTCATTGCCGTCCACACGAGCAACCGCCACCTGGATCTGCAGCCGATCGTCGCGCTGATCGCGCGGTGCTACCGGATGCAGGCGGTGGGGGTCAACGTGGTGGACGCCGAAGGCGTGGGGGACTCGGCATCCGAATGGCTGCTGCTCACCCGCAACCAGGAATTCCTCCAGACCCCAGCGGTCGTCGACGGATCGTGGCCGCTCGATCCCCCCGATCCCGCCATCCATGTGTGGACGGATCAGTACAGCAACCTGTTCCAGATCCTCACGGCGCGCGAGAAGTGGAGGAACACCTGGGCGACGTGGCGGCAGAAATGGGGGATCGCTCAGTCGCCTGGCGACTGAGCGTGCCGGCGCAGGCCGGTCAGTTCCGGTCCTCCTGCCGCAACTCGTTTCGCCAGCGGTGCAGCAGCTGGAGCGCATCGAACGGCGTGAGGTGATCGACGTCGGTTTCCCGGATCGTTTCCAGCAGCGGATGCTCCAGCGGTGCGAACAGGGTCAGCTGGATATCGCCGCGGTGGCGCCGGGTTCGCCCTGCGCCGATCCGCGGCCGTCCCTGGTCGTCAACATGTTCGGCTTCCAGCTGCGCCAGAATCTGTTTGGCCCGTTCATTCACGCTGCGCGGGACGCCTGCCAGGCGGGCCACGTGGATGCCGTAGCTCTTGTCCGCCGCGCCAGGGACAATCTTGTGCAGGAACACCACCTGGTCTTCCCACTCCTGGACCGATACGTTGAGATTCACGACGCCGGAAAGCGTGCTGGCCAGGTCGGTCAGCTCATGATAATGCGTGGCGAACAACGTGCGGCAGCCGACATGATCGTGCAGATGCTCGACGATGGCCCACGCCAGCGACAGGCCGTCATACGTGCTGGTGCCGCGGCCGATTTCATCGAGGATCACGAGGCTCCGCGATGAGGCGGTATTGAGAATGCGCGCCGTCTCCGTCATCTCCACCATGAACGTGCTCTGCCCGCGCGCCAGCTCGTCGCTGGCTCCAACCCGGGCGAAAATCCGATCGGCAATCCCGATCACCGCCTGGGCGGCCGGCACGAAGCTGCCCAGTTGGGCCAGCAGGGTCAGCAGCGCGACCTGCCGGATGTACGTGCTCTTGCCCGCCATGTTGGGGCCGGTGATCAGCAGGATCCGGCCGTGCTGGGGATCGGCGGTCGTATCGTTTGGGGTGAAGGTGCCTTGCGGCTCCACGATGTCCAGCACCGGGTGGCGGCCGTCGACGACGTTCAACACCGGCTCGTCGACGAGCACCGGCCGGCAGTAACGCTGGTGCGCCGCCAGGTCGGCCAGGCCGCACAGCACATCCAGCTGCGCCAGCGCCGCGGCGGTCGCCTGGAGTCGCCGCGCCGCGGCATGCACGGCCTCCCGCAACGCGACAAACAGCTCGTACTCCAGCTGTTTCGACTTCTCGTCGGCCGACAACACCTGCTCTTCGTACTCCTTCAACTCCGGAGTGATGTAGCGTTCGGCGTTCTTGAGCGTCTGTTTGCGGATGTAGTCGTCCGGCACGCGCTGCTGCTGCGCGGCGGAGACTTCGATGTAGTAGCCGAAAACCTTGTTGAAGCCCACCTTCAGTTTGGGGATGCCCGTCCGTTCGATCTCCCGCGCCTGGTACTGCGCCATCCACTGTTTGCCGCCGGCCGCCAGCTCCCGCACGCGGTCCAGCTCGGCGTGGTAGCCGGTCCGGATCAGCCCGCCGTCCTTGGACGTCAGCGGGCATTCGTCCACCAGCGCGGCAGCGAGCTGGTCGCGCAGCTCCGCACAGGGATCCAGCTCCCTCTCCAGTTGCTGCAGCAACTCGGCGTTGCTGTCCGCCAGCTGCTGCTTGACTGCCGGCACGCTCCACAGCGCGCGCCCGATGCAGCTGAGATCCCGCGGGCTGGCTCGCCCCGTGGCGACGCGGGACAGCAGCCGCTCGATGTCGTACGTGCCTTTGAGTTCATCGCGCAACGCGCCCCGGACGCCGCTCGCCCGCATCAACTCCTCCACGGCGTCCAGCCGGCGATTGATTGCCTCGCGCTGAGTGAGTGGCGCGGCGATCCATTCCGACAACAGGCGCGAACCCATGGCCGTTGTCGTCCGATCGATCACGGCCAGCAGCGAGCCGTCGCGGCGGCCGTCGCGGATCGTACGCGTGATCTCCAGGCTGCGGCGCGTGGACTCGTCAATCTCGAGATACTGGCCCACCCGGTAGGGCACGAGACGATCGAAGTGATCGAGCGACGTGCGCTGGGTCTCCATCAGGTAGTCGAGGATCGCCCCGGCCGCCCGCACCCCTGCCGTGTCCTGCTCGGTGAACCCGAAACCCTCCAGACTCGCCGTCGCGAAGAATTTGGCCAGCTGCTCCTGCGCGGCGTCGTACGCAAATGCCCAGGCGGGACGCCGCGTGATCATGCAACTGCGGGCTACATGGTCGGGCAACGGCGGCGCGTCGTCGGCCAGCAAACACTCGCTTGGCCCGATCCGGTTCAGCTCGTCAGCCAACTGCTGCGCCGGAAAACACGCGGCGAAGAATCGGCCTGTGGAGAGTTCTGCCCAGGCGATTCCGACCTCGTGCGCCGCCACCCCGCTCCGCGGCACGCCGTGCGCCACCGCAGCCAGGAAGTTGCTCTCCCGCGGATCCAGCAGCGCGTCGTCGGTCAGCGTGCCGGGGGACACCACCCGCGTCACCTCCCGCTTGACCAGACCCTTCGCCAGCTTCGGATCCTCCACCTGCTCGCACACCGCGGCGCGATAACCGGCCGTGATGATCTTCCCCAGATAGCTGTCCAGCTGGTGGTAAGGAAACCCGGCCATGGGGACCGGGTTCTCCCCCTTGTCGCGGCTGGTAAGCGTCAGCCCCAGTTCGCGCGCCGCCGTCTTCGCATCGTCGAAGAAAAGCTCGTAGAAGTCACCCATCCGGAACAGCAACAGTGCATCGCCACAGGCCGCCTTGGCGTCCTGGTACTGTTGCATCATCGGCGTCGTGGCCATGCGTGGTCGCGGTCCGTAACGGCGAAACGGGATAACGAAAAAACCGGCACGCCGACGGGCGCCAACCGTCGGACGGCGCGGACTGAACAACGTGCTGCTCAGCGGCACAGTGCGAGCAGCACGTATGATACGCACCACAGGCCGGTCGTGGGAATGGCCCCGCAGCGTTTCTTGCTGTGCACTGCACCGGGACAGAAGTGGACGACGAATGACGAATGACGAATGACGAATGACGAATGGAGGATGGCGGGGGATGCTTATTGGATCATCTCTTCGGTATCTTCATCGGCGTGGGTCGTGATTTCGCCGGCATCTTCCAGACGCCGGATGATGTCGACGATCTGTTGCTGGACCGCCTCCACTTCCGACAGCCGCACCGACCCGCGCATCTCCATTTCCTCGCGCAACATCTGGGAAGCCCGCTGTGACATGTTGCCCAGAATCTTCTGCTGCAGCTCTTCGCTCGAGCCCTTGAGCGCCATGGCCCACTGGGCGCTCTCCACATTCTTCAACACGGTCTGCACGTCCTTGTCGCGCAGCTTGTTGATGTCTTCGAACACGAACATCAGGCGGCGGATTTCGTCCACCAGCTCGGGATCCTCCTGGGCCAGGTTCTCCAGGAGATTGCGTTCGGTGGCGCGGTCGGTCACGTTGAGAATCTCCGCCACGGAAGCCACCCCCCCCGCATTCTCGAACTGCTGACTCATCACACTGACCATCCGCGACTCGAGCCCCTCCTCCACCTGCTTGATGACTTCCGGGTTCGTCTGCCCCATGTGCGCGACCCGCTGGATCACTGACATCTGGCGTTCGGGGGTCAGGCCGGCGATGATCTGTGCGCCGTAGGCCGGCGGCAGGTGCGAGAGGATGAGGGCAATTGTCTGCGGGTGTTCGTCGTTGATGTACGTGACGACGTTCTGCGGGTCGACCTTCTTGAGGAATCCGAACGGGAGCGCCTCGATCGATTGCTGTACTGTGTCGAGCGTGTCACGGGCGTCTTTGCCCAGCGCCTGCTGGACCAGCGACTTGGCCACATCCAGACCGCCCCCGCTCCCAAGCAGCGCATTGGGGTTCGCCTCCGCAAACTCGTAGATCACCGCCTCCTGCTCGTTGCCAGTGACCGTTTCCAGCCGGGCAATCTCAATCGAGACCGCCTCGATCTGCTTGGCTTTGAGCTTGCTGAGCACCAGCGCAGCTTCATCCTGTGGCAGGCTCATCAACAGGACTGCAGCTTTTCGCAAACCGGACGTCACGGCCGCGACCTCCCAGGGTGCAATGCAACATGGGGGGGCCGGTCCCGGTCCCGCACGCGTCTGCCGGGCGCAGGCGCATACGCCAATCCCATGTGTCGGAGAATATCGTCGCGCGAGGCTGGGAAAATTGAGGCGATTATTCGTCTTCGTCGCGGAGTGTGCAGATGCCCCATTGGCCGTGGCACTCGTCGACTCCTACCCGGACGACGCGCGGACGCACTCCCGCCCGGCGTTCCAGTTCTGCCAGCAACTGGCGTCCGATGTACTGCGCGAGCAGCTCGGCCGTCGTATTGGCCACAGGCAGTAGCGCGCACTCGCTGCGCGGAAAGACCCAGCGCCGCTGGGCGAACCTCACCTCCACCTCCTGGTCGCTTGCAGCTACGTGGATCCGCGGATGCGACGTGGGCAGCAGCATGTGATGGTCGAGCGTCTGGGTGATGGTCTGCAGTGCATCTCGCAGCAGGATGAAGTCGACCACGTAGTGGTTCTCGTCCAGCGGTCCTTCGACCTCGGCCCACACGCGATAGTTGTGGCCATGCAGCGGCTCGCAGATCCCATCGCCGCAGGTGATGAAGTGCGCCGCGCTGAACACGTGACACTCTTTCTGTAACCGCACGGAGTAGGACTCGGACATGATGGTGCCAGCCTTCAAAATGGAGGTTGCAACAGGCCGTCCCGCAGGGCGGCAAACAAACCGGCGGCGATCAGGTCGGCAGTCGTGCCCGGGTTCCGGCGATGATGATCGCTGCGCAGCCAGCCGTCGAGCGCGGCGAGCTGCTGTGCGTAGGCGTCCGTGCCCGGTGCGCCGGCCGCCAGGACCCGGCTGGCACGCTCCGCCGCCTGCTGCGACATCGCCGGGCCGCATTTGCGCGCGATCAGACTGTCCCCGAGACGACTCAACAACTGCAGGTGCGTGTGCACGATCGTGTCGTTGAGCGACCAGCCCCGGTTCGGCCCGGCCACGAGCCAGGGGAGCACGTCCGCCAGCACGGTGGCAAACCCGGTCACATATTGCAGCGCCACCAGATCCCGATCGCTGGCCGCGCGCATCGCCAGCAGCAGGTCCGGCGGGGCCGCCTCGGCGACATCCAACGTGTCGACATGTCCCAGTCCTCCGGGCTGCGCCAGGCGGATTGCGCGGTAGACATCCGCGCTGTCCGCCGACTGCAGACCGGACAGCACCTGCGCGACCCCTGACTGCAGCGGCACGCTCCGCGGCACCGCCGCCAGAGGTGCCAGCAACAGGATGGTCCCCAGGTTCGTATTGGTGCGGACCAGGCTGCGCGTCGCCTGCACCGCCTCGCGCACCGTTCGCCCCACCCCGGCGTCGCGGGCGCGGTCCATCGCCGGCGCGATCGCTACGGCACTCACCGCGAAGTCCACATAGGTCGTGTCCTCGAAGTCGACGCCCGGCTGCACGTTGCCCGGCTTGGGGGCCGCCGATTCGAGCAGGCAGGCGAGACTCGCACACTGGCCGGTGGACAGCGGGATCGCGATGGGCGGGCGGGCCGGCATGTCAGGCGAGTTCCCCGAGAAACCGTTCCATGTGTGGCACGATCTCGTCGTACGCGTCCTCCACGACGTAGTGCGAGGCGTCCTCGAGGCGGTGCACCTCCGCACGCGGGAAGATCCGCTGCAGCCGCTCCAGGCACTCCGGGCGAAAACACCAGTCGCGCATGCCCCAGATAAGCTGACACGGCCGATCGGACAGCGCCGTCAGGTTGCGTTCCAGCTCCTCCAGGATGCGCCAACTGGCGTGATGCGGCCCACGTGGAATCGCCCGCACGAACTGGTCGATCGCTATCCGGTGCGCCCAGCTGTCGTAGGGAGCCATCAGGCCGGCCCGGATGTCGGGCGTCATCCGGTCGTGCCGCGCCACCGCCATCCACAGCGCGGCACGGGCGAACAGATTCAGCCGCCGGATGCACCAGCTGCCCAGCCAGGGAATCCGGCACGCGCGGATCCGCCAGGGGATGTAAGGCGGCGGGAAGGCACCCGTGTTGAACAGTATGAACGCGCGAAAGCGAGCGGGACGCGCTAACGCCGCCCCCAGCCCGATCGCGCCGCCCCAGTCGTGCACCACCAGCGTGGCGTCCCGCAGCTCCAGGCGGTCGATCACGGTCACCAGGTGGTCCGTGTTGCGCTGCAGCGAATAATACGCGGGATCCTGCGGTTTGTCGCTCAATCCACACCCGATGTGGTCAACCGCTACCACCCGATGCGTGCGGCGAAAGTGGTCGATCAGACGCCGCCAGTAGAACGACCAGGTCGGATTGCCGTGGACCATCAACAGCGGCGCACCGGCACCTTCATCCACATAGTGCAGTCGCACTGTACCGAGCGTCAGATAGCGGGATTCAAACGGGTAAAGTGCGCGCCAAGAGGATGTCGCTGAGGATGTCGCTGCCATGCGGCGAGTATATCGGATCGCGGGTCGATCGAGTAGAGCGGGGTCACTCGGCCGTGGCCGTCGCCACCCGCTGCTCCCAGAACGCGCGGGCCTGGTCGAGATACCCCATGACTTCTGCTTGCTGCTCGGCGTCGGCCAGCTTGAGTTGCGCGGCCCGTTCGTTCACCCAGTCCAGGAAGAACTGCGCGGACTGGCGGCTGATCCGCAGCTGGTCCCCAACCTCGACGTACCAGGGACCGGTCGACGCGAAGCGAAAAGTCCGCGGGTTGGCGGTGACGGCCCGCACGAGCAGCCAGCCGCTGGCGTCACACGTCACGGGGGGCAACTTGCCGCGCCGATGGCGATACTCCTCCAGCCGCACCTCCTGCACAACCCGGCCGTTCTGCACCACTTCCAGATAGTCGACACGCTCGCGCACAGCAAGATTCAACTGGATCGACAGCTCGAGGGTCTCGCCCGGCGCAGCGTGAAACACGTGACCGGGCAGCTGACCGTTGACCAGCGGACGCAGCAGTGGACCGTTCGTCACCACGACCCGGCCGGCCCGCAAGCCTTCCCACCAGGCCTCGTGCGTGAACGTGTCTCCGCAGTGCACGTACACGCGATTGTAGCCGACAGGGTTGTCCAGCACCCCCGAGCCGCTGCCGGCCGACGGTGGTATACGCAGCCCGCAGTTCAACAGGTGGTAGTAGATGTCCTGCGACCAGTAGCCGGTGCCGCGCGGCGGCGGATAGAACATCCGATCGCGCGGTTTGCCCCACGCCTCGTTGGCCGTCATCCCATCGCGCCGCAGATGATTGTGGGCCAACCCGATGGAATCGGCCAGGCCCAACGCCACCCACACCGGCATGTCCCACCAGAAGGGCTTCTCGATGTCGATGTGTCCACCCGGTTGCTGGCGGGCCAGCTCGGCAAATCGACTCATCGGTGGGTACTCACGCTCCGTGCCTGCCGGCAGGTCCAGCGGACGGGGCAGGTTGAAATACAGGAGCGCGCCGCCCCCACGCTCGTCCTCGCCCGCCAATAATTGGTAGAAGCGATCGTTGTCGACAGTGATGAGCGCCGGTTCGGGCAGCGGCTTGTCCTTCCAGGCAGTCGTCTCGTTCCACCAGGTGATCACGGGGGCCACGTGCAGGTCTTGCGCGAGCATCAACAGAGGCATATCATCCGGCGGTCGGTGGATGTGCAGATCGCCCGACCACCAGCCTTCCTGCCGCATGTTCACGAAACGCTCGAGCGAGACTTCCGTATTGTCCGACGCGCCGGGTTTGATCACGAACTCGCCGGATCGCAGCTTGTACTCCGGACCGCGCTCCATCTCGAACGTGTACCGCCCGGGACGCAGCTCCAGCACGACGCTGCCCGGGAACGCGAAATGGTCCTTCCAGAACGGCAGACGCGGCGCTTTGACCGGCCGGCCACGCGCATCGCGTATGAACAGGTTGGCCGCGATCGGCTGACCCGTCTCCGCATCCACCACCCGGATCTCAAACTCGCCCCTGCGCTGGAGACTGGTCGGCTCCAGCCCCGCAGCACGCGCGCTGAGCACAACCGCGATCATCCCCGCCACCCCCAACACACTCCCGCGGCCCCAGAGGACCGGGGCCGGCAGCTGGCACGCCATCTTGTCGTGGTCCGTCATTGCCGTTTCTCGCCGCTCCGCCCGTAACTCTCTCTCCCGCCTGACACGGCCGCCGATTGTACCACATGCCGGCCTGCGATCGACTCCGGGACGCCCGACGCCTGACCGGGGGCGGGCCGCGGGCCGCCTGGTCCGGCGCGGAGCGGTCTCGGACCTGGCCTGCCGCCGCTTGATGCTTTCTGCGCTCCGTGAATACAATGTGGGACATGGAAGACTACTACAAAGTGCTGGGCGTCAAACGAGACGCCTCGCAGAAGGATATTCAGCGCGCGTACCGTGAGCTGGCTCGCAAGTTTCATCCGGACATGAATCCGGGAGACAAGAAAGCCAAAGAGAAGTTCCAGCGGGTACAGCAGGCGTACGACGTACTGAACGATCCGGAAAAGCGGGATATGTACGATCGGTACGGCAGTTCCTTCCAGTCGGCCGGGACGGGAGGTGGGCCCCGCTATTCCTATCAATACCCGGGTGGTGGGGGCGCCACGTTTGAAGAGTTTGACTTCAGCCAGCTGTTTGGTGGCCGCGGTTCTGAGGGATTCGCCGACATCTTCCGGCAGTTCAGTGGGGGACGAACGCAGGGACGCCGCGCGGCGCCGCAGCGCGGCAGTGATCTGCAGCACCAGGTCGAGATTCCCTTCCGCACGTCCATCACCGGCGGCCAGGTGGCGCTGCAGGTACGCCGCCCGAGCGGCAAGACCGAGTCCATTACGGTCAAAATTCCACCCGGCATTGAAGATGGCAAGAAGATCCGTCTGCGCGGGCAGGGAGATCCGGGGCCCCGGGGTGGCAACTCCGGCGACCTGCTGATCACCGTGCGCGTCGCCCCACATCCTTACTTCCGCCGCCGCGGCAACGACTTGGAGGTGCTCGTGCCGGTCACGTTGGCGGAAGCCGCGCTGGGCGCCAAGATCGACGTCCCCACACCCCAGGGTGTGATCACGCTGACAGTCCCCCCCGGCACGTCCGCCGGGCGGCGCCTGCGCGTGAAGGGGCGAGGTGTAACGACCAGCAAGGGGGGGACCGGAGACCTGTACGCCGAGCTGCGGATCGTGTTGCCCAAGGAAATCGATGAGGCTGCCGCGCGCGATATACGGGCGTTCGACCAACGCTACCCGATGAATCCCCGAGCCGATCTGCAATGGTGAAGTACTGGACCTGATATAAGTACCGGGTATAAGTACTGGACTTGGTCTTCTGTGAGGTATTCTGTGAGCCCGGCACTAGTTGTGATCGTGACGCATGCTGTGATCGGAGCATGGGTGCTTGGTCAGGCCGAAGCCGACCCGCTGAAGCATCTGTCGCCAGAGGCCCGCGCCAGACTCTTCGGCTCGCTGTTTCTGCTGACCATCGGCTGTCTTGCCTTGGTGATCCTGACCTGGCTGGCGCTGCGCGCCGGCCGCCGTCACCTGCGCCGCCTCAACGACAGCGCTCCGCTAAGCAGGTCGACCATGCAACCGGACGATTGGGCCAGTAAACCTCTGGCGCCTCGGCCACCCGCGCGCCCGGACGCCGGCGAGGAGTAAGCGACGGTGCGGAGCCGGATCGCGGTGGACCAGCGTGCGTCCGGCCCCTGTCATGCAAGGCAACCCGTGCCATGCAAGTAGAACGCGACCGGACGAAACACTTGTGCCAGCCTGGAGTCTGGTATGACCGCACACCCACAGGCTTTCCGGCCCGCAGATCGGGTCCGCCGCCAGGCGGATTTCGATCGTGTGTATCGGTCGCGGCACTACGCCGCCGATCAAACGCTCGTGGTGCAGGGATGTGACAATAATCTGGCACGCACGCGACTCGGCCTGTCCGTATCGCGGCGGGCCGGCAACGCCGTCCTGCGCAATCGCTGGAAACGCCTGATCCGTGAGGCGTTTCGCCGCTGCCGAGCCGAATTGCCGACCGGCCTGGATCTGGTGGTTCGTCCCCGCCGCGGCGCGTCGCCTGAGTTCGCCCGCGTGGCCCAGGCACTCCCCAGACTCGTGCACCGAATCGCTCGCCAGTTGCGGAGTCCACCTCGATGACCAGGCTGCGATGTGCCCTGACTGCCGCTTTCACCGGGCTCCTGATCGCGCTTGTACGCGCGTACCAGGTCACGCTGAGCCCGTTGCTCGGGGGAGGTTGCCGCTTCCAGCCGACGTGCAGCGTCTACTTCATCGAGGCTGTGCGAAAACACGGTCCCTGGCGCGGCAGCTGGTGTGGAGTACGCCGCCTCCTACGCTGCCATCCCTTCCATCCAGGTGGTTATGACCCACCGTAAGGCGGGCGGAACGCCTTGCAGTGGGCGCAGGCCGGGCAAGTGCTAGCAACTGGGGGGGGGAATGGTCTTGACTGAAACGACCTTGACCCCCCTGAAAGCAACGGCTATCGTGCCGCCGCGATTTCCTTTCTCACGGCCGGATTGCAGTGGCAGGCGGGGAGACGCCACGGGATCGGACGTGGCAGCCGGCGGGTCGCTGATCCTAGGTCAAGCATGGAGCAACATCGGGCATGATGCCGCGACTGTCAACCACCACATGGATTGTGGGACTGTTGTTGATCTCGGGCTGCTACTCACCGCTGATGCGCTGGCAGAGTCCCGAGTCTGACAATGTTGCGCTCCTGGCGGAGGAGGACAACGAAGAGGGTGTGGAGTTGGTGGGGGACACCACCATTCCGCTCGGGCTCGATTACCGCAAGATCGAGGGGGTGTCGCTGGTCAACGGACTGAACGGGACGGGGGGGGATAGCGGCCCGTCGTCGTTGCGCAGCTCGCTGATTAGCGAGATGCAGTCCTACGACGTGAGAAACCCGCAGCAGTTGCTGCAATCGCCGACGGTCTCGCTGGTGGTGGTCCGCGGCTGGTTGCCTCCCGGGGTGGAGAAGGGAGACAGTTTTGACGTCGAGGTCGTTGTGCCACCCAAATCGAAGACGACCAGTTTGCGGCAAGGCTATCTGTTGAAGGGTCGCATGCGCGAGATCCGTGTCCTGGACAATGCGGTGCATTCGGGTCATGTTGCCGGTCTGGCGCAAGGTCCGGTGATTGTCGACTCGATCTTTGGTGGGACGGACGATGAGGTGCTGGAGACGCGTGGCCGGATCCTGGGCGGTGGGCAGTCGCAGTTGACACGTCCTTTGGGTCTGGGGATCCGGGGCAATTCCACGGTCAGGCATGCGGCGGCCATTGGCGCAGCGATCAATTCCCGATTCCACAAGACTGACCGCAACGGCCAGAGCGGTGTGGCCCGGCCGAAGCGGGACAACTACATCGAGCTGGCCGTACATCCTCGCTACAAGAATAACATTCATCGCTATGTGCGTGTGGTGCGGAGCATTGCGTTGAAGGAGTCGCCGGGCGAGCGCGTGCTGCGGACGGAATCGCTGGAGCGCCGGCTGCTGGAACCGACCACATCGGCACGGGCGGCGCTGCAGCTCGAGGCGATTGGCGAGGACGCGGCCCACATCCTGTTGAAGGGGCTCGAGTCATCGAGTCCCGAGGTACGTTTCTATTCGGCGGAGGCCCTGGCTTATCTGGACCGGGAAGAGGCGGCCAAGACGCTCGGCTGGGCGGCTGCCAATATCTCGGCCTTCCGCTGGTACGCCCTGACAGCGCTGGCCACGATGGACCATGTAGCGGCCTACGAGGCGCTCAACGAACTGTTGCACGTTCCCAGCGCCGAGACGCGGTACGGCGCGTTCCGCGCCCTGCGGAGCCGCAACGCGGCCGATCCGCTGGTGCGTGGTGAATCGCTCGGCGGCGGGTTTGCGTTCCACGTGATCAGCTCCGAAGCGGCTCCCATGATCCATGTGTCGAAATCGCAGCGTCCGGAAATCGTGTTGTTCGGCCAGCACCAGAAGGTGGTGCCGCCGGCCTTCCTGTTTGCCGGCAAGGAGATCATGATCAAGGGGACCGAAGACGGCCGCCTCCGCCTCATCCGGTTCACAACCGGGGACCAGGAGGACCCGCAGGAGACGTGTGACGCGGAAGTGGACCCGATGATCCGCGCCATCGTGCGGCTGGGCGGCGGGTATTGCGAGGTGGTGCAAGCCTTGCGGGAAGCGCGGCAGGGGGGCTATCTTGATGCCAAGGTGGTCGTCAACGCCATGGCGCGGCCGAACCGCACGTACCATGGAGACGACGCATCTGAGGCGACCAGTCCGGACGAGCCCCCGATTCGGGTCGCCAACCCGGTGCCTGAACTGTTTGTGGACCGTCTCGAGACGGACGGCGAAACGGCAGATACCATGCCGCGTTATGAACCTGAGGAGGTCTCCGAGACGCCGGCGGAAGACAGCGACACCAGCTCATTCATGGGTAGAATGCGGAACTGGTTCGCGAAATAATGACACGATCGGTGGACATCGCGACCTGGTGGCTGGCCCGCTATGCTGAAGGCTTTGGAACTCGTCGGCTTCAAGAGCTTCGCGGACAAGACGCGATTCGAGTTCCCGCCGGGGATCACGGTCGTGGTCGGCCCCAACGGCTCTGGTAAGTCGAACCTTGTCGACGCCATCAAGTGGGTGCTGGGCGAACAGAGCGCCAAGAGCCTGCGCGGCAAGGACATGTCCGACGTGATCTTCAAGGGCAGCGGGCAGGGGCACCGCAAGGTGATGAACGCGGCGGAAGCCACGATCGTGTTCGACAACTCGGATGGCCGCCTGAGCATCGATGCGCCCGAGGTCCACGTCACGCGCCGCGTGTATCGCAGCGGCGAGGGGGAGTATCTGATCAACCGGCAGGCGTGCCGGCTCAAAGACGTCCGCGACCTGTTCCGGGGCACCGGCGTGGGCGCCGACGCGTACAGCCTGATTGAACAGGGTAAGGTGGACCGGTTGCTGCAGGCGTCGCCGCGAGACCGCCGGGCGATCTTCGAAGAGGCGGCCGGTATCAGCCGCTTCAAGGCGAAGAAGATCGAGGCACAGCGGCGTCTGGAACGCGTGGACCAGAACCTGCTGCGGCTGTCGGACATCGTGGAAGAGGTTGGCAACCGGTTGCGGAGCGTTCGCTCACAGGCGGCCAAAGCGCAGCGGTATCGCGAGTACACGATGCGGCTGCAGCAGCTGCGCACGCAGGTGGCATTGACCGAGTGGCGTGCCCTGACCGCGCGACTCGACGTGGCGGAAGGGGAGCTGCAACGGCTGGGCGACATGCTGGCCCGGGCCACGGCCGAAATGACCGCGGCCGAAGCGCGGGTGCTGGAATTCGAGACCGAACTCGTGTCCGTCTCCGAGACGATGCGCGAACGCGAGCACCGCGCGGCCCGGAATCACGAACAGATCATTGCGCGGGAGGCGGTCATCGAGCGGGAGCGGCAGCATCTGGCCGACGTGGATGCCGAGTCCGTGCGTGCCCGGTCGCAACTGGCGCTGCTCTCCTGCCGCGCGGACGATGTCGCGCACCGGTTGCAGGAGACCCGAGCGCAGGTGGCGGCCGCCGAAGCGGAGGAGGCGGCGATTACCGCGCGTCTGGCCGAGCAGGACGCCGAGGTCACGCAGACGCTGGCCCAGCTGGACGCCGCGCGGAACGACCTGGAGGGGCTGCGGGCGACCTATCTGGATCATGTGAAGCGTGCCAGCCAGACCGCCGGCGAGATCGCGCTGCACGAAACCCAGCGCGCGGCGACCGAGTCGGTGCTGCAGCGCTGCCGCGAACACCTGGAACGGCTGGAGCGGGAGCGGAGCGAACATGGCGCGCGGCTGGAGGCGGCGCGCCAGGCCGAACACGCCGCGGCGGTGCGGCTGGCGGAACTGGCCGGACGCCTGGTGACGGCCGAACGGGACCGGGACGAAAACCAGCGGCTGCTGGTCAGCCGCCGCGAGGAGGTTGCCCTGCAGCGCGCGCGGCTGGAGGGCGTGGGGGAGCGGGCGACGCTGCTTGACGAACTCGAACGCCGCAACGAAGGTCTCACTGCCGGCGTCCAGCAGGTAATGGCCCGCGCCCGCCGCGAGCCGGACGGTGTTTTGGGAGACGTGGTCGGACTGGTGGCCGACACGATGGAAGTTCCCATGCAGTGGGCGCCGCTGGTGGATGCCGCGCTCGGGCCGATCGCCCAGTACGTGGTGCTGCGCGACGACCGTGCGCTGCAGGCGATCGCCGCCGGGCAGATCCGCCTGGCCGGCCGTGTGGGCTTCATCGCGCTGCCCGATGTGCCGGCCTCTCCGTACACCGGGTTGGATCTGGACGGCCGCGATGGAGTCCTGGGCCGCCTCGATCGATTGGTCCAGCCGACGGCCGGCATGCAGCCGCTGATCGAGCAGTTGCTTGGACGCACCTGGGCGGTGGAAATGCTCGAACACGCGCGGCAGCTCCGCGCCGCGGGGCTGACCGGCGTCTGCCTGGTGACGCTGGCGGGCGAAGTTGTCACGGCGGACGGGACGGTGATTGCCGGTCCGAAAGACGTGGCCGGCCTGATCTCCCGCCGCACCGAGCTGCGGGAACTCCGCCGCGAAGAAGCTGTGCTTCGCCAGCAGGTCGGCGCCGGGGAGCAGGAGGTCCTGCGCCTGCACGAGAACATCGACCAGCAGCAGGTGGCACTGCGGCTGTTAGCCGACCAGCATGCCGCGTGCGGGCGCGAGCTGGCCGATCACCAGGTCGTCTGCCGCACGCTGGATGGGCAGCTCGCGCAGTTCGACGACGATGCCGCGGAAGTGCAAACGGAGCTGGCAGCGGCCGAGCACCAGCTCGAGGCACTGGCCGGTCAGCGCGACGAGTCCGGCCGGCAGCTGGCGCAGTGGGAGGCCCACGTGGCCGAACTGGAAGTGGCGGTGCAGCAGGGGGAGGGCCAGCTGGACGCGGGTCAACGGCAGCTGCACGAGTTCCAGCAGCGCGCCACGGCGACGCGCGTGGAACATGCCAAGAGCGAACAGCGCCTGCACGGGATGCGCGTGCAGCTCAGCCAGTTCGAGACGGACCGGGAAGAGCGGGCGCGGGCGCTGACCGAGGTGGAACAGCAGCTCGCCAGTGCGGCGCAGCGCCGCCAGGCGGCCGTCCAGAACACGCTCCAGGCGACCTCCGACCTGGCCGGCCTGTACCTCGACAAGGATGCCCTCACGCAGGACATCGCCGCACTCGCCCGGCGCCATCAGGAACTCGCGGCGCAGCGCGCACAGCTGGCCGAACAGCTGAAAGCCAAGCAGCGCGAACTTGGACAGGTGCGCGACAAACTGCACCAGGGTGAACTGGCGGCTGGCGAGGTGCGCCACGAACGGGCCACGCTCGCCGATCGGCTGCGCGAGGACTATGGCATCGACATCGCCGCGCTGGTCGATGACGCGGACGACCCGCAGCTGCAGCCATGCGAAGCGGTCGAGCAGGAGATTGCGACGCTCAAACGCAAGATCAGCAACATTGGCGCCGTCAACATGGAGGCCCTCAACGAACTGGATGACCTCGAGTCGCGCCACGAGAGTCTCAGCAGCCAGTTCCAGGATCTGTCCCAGGCCAAGGAATCGCTCGAGCGGATCATTCTCAAGATCAATGCCGACAGCCGCCGCCTGTTCTCCGAGACGCTGGAAGCCATCCGCAGCAACTTCCAGCAGCTCTACCGCAAGGCCTTCGGCGGCGGGAAGGCGGACATTGTGCTCGAGGAAGGGGTCGATATCCTCGAATGCGGCGTCGATATCGTGGCCACGCCCCCAGGAAAACCATCGTTCAACAATTCGCTCTTGAGCGGCGGCGAAAAAGCGCTCACCGCCGTGGCCCTGCTGCTGGCGATCTTCCAGTATCGGCCCAGCCCGTTCTGCGTGCTCGACGAAGTCGACGCGCCGTTCGACGAGGCGAACATCGGCCGGTTCATCGATGTGCTCAAGGGCTTCCTGGGGTGGACCAAGTTCGTGCTCGTTACACACTCCAAGAAAACCATGACCGCGGCCACCACGCTCTATGGCGTAACCATGCAGGAGTCGGGCGTGTCGAAACAGGTCTCCGTGCGGTTCGAAGATGTCAGCGAAGATGGTCGCATCAGCGCGGAAGCCGTACGCCGCTCCGAGCAGCTACAAGCCGAAAAAGACGAACAGGCCGCATAATCGCTACAGCTTTCCGTGACCGCCTCGTGGCGCAAGCTCGGCACGGCTCACGCAGCCACTGCGGCCGCACTGCTCCGAACGCCCTCTGCAATCGGTTTCAGCGCCTGTTCTCGCTGCGGGTTCTCTAAACGAGCCAGTCGACGCATGCGGATTCGATGCTCTGATCGGACCGTTCGTTACGATACGCGAAACTTTCTAAAGTAATCCCCGCGCGTGAATCGAAAATAACTTGCGGAGGGAATGTCGCGTACCGCACCTGGTTGCTGGACCAACGGAGCGCACACGAGATTCCCAACAGGGGGGAACCTGCCGAGGGTATGGTCTCATGCCCTCTACGAGCATCGGGAGATCGGCCCGTCTCCGGAGTTCGTTGCGTATGCTCCTCCCGTAGCGCTAACGCGCCGAGTTTGCGTTTGAGCGAACCAGGATGGCCCCGTTGGGAGCGGTTGCGACGAAAGTCTCCCATTTTACGGAAATTCACCGTCTTAGTTCGCTCCGATTGCCGATGGATTTGAGTAGGGCGCGGATCAGAAGGAACTGAACCTCAGCCACATAGAAGCTAATTGTCGTAATGCCCCGACCCAGATTGTTTGTGCCTGGCCGACACCCACAGCCGGCGAGAAGGACCGAGACAGCGGTCAGCACCACGAACAAGGGGCGCAGCCGTCGTGCCAACCATGTGTGGCGCACGACCTAGAACGAGTCAACGTGAGAGTAATGGAGAGCCTGCGATGAAGGTCTTCACAACTGGACAGGTCGCGAAGATCTGTAAAGTGGCCCCGCGCACGGTCAGCAAGTGGTTCGACTCCGGCCGCCTGAAAGGATACCGGATTCCTGGGTCCCAGGACCGACGTATCCCGCGCGAGTACCTGATCCGATTCCTGAAAGAGCATGGCATGCCCTTGGGTGACCTCGAAGATGAGGCGATGGCCAAGGTGCTGATTGTTGCTCAGGATCAGGTCCTGATTGAGAACATGAAACGTGAGCTTCCGCCCGAGAGGTCGTTCAAGGTCGCTGTCGCGGCCAGCGGCTTTGAGGCCGGCATTCACGCCGAAAGCTTCCATCCAGATTGCATCATCGTCGACTTCTCGATTGGGAGAGTCGAGGCACTGCAGATCTGCCAGAATCTCCGGAAGAACGCTGATTTTTCCGAGACGATCCTGATCGCTCTGCTGCCTGATGACGGCAGTCCGATGAGCTTTGACCGCTCGAGTATTAACGAGACATTCAAGAAGCCGTTTGACGCCAGTCTTCTCGCCGAGCGTTTGCGAACGCTTATCGGCGCGAAGAAAGAACTCGTCTGACACGGTCCTGTATATCGGCAGTCGCCGCAATCGCTCATTCCGTCGTAGTCTAGACCGCTACGACGGACTTATTATACGTAGTTATTTCGATGGGACGGTCGAACGAATCGACCTGCACGGACACCGGGGATCCCGGCCCTGGCGTCCTTCCCTCGACCTGTCCGCAACGCAGCACTGACTCGCGCAGGCCCCGCGTAACGACCTTCTGACGCGACCACCTCCACCGTTTCGCTGCGCCGTTTGTCACCCGTCGCCGTGTGATCCCTGCCGGACGCGCGCACCGGCCACTTGCGCTATCCGCGCGGCACGCCACACGCTGCTCACCCCCAATTTCAGGCCACGCACGTTACTGCAACCGGCCGACTGCGGTTGATTGGTTGTCCGGGCGGCACGCTGCTGGGGCGCTGCCTCCTGGACTGCCACACCGGACCTGCTAGACTCTTCGGCACACTGCACTTGCAGGAGGAGACGCGCGGAGTGAGCGGACTGTCCCATTTTGACGACCAGGGCGGCAGCCGAATGGTGGACGTCAGCGCCAAGGCCGCGACGCTCCGTGTCGCCCGGGCGTCAGGCTGTATCCGTATGCTCCCGGCCGTGTTGCGGCTGATCCGGGACCGCCGCGTGACGAAGGGGGATGTGCTGGAGGTGGCTCGCCTGGCGGGCATCATGGCATCCAAGCGGACGGGAGAACTGATCCCGCTCTGCCACCCGGTGCCCGTGGAGTCGGTGACCGTCGAGTTTTCGTTTCCGGACGAGAGCACGGTGAAGGTCGAGTCGCGTGTGCGGGTGACGGCCCGGACGGGGGTGGAGATGGAGGCGTTGACGGCTGTGAGCGTGACGCTGTTGACGATCTACGACATGTGTAAGGGAATGGATCGGCGGATGGTGTTAGGGGCGATCCAACTGGAGGAGAAGTCGGGTGGGCGAAGTGGCCACTTCGTGCGCCGACTGCCCAGCGGCGGGAAGGGACCGGGAGGGGACAACGTGAACGTGGCGCAAGAGGGACCGGATCGTGAGTCGGATTGTTGAAGCGCAGCATGCCCGCAGCGAACCGCTGGCCCGGTTGTATGCGCCGGTGGCGGAGTACCTGGAGCAAGCGGAGGGCATCCTGCAGCGGGAGATGCGCAGTCGTTTCCCCTATGTGGACGAGCTGGTGCGGTACGGTTGTCTGTTGGGTGGCAAGCGGCTGCGTCCGGCGCTGCTGCTGTTGGCAGCCCAGGCCTGCGGCCGGGTCATCCCCAAACATCTGACCCTGGCGGCCGTCGTGGAGATGGTACACACGGCCACGCTGGTGCACGACGACGTGCTGGATGCGGCGACCGTGCGTCGCCATCTGGCTACAGTCAATGCGCGGTGGGACACGGAAGCCAGCGTGCTGCTGGGCGATTTCCTGTTCAGTCATGCCTTCTACCTGGCCAGCACGCTGGATTCGACGTTGGCGTGTCAGCTGATCGGTCGGGCGACGAACGTGGTATGCGAAGGCGAGATCCGGCAGAAGGGCAGCTGTGCGGATTTCACCCTGGACGAAGCGACCTACTTCGAGATTCTGGAAGCCAAGACGGCCGCCTTGTGTGCGTGTTGTTGCCAGCTGGGGGCGCACTTCGCGGGTGCTGACGCGTCGGTGGTCGAGCGTCTGACGCTGTTCGGCCGCAACCTGGGGCTCTCCTTCCAGATTGCCGACGATCTGTTGGATGTCGTGGGGGAAGAGGCCACTGTCGGCAAGTCGCTGGGCACCGACCTGGAAAAGCAGAAGCCGACGCTGCCGCTCATCCGCGCGCTGCAGGTCGCCGATGAAGCGCAGCGCGGGACGATCCTGGCTGCCGTCCACGGCCAGGTGCGCGATTCGGCGGCGACGCTCCGGGCGACTTTCGAGCGGCTGGGAACGCTCGACTACACCCGGGAAACGGCCGCTATGTTTGCCAGCCAGGCGCAAGCGCAGCTGACGTCGCTGCCCGCCAGTCCGGCCAAGGAAGCGTTGCACCGGATGGCTATGTTTGTGGTCAATCGCGCGTTCTGATCGGGCCTGGGGGGCGCGGTCAACGAGTGGCCGGGCCCGCATCGCGGGGCCGCGTCTCGCGGTCCTTCAGAATAGGCTGCAGCTCGTCGACGAAATCGCTCACGTCCTTGAACTCCCGGTAGACGCTGGCAAACCGCACGTAGGCGACCTGGTCGAAACTCTTCAGGTGCTCCATTACCAGTTCGCCCAGAGTGCGGGAATCGATCTCCGACTCGAAATCCGCGTAGATGGCGCTCTCGATCTCCGCCACGAGCTGATCGATCTGCTCGTCACGGATCGGGCGTTTCCAGCAGGCGCGGGCCAACCCCTGCCGGATCTTCTCCCGGCGAAACGGCTCGCGGCAGCCGTCCTTCTTGACCACCTTGACGGCCATCTCCTCCGCCCGCTCATACGTGCTGTAACGCCGGCCACAATTCAGGCATTGACGCCGGCGGCGAATGGAGAAACCGTCCTCCACCACTCGGGAGTCGATCACTCGGTCATTGTCTTCCCGACAGAATGGGCATCGCATGCAGGTGAAATTTCCATGGCATACCGCTCCGACCAGTCTGCGAGCGGGTCCCATCACTATAGCCGATACCCGGCGGGCCGGAACAGGTCCCGCGGGGGGAACCGGTCTCTTGGATCTTTGTGGGGCTCTGGGTCTCTGGGGGGAAAAGCGGACTGCTGGGGGCGAATGTCGCTATAATGACGCTGTGCTCACTCCTTCCGCCTTAACCTAGGGAACGTCACGCCCATGAATACATCGTGTCCTGTCTGCGGGGCTGCCGTGTTGCCGGCTGCAGCCTACTGTCACCAGTGTGGCCAGGCGCTCGCCGCGCCGCGCCTGTTGACCGAGCCCGCGGTGGAGGCGCTCGCCTCCGTGTCGCCGGACGATGCGGAGCAGGTGTTGTGGGAGGGGAGTTACAGTCCCAAGGCGATGCTGGGTGGCTGGATGGGCGCGGCGGTCCTGACGGTGGTCGTGGCGGCTGTCGGGGGGCGGTCTGATCTGCAGCGGGGGCTGTTTCTCGGACTGCTGACCGCCGTCCTGTGCTTCGGCGCGACGGGGCTTTACGCGATGTACCGCAGGCTCAGTACCCACTACCGGCTGACGTCGCAGCGGTTTGTCCACCAGCAGGGGCTGTTTCGCCGGACGACGGACCGCATCGAAGTGATCGATGTGGATGATGTCGCCTATTCGCAGGGGCTTCTGCAGCGCATGATCGGAGTGGGGACGATCAAGATCATGTCCAGCGATACGTCGCACGCGGAGCTGTATCTGGAGGGCATCGACCGGGTGGCGCACGTGGCGCAGCTGATTGACGACGCGCGCCGCGCGGAGCGCCGCCGTCGCGGGCTGTTCATCGAGTCGATCTAGCTGCGCTGGGACCAGTCGCGCCGCTGGCGCGAGCTGGGGATACCCATCTTCTGGCGATACTTGGTGACGGTGCGGCGTGCGACCTTCACGCCCTGTTTTTCCAGCTCGCGCACCAGGTCATCGTCGCTCAGCGGGTTGGACTTGTCCTCGTTGTCCACCAGTTCCTGCAGTTTGATCCGGATGGTGTCCCAGGCCACATCGTCGCCGTCTTCGCTGCGAGTGCCACCGACGAAGAACCGTTTGAGGGCGAACATGCCGCGAGGGGTCTGCACCCACTTGTCGTCTACGGCGCGGCTGACGGTCGTCACGTGTACCCCGACCCTGTCGGCGATTTGCTGCATCTTCAGCGGCACGATGAACTCCGGGCCGTCATCGAGAAACCGTTTCTGGTGGTCCACGATGGCCTGTGTGACCTTGGTCAGCGTACTGCGCCGCTGCTCGATCGAATCGATCAACCACTGCGCGGCGTTGATCTTGCGTTTGATGAATTCGCGCTCTTCCGGCGTGGCCTTGCCGGTGAGCATCCGCTGGCGATAGTACTCGCTGATGTACAGCCGCGGCGTGCGGGTGTCTTCGAGCACGATGCGGTAGGATCCGTCGTCCGCCTGTTCGACCGTGATGTCGGGGGTCACGGTCGGCACGTAGGAATCGACGAACTGTGCCCCGGGCTTCGGGTTGAGCTTGCGCAGCTGCTCCCAGGCCTGCTGGATCCGCTCGATCGAGTAGCCGGTCTTCCGTTCGATCAGGGGCAGCCGGTTGTCGCGGAGATCCTCCAGATGGCTGGTAATGAGCGTTTTGAGTTCCTCGTAGAACGGCATGTCGGGGGTGATCTGGGCCAGCAGGCACTCGCGCAGATCCCGGGCGGCGATCCCGGGCGGATCCAGGTGCTGGACGATTTCCAGCGCCCGCCGCGCCACTTCGAGTTGAGCCAGGTCTGCGTCGGGAGGCAGCAGGTCTTCCAGGCTGGACTTCAGGTACCCGCCGTCGCTCGCGTCGAGCGCGGAGATAATCCGTTCCGCCATTGCCGCCAGCTCCGGCTCCAACTCCATCTCGCCGATCTGGCGCATGAGGTAATCGTTGAGCGACTCGGGACGGGCCACGACGTTGGCCATGGCGTCGTGCTTGCGATCCGCCTCCTCCTCGATCCGCGTGAGAGACCGGCGGGGCCCGTCATCAAAGGTGCCGGGGGCCTCCGAATCCATGTTGATCAGCCGTTCGAAATCGTCGACGTTATCTTGGGTCTCGTCGACAACCATCTCCCGCTCCGTCTCGGCCGGCGCGTCCGGATTATCTCGTTCGGCCGGCTCATCCGGCAAGGTGGGATCCTGTTCCTGGATCTCCAGCACCGGGTTTTCGTTCATCTCCTGTTCGATGCGGTCCTGCAGGGCCATGATCGGCAGTTGCAGGATCTCCATGGACTGGATCATCCGCGGCGCCAGCTTCTGGACCTGCGTCTGAACCTGCCGTGCTTCCAGACCTAAGGATAGTCTCATGGCGACATCTGCTTTCTGTCGTCCTGCCAGCACCACACCGTGCGGTGCGGCACCCACATCGCGCCCACCCCAAACCTACCACTGAAACGGGTACGATGACATCAGAATCTCTGGCGACCGGCCAAGGCGTCCGCCAGGATTTCCTTGTTTGTGAACTCGAGCACGCTGCCGGGCGTAATCCCCCGCGCCAAGCGGGTGATTTCCACGGGCAACTCCGCCAGCAGATTGGAGATGTGCAGCGCCGTCCCGTCGCCTTCGACGGTCGGGTTGGTGGCCATGATCACCTCGCGGAACTCTCCCTGCCGTACACGCTCCACCAGCGCTTCGAGCGTCAGTTGGTCCGGCCCTACGCCATCGAGCGGCGCGATGCGTCCGAGCAGCACGTGGTAGAGACCGTGGTACGTCCCCGAGGCCTCGAGCGACATGAGGTCGCGCGGCTGCTCCACCACGCACAGCAACGTCTGGTCCCGCTTCGGATCCTGACAGATCCCGCACACATCCTGTTCCGCCAGATTGAAACAGACCCGGCAGTAATGGACGTTCTCCCGCACCTGGCGAATGGCGTCCGCCAGAGCCATCGCTTCCGGAGCACTGACCCGCAGCAGGTGATACGTCAGACGTTCCGCCGACTTGCGGCCAATGCCTGGCAGCCTGCCCAACTGCTCAATCAGATTCGCAACCGATTCCGTTAGTTGCGTCATATCCGCACCTGTCGTCAGGAGTCGCCGCCGGAGAGTTGCGCCAGCGCTTCGTTGAGGCCCGGCAGATTCAAGCCGGCCGTCATCGACTGGATCGCCTCGCGATGCAGCTGCTTCGCCTTCGCCTGGGCCTGGTTGATCGCGGCCGGCAACAGCTCCTCGAGCATCTCCTGGTCGCCGGAAGCGAACAGCGTGGGGTCCACACGGGTCCGCAACACTTCCCCTAAACCATTGACTTCGATTTCCACCAACCCGGCACCCGCAGCGCCGGTGGCCCGGGCCGCTCTGAGTTGCTCCTGGATCTCCTGCACCTTGCCCCCCATCTGCTGAGCGGTCTTCATCAAGGAGGCGAGGTTGCCGATTCCCTTAAACATGTGCGTCTGGGCCTTCCTTTTTCGTAGGGCTTGCATCGGCCGACGTCTGCTTGCTGCGCGCCGCCCGCGGTACGTCGACACGGATCACCTCCGCATCAAACAGCTCCACCGCCTGCCGCACCAGCGGATGCGATTCCTTCTCCCGCATCAACTGAAACTTCGACGGTGCGGGCGCTTGCGCCTGCGGCTGCGTCTCCGGGATCACTGCCAGGTCAATCCGCACCGGATGGCCCACGATCCGAGACACCGCCTGCTCCAGCTGCGCCTTGCGATCCGGCCGGGCACAGGACTCTTTATGAAGAGTATACCCTTCCCGGAAGTGCACGACCAGTGAATGTGGCGCAGAAATTGCTACATGGTCGTAGTGCGATGCGAAGTCGGCAGTCATATCTCCAAGCTCATCAAGCGCTTGCTTCCAGATCTGATCTGCCGATGCGGCCGTCAAAGGCCGCTTCACGGAGGTGGCTGGGGGGGCTGTATCGGCCCGGTTATCGGCCTCTGGCGTTTTTTTTTCCGGTGCAGCCGGTTCCGACCTCGGCGCGACATTCCGTGCCGTATCCGGACCAGCACCCGCACCCCTGCCTGACCCGCTGGACCCGCTCGATGCAGGTGTCGCCGGGCCCGGGCGCATGTCCCCGCCGCGGAGCTGTTCGACCAGACTGGCCAGCTGATCGAGTTCCTCGAGCCGGCAGATGCGGACCGTGGCGATCTCCAGGAGCGTGCGCGGCTGCGTGCTCTGACGCATCCGCACGACGGCCTGGTCCAGAATCTCGAATGCGGCCAGGGTCGTGTGCAGTCCGAGCCGTTCGGCGGCGGCGCGCAGCGCCGGATGCTCCGCTTCACTGGCGTGCCGCAGCAGATCGGGGCCGCCTCCCACGGCGACCGCCATGATGTCGCGCAGGTAACCCAGCAACTGCTCGGCCAGTTGACCGCAGTCGACCCCCTGGGCGATCTGTTCGTCAATGGCATTTAGTGCGCCGGCCGCGTCGCGATCGAACAGGCAATTGGCCAGCGCCATGAGCTGGCCGGACGCCGCTGTGCCCAGCATCTGGTGGACATCCTCCACGCGCACCGTGCCGCTGCAGTAGGCCAGCAGTTGTTCCAGCAGCGACTGGCTGTCGCGCATGGAGCCCTCGGCACGTCGCGCCAGGATCTGCAGCGCTTCCGGTTCCGCATCGCGCCCCTCGCTCGACACGATGTACCGCAACCGCTCTACGATCGATGCCGCTTCCACCGGGGCGAAATCATAGCGCTGGCAGCGGGACAGGACGGTGATCGGGATCTTCTGCGGATCGGTCGTGCACAGAATGAACTTGACGTGCGGCGGCGGTTCTTCCAGCGTCTTGAGCAGAGCGTTGAAGGCGGCCGTCGTGAGCATGTGCACTTCGTCAATGATGTAAATCTTGTAGCGCGCTCGGCTGGGTCGTATGTTGACGTTCGAACGCAACTGGCGAATCTCGTCGATCCCCCGGTTGCTCGCCCCGTCAATTTCGATCACGTCGACGTCCTCGCCGGCATCGATCGCCCGGCAGATGTCGCTGTCGTTGTCTGGATTGGGGGTCGGGCCGTCGGGCGCATTGAGCGCTTTGGCGAAGATCCGTGCCGTTGACGTCTTGCCGACCCCCCGCGCTCCCGTGAACAAGTAGGCGTGGCCCACCCGGTTCGTCGTGATCGCGTTGGTCAGCGCTTGAGTGATCTGCTGCTGACCGACCAGATCGTCGAAAGTCCTCGGGCGATAACGCCGCGCGACCACCACGTAGGATGTCGAGTCGGATGGGGAACGTTCCTCGGGTGGAACAGGCCCGGCAGCAGAAGGATCATGTGACATGGTCGGCGCCCCGGGGCTGGCTGCGGACGAGAGACGGGTGGTTCCCACACAACGGCAACTGCCTTCAAGTGGCCCTCGCACAAGAGTACCCCGCTTAGGGCTGCTCCTGTTACGGCCTGACCCGGTTCACGGCTCCCCCTTGCGAGGGCCACTGGAAGGCAGTCCACACTGCTGTGTCGAAAGTAAGTTGTACGCTGTGGCCGCCGGCGCGTCAAAGGGCCGACAACACAAACGGCGTTTTTGAGCATGTTGGTGACCGTACCGGGCGACTACATCCAGGGCTGCGGCGGTCTGGCCGGTGAATGCGGACCGCTCGCTTTATGCCGCGCACGTCTGGTAAAGTGTCTTGACGTGGATCTCGATTGTCAGGCTGGGCATCGAGTCGCTTCCTCCGGACAGGTTTCCGTATTGATATCCCGAGTGCAGTGAAGGAGAGCGTTACGTGAAGTTGAACGAAAACGGGGTGCGGGTCGTGCAGGATCTGATCGCGCGCGCCGACCGTCTGCACGTGACCATTGCTGCGCCGCCAGGCGACGTATGTGTGATCGACTGTGGCGTCGTTGCGCGCGGCGGGCTGGCTGCCGGTTGCCGGCTGGCGGAGATCTGTCTGGCGGGCTTGGCGCGCGTGCAGCTGACGCGCGGCCACGACGCGCTCTGGTCGGGCCCGTGGGTGGCGGTGATGACCGATCATCCGGTCAGCGCCTGCATGGCTGCACAGTACGCCGGGTGGCCGCTGAGCTATGGCGACTACTTCGCGATGGGTTCGGGTCCGATGCGTGCGGCGCGGGGGCGCGAGCCGCTGTTTGAACGGATTGGCTGCCTGGAACAGCCGACACGCGCGGTGGGGGTACTGGAGAGTGCCTGGCTGCCGCCGGCAGAAGTACGGTCCGACATTGCCCGGCAGTGCCAGGTGGAGCCGGAGAACCTGACCCTGCTCGTGGCGCCCACGGCCAGCCTGGCCGGAACGGTGCAGGTGGTCGCCCGGTCGGTCGAAACGGCGCTGCACAAGCTGCTGGAACTCGACTTCGATCTGTCCCGCGTGATCTCCGGATACGGAATTGCTCCGTTGCCGCCAGTGGCCGCCGACAATCTGACAGCGATCTGCCGCACGAATGACGCGGTGTTGTACGGAGCGCACGTGACGTTGTGGGTGCGCGGGGACGACAGCAGCCTGGAGGCGATCGGGCCCCGCGTGCCCAGCGCGTCGTCCCGCGACCATGGCCGGCCGTTCACCGACATCTTCGCGGCCTACGACCGGGACTTTTATCGCATCGACCCGCTGCTGTTCAGTCCGGCGGTGATCGACTTCGTCAATGTGGAGACTGGTCGTCAGTTCCGGTACGGAGAGCCGCAGCCGCGCGTGTTGGAGGCATCGTTTGGGGTCAGCCAGGGCAACGGGATTGCTGGGGACGCCGGTGAGTAGACGTCGTTTGCGGATTGTGGTGTTGGCATCGCCCGGCAGCTGGTACGCCAGCGACCTGCAGCGCGCTGCGGGGTCGACCGCCGAGGTGACGCTGTGTGCGTTCGAGGGCCTCGCGGCGCGCCTGGGCGCTCTGCCAGGCGCGCGGGTGGAGGCCCACGCCACCGACCTGGCGGCCTGCGATGCGCTGCTGGTGCGTTCCATGCCCCCCGGCACGCTCGAGCAGGTCATCTTCCGCATGGATGCGCTGGGGCGCGCCGAGCGGCAGGGCACGCTGGTGCTCAATCCGCCGCGCTCCCTGGAGGTGGCCATTGACAAGTATCTGACACTGGCTCGCATCTGCGATGCGGGGCTGCAGGTGCCCCCCACCGTGACCTGTCAGAGCTGGTCGGCGGCGATGCGCGCCTTCGAGGAACTCGGGGGGGACGTCGTGGTCAAACCGCTGTTCGGCAGTGAGGGGCGCGGCATGACCCGCGTCACCGACCCTGCGCTGGCCCTGCGCGCGTTCAAGCTGCTGGACCAGCTGGGGGCGGTGATCTATCTGCAGCAGTTCGTGCCCCACTACGGATACGATCTCCGCGTGCTGGTCATCGGCGACCAGACCCTGGCCATGCGCCGCACGAATCCGGCCGACTGGCGCACAAATGTCAGTCGCGGCGCGCGGACGGAAGCGGTCGAGCTGGAAGATGGGTGGATCGACATGGCACGCACGGCGGCCCGCGCCGTGGGAACACCGATCGCCGGCGTCGACCTGCTGCCCGGTCGTGACGGCCAGATGTATGTGCTGGAAGTGAACGCGGTGCCGGGCTGGAAGGCCCTGGCCCGCACGGTTCGGCGGGACGTAGCCCGCCTGGTGCTCGACTATGTGAGTGAGCGGAGCCATGCCTGATCCATCACGTGAAAATGTGGCCTCACTGCTGCGCGAAACGGCCGTTCGCCAACCAGACCAGATGGCGATCGCCGAGCCGCGCGGCCGCGATTGGCGCGGCCGGCAGCGGTACCGGCAGATCACCTTCCGCGAACTGCAGCGGGATAGCGACGCGATCGCCGCCGGATTACGCGCCCAGGGGGCCCGCACGGGCATGCGGATCGCGCTGCTGGTGCGCCCCAGCATCGATTTCATCTCGCTCGTCTTCGCCTTGTTCAAGGCGGGGGTGGTCGTGATCCTGATCGATCCGGGCATGGGTAAGAAGAACCTGATCCGCTGCCTGGCCGACGCACAGCCCGAGGGGTTCGTGGCGATCAGCCAGGTTCAGGCACTGCGCGTACTGCTGCGGCACCGCTTTCCCCAGGCCCGGCTCAACGTCACGGTCGGCCGCCGCTGGGGCTGGGGCGGGATGACGCTGCGGCAGCTGCGCGCCGCCGCGCCCCAGGACACGCCGATGGCACCCCTGCAGGCGGCAGATCCGGCCGCCATCATCTTCACCACCGGCAGCACGGGACCGCCCAAAGGCGTGCTGTTCAGCCACGGCAACTTCACCGCCCAGGCGCGGGAAATCCAACGCTTCTATCAGATCGCCCCAGGGGGCATCGATGTGCCGGGATTCCCGCTGTTCGCGCTCTTCAACTGCGCCATGGGGGTCTCCACCGTGATTCCCGTGATGGACCCGGCGCGGCCCGCGCAGGTCAACCCGCGGAACATCGTCGAGGCTGTCCAACGCTGGCAGGCCACCCAGTCGTTCGGTTCCCCCGCGCTATGGAATGTCGTGGGACGTTACTGCGAAGCTAAACAGATCAGACTGCCGACGCTCCGGCAGGTGCTGTCGGCCGGCGCCCCCGTCCCGCCACACGTGATCGCGCGCGTCCGCCAGGCGATGCACACGGACGGCGACATGTTCACCCCCTACGGAGCGACCGAGGCACTGCCGGTCGCCTCCATCTCGGGACGCGAAGTGCTGCAGGAGACGGCGGCGCAAAGCGCATTAGGAAAAGGTACATGCGTCGGACACCGCTTCCCCGGCATCGAATGGCAGGTGATCCGGATTCGCGATGACTGTATCCCCGACGCACGCGACATGGAGCCGCTGCCCATCGGCGAGATCGGCGAACTGATTGTACGCGGCGCAGTGGTCACCACCGAGTACGTCACGTCCCCCGAAGCCAACGCCCTGCACAAAATCCGCGACGGCGACCGATTCTGGCATCGGATGGGTGACGTGGGATATCTGGATGACCGGGACCGGTTCTGGTTCTGCGGCCGCAAGTCACATCGGCTGCTGACCACCGACGGCCCGATGTTCACTGTGCCGTGCGAAGCCATCGTCAACGGCCACCCGGCGGTGTACCGCTCCGCACTCGTGGGTGTCGGACAGCCGGGCAGCCAGGTCCCGGTGGTGGTGATCGAGACCTGGCCAGAACAGAGACCACAGTCGCGTGCCGACGAACAACGACTGCTCACGGAGGTCACGGCATTGGCGCAACAGCACGAATTGACCCGGTGCATCCGCCATTTCCTGCTCCATCCGTCTATGCCGGTCGACATTCGCCACAACGCGAAGATCTTCCGCGAACAGCTTGCGGAGTGGGCCGCGCAGCACCTGTAACCGCATGCCCCTCGGCACCGACATGGCGAGCTGCACAGCGAGTTGCACAGCTAGCAGTACAGACGCTCTGGCCGCCGCAGCGTCAGGCCGCTACATTGAGACTGTACACCGCGTGACGGAAAGCGGCAGGTGCAGGATGGCCGAAGGCAATATTTCCATTCGATGTCCCGGTTGCGGACGCGCGCAGTGTGTCGACATGGCGGTTGGGCAGCAGCTGCAATGCCCGGTGTGCCAGACAGTGTTCTTTGCCCCCGTGTTCGAAGTCCCGCTGCCCGAAGCACCCCTGCCCGCCCCCCCCCTGTCCGAGACGGGCCCGCTGCCGTCCCCGGCCATGCCTGCCGAGCCCGGTGGGACGGCTCCACGCCCGCCCGGGACAGGGGCCGGGCCGTCTGCCGGCGAACGAGCGTCCGGAGCCCGCAACTGGCGGACCGACGGTTTGCCGGTCGAGGTGCCTGCGGCGGGAGAGTTGCCCGGCGCGTGGCAGCGTGATGGGGCGCTGCGGACCGTCCCGCCCGGTGAGCCGTATGAACCGGACGTGGCGCCGCGCGGCGGGATGATCTGGACGGTGATTACCGTGGTGGCGTGCTTGCTGGTGGTCGTGACCAGCGTCCCGGTCGGCATCCACTTCGTGCGGACGCGTCAGCAGTCGGCGCCGACTGCGGCGGAACCGGACCCGGATCCTCCGGCCGTGTCGCCGGCCGAGACGTCCCAGTTCCGCTGGACGAATGCGGCGCATCGGGTTCAGCGTTTGGGGCGGCTGGAGGTGAAAGTGGTGCGTGCCCGCTACGGCGCGGTGCGGGCCAGGGATGTGAACAACGAAGTGATCACGACGGACGACAGCAACCTGCTGGCGATCACGGTCCGCGTGCGCAATCGCGGCGTGCAGCCGCACCCCTTTTGCAGCTGGTATGCGGGCAGTGTGGGAGACGCAGAGGGCGCGGCGCTCCTGCCGCAGTTGCAGGACGATGCCGGCCGCGCCTATGACCTGGTACGGTTCGATGACGTATCGAGTATTGAAGGTCAGCAGCTGGCGGACGAGATTGCACCGCGCGACAACGTGCAGGACACGGTGGTGTTCCTGGTTCCGGCCGATGTTGACCGGGCCGGCATCCGGTACTTTCGGCTATCGCTCCCGGCCCAGGTAATTGGCGCAGCGAACTGCTTCCGGTTCGAAATTCCGGTGGAGATGGTACAGGACTTCTGATGTACAGGGCTTCTGATGTACAGGGCTTCTGATGTGATGGGCAGCCGGTGGACGGAGCGCGCAGCGTGAAGGTACTGGTGACTGGTGCGGGGGGATTTCTGGGTCAGTACCTCGTGGCGCAACTGGTGGCGCGTGGCGACCGGGTCCGCGGGCTCGCGCGCGGATCCTACCCTGCGCTCGAGCGGCTGGGGGTCGAGTCGGTGCGCGCGGACATCCGCGATCGCCAGGCGGTCCAGGCGGCGGTGAGTGGGGTGGAGGTGGTCTACCACACGGCGGCCGTGCCGGGCGTGTGGGGTGCGTGGGAGCTGTTCCATTCGGTGAACGTGCGAGGTACGGAGAATGTCATTGCGGCCTGCCGCGCCTGTGGTGTCCGGAAACTGGTCTTCACCAGCAGCCCGAGCGTGACGTTCGATGGGACCGATCAGTGTGGTGTCGACGAATCGGCGCCGTACCCGCAGCGCTGGCTGTGCCACTACCCGCACACGAAGGCACTGGCGGAACAGGCGGTGCTTGCCGCCAACGATGGCCGCGATCTGCTCACCTGTGCCCTGCGTCCGCACCTGATCTGGGGTCCGCGGGATCCGCATCTGGTGCCGCGCCTCATCGACCGTGCCCGGCGGGGTCGGCTGCGGCAGGTGGGGGACGGGAACAACCTGATCGATATGGTGTACGTCGAGAACGCGGCCCGCGCTCACCTGCTGGCGGCCGATGCGTTGGGCGATCAGTCGCCGGTAGCGGGGCGTGCATACTTCATCACGCAGGGGGAGCCGGTCCGGTGTTGGGACTGGATCAACGCCATCCTGGGGCTGGTCGGTCTGCCGCCGGTGCGGCGGCGCATTTCGGCCCGCCTGGCACGCTGCGCGGGAGCGCTGCTGGAAACGGCCTATCGGCTGCCGCGGATCGAGCGTGAGCCGCTGATGACCCGTTTCCTGGCGGCCCAACTGGCAACGTCGCACTATTTCAACATCGAGCGTGCCCGGCGCGATTTCGGCTATCAGCCGCTCGTGTCGACCGATGAAGGGATGCGCCGCCTGGGGGCGTGGCTGACTGCCGGTGATGAGGTGACGTCCTCGTGACGCACCGGTGTGCGGCCGCGGAACCACCCTGCCGGACGCGCCGCACCAGGGCCGGCTGGTGGTGTTGGATTCAGCCTTCGGGTTCGCCAGCCGAAGCGGTGCTGGAAGCAGGCCGCACCGGGGCCGGCTGGTGGTGTTGGATTCAAACCCCGGCGGTTCTCGAACGCAGGCCGATGGCGTATTGTGGCTCTGGATGCAAGAAACCTCGATTTTCCCGGGGTTTTTCGCATTTCTTGGCCAGCCGATGAGGCGTAAAAGCACCCTATCTGTGGTGACTTGCAGTATTCAGTTGTCGCCACTTCTGGGGGGCAGGGATTCGCCCCAACAAACACACCCCCGGCCGATCCGTCAGCCAGGGGGGGCGCCTCGCGCGGCGGGCGAGACGGAACATGACAAAAGCTTGTGAAGAATTCTGCACAAGCTAGGCGCACCTCGCGCGGCGTGTGGGAGGGACATTAAGGGCCGCAGAATTCTGCGTACCTTTTTCCCCGGCGCACCTCGCGCGGCGGGCGGGACGGAACATGTTCGTCCAATTTTGGACTAACAGATTTTAGGACGCGCAACAAAAACGCCCCACCGCTATCGGCAGGGCGTAGCTGTGTCGTCGGGCTACTCGCAACACTCTTCTACCAAGCGTTCGATGTCCTCGGGCACCGGATGGCCATTGAGGAGCAACCACCGGACCGCGGCGGCGTCATCCAGCAGCGTCACCCCGTCCCGGCTGCCCTGCCATTGTGAAGTATGCTCGACATAGAACCGGCCCTTCCGGCTGCGGTAGAGACGCGCGTGCAACCACTGGCTGCCCGTGGCCCTGGAGATGTGATTACTGCCGTCCCAGTCTGTGGCCTCGTCCCAAGTGGCAACGGCCCGATCCGTGTCCACCACTGTGTCGTCATCGAGTTGATACGTGGTCATGTCGTTCCCCTTTCGTTTGGTAGTCGTCCCCACAATCCTCGCCGAGCTGGGCCAGCGCCTCACAGACCGCCTCAGCCGCCGTTCGGCCGCGGCCCGTGCCCACCAGGACGTCGGACCGGACACGCCCATGCCACCTGACGCGCCCCACCAGCCCGATGGAGTCGCCGAGCTGGGCCAGCCAGGTCCATGCGTCGCTCCAGCAGCGTCTTGTCGGGGGTTAGAAAGTGCCGGCCACCGATCCGGCAGCACCATATGTCCGGCCTCTCCACCTCGGTCGGATCTGGCACGCGGTACGTGATCCGCTCCCGCTTCACCGCGCGGAAAGCCGGGTCGACCTTGCCGGTCTTGTTCATCTGCTCGATGGCCGCCTGGTTGCCGGACTCGACGACCTGCTTGGCCTTGTCGTAGGTCCGCGGCTTCATGCCGACA
>JAAYDI010000005.1 GCA_012729315.1 Planctomycetaceae bacterium
CTGGACGTGCAGTTCATGACCGAGCACCTGCGCCGCTTTGGAGCCATCGAGGTTTCGCGCCGGGAGTACCGGCAGCGCCTGGCCCGCGCCCTGGCAAAGCCGAATCGTTTCTAGAGATGGATCTGTAGTGGAGGGATTTGAGAAGATAATGCACGACGAACAGGAAATCTGGGACTTTCTGCACCGGCACCTGCAGAGCATTTTCACGCAGGACGCCGACGGCTACCGGGCGACCACGTCGCCGGAGCTGTCGCTCTATGAGTGGTTTGTCACACCCCACCGCCAGGACGGACTGGACTTCCACTTTTTTATGATCGAGCATAACTGGGCCGGAGCGGGCAGCGATTTCCGCTACGACCTGCTGGAGCCCCGTCTGCAGCTCTACGGCGATACGGCCATTGTCAGCTATACCTTTATGCTCACGATTGCCGGTGAGAACGGGATCGAGCACCGCAGCCACAACGAGAGCCGCGTACTGGTCTACGGCGACGGCGGGTGGCAGGTTGTGCACGTGCACAAATCACCCGGCTGGCGGGCTCCTCGCGAAGCGCCTCGGGGCTGACGCCGCGTGCCGGGCGGCCCTACCCACAATACAATACGCTCATCATTGTTCTCAGTGAGGTAACAAAGATGAGAAACCTGTGGCACGATCTTCCGGCCGGGCCCAACGCGCCGGAGGTCATCAACGTCATTGTGGAGATCCCCGGCGGCACGCGCAATAAGTATGAGTTTGAGCACGAGGGCGGTTACATCGTGCTCGACCGGGTGCTGGCCTCGCCGCTTCATTACCCGGCCGACTACGGCCTGATCCCCCGCACCCTCTACGACGACGGCGATCCGCTCGACGTGCTCGTGCTGATCAAAGAGCCGACCTTCCCCGGCTGCGTGCTCATCGCCCGGCCCATCGGCATGTTCCGCATGCTCGACGGCGAAGACCCGGACGACAAGATCCTGGCGGTTGCCCACAACGATCCGCTATACGCCGAATATCAGGATCTGGAAGACGTGAACAGCCATTACCTGCGCGAGGTGGCGCACTTCTTCAACCGCTACAAGGACCTGGAAGGGAAGCGCGTGGAAGCGGTGGGCTGGGAGCCACGAGAGGTGGCGCTGGAGCGCATCAGCCACGCCCAACAGATTTACCGCAACCATTTTGGCTACGAATAGTCGAGACATAACAGGCTTCGGTAACCTGTCATGTCCGGGTCGTTCAGTTTGTCGTCGTCAGATTGCAGAAAGGATAAGCTTCCCGGTCCAGCGGCCAGTTGGAAGCGTGCCAGTCCATATACTGGTGGATGTGCGCGAACCAGTAGAGGTTGCTGTGACCACCGGGGTTGATGGTCACGTGATGGGCGACGCCCGCGTCCATCAGCGATTCGTGCATCCAGAACTGGCCCGCCCGTAGGAAGTCGTAGTCTCCCCAGTCCAACCAGATGCGTGTATTGGACAGATCGGCCTCGGCGTAGATCGCCCGCGGGTTGTGCTGCGGCGGATCCACTTCCAGGCTGAGCTGGCTACTATGCCCGGCAACCGCACCGAACATGTCCGTATAGCGGAAGGCCAGCAGCAGTGCCCAATAGCCGCCGCGCGAGATGCCGCTGAGCGAGCGTCCTTCCCTCGTCGCCCAGGTGCAGAAGTTCTGATCGACGTAAGGGATCAGGTACTGCATGGTCACACCTTCGACGCTGCGCTCGCCGCCGCTGGTCGTATCGTTGAAGTCCGGGTTGTAGGGCATGATGGCGATAAAAGGCGGGTAGCGCCCCTCGGCAATGCCCTGATCGATCTGCTGCGGCGCGCCAATATGCACCCACTGGTAGTCGGTGTGACCGGAGCCGTGCAGCAGGTAGACGACCGGATAGACGCGGCCATCCTGCCCATAACAGGGCGGCAGGTAGGCGTGATAATAGCGGTACGGTCCGCCGACACCGCTCGGATATCTGCTGCGAAAGACCACGCCGGTGCCGTCGCAGTCCGTCGTCAGCGGCGGCTCGGCATACTCGAGCACCGTCACCTCTCGCAACAGATAGTCGGGGGCTTTGAACGGCGTCGGCGTAATCGTCGGCGGCGCCTCAGGCACAGGAACCATGCCGGCCGGAGGCAACGTCGAAGTGGCGACCGGCGTACCCACGTAGCCGGTCTGCCCGGAGATCGGCATCTGCATTGCCCCACCTCCCGACGGGGTATAGGTGGCGGGTAGGGTGCCCAGTTCGCTGAAGCCGGCGATCTCGTCCGGCGGGGGCACCGCGGTTGGCACGCGAGTGGGGAACTCACCGCCAATGCGCCAGCAGGCTACCGAAAAGAGAACAACAGCGCCGA
>JAAYDI010000038.1 GCA_012729315.1 Planctomycetaceae bacterium
GGCACCACCTCAAGCCGGTGGAGGACGCCAACGAATCATACTTTTATTTGCTGGTGGCAGCGTGCTGATTGCGATTGGGATTGTAATTTGTCGAATGCAGAAGAAGGCTGTATGATGAGTCGTGCCACCCTTTTGATCTACCTGTTGCTGGTCGTGCATTCTGGCGTTTTAGTGACGAGGCTGCCTGCTCGCGACTGCTCCTTCAAAGAGACCACACCACTTAGAGCCGACAGTGCCATTCAACAGTAGGACCGAATCTTCTCGAAAGGGTTTAATCATGAGACTGCTTTTCATTGCGAGTGCCGTACTCTTCTGCAGTTCAACAATGGCTCTTGGACAGCCGCCTGCCCTGGACGAGGATTATCGAATCAACGTGGTCATGAAGTACATTGGACTGACCACGCCCGCCACAGACCCGGACCAGCGTGCGCGTTGGTTGGAGATTTACACCTACATTACGCGCCCTGTTGGGGTAGCTCATGCGTATCGTGAGTGCAATGCGCCACCGCCCGAACCTCCCACTGAGGAAGGCTACCTGGGGACTCAGATAACTCGCTTGCAGAATCCCAAGGATAAAGAGCAGAAGAGAGTGGCAGATATCCTGCTGACACAGCCTGTCCCCAAAGAGCGAACCGAGCACTACGAGGCCGTTCTAAAGCGGTGTTTCTTGGCTGGGTGGGGAGTACAGATTTCTGGCGCGACAACCACCGGTGACGTTACTCGTGTGACAGCCATGTGGCTTCCTCGCGTTAGAGTTGAGAATTACCGGGGTCGTCCAGCGGTGGTGAACAACCCACTCATCGAGACATGGGAAGTGAAGGGAGACGAGGCGAAACTTGTGGAAACGACATCACCGGAGGATGCTTATGTCGCAAGTTGGTGAAATGGCGTGACCCGGGCCGGCGGACAGAAGCGCAGCCACCCGCTGCTCTGACGCGCTGAAGCCGGACGCATTGAAGCCGTTGGCGTGGCGAGCATCGGCAAACGGATACGCGAACCGACGCCCGTTGCGGAGACACACTGACGCATTAAAGCCGGCGGCTGAAACCTGGCACCCTGGAAGCCGGCGGGTCCAGGGCCGGTGACCCACCCGAAGCGTTGAAGCTGGGGTGGTGAAAGGATCGGTGCCTGAGCTAGTTCAGACAGGCGTCGATGACATCATTCCAGCGTTGGAGGAAGAGCTCCATGCTGAACCGGTCGACCACTTCCCGAGCGCGCTCACCGAGCCGGTGTCGCGTGACCGAATCGGACATCAGCCGGTCGATGGCGTGTGCCAGCGCAACGGTGTCCCCCACCGGCACCAGCAAACCATCTACCTCGGGCCGAATGATGGCACGAGGGCCGCTGTCACAATCGAAACTGATCACCGGCACGCCGCCGGCCATGGCCTCCAGCAGGGACATCGGGAATCCCTCGTACCGCGACGACATGACGAACATGGCCCCGCGTGCCACGAATCGTGCCGGATCCTGAATCCAGCCGACGAGCCGCACACGCTGGCCCAGCCCGCGCTGCTCGATCTGCTGTTGCAGCGCTACTTGTTCCGGACCGTCACCGGCGATTTCCAGACGCCACTGTGGGTGTTGCCCGGCAACCCGCGCGAACGCGTCGAGCAACAGGTCGAATCCTTTCTCGCGACTCAGCCGTCCCATCGCCACGACAGTCCGTTCGTCGCGGTCGGACACATCATCGACCGTCACACCCGGCGCGCGAATCCCATTAGGAATGACGTAGACCGGCCGTTGGCCCACCAGCGTACGGAGGTGTTCGGCCACAGGATGCGTCAGAGCCACGGCCGCCGTGCAGCGCCGATAAGTCCACTTGCGCAGACGCTCCCAGATCTCCCCCATCGGCTGGTGCCGCGGATCCGAATGCTCGGCAATCACCACAGGGGCACCAAGCCCGCACGAGGCCAGCAGGACCAGCACGTTCATGTGGTCGGTGACACTAATAATGCAGTCCGCAGTAGAAGCGCGGAGTGCGCGCCGCAGAGCGAGGATCCGCCGCACATTGTTCCAGCCGGCGTGCAGCCGATTGGCAGAGGCGCGCATCAACCCCAATCCGACCCGTGCGACCTGCGCGTCGATCGGATAGACATCTGTGGCGACGTCATCGAGTGTGATGAGGGTGACCACATCGCCCTGCGCGACCCACAGATTGGCCATTGTCGCGGCGACGCGTTCGGCACCCCCGCCGTGGAGTGCGTGGATCACAAGCGTCAGGTTTCGCGCCATGGATCGCCCACCTCCCTCGCCCAAACCGTACTCGGTCATTAGGATATCGTTGATCCCTGTCGCAACCAACCCCCATGAGGAATCCGAAAGATGCGTCTTGGGCTGGCAATTCGCGTGTTCTTCCAGGTACTGGGGAGTGCCACGGCGGCCCGCGCGGTGGAAGAGGCGTTGGAATGCCTGCGGCGCGGCGAGTCCGCGGAGGTGCCCGCCCCCGTGCGGCCGGCGCCTCGTGCATCAGTGGCGGAGGCCGGCCCGGCCCGGCCCGCCGGGCGGAGCGATGCCGTGTCGCTCCTGGCGACGCTGCAGCGGGAGGCCCGGTTGATCGACATGATCAAGGAACCGCTGGGCAACTACAGTGACGCGCAGGTGGGCGCCGCCGCGCGCGACGTGTTACGCGACTGCGGCCGCGTGCTGGACCGGCTCTTCGCCCTCCAGCCGCTGGTGGAGCAGGAAGAGGGGAGCCAGGTGGAAGTCCCGGCCGGCTACGACCCGGGCCGTTACCGGCTGACCGGCAACGTCGGCGGCACTCCGCCGTTTCGCGGGCGGCTGGTGCACCATGGATGGTTGGCCACCCGGTGTGAACTGCCCTCCTGGTCGGGCAGTGCCGCCGCGCAGATGGTTGTGGCGCCCGAGGAAGTCGAGGTGGCGTAGCAATGGCGGTGGCGCAGAACGGACGCTTTCGGGATGCGGGAGACGGCAAGGCATGAGTGCCCAGTATGTCCTGGGGATCGACCTGGGAACCACGAACTGTGTATTGGCCTACGCGCCGTTGGACGCGGACAGCCCCGAACTCCGTGAGCTGGACGTGCCTCAGCTGGTAGACGCGCAGACGCTGGAACGCCGCACCATGCTCCCAGCCTTCGTGTATCTGGCGAGCGATCATGATGCGACAGGGGGCGCGCTGGACGTGCCTTGGGCGCGCGATCGGCGATTTGCGGTGGGCGAGTACGCGCGGCGCAAGGCCGCCGACGTGCCGCACCGTACGGTGGGCGCTGCCAAGTCGTGGCTGTGTCACAGCCAAGTCGATCGGCGACAGCCGATTCTGCCGTGGAATGCGCCGAGCGACGTGCAGAAGATCTCACCGGTGACCGCGGCCCGCCATTACCTGGACCATCTGCTGGCCGCCTGGGAAGCGGCTCACCCTGAAGCGCCGATTGCCGCTCAGCAGGTCGTGCTGACCGTGCCCGCCTCGTTCGACGCGGCGGCTCGCGAGTTGACGTACGAGGCAGCGCTGGCGGCCGGCCTCCCGCCAGATTTGATCTTGTTGGAGGAACCTCAAGCGGCCGTCTACGCCTGGCTGGCCGCACGCGGTGACAACTGGCGCAAGCTGCTGCAGGTGGGCGATCGGCTGCTGGTGTGCGACGTCGGGGGTGGGACGACCGATCTCACGTTGATCGAGGTGACGCAGTCGGCGGGCGAACTGCAGCTGCAACGGCTGGCGGTCGGCAATCATCTGCTGGTGGGTGGCGATAACATGGACCTGGCCCTGGCCTATCACGCGTCCCAACAGCTGGCAGCGGCCGGGCACACGCTGGACCCCTGGCAGACCGTGTCGCTCTGGCATGCGTGCCGCAACGCCAAAGAAGCGATGCTCGCTCCAGACGGGCCGGCGACCCACACGATCTCGGTGCTGGGGCGCGGCAGCAAGGTGATCGGAGGCACTGTCTCGGTGGAGATCGATCGCCAGGCAGTCATGCAGCTGCTGGTGGACGGCTTCTTCCCCCGTTGCAACCTGGCCGATTCCCCGAAACGCGGCGCCAGATCGGGTTTTCGCGAGATCGGGCTCCCCTATGAACACGACACGGCCGTGACGCGTCATCTGGCGGCCTTCCTCACCGCGCACGGGACGGACTCCGACACCGCCCTGCCCACGCACGTCCTGTTCAATGGCGGCGTGTTCAAGGCCGCAGCGCTGCAGCAACGGTTGCTCGAAGTCCTCGGCAACTGGACGGCGGGACAGCGCAGCCCCCAACTGCTCGAAGGTGGCCAGGATTTGGACCACTCGGTGGCGCGCGGCGCTGCCCACTACGGCTGGACCAAGCATCGCGGCGGCGTGCGGATCCGCGGCGGCGTGGCACGCAGCTACTACATCGGCGTCGAAACCGCCGGGCTCGCCATCCCCGGCACGCCGCGGCCACTCCGCGCGCTGTGCGTCGTCCCCTTCGGCATGGAAGAAGGATCACAGGTCGATGTGCCGTCGGGCGAAATCGGACTCGTACTGGGCGAACCCGCGCACTTCCGGTTCTTCAGCTCCGCAGTCCGCAAGTCCGATCAGCCGGGCGATATGCTGGACAGCTGGACCGAATCGGAGCTGGTGGAAACCGACGCACTCGAGGCCGCTCTGCCGGCCGACGCTGCGAGCGAAGAACCATGCGTCCCGGTCCGCTTCCAGTCGCGCATCACAGAACTCGGCATGTTCGAACTGTGGTGTGTCAGCACACAGTCGGACAGTCGCTGGAAACTCGAGTTCAGCGTGCGGGACACGGATAGAGGGAATGACGAATGACGAGATACCCAAGCACGAAGGAAAGCTGAATGCTGAAGAACGAATGGCGCATTCGCGCCAGACCGTTTCTACACAGATCACACAATCATTCATCATTTGATCTTCCCTCGTGCTTGGGTATCTCGTCATTCGTAATTCCTTCGTGCTTGGGTATCTGGTCATTAGACCTTCCCCCGTGCCTGGGTATCTGGTCATTCGTTATTTTCCACCGTCCAGGATGGGGCGTAACGCTTTTTCATACGCTTCTGCGTTGCGGAGGAAGCCGAGGTCGTTCGGGTGGGAACCGTCCACGGCGCCTTCGCCGTCGCTGCCGAGCAGCTCGTCGCCGGGCAGGTAGTACAGCTGCGGCACGCCGGCGGCGGTCAACGCGTCGAAGGCCTCGCGCAACGCCTGGTGGTTCTCCTTGTGGAACTGCTGCCGCTCGGGGATGAACGGCGCGTTGGTGAACACGCGGTCCTCGACCAGCAGGATCGGGGTCTGGGGGTGCGCGGCACGCAGTTTCTCGACCAGCATCCGGGCACGCTCCCGCACCGTGTCGGGGCCCATGTTCGGCAGGCAGTCGATACAGTAGACGGCCGGATCCAGTTCCGCCATCAGGTCCACGAACTCGGGGTCCATCGTCCCGTTGCCTGAAAAGCCCAGATTGATGGTCGGGCGATCCAGCATGCGGCCCAAGATGGCCGGGATCGCCATCCCCGGCCGCGATGCACAGCCGCCGTGCATGATCGACGTGCCGTAGAACACCAGCGGCTTGTCGGTGCGCGGCGCAAGCGGCTGGAACTCGCAGTCCGCCGGCACGCCGATCTTCAGCCAGTTTACACCGTTGTACAGCGGCAGATAAATCGTGTAGGTGCGCAGTACGCCATCTAGCCCCGAGACCAGCGCCTGCTTGATCGTCTGGGCCGACGGCATGACCACCTGCACCCACCGCTCGTCACCCGGCGACAACTCGCCGTAAAGATCCAGCCCGCTCACACCCGTGGCCGGCATGTGCGGCATCGCCAGCGACGCAGAGAACAGCTCGTAGTCCACATGAATCGTCCGAGCGTTCGTCTGAAACCGCACCGCCATCCCCGCCGAATGACGGCTCAAACTCCATACCGGCGGTCGCACAACCCCGTCCGCCTTGGCCGGCAAACGGTCAAAGTACCGCTTGCGGTCAAGCGTCTCCCAGCCCCGACCTTCGACGCCCCACGTCGTTACGTCGTGCCAGACGAGTTCCGGATCGGCGGCCGGCGCGGCCCATGCAGATCGATGACACAGCAGACTGGCAGTACAAGCGGCGGAACCCAGCAGAAAAGTGCGACGGTTGCATTGCATGGTGGAAACCCTGGAGTGGAGGCCGAAGGGAGAAGGTGACGGTGCGTGAGGGAATGACGAATGACGAGATACCCAAGCACGGGGGAATTACGAATGACGAGATACCCAAGCACGAAGGAATGACGAATGACCAGATACCCAAGCACGAAGGAATGACGAATGACGAATGACGAATGACGAAATATCGGAGTCTGTAGTTACCAAGTATGTTGGTTTGGCTGGAGTTTATTGTGGGGGGAAGAGGGGGGGAAAGCAAGCAGGGATTAGCGGCGGGGATGCGCGCAAGTGGGGGGCAGTCTGGGGGCTGGGATCGTGTGCTGGGGGCTGGCGGTCACTTGGTGGACGGGACGGGGCCGGCCAGCAGGTCGTACTCGTCGATCGCACTGGTGTCGCGGGCCAGGATTTGTTCGCATTTCATCCGCAGCTCGGGCAGTCCGCTCTCGATGAACCGCCGCGCCACACGCTGCTTCCGCTCGTTCCGCACGGCCTGTTTCAGCAGCAGGTGGCCGACATAGATCACGATGGCCGCGTCGACCAGGCGGCGGCCGACCAGGTCGAGGAACATCGTCGGCTGCGTCTTGACGAATTCAATCGCCCGCACCAGCTCGCTCTTGGCTCCGATCAGCTTCTGTTTCAGCTCTTCCAGCATGGCCAGCTGATAGTTGGTTTCCTCGTATTCTTCCACCAGCTTCTCGAACGTGCCGGACGTCACACCCCGTTCGGCCGCCACAATCTGCAGCTGGCTGGTCCCCTCGTAGATCGTGGTGATCCGCGCGTCGCGCAGGTACCGCTCAGCGGCATAGTCCTGCATGTAGCCCGACCCGCCCAGCACCTGGATAGTCGTATCCGCCACGCGGCAGCACATCTCCGACGCATAGTACTTGCTCATCGGCGTCAGCATGCTGTTGAGCCGCTTGAGCGCCCGGAGCTCTTTCTTGTACGCCTTGAGCTGTTCGGGTTCGAGCCGGTCGGCACAGGTTTCGGTGAGCCGCAGGTAGTTGTTTTCCAGATCGCACACGCGGCTGGTCTCATAGGTCAGCGCGCGGGCCGCTTCGATCGCCACTTGCATGTCCGTCACCATCTCGGCCACCGCCGGGATCGTCTCGATCGCGCGGCCGAACTGGTGCCGCGTGTGGGCGTACGTGCGTGCCAGCCGGTAGGCCGCTTCGGCGATCCCCAGCGACTGGGTGGCGATCCCCACCCGCGCGCCGTTCATGAGGGCCAGCACGTACGTGATCAGGCCGCGCTGCCGTTCGCCGACCAGCCGGGCCGGGGTGTTGTCGTAGACCAGTTCGCAGGTGGGCGAGCCGTGAATGCCCAGTTTTTTCTCCAGGTGGCGGACCTTCACATGCTCCGACCGCTCCGAAATGAACAGGCTCAACCCGCGCCCGTCGCTGATATGCGGTTCGCTGCGCGCGAGCGTCAGCAGGATCTCGCCGCAGCCGTTGGTAATGAATCGCTTGACGCCGTTCAGGTACCAGTTGCCCTGTTCGTCCTGGTGCGCGCGGAGCCGCACCGCCTGCAGGTCGCTCCCCGCATCCGGTTCGGTCAACACCATCGCGCCGGTCACCTCCCCTTCGGCAAAGCGGGGCAGCACCTCGTCCTTGATCTCCTGGTTGGCGAACGCATTGACCGTCTCTGCGATCCCCTGCAGGCCGAACATGTTCATGAACGACGCGTCGGCACGCGAAACGACTTCGGTCGCCATCGTGTAGATCAGGTTCGGCGAGTTCAGGCCGCCGTACTTGCGGGGCAGGGTGAACCCCATCAGCTCCGCCTGCGTCATCCGCTGAATGTTCTCCTGCACCTTCGGGTGCAGCGTCACCGTGCCGTCGTCGTTGAGCGTATTGCCTTCCCGATCGACCGTTTCGGCGTTCGGCGCGATCGTCTCGGCCGCCACCGCCCCGACGATCTCCAGCGTCCGGCGGTAGTTGTCGACAGCGTCCGCGGCATCCTGCGGCACGTAATCCGCGTCGCCGTTCTCGGCATGCAGTTCCTGCAGGCTGGCGATTTCCTGCAGATCAATGTGATCGAACAGGAACAGGATGTCCTGGTTGTCGAGGAAGTAATTGGCCACGGGCGACTCCGGGGTTAGTTCATCTGTGCGGACAACGCGGGCTGAATTACGAAGTCCTAAATACCCAAGCACGAAGGAAGGACGAAGTCAGAATGACGAAGCGTCTGCGGCATTCGTCCTTAGCCATTCGTCCTTCCTTCGTGCTTGGGTATCTAGCCATTCGTCATTCCCTTCGTGCTTGGGTATTTCGTCATTCGTCATTCCCCCCGTGCTTGGGTATCTCGTCATTCGTCATTTACTCCACCACGCTTCTTTCTTTCAACGCCTTGATCATCGTCGGAATCACCTTGTTCAGATCGCCGACGATGCCGTAGTGGGCGACGGAGAAGATGGGGGCATCGGCATCGGAGTTGATGGCGATGATCTTGGCCGATTCTTCCATCCCCGCGCGGTGTTGCACGGCGCCGCTGATGCCGGCCGCGATGTAGAGTGCCGGGCGCACCGTGGTGCCGGTCTGGCCGACCTGGTAGTCCTTGCTGATGTAGCCGCCGTCGACTGCCGCGCGACTGGCTCCGACCGCTCCGCCGATCGCTGAGGCCAACTCGTGAATCAGCTGGAAGTTGGCCTTGCTGCCCACTCCGCCCCCTCCGGCGACGATGACGCGTGCGCCTTTGAGGTTCACCGTGCGCGGCTGGAGGTGTTTTTCAATGAGCCGGATGGCAAACAGGTCGTCGGTCAGGGACACGGTGAGCGGGATGACCTGGCCTTGCCGCGCCGGGTCGGGTTCGCGCAGCGGCATGACGCCTTCCCGCACGGTGGCCATCTGCGGCCACATGTCGTAGTTGACGATGGTCGCGATGATGTTGCCGCCAAACGCGGGGCGAATCTGGAGCAGCAGCTTGTCGTGCACCTCTTTCGAACGCGGGTCGGTGACGTCCTGGATCTGCAGGTCGGTACAGTCGGCGGTCATGCCGGCCCGCATGGCGGAGGCGACGCGCGGAGCCAGGTCGCGGCCGAGCGGCGTGGCGCCGTACATCACAATCTGCGGCTTATGCTGCGTGATCGCCTCGCACACGCACTGGGCGTACGGGGTCGTCTGGTAATGTTCCAGCCTGGGGTCCTGCACCACATAGACACGGTCGATGCCGTGGGCAATCAGCTGCTGCGGCAGCGCGGCGACCTGGGAGCCGATCAGCACGGCTCCGGCCGGCACGCCGAGCTGGCTGGCCAGCTCGTGGGCCTTGCCGCACAGCTCCAGCACCACCTCGCGCAGCACGCCCTCTTCCTGTTCGGCGTAGACCCAGACTTCGCCCTTGCGGTTCACTTCGATCATGGTTCGGATTTCCGTCGCCCCTGCGGGGCTCTCGGTGTTCTTGGCTCGTCCACTACCTGCCAGGACTGATGCCCCTGGCTGTCGACGGTCGCTCCTTCGGATCTTGAAATGGTCGGCTCGTCGACGCTATCCAACGACGCTATCCAACGACGCTATCCAATACTGTGATCCAGCACCAGTTCGTGGACCAGGCGGCGAATGCCCTCTTCGGTTGGCGGGATCTCGGTGTAGCCTTCCTTCGTCAGCACGATGGCCTGAATGCGGAATACCTTGGTGGGGGAGCCGGACAGGCCGCACCGGTCCAGGTCCGCACCGATCCGGTCCAGATCCCACTGCTCGATCAGCAGCCCCTGCTTCCGGAGCGCCTCGACGCGCCGCGCCGTCTCCGCCGCCTGCTCGTCGTCCGTGGCATCGGGCAGTGCCAACTTGACTTCGGCTGCTACTTCTGCTTCGACGCGCGCCCGCTTGAACCGGTGCACGCGCCGAGCGCCTTCTGGACGCGGCCGGTTGGCGGTCTCCATGACCGTGATCAGGACCGGTAGCGGAGCCTCGACGATCTCCCAGCCGCTGCCCGTATTGCGCCGCACCCGCACCGAGCGGTCGCGGACGTCCACCAGTTGCTCGAGATACGTGATCTGCGGGATGCCAAGCTTCTCGGCACACTGCGGGCCCACCTGGGCCGTGTCCCCGTCAATCGCCTGCCGGCCGGCAAATACCAGATCGGCACCGCCAATCGCCTGCACCGTCTGGGCCAGGATGTAGCTGGTGGCCAGCGTGTCGCTGGCCGCCGCACGCCGGTCGGTCAGCAGAATCGCCCGGTTGGCGCCGCGGTACAGGCACGAACGCAGCACGTCCGCCGCTTTGGGCGGCCCCATGCTCACGGCCGTCACGGTGCCCCCGAACCGGTCGCGCAGCTCCAGCGCCGTCTCCAGCGCATGCAGATCCTCGGGGTTGAAGATCGCCGGCAGTGCCGCACGATTGACCGTCCCGTCCGACTTCATGGCCTCCGCCGTAACGTTGGCCGTGTCGGGGACTTGCTTGACCAGGACAATGCTGTGGTAAGGCAACGTGACAGCTCCCACTGAGGACTCTTTGAATCGAATCTTGTTCGATGGTCGTTTTCGCTTCTCGCGTGTCGTGCTTCGTCTGGCGTCTTGTGTCGGGCGTTCTTGCCTGGCCTTGGCCTTGGTTGCAGATTCAGAGGTCTGATTATGTAGGGTCTGCAGGGGATGGGTCAAGGCCATCGACGGGGTCTCTCGAGCCGGTTTGAGGCCGGTGCGCGTGCGATTCACGCTATTGTGCCGGACCGGTATAATGTGGTCCGCCGGGGGAGATCTGCCCGCAGGGCCTGGCAGGCCACGTGCGGGCAGCGTCGCGGATGGACACACGTTCGTCACTGCACGGGCACTCGGGACACGCGGAAAAGGGAATCACTGACCATGCCGATGGCCGCCTCGAATCCATCAAATCCACGCGGAGATGCACCGGTGCTGCCCGCGTTGCCGAGTGACGAAATCCGGTCAATCATGTGGCGGCTGACCGATCGGCAGGACCTGTGGCAGATGGTCCGTGCTGCGCGGCTGGTGGCGCGCGGGCCGGTGGCCCGGCTGGTGGCGGCCGGCCAGCGGGACACGTGCGAGTGGACCGCCGAGAAGGGGGGGCTGCTGGACGAGCTAGACCGAGCCGGCGTATCGGCCATCTTTGCGGACCCCGAATTCGGCGGACCGCTGGCAGGTCCCAAGAGCCTGGTCACCGCGCTGGCCGCCTACGAACTGGCCTGGGTCGACGGGGGCGCAGCGACCTGCCTGATCGCGTTGGGGCTGGCTCTGCAGCCGATCATCTCGGCGGGGACCGACCAGCAGCGCGCGCGGTATTTGCGTGGGAGCGTGCCGGCCCAGGAGTCGGACGAGCCGCGGAAACTGCTGCGCGGCGCGTTTTGTCTGACCGAGCCGCTGCCGTACGCGGGTGTGGACACCGGCGTGCTCTCGGGCAAGGTGCGGGTGGTACAGGACCGGTCGGTGGCCGTGCGGACCGGCATGGACGAACCGCTGCTGCACGTGCAGAAACGCGGGCGGTTCACCAACAACATGGACTTCGCCAACTTCGTCGTCGTGGCCGTCGCGTCCGACGATCCGCTCATCCGGGGCACCTGCATGGTCATCCTGGAAGAGGAGGACCCCGGCACGTTCGACCGCGGCACGGTAACCCATAAGCTCGTACACCAGCTCACCTCGACGCGCGACCCGGTGTTCGACATGCAGGTCCCCGCCTCGCGGATCGTGGGTGGTTACACGATCCAGGACGGCGTGATCGTGCCGAACTACAACCATGCGCAGATCCTGGAAGCGGTCTTCTCCCGCACCCGCGTGCCAGCCGGCGTGATGACGGGTGCCAAGCTGCTGTCGTCGGTCGAGCCGATCATTCGCTACCAGCGCGAGCGGTTTCGGGGCGGGGAAGGGCAGCCGGGCACGCCGCGGCACGACCTGGGGCTGCAGACCAAGGAGGACGCGGTGCACCGGCTGGTGGATATCTGGGCGGCGGGGGAAGCGGCCTGCAGCCTGGGCTTTGCCGCCGCCCGGCACTTTGATTCCTATGCGGAGCTGGAGAAGCAGAAGCAGGATCTCTTTGCAGCCGAGGGCATCCATCTGGGCAGTGGCCCGCACCGGATTCCGAAAGTGGCCCGGCAACTGGCGCTGGAGTACCTGCAGCTGTGCGTCGCGCCCGACGACGAACGGGACGATCGGCGGCTGGCCGAACTGGACAAGAGCCGCGTGATCGATTTTGTCGTGCGGCAGGCGGTGGGCAAGGTCCTGTCGCCCGCTACCAAGCTGTGGAACACCGGTCAGGGTGCGATGCAGCTGCGGCAGGCGGTGAGTCTGATGGGGGGGTACGGCATCACGCAGGATTGCCCCGGCTTCCTGCCCCAGAAATGGATGGATTCGCAACTGGAAGCCACGTACGAAGGTCCGGAAGCCGTCCAGCGGCGACAACTGATTGTCACAATGACCAGCGAGCTGTTTCTGGCCCAGTTCCGCAAGTGGACGTGGGATATGGGGAGGATCTCGGCCGAACGGCCGGGGACCGGCGCCTGCACCCTGGCCGCCGCCATGGACCTGTGGAGCTGGACGCTGAACCACCTGCAGCATGCAGCCGACGCGGACGGCCAGCCGCTGTACCGCGACAAGCGGCAGGGAGCGACATTCCCGATGGCCGACGCCATCTGCTGGCTGCTCGCATCCTACTACCAGATCCTCGATACCGTCGAACTCGAGACGCGGGGAACAGACGATCCACATCTGGCCGGATCGCTCGACGCCTACGTGCAGTTCTTCACCGATCTGTGCCATGTGCAGGCGGCCCGCGCGGCCGGGGAAGTGGCCCGCATCTGCTCGGAGCTTGTGTTCGGCTACAATCGGCATCCGAGCTGGGAGCCGGACTGCGGCACATGTATGGGAGCGGGCGAACTCGACGACCTTGAAGGGCTCATCCCCGGCATCTCCGTCGGTGTGCGGCTGGCCGGCGATGTGGTGGAAGAAGACGGCACGCACCTGCGCAAAGCCGGACCCTGCGTGCGATTCGAAGGACTCAACGCATTCGTCGACCGCCGCAGCAAACTGGACGGCTGCCTGACCGGCGCGCGACTGGCCAAAGACCGGGCCGGCTACGCGCTCTCGCAGGTCGCCATTCCCGACAAGCTCGACTACCCGAACTGACACGAAACGAACTGACACGAAACGCAAGACACGAGACACAAAACACGAGACGCGAAATGCAAAACGCGTGGAGGAAGCGGGCCATGGGCAAGATCACCCGACGGGCACTGCTCTCCGGTGCCGCTCAGGCGGCTGCAGCCGGAACGCTGCTCGGACATGCTCCGGCGCGGGCGACTGCCCGAGCGGTTGCACCGGCGGCCGCCGGGACGCCAGCCTGTGACCTGGACCGCTATGTGATCTGGGACGCGCACGGCCATCTGTACTCCGCTGACACGCCGCCGGCCGAACAGATGGCCAGCCTGCTGCGCGCCGCCGACCGCATGCATATCGAGCGGGTGGTCGTGTTCATGGGCTATCCCTGGGTGTACGATCCGGAACCCGACGAAGTACGCCGGCAGAACGATCAGGTGCTGGAGGCGATCGAATCGTCAGACGGCCGGGCGCTGGGGTTCGTGTACCTCAACCCCAAACATACGCAGGAGAGCCTCGACGAGCTGGACCGGTGCGTCCGGGATGGGCCCATGGTCGGCATCAAACTCTGGGTCTCGATTCGCTGCCACGATCCGTGTCTCGATCCTATTGCCGTGCGCGCGGCGGAGTTGAACGCGCCGATCCTGCAGCACACGTGGTCCAAGATCACAGGTAACCTGCCGGGCGAGTCGATGGCCGAGGACGTGGCAGCGCTGGCCGCCCGCAACCCGGCCACTACATTCATCGCCGCGCATGCTGGCGGTGATTGGGAAACCGGCATCCGGGCGATCCGCGGCACGCCCAATGTGACGGCCGAGATCTGTGGCGGTGATCCGACGGCCGGTATTGTCGAGATGGCCGTCCGCGAGCTGGGCGCCCAACGCGTCATATACGGCAGCGACTTCAGGGGCCGCAGCTTTGCCTCCCAGCTGGCGAAAGTTGTCGGCGCGGATATTCCCGAAGAATCCAAACGCCTGATCCTGGCCGGCAACCTGCAACGCATGCTGGCCCGGTAACGCCCCCTCCCCACACCATGCACTACAGTGTCATAGCGCCACCGCGCCACCGCGTCACAGCTCACTCCGCCACCGCAGCCGCCGGCGCGCAGCGGGGGCCACTTAACGTATTGGGAATGTGCCGATGATCATCGACGTGAATGTCTATCTGTCACGCTGGCCGCTACGCCGGCTGCCGTGTGATGAACTGCCGAAGCTGGTGGAACGGCTGCAGGCGTGCGGTGTGACGCGGGCCTGGACGGCCAGCTTCGACGGACTGCTGCACAAGGATGTGGGGGGAGTCAATGAGCGGCTGGCCGCCGAGTGCCGCCAGGTACCCGCAGGGCTCCTGCAACCGTTTGGGACCGTGAATCCAACGCTCCCCGATTGGCGCGAAGAGTTGCGCCGATGCCACGAAGTCCACCGCATGCCGGGCATTCGACTCCAACCCAACTACCACGGATACACGCTCGATCACCCCGGTTTCGCTGAACTCCTCCAGCTCGCGGCCGCACGCGGGTTGATTGTCCAGCTGGCCGTGCGCATGGAAGACCCGCGTATGCAGCACCCGCTGCTGCGCGTCCCGGATGTCGACACCACACTGCTGCCCGATCTCGTGACCGCTGTGCCCGACCTGCAACTCGTGCTGCTCAACGCGCTCCAGATCCTGCCCGGTGACCGCCTCTCTGCACTGGCCCGTACCGGTCGTGTGTACTTCGAGATCGCGACGCTCGAAGGAGTTGCCGGCATCGCTTCGCTCGTGACGCGTGTGCCACTCGAGTGCGTGCTCTTCGGCTCGTACTCGCCGTTCTTCATCTTGGAGTCGGCCGTGTTGAAGCTGCGCGAATCCGAACTCTCGCCCGCTCAACTGGATGCCATCACCTTCGAAAACGCCCGCCGCATTGGCACACAACTCAGACAATGAAGCAGACCACGAAGCAGGCCAAGTAGTCTCGATTCCAGCGACTTGGCCAGCGACTTGGAAGGTGTGCCGAACTGATCGTGGCTCCATTCATCCGGCACGACGACGAGGCGCGAGCATGGAGGGCGGAGGGGGAGAGCAGGGGGGAACTACTGGCCGAAACGGGGCTCGAACCCGTACGTCCCTAACGGGACACGGGATTTTAAATCCCGTGCGTCTGCCAATTCCGCCATTCGGCCGCCTGTGACAACCTTACTGGACCGTGTGTTGTTTCGCAACGGCTGCTCTGGGGGTGCGGCAAGCGGCAGGAGTTGGGCGTGGGGGCTACCGCACCCCACGTGATGGCTCTCCGCCGTCCTCTTCCACTCTTCCCGCTTTCCACCCCGTGCAGTTGTCCACTCGCGCAGTCGACGAACCGCATCATTCGCTATAATACCGGCCGGCGCGCGATCAACCTCGGTCGGTATCGGCCGCGCAGCCTGCTGCTCTGAGTCAATCAAAGGAGGATCGGACGAATGCACCGGATTGAATGCACCAGAAAACTCGTGCTCGGCGGATCGATGTTGCTGGCCGCCGCATGCTTCACCAGCTGGCTGCCGCGCGCTGCTCACGCGGATGAGGCGGCCGAGGCGAAGGGGGCGGCGCTGATGAACAAATACGTCGAAGTGACGGGGGGCCAGGCCGCGTATGAGGCCATCAAGAGCCGGATTGTCAAGGGGCAACAGCTGCTGCCCGAGGGCGAGACCGGCAAATTCGAATTGTACTGGGCCGCCCCCGACAAGTTCCGATCGATTGTCGAACTGCCGTTCGGTGCGCTCGAACGCGGTTCGGATGGCAAGACGGTCTGGGTCAGCTTCCCCTCGGGTGCCATGATCGTGGAGGGTCCGCAGCGCGTGGCGGCGATTCGCGACAGCACGCAAGACCGGTTTGGACGCTGGCAGACCGTCTTCCAGAAGGCCGAATACGCGGGTGACGAAGATGTGGACGGCACGCCCTGCGCCAAGGTCGTGCTGACACTCAAACCGATCGACCCGACCATCACCGAACCGCCGATCACCGTGTTCATCGCGCAGGATTCGGGGCTGATCGTCAAATGGACCAACGTCGTAGGGGACGGCGCGCAGGGCGCGGAAGAAAAAACGACCGTGGCCTTCTACCTGAGCGATTACAAGAAAGTCGGCAATGTCACGCTCCCGCATCAGATGAAGATCGCCGTGCAGGGAAACGAGATCACCACCAAGACGGACGAAGTCGTGTTCAACGCCGACATCCCGGCCGACAAGTTCGTGATCCCGGAAGCTGTGAAAGTACAGCTGAAGGAGAATCAGGCGGACAAGTGATCGGCGCGTGCCGCGTGCACGCGTGCAGCGAGGAAGAAAAAAGATGAACCGCAGAGTCGCGAACACGGCGCTCAGCCTGGCGAAGGGCAGAGGGTCGGGTTAAGTTCCTTCGCCAGACTGGTGCGGCCGTGTTCGGTTCCCTGCGGTTCGTGCCCCTATTACCTCTTTTCCAACACGAGGTACTGGGTGTGGCCACCTGCCTGCACAAGCAGCAGGAGGGTGTCAGCGTCCGGGTTGGACTGGACTGCTGCGTCGAATTCCTGGGCGTTGCGCACCGGTGTGCGGTTCACCTCCGTGACGACCATACCGGGGCGGATCCCCGCCGCCGCGGCTGCGGACATCGGGTTTACATTCGTTACGACGACCCCCTGCGCCCGATCCAGACCCAGCTGACTGGCGAGCTGCTCGGTCAGTGTCTGGACGCTCAGCCCCCACGACGAGTCGACTGTCTGCTTCCCGCCGCTGGCCACCGAGTCGCTGTCCGGCAGCTTACCCACCTGCAGCGAGACACTCTGTTTCTGGCCGTCGCGCAGCACCTCCAGCTTGACGCTGGTTTCCGGCCTGATCATCGCCACCCGATTGCGGAAACTGGTCACGTCCTTCACCGGCTCGCCGTCGAGCGACACGATCACATCGCCTCTCTGCAGTCCGGCCGCCGCCGCTGGCCCATCGCTGCTCACATCGCCAATCAACGCTCCTGTCGCCTCCTCCAAGCCGAACGACTTGGCCAGCTCGGGCGTCACGGCCTGGATCATCACACCCAGATAGCCGCGCGTGACCGATCCGTGCTCCATCAACTGCTCGCAGATCTGCTGGGCCATGTTCATGGGAATGGCGAAGCCGATGCCGTTGTAGCCGCCACTGCGACTCACGATCGCCGTGTTGATTCCGACAGCCTCTCCCTTCAGATTCACCAGCGGCCCACCAGAGTTGCCCGGATTGATAGCCGCATCCGTCTGAATGAAGTTCTCATAATCCGTGATCCCCATGCCAGCCCGCCCGGTGGCACTCACGATGCCCGCGGTGACGGTGCCGGTCAGCCCGAAGGGGCTGCCGATCGCGAGCACCCACTCGCCAACTTCCAGTGCGTCTGAGTCGCCCAAGGGCAAGACGGGCAAATCGCTGGCCTCGACCTTGATGATCGCCACGTCTGTTCGAGCGTCCGTGCCCACCAACCGGGCGTCCAGCTTGCGCCTGTCGCTGAGCGTGACCTCGAGCTTGTCGGCGCCACCCACCACGTGGTTGTTGGTCAGGATGTAGCCGTCCGGGGAGATCAGGAATCCTGACCCCTCACCCACCATCGGTTGCGGTTGACGTGGCATTGGGAAGTCCGGCAGGCGGTCGCCAAAGAAACGCCGCAGCATTTCGTCGGGAATCTGCCCCTGCAGGCCGCTGGGCCCAGGCAGATTGCCGGTTATCGCGTTCTGCTTGACCGCCCGGATGAACACGACGGCCGGCCCCACGTTCTTGGTCACTGCGGTAAAGGCCTTGCCCGTCTCTGCCGCGGTGGCAATCGCCTGCTGCTCAGTTCCCGCCGTGGCGCCGTTCTGCCAGATCGCTCCGGCCGTGGCCGCAGCAGCCAGCGCCAGCACCGCCACGCCCAGAACGGCTCGTCGCGGTGTCCGTATTCCCATCTGTCTCTGCCGTATCGCACTCGTCATGATAACTCCTCCTTCTTCACTCCATCTTGAGCGTGTTCTCTTGCATGTGTTCTCTTGCATGCAGCCTCAACTGCGGTTCCTGTGCCGAAGCGTATCGCTCCGGAACATACTGTTGAGTGTGCAACTTGCGTGCCAGACGCTGAGTCTGGCGTGGTGAAAGGCCCGAAGAAACGGCCCTGGTGCCGATTTTGACATTTGTTTCACCGGTGAGCCACTTCGCATTAACGGTTTACTTCTCACTGCGAACCCAGTGTCAGGTTGGCGACCCAGCACCAGGGGTGCGGTACCGGGATAGCTGTCGTCTGGCCGAAGGTCAGTTCTCACCGTAGCCTGGGGCAACGCCCCAGGAATGGGAGCACAACGAGGTGTTTGGCCGA
>JAAYDI010000039.1 GCA_012729315.1 Planctomycetaceae bacterium
CCTGAGCGGCTTTCTTGACAGACATGCAGATCGGCGCGTTGTTGTTCGTGGTCCCGACGATCAGGTTGGCCTTCGTCACCAGACCCCGCTCGTCGGTCACGTAATGGTGCGTCAGCGTGCCGCGCGGCGCCTCCACACAGCCGACGCCTTCGGTCGGCGTTTCGGTCGGCAGCACGCGGTACTCGCTGCTGGTGATCTCCGGATCGGTCGCCAGCCGCACCCAGTTCTCGGTGACATAGAGCACTTCGATCAGGCGTGCCCAGTGCGTCGCCAGGGTCGGCTGCACCGGCTTGCCGCCCAGCGTTTCGTAGAAGCGCTGGTACTCCTGCTGCGCCAGCGGCGTGGCCATGCCGTCCGCCGCATTGAGACGCGAGAGGGGCGTTGCGCGGTAGACGCCGGAGTCGATGCCGTCGACGAGTCCTTTCCACCCCACCTGCTTGAGATAGGGGAATTTCAGATAGGACCACGGCTCGACCCGCTCCGCCACATACTCCTGGTAGTCCTTCCCGTCGTACTTGAACCGCTCCTTCCCGTCCGGCCCAACCACGCGAATCTTGCCGTCATAGAAGTTCACGTGGTTGTTCTCGTCGACCGTCCCCATGTTGTAGGTCTGGTGCGCGTACATGTCGTGCTTGATCAGATCGACGTAGGTGGAGTTGCCCAGCACCACGTCGTTGAACAGCTGCAGCGAGAACTTGGCGAACTCCACGGCGTCCCGACCGAGCTTCTCGATCTCCGCCCGCTTCTCCTCGTTCAATCCGCAGCTGACGCCGCCCGGCAGGCCCCAGTTGGGGTGTATCGCCCGGCCGGCCATCATCTTGATGAGTTTGTGGCCATCGCGGCGCATCTTGAGCACTCTGCCGGCGATGTCCATGCCCACCTTCTGGATGACGCCGATGATGTTGCGTTCGGCGGCGGGGGCGTCGGGACCGACGACGAAGTCGGGCCCCCCGAGCGCGTAGAAGTGGGTCGTATGGTCGGTGGCGACGAAGATGCTGTATAACAGCTCGCGCAGTTTCTTGGCGGCCGGCGGCGGATCGACGTGGAACACGTTATCGAGCGCCTTGGTGGCCGCGATGTGATGGGCCTCCGGACAGACACCGCAGATGCGCTGGGTCAGGTTCGGCATCTCTTCGACGGGGCGCCCCACGCAGAACTTTTCGAAGCCGCGGAGTTCGGGGATCTGCAGGTAGCAGTTGGCCACATCCCCCTGGTCATCCAGGAAGATATCGATTCTGCCGTGCCCTTCGAGCCGCGTGATGGGGTCGATGGAAATACGTTTCATGATGCAATCCGCTCCTTATGACGCGCCGCCAGTGGCCGCCTGTTGACCGTGTCCGTTTTCCGCCTCGGGCCGCTTGCCGCGCCGCAGGAGACTCCCCGCCAGGCTGAAGCGATAGAACGTTCCCACCGGATCCGGAATGCCCCGCTCGATGATCGCCTGGATCTCGCGCGGATCGTTCGAGTCGATGACGGAGGCCAGCGCGCTCATCAGCCGCGCGCCGAAATCCTGGGCATCGCCCGGCGGGCCGTAACAGCCGATACAGGGTGAGTTGACCTGGGGGCAGAGGCAGCCGCAGCCGGCCCGGGTGGCCGGACCGCAGCAGACGAGGCCCTGCTCAAGCAAGCAGGTGTCCGGGTCTGGAATGACCTCCCAGGTGCGTTTGAATTCCTTGATCTTCTTCTCGGACCGCGTGCGGTTGCAGAAATCGCACACGGTCGTGTTCGAACCGATCACCGAGCCGGGGGGCGGCAGTTGGCCCGCCATAATCGCTTCGATCGCCTCCCAGATCCGGTCCGATTCGGGCGGGCATCCGGGGAGGTAGTAGTCGACCTTGACGGTCTGGTCGAGCGTCCGGAGCGTGTCGTAGAAGACCGGCAGGTGCAGGTCTCCCTCGGGGACCTGCGTGACCGACTGTGGCCGCACTCCCGCCTCGTTGTCGGTCGAACAGGTTTCCTGGTACGTGTTATCGAAGATCGACTTCCGGTCGTGGAGGTTGGCCAGTCCGGGGATACAGCCTTCGGTGGCACAGGAGCCGAAGGCGACGAGCACTTTCGACTTGCGGCGCAGCAGCTGCGCCATGTACTCGTTCTCGCTGGTGCGGATGCCGCCGTTGAAGAGGCAGACGTCGATTTCACCGTCCGCCATCTTCTCGACGTCGCGCGTCTTGCCGTCCGTGATGCAGGGGCAGAAGACGATGTCGAAGGCCGCGGCAAGGTCCAGGATCTTCGTGTCGATCCCCAGCGTGGAAATCTCACAACCGCCACAGGACGCGGCCCAGTAGATAGCCAGTTTGCCTTTCGACTTGGCCTCGGCCGCCTCCGTTGCCGCCATGTTCTCTGTCTTGCTCATCGCGGTACCTCCAGCGCCTCTTTGTGCTCATTGACGATGTCTTCCAGCGCCCGAATCCGATCGCCGTTCTCGGCCCAGTTCTTGGACCATCCGAGTGGTCCGAGCGCTTTGACGTCCGCGACCAGTTTGTCGATGGCATCCGCCAGCTGCTGCCCTTCGGCGGCCGAAGCCCACACGAGTTGGACCCGCTGTTCTTCGACCCCCATGGCCTTGAGCGTGTGCTGCAGCATGTAGTAGCGCCGCATCGCCTTGTAATTCTGTTCGATGTAGTGGCATTCGCCCGGATGGCAGCCGGCAATCATCACGCCGTCGGCGCCCAGCGAGAGCGCTTTGAGTACGAACGTGGGATCAACGCGACCACTGCACATGACGCGAATGATACGGACGTTGGGTGCGTGGCTGATCCGTGCCGTACCGGCCAGGTCAGCGGCCCGGTACGAGCACCAGTTGCAGAGAAACCCAACGATTTTCGGTTCAAAACTGTCGTCACTCATGGAACTCGTTGCTCCTTACGAGGCGGACACGCCGGCGGACTCTGATTCCCCCGGGACGCCGGCCGGCGGCACCGCATCCCACAAGGCGCCCTCGATCTCCGCAAATATCTGCGAATTGTTGAAATGGGCTCCCTCGATCACGCCGGCCGGGCAGGCCGACACGCACGTCCCGCAGCCCTTGCACAGCGCTGTAATGACGCGGCTGACCGCGCGCGTCTCGTCGAATTCGATCGCGTTGTACGGGCACATGTTGTTGCAGATACGGCAGCCGGAGCAGTCTTCCTCCCGGATCGACGCCACGATCGGCTCGATCATCACCTTCCCCTTGGTGATCATGCCGGCCACTCGGGCCGCCGCCGCCGCTCCCTGCACCACCGAGGCCGGAATGTCCTTGGGACCCTGGCACACACCGGCGATGAAGATCCCGTCGGTCATGGTCGCCACCGGGTCCAGCTTCGGATGCCGCTCGGTGTAGAAACCGGCCATGCTGCACGAGATGCCGCACTTGAGCCCCAACTCGCGGGCATCGAACTGCGGCTCGAGCGCTCCCATCAGGATCACCATGTCGACCGGATACCGCTCCTGGCGGCCCGTCAACGTGTCCTCGCACTGCACAATCGTCTTGCCGGTCTCGTCCGGTCTCCGTGTCGCGTCGGTCACCTCCGACACTTTGCCGCGTACGAAATGCACCCCCTCCTGCAACAGACGCTGGTAGAACTCCTCGTAGTCCTTCTGGTTCGTGCGGATGTCGATGTAGAACGAGTACACCTGCGCCCCCGTCTTCTCGATCAGCAGGTGGGCGAACTTGAGCGCCGCCATGCAGCAAATGCCCGAGCAGTACGGGTTGTGGTTCAGATCCCGGCTGCCGACACAGTGGATGATGGCGACCGATTTGGGAACCGTCTTGCCGTCGCGCAACACGATCTTGCCCGACGTCGGGCCGGCCGCGTTGCACAGCCGCTCGAACTCCATGCCCGTGTACACGTTGGGCAGCCGGCCATAACCGTACTGCGGGATCTTCGTGCAATCGAATGGCTTCCAGCCCGTGGCGATGATGATGTTGCCGACGTCCACCTCGATGATCTCGTCTTCCTGATCGAATCGGATCGCCTTGGTCGGACACAGCTTTTCACAGGTCTGGCAGCGCTGCCGTTCGAACCAGATGCACGATTCCGTGTCCAACACGGGCACGCGGGGCACCGCCTGGGGGAAGGGCATGTAAATGGCCTTCCGCATCCCCATGCCCGCCTCGAACTCGGTATCCACCACCTTGCGCGGGCACTTCTCCACGCAGATGCCGCAACCGGTGCACAGATCGAAGTCGACTTTCCGCGCCTTCTGGCGGATCTTCACGTGGAAGTTGCCCACCGAACCGGTCACCTCCTCCAGCTCGGCGTAGGTCAACAGCCGTACGTTCTCGTGCTGGCCGACTTCCGACATCTTGGGGGTCAGAATGCAGGCCGAGCAGTCGAGGGTGGGGAACGTCTTGTCAAACTGAGCCATGTGACCGCCGATCGACGGCAGGCGTTCCACCAGCACCACCTTGTGACCGGCGTCGGCCAGTTCGAGCGTGGCCTGCAGACCGGCGATGCCCCCCCCCACTACCAGCGTCGTCGGGTTGACGTCCACATACATCGGTTCGAGCGGCTGCTGGAACTTGACCCGTTCCGCCGACGCCGACACCAGCGATTTGGCTTTCTCCGTGGCCGCGACCGGATCCTTGTGCACCCACGAACAGTGCTCGCGGATGTTGGTCATGTCCAGCAGGTAGGGGTTCAAGCCGCCGTTGGAGCAGGCGCGCCGGAACGTTTTCTCGTGCAGGTGCGGACTGCACGCCGCCACGACCACGCGCGTGAGCCCCTCCTTCTTGATGTCCTCCTCGACCATCTTCTGGCCGAGGTCGGAACACATGAACTTGTAGTCGCGCGCCACGACCACATCCTTGATGTGCTCGCTCGCAAACTTGGCGACATCGGCTACGTCCACTTTGCCAGCAATGTTGCTGCCACAGTGACAGACATAGACGCCGACTCTTTCCGCCATTGTCATCCTCTCTTTCGCAGCAGTGAGGGCTGATTGTCACCCGGTCCGTGAGGCCTGGCCGGCCACGCAGGCCACGTCTACGCACCCGTCTGGGAGGGTGCGGCGCCGAGCTTGGCCTTGATCACCGGCCCGGCACTCACAATTTCCTTACCAATTTTCACCGTCTCGAAGTCCAGGCCCAAGGCCACCCCGAGCAACTGGGTGAAAAAGATGATCGGCATCTGGAAGTTCTTCTGGAAGTAACTCGATACCAGCGCCTGATACGCGTCCAGATTCAGTTGGCACATCGGACACATGCACAGAATCAGGTCAGCCTCGTGCTCCACCGCGCTGTCCAACAGCCGGCGAATCAGTTCGTACGCCGCCCCCTCGCTGATCTGCGTCATGTGGCCACCACAACAGTGAGCCTTCACCGGATAGTCGACAACTTCCGCCCCGAGCCACGTGAACAGCTCGTCCATCTTCATCGGATATTCCGTGTTGTCGAATCCGTTCATCGGCCGCACCACCTGACACCCGTAGTAGGGCGCCACGCGCAGGCCGGTCAGCGGCTGCTTGATCTTCTCCCGCAAAGCCGCCTCGCCAATGTCGGTGTAGATCAGGTCCAGCAGGTGCCGTACGCGGACCTGGCCCGGATCGTAGTGCAGACCGCCGGCCGCCAGCGCCTCGTTCACCTTGCTCCGCACCTCGGAATGCTCGGCCATCAGCTGGTCGGTCTTCTTGAGATTCAAGAAGCAGGCGGCACAGGGCGCGATGAGCTCCTTCTGGTCCGGTCGGCAGATCGCCAGGTTCCGGGCAATCACGCTGGTCGCCACGAGCTCGTCCTGAGAGAAATACTCGGTCGCCCCGCAGCAGTTCCAGTCGTCCAGCTCCTCCAGTTCAAAACCCAGCACCTTCGCGACCGCGCGTACCGATACGTCGTACGCAGCACTGCCGGCCTCGAGCGAACAACCAGGATAGTACGCGTATTTCACGACGCACCTCCAATCTCTCTTGCTTTCTTGATAATCGCCCGCAGTTGATCCATCTGCCGGATTCTGTTGGGCAGCAGATGCAAGCGCCCACGCGTGAACAAGCCCATCCCCATCGGCACTAGCTTGAACATGCTCAGCGGCTTGTTAAGCAGATAGTACCGACTGGCCAGACCAAACTCGAAACTACGACCAAAGTTCTCCACGAAGCCCGTGAACGTCCGCGCCAGCGCCGGCGCGTCCGTGTCCTTCGCCTTGCCCTCCGCAATCGCCAGCCGCTTCAGGGCATACATGAGATCCGTGATCGGAATCTGCTGCGGACAACGGGTCGTGCAGAAGTAACACGATACGCAATACCACATGGTGTTGGCTGCCAACACTTCCTCCCGGCGGCCAGCGTTGATCATCGCAAAGATCGTCCGCGGCGTGTACTGCATGTCCGACCCGTTCGGGCAGGACCCGCCACAACTACCGCACTGCAGGCAGTGCGCCAATTGCTCGCCGCCCGGCGTGTCCGACACCACCTCCTGGAAAAAATCCGATCGGTGATCTTGATGTGTGTCCGTGACCATCGAATTCCTCCGACACGGTTACGCGTGCCATCGTCGTTTATGTACACTCAGACGCTTCACCCCACCACCAGTCCGCCCCGTCAGTCCGCCCCGTCAGTCCGCCCCGTCCACCGATCCCGATCGATGGTTTCATCGCCCCCCTTGTTGCGATAGTGATCCCACCGCCTGCCAGGACGCGTGCAAGGCGTGTTGCTTCACCGCATAGCAAGCAATATGCCAGCACGTGACGTTCTTCACAAGGGCCCCTATTCCTCGGGAAACCACAAATGGCAGGTCGCGTGCCATGCGGCGCGACCGCAGTCGAAGCCGCCCAAGCCACGGTTACTCGCGACCGAACCCACGGAATCCCAGAGGATTCCGGGGCGGCATCTGGCAGTTGGCGCTGATTGGAGAAGACGTACGGGCGTGACCGCGTCCACGCCACGCCCCCCCCGAGCGGCATCAGCTTCTCAATGGGGAGCGGAACGCGCTGCCAGAGCGGCCGGGAGTAGACGACACAGCCAGTGTCGCCTTTCACATTCTAGTTCGCAGGGGTCCCCGGCAGCCAGGGATGCGGTGGCACGTGCCGTGCGCTACAGGCGAAAAACAGTACCTGCTTGGTTGCATGTCGGCCCCAAAAAAGAGTATCACATTGGTGGACAAATCGGACAGGTCAGCAGAGAGTCAGCAGAGAGTCAGCAGAGAGTCAGCAGGGAGTCAGCAGGGAGTCAGCAGAGAGTCAGCAGGGAGTCAGCAGGGAGTCAGCAGAGAGTCAGCAGGGAGAGAGAATAGACATGGGCACGGCACCACACACGGCGGCGCGGACGGCGGACATGGAAGCGTTGTACCAGCAGCGGCTGGGCCGCTACGTCACGGCGATGCGCAACGAGAAGCCGGATATGATACCGATCCGTCCCTTCGTAGCGGAGTTCACCGGCACGTACGCGGGGTACTCCTGCCAGGATCTGGCCCACGACTTCAACCGGGCGTTTGAGGCCGCGTGCAAGTGCGCGGCGGACTTCGACTGGGACGCCGTGGTGAGCAACATGGTGTACGTCTGGACCGGACTGGCGCAGGCCACGGACCTGGTCTACTACGGCATCCCCGGCATTGACGTGCCGCCGAACCGCGGTTTCCAGTACCGGGAGCCGCCGGAGGACGACGCGTTCATGCGGGCGGACGAATATGACGCGCTGATCGCCGACCCGACCGGGTTTCTCTACAACGTCTGGCTGCCCCGGGTTGCCCGGCCGGTCGGCAGGCTCGGCGAACCGATCACCGAGGCGCACAATCTGTCGTTCCTGTGCGGCGGCATGGCGATGATGCTGTACTTCATGTCGTTCCCGGCCCAGCTGGCGCGGCTGCGGCAGGAGTCGGGGACGGTCTCCGCGATCTCCGGCATCTTCAAGGCCCCGCTGGACATCATCGGCGACAAGCTGCGCGGCTACATGGGGCTGGTCCATGACCTGATGGAACAGCCGGCCAAGGTGCTGGCCGCCTGCGAAGCACTCATGCCCTACCTGTGCGAAGTGGCCCGGTCGGGCGCCGACCCCGACAAGAACGTGCCGATCGGCTACTGGATGCATCGCGGCTGCGTTCCGATGGTGACCCCCGATCAGTTCAACAACATCTACTGGCCCACGGTCAAGCCGATCATCGAGGAGCTGTGGGCCGCCGGACACCAGACGCTGTTCTACGCCGAAGGGAACTGGGACTACCACCTGGAGTCGTTTGCGGAGCTGCCCGACCAGAGCATCGTGTACCACGTCGACCAGGGGGACATTTTCAAGGCGCACCAGGTGTTCGGCCACAAGTTCTGCCTCAGCGGCGGGATCCCCAACTTCATCCTGGCCTACCGCTCGCCCGACGACGTGCGCAACTACTGCCGGAAAGTGATCGACGGCGTGGCGCGTGACGGTGGGTACATCATGGATGCCAGTGCGATCATTCAGAATGACGCGCGGGTCGAGAACGTGCAGGCGATGACCGACTTCACGCGCGAGTACGGCGTGTACCCGGACGGTCACAGCGCGCTGGGCCCGCCCTGCAGCAAATCCAGCTACGCCCAGGATCACGTCAGCCGGGTGCCGGATCCGGGTCCGAACGCGCGGCCGCCGGGTACGGTGGTCCCCTGGGACAAGAAGCGCGGCGAGCTGGGTGAACTGACCGGCGACGTGGACCTGGTCCGGGACATCTGGACCGGCATCGACTCGCTGGCCCACACCTACATCTGGCAGCTCCTGCTGTCGTTCTGAACGCGCATCCCACGTTCCTGCCGGCGCTCCTGCCGATAACCTGCCCGGCAGGAGTGGGTGAGGTTGACGGCCAGAGCAAGGGGTGGCGGTGAGGTTCGCCGGCGCCAGCCCGACTTGCGCTAGCTCGACTTCTTGTGCCGATACGCGGGGTAGTCCGGAAACCACATGGCGCGTTCGACTAGCGGTTCGATCGCGTCGTCGTGCAACAGGCGTCCGACCCCGTCCGCGCGTGCCTGCCGCATGACGGCGGCGGCGATCTTGGCACTGACTGCGCGCAGCTGGGAGACATCCGGATACACGGCCCCCAGTTCGAGCCGCTGCGTGTCGACGCACTGGGCGAGCGTTTTGGCCGCCACCAGAAACATCGCGTCGGTCACCTGATGAGCCTGGGAGAGGATGCAGCCGAGGCCGACGCCGGGGAAGATGAACACGTTATTGGCCTGCCCGAAGACATGGGTGCGCCCCTGGTATTCGAGCGGTGGGAAGGGGCTGCCGGTGGCCAGGATCGCCCGCCCCTCGGTCCAGCCGATCGCGTCGGCCGGCGTGCACTCCGCTTTCGACGTCGGGTTGCTCAATGGCAGCACGATCGGACGCGCCACGTGCCGCGCCATCTCCCGGATGATCGGTTCGCTGAAACAGCCGGGCTGGGCCGTGGTGCCAACCAGCACGGTGGGCTTGACGTGCCGAACGATGTCCAGCAGCTGGTAGCTGCTGCCGGTGAATCCGTAGGCCTGGCATCCCGCCTCGTCCAGCGCAAACTCGACCTTGTGCGGATCCTTGATCGTGCGGCCGCGGCACAACAGCCCAGCGCTGTCGGCGAACACCTGACACCGCGCCATCTGCTGCGGATCCGCGCATTGCTCGCTGATGGCCGCCCGTACAAGGCGGGCGATGCCGACACCGGCCGCACCCGCTCCCGCATACACGATCCGCTGCGCCGCGATCGTCTCGCCGGTAATCCGGACGGCGCCGAGGATACCGGCCAGCGCGACGGCGGCCGTCCCCTGGATGTCGTCGTTGAAGCTGGGGAGCCGGTACCGGTAGCGATCGAGCACGGCGAAAGCGATGTTCTTGTGGAAATCCTCCCACTGGACCAAGGCACGGGGGAAGACCTGCTTCACCCCTTCCACAAAGGCCTCGATGAACTGGTCGTACGCGGCTCCGCGCAGCCGCCGGTGGCGGTAGCCAATGTAGAACGGGTCGTCCAGCAGCGCGGTATTGTCGGTCCCCACGTCCAGGCTCACCGGCAGGCAGTGGGACGGATGAATGCCGGCAGCGGCCGTGTAGAGCGCCAGCTTGCCGATCGGGATGCCCATCCCGCCAGCCCCCTGATCGCCCAGTCCCAGGATCCGTTCGTTGTCGGTCGCGACGATCAGCCGGACATCCTGTTGCGGCACATTCTTGAGCACTTCGGGGATCCGGTCCACGTCCTCCGGCGTGATCCAGACGCCCCGCGGGCGGCGGAGGATGTGGCTGTACTCCTGACACGCGCTGCCCACGGTCGGCGTGTAGACGATCGGCAGCAACTCATAGAGGTTCTCCACCAGCAGGCGGTAGTAGAGTGTCTGGTTGCGGTCTTCCAGCGCCGCCAGGTCGATGTACTTCTCCAGGTCGCTGGTTTTGGCCCGCAGGTGTTCGAGCTCGAGGACGACCTGCTCGTCGATGGTCAGCTGCCGGGGCGGCAGCAGTCCCCGGAGTCCCAGCGCGGCTCGTTCTGCGGGCGTGAAGGCGGCGTCCTTGTTGTACCTGGGGTTCTGGATCAGTTGTGCACCGACGAACGGCACCTCCAGAACATCGTCTTGATCTTGCTCGCTGGGGCGGGACATCGCAGGTGTTTCTCCGTCAACAGGCTCCAACAACGAAACAGGCTCCAACAACGGTCAGGGGCCCAGATGTCACAGCCACAGGTTCAGCCGGCGCGGGGCCCGGAGTGGGCCGTTCTGTTTATTGCGCCGCACCCGGCGGGACGCGTGGCACGCCGTCCATAGTAAGACACGGCGTGCATTCCGCAAAGCCGCGCGCCTGCGGCGCGAACGGCGGCCGGCCGGCGCGTCCCCACGCCGGCTGGTGACCACTCCCGCCGCCCCCCGAGCGTAGCGTGCGGTCCCGGCCGAGCGGCACTTGACACCATTAATGCACCCATGAGAATGACCGCTGAGGAGCCACGTGGCCGAGGAACGACGCGGCGGCTGCACGAGGGAAAGGTGCACATCCGCGGCGTGCGGCGGCTGCACCGGCAGGCGGGGAGGCGATGGTCGCCATCTCCATGGATCGCACAGAAGAAGGAAGGGATGCGGCTGATTGAAGACCCGTCAGTCAGCCGATCGGTGGATTGACCATGAGTTTCCGCATCGACAAGTTCACGATCAAAGCCCAGGAAGCGGTGCAGCGTGCACAGGCGCTGGCCCACGACCAAGGTCACCCCGAACTGGATGCGCTGCACCTGCTCGCGGCACTGCTGAACGAGCCGGCAGGGGCAGGGATCGTGGCGCCGCTGCTGCAGAAGATCGGCGTCAACCGGACACAGCTCGAGAGCATGCTGCGGTCCGAGCTGGAACGCTATCCGCGCGTCACCGGCCAGGCGTCCGCCAACCTGAGCCGGGACCTGGCGGAGGTGCTGCAGGCGGCCCAGCGGGAGGCCGATACGCTCAAGGACGAGTTCGTGTCCACCGAGCACCTGTTGCTGGCGCTGGCCAAGGTCCCGAGCAAAGCGCAGCGCGTGCTGCAGCTCAACGGCCTGCGGGACAACGACCTGCTGGCCGCCATGAAGGAGCTGCGTGGCAGCACGCGGGTGACCGATCAGCATCCGGAGGAGAAGTTCCAGGCGCTGCAGCGCTACGGCATCGACCTGGTGGAGCGGGCCGAACAGGGCAAGCTCGACCCGGTCATTGGGCGCGATCAGGAGATCCGCCGCGTGGTTCAGGTGCTGTCGCGGCGCACGAAGAACAACCCCGTGCTGATCGGCGAACCGGGGGTGGGCAAGACCGCCATCGTGGAAGGGCTCGCTCTGCGCATCATGGAGGGGGACGTGCCGCAGAGCCTCAAGAACAAGCGTGTCGTGGCGCTCGACATGGGTGCGCTGATTGCCGGAGCCAAGTATCGTGGCGAGTTCGAGGATCGCCTGAAGGCGGTGCTGCGGGAAGTCACCGACGCGGAGGGGAGCGTCGTGCTGTTCATCGACGAACTCCACACGGTCGTCGGCGCCGGCGCGGCCGAAGGCGCTTCGGATGCCGCCAACCTGCTCAAACCGGCCCTGGCGCGTGGTGATCTGCGCTGTATCGGTGCCACAACGCTCGACGAGTACCGGCTGCACGTGGAGAAGGACAAGGCGCTGGAACGCCGCTTCCAGCCGGTGTATGTGGGCGAGCCGACCATGGACGATACGATCGCCATCCTGCGTGGACTCAAGCCGCGCTACGAAGCGCACCACGGCGTGAAGATCAAGGATTCCGCGCTGGTGGCGGCCGCCCGCTTCTCCTGCCGCTACATCACCGACCGGTTCCTCCCCGACAAGGCGATCGACCTGGTGGATGAAGCGGCCAGCCGCGTGGCGATAGAACTCGAGAGCGTGCCGACCGAGATCGACGAAGTCCAGCGGCGGGTGCGGCAACTGGAACTGGCCGCCCGCCAGCTGGCCGACGAAACGGAGGAATCGGCCCGCGAGAAACTGGCCAACATCGAAGCGGAGATCAGCCGCGAGAAACAGCAGCTGGCCACGCTCCGCGAGCAGTGGGAGGCTGAAAAACTCGGGCTCGGCGATGTCCAGAAGATGCGTCAGGACTTCGCACAGGTCGATCTCGAGTTCCGGCGGCTGGAGGCCGGCATCAAGGACCAGCAGTCCAGCGGGCTGCCGGTCAACGAGCAGGACTACCAGCGACTCTACGAACTCGACACGCGCCGCCGGCAGCTGCAGCAGCAGATCCAGGCGGAAGAAGAATCCGACGGCGATCGCGACGCGCCGCAGCCGGAACGCCGCCTGCTCCGCAAGGAGGTCACCGAACAGGAGATCGCGGAGGTCGTCAGCGCGTGGACCGGCATCCCCATCGCCCGCATGATGGAGACCCAGCGCGAAAAACTGCTCCGGCTGGAAGCGGATCTGCACCAGCGGGTGATCGGACAGGACGAAGCCGTCACGGCCGTGGCCAATGCTGTCCGCCGCAGCCGCAGCGGGCTGCAGGATCCCAACCGCCCCATCGGCTCGTTTATCTTCCTTGGCCCAACCGGCGTCGGCAAAACCGAGCTCTGCAAGGCCCTCGCCGAAGCCCTGTTCGATGACGAGAACGCCATGGTGCGGATCGACATGAGCGAGTTCATGGAGCGGCATTCGGTCAGCCGCCTCATCGGCGCTCCCCCCGGCTACGTCGGCTACGAAGAAGGGGGCAAACTGACCGAGGCTATCCGCCGCCGACCGTACAGCGTCATCCTGCTCGACGAAATCGAGAAGGCGCACATGGACGTGTTCAACATCCTCCTGCAGGTGCTCGACGACGGCCGCCTGACCGACAACCACGGCCGCACCGTCGACTTCAAGAACACCCTCATCGTGATGACCAGCAACATCGGCAGCCAGGCCATCCAGCGGATCACGGACGAAGGGGGCGATGCGAAGGACATCACCCAGGCCGTCCTGGAAGTGCTCCAGACCCGGATGCTCCCCGAGTTCCTCAACCGCATCGACGAGATCATCGTCTTCCACACGCTGGGGCGCGACGAGATCCGCCAGATCG
>JAAYDI010000040.1 GCA_012729315.1 Planctomycetaceae bacterium
CTCCGCAGCCCAGGGTCGCTTGCGCAGCAGCGCACCCTGGGTTCCGTACCGATTTTCGCACGATACGCCGAAGGCGTTTCACAAAGGGATACCGTCGGTGCCGCCCGATCTGAAACAGACACTCTGACTCCAGCCTCTGACTCCAGTCTGCCCGCCACGAGCCGCACATTGCCGGCGGGGCCCGCGGAAGCGCGGTATCGGTCTTGGAGGCCGCCGGTTCAGCGCGGCGTCTGTGGTTCGACCGACATGTTCTCGGGCACGCGTACCCACGGGTGGCGCCGCGAGGGGCGGCTTACCCCGGGCTGTGTTAGGGGCGCCGCGCTACGGCTCAAGACGACAGTTCGCGTGGCGCGCATGGGTCGCGAAACGCGACTTCCATCGGCACGCGAACAAAACGCGATTGCTGCCACGATACCAGTTGCTTTTCACGTGCATGTGGCGAAAACTATGCAACTGGAGGGTACTGGACGTTTGCTGCGTCGCACGGCCAACAAGTAGGCCGTGCCACAGGTTTGGCGTTACAATGAAGGCTACAGTGCCGCACGCTGATCGGCTGCTTCAACCCTCACACGCCCGAACGAGGAGCACGCGGATGCAATTCGTACCACGGTCATACTGTCCCTGCGGAACGCTGCTGTTTGTGGCCCTGTTGATCACCCCGGGGATGGCCGAGGAGCCGGCCCGGAGCGCCAAGCCACGTCCGACGGCGGCCGGCGTGTCGCAGCAGTTTTTGCCACGTCACCCCGCGCCCCGGGGTGCCGCTGAACAGAAGATCGTTGCCGTGATGGACGAGATGTACGCGAGTCAATCGCGCGGGATGGGGAATGTGCTGCCCGAAGACGGGCGGTTGCTCAGAATGCTGACCGAGACGCTGGGGGCCAAACATGTGGTCGAGGTGGGGACGGCCAACGGCTATTCGGCCATGTGGTTCTGTCTGGCGTTGCGTTCCACGGGCGGACGACTCACGACCTGCGAAATCGACCCCCAACGCATCGCGCTGGCCAGGGACAACTTCCGCCAGGCAGGCGTTGTGGATCTGGTCACGCTCATCGAGGGGGACGCCCATGAAACGCTCAAGACGCTCGATGGGCCGATCGACCTGGTGTTGCTGGACGCGGAAAAAGAAGGTCTCACCGATTACCTGGCGCAGCTGCTGCCGCTGGTGCGCCCCGGTGGTCTGATCATTGCCCACGATTCGACCGGGCATGCCCATCTGATGGAAGACTACTTTCGCGCCTTGGCGGGCCACCCCGACCTGGAAACCGTGTTTGTGGACGCCTCACGTTGGGGCCTGTGCATCACGCGGAAAATGCGGTGAAGGAGACGGGCCGGGAGGGAGGGCTGGCCTCCCTCTGCTCCGGCTCATCTGCGTCAAGGACAGTCCGTGCCAGAGACTTGACAAGGGCGATCAACCAGACCACCATGCGGGGACGGACATGTGGGCGACGGGCATGTGAGAGATGGACATGCGAGAGACGGGGGCAGTCGCGGGCCCGTTGTCCCGGACTCGGTTTCGATCCACCCCTTAACCCCCCCTTGCCACGCCATGAAACAGCTTCTCGTATTCCTGTCGGTCGTCGTGTCTTCCGGTTTCCTGTTCGCGCGCGAACCGGCCTGGGTCTTCAACAACGGGCCGGATGTCGGCTTGATCTCGGTCGGGCAGGGGGAACTCCACCATGAGGTCGGGCTGACCAAGCTGATACCGACCGGAACGGACCTCACTCTGACCGTCGCGATGGCGGCGGAGGATGCGTTTGCAGCCGACGCGCGGCCGTTCTTCGCCGTGCGGTACAAGTACAAGACAACGATCACGCAGGCTGGCCTGTTCTTCACAACCGATACCTTGACCACTCTTTCGGACGCCAGCTACTCGATGTTTCCCGTCGTGGGCGACAATACGTGGCGGACCGCGATTGTTGACATGCGTTCCTTCGCACACAACAACTGGTCCGGCACCATCACCTCGTTCCGGTTCGATCCGACCAATCCGAGCGACCGGGACTCGGTCTATCAGGTGTCGCGGCTGGGGTTCTTCCCATCGGAGACGGAAGCGGAGGAGTTTCTTGCGGGGGCAGAGGACGCGCCGGACTACTCGGAGCCGACGCGTTTTGCCGCGCCGCTGCAGCGCGTGCTGGTTCCCGGCGGCTGTCTCCGTGACGGGTACAATCAGGCCGACTTCATGCTCGGATCGACCACCATCGCCAGTCCGTCCGAGGTCACGGTTGTGCGGTTTCGTCCCCAGGACGCGGCGGGCGCCGAGTCGGTGGTGCCGGTGTGCGAGACGAACTGTCGTGGGTTCACCCATTTCGTCGCGAAGCAGGCGGGCGCGTATCGCCTGGCCAATCAGGACGTGCAGCTGGCGGACGTTGAAGACCTGGCGGCGGAGACGCGGTGGGCGATTCGATTCGTTGTCGCACGCCAGCTACTCGGCGTTGCCGAGGGGCGGCAGTTCCGCCCCGATGAGCCGCTGGCCGATTCCGACTGGAACGCCGCCGTCGTCAGGCTGGGCGAATACGACATCGATCTGACGACCCAGCCGCAGCCGGCGACCCGCGCCAGCGCCGCCACCGTGCTGGCCAGGGCTGTGCAGACGGCGCTGGGCACGGCCATCGATTCTCCCTATACGAACGAGTACCTCACACGCGACCGGATTCGGATCGGAGCGTGGGTCAATCCGCTCTCGGAAGCGGTCGGCCAGGATTTCATCGAAACCTACAGCGCTGGCGGATTCGACTGGATCATCGCCCACGGCGCGCTGGCGGGCTCCGAACACCGGGAGATGCTGCTCCGCGACTGCGACCGGTACGGTGTCGAGCTGATCCTCGGCGACGGCGCTTACCAGAACGCCTTCGTGGCCACTGCGGAGTACTTTCACCATCCCTGTTTCGCCGGCACGTACGTGACTGACGAGCCGGGAACGGACCAGTATGATGAGCTGGCTGAGATCTGCAACGCGTACTACCGGGAGACAGGCGGGAAGCTGCCGTACATCAACCTGCTCCCCATGTACGCCAACGCTGCGCAGCTGAAATACGGAGCCGGTGCCGCGGCGATCGAGTACTATGATCCCGATCCGGATCTGTTCAAGAAGTACTGCGATGCATTCTGCGAGAAATTCGACCCGCCGTACATCTGCACCGACATCTACCCGCTCAATTGGGTCGACGGCCGGCGCGTTACCTACCGGGACTACTGCGAATCCATCAACGTCATCGCGACGTCGGCCCGGGAGCATGAGAAGGATTTCTGGTGCTGCATCCAGACGTTCGCCTGGGTGCCCAGCAAACGCACGCCGACGGAGTCGGAATTCCGCTGGCAGTCGTACGCGATGCTGTCGTTCGGCTGCAAGGGGCTGCTCTGCTGGACCTACGCGGGCTACCGGCCGGAATCCCCGTCGTTGATCACCGCTGATGGGAAGCGGACCAACGCCTGGTACGACGCGGCGACGGTCTTCAAGGAGATCCGGAAGATCTCCGACGCTTTCGTCCGGTACAAGAACGTCGGCGCGCTGGCCCACAACTGTACGGACGACACGCCGTACCTGAAGTTCAGTAATCCGGTCCAGGCCTTTCCGACGATCGAGCAGATTCAGTGTGACGACCCGCTGCTGATCGGCTGTTTCACCGCCAAGGACGGCCCCGGCACCGCGCTGACCATCGTCAATATGAGCGAGTTGGAGGCGGTCAAGACGGTGCAGGTCAGGCTGAAGCTGGGCGGCACGCAGGTGGTGGCCTGGCCGCGCGGAGAGCGCTTCGTGCTTGCCCCCGACGCCGACGGATTCTATCTGTTGACGCTCCCGCCGGGAGATGGAGTGTTAGTGGAAGTCGAGTGACTGGTGAGGTGCCGCACGACCGCGGATGCGCGCCGGGCGCGGCGACGGGCCTGGCGCGCGCCATCGGCCGCAGACTGGAGAACGCTCCCCGAGACGCTGTCCTCCAGGCTCTGTCCCCGTCGCGCGCAGGCCTTGCCGCCGGCGGGCATCCCGCGCCGTTGCGCTATGCCGCTTCCCTGTTCCGCCGCTACAGCGTCCAGCCGTCGCGGTATGGAGGGGCGAGGTACTGGTCGGCCTCCGGGCAGTTCGGAAACTTCATCTGCTGGGCGTCGTACTCGAGCCGGGTACCGGCCATCTTGATGGCGACCACGCCGAGCAGGGCGAGTTCTGTGAGCGGCCCGCCGTACGAGAAATCGCTGCCCGCCGACCGCCCATGGCGGATCGCGTCGAGCCAATCGCGATGGTGGTTGCCGTCTGCGACGCGAGGAATCGACGGCGCGGGACGTTGATACGCCTGCATCTGCTCTTGGGGGAATATCCGCACGCCGCCCGCGCCGTGCGAGCCATAAATGATCGATCCTTTGTCGCCGTAGACGACGGCACCGGCCGGCCCGATCTCCTGGTCCTCCTCGAGCTGCGGGGGACGCGGGATCGGCTCCGTGCCGCTGTACCAGTGCAGCGTGACCGGCCCGCGCTGCCCCTTGGCCGGGAACTCGAAAGTGATCACGTCGCCCGGTGGATAGAGGTCGGATTGTGTCTGCGGGTCGTAGTCCTTGACTCTCGCCTGGATCGATTGAGGCGCGCCGAGATCGAGGGCCCAGAAGACCGGATCGAGGACATGGCAGGCCCAGTCGCCGATAGTGCCGTTGCCGAAGGGCACCCATCCGCGCCAGGTGCCGGGCGCGTAGGCGGGATCGTATGCCCGCCACTGCGCCGGACCGAGCCACAGGTCCCAGTCGAGCGTCGTGGGAACCGCGGCGCCCGGTACAGACTTGCGCCGCCCGCCGCCGGAGTTGACGTGCGAGCAGCCGGCGTGAATCTCGCTGACCGTACCGATGGCCCCGTCCCAGATCCACTCGCAGAAGGTGCGGATTGAATCGGACGAGTGACCCTGGTTGCCCAACTGCGTGACCACCTGGTGCTCCTGGGCCGCTTTCATCAACTGGCGGACCTCGTGGACCGAGTGAGCCAGGGGCTTTTCACAGTAGACGTGCTTGCCACGCTTGATGGCGGCCATGGCGGCTACGGCGTGCGTGTGGTCGGGGGTCGCCACCACCACCGCGTCAATCTGCTGCTCCATGTCGTCAAACATCCTGCGGAAGTCGCGGAACTGCCGGGCCTTCGACCACTGCTCGAACGACTTGGCCGTGTGGCTGCCGCGATCGACGTCGCAGAGCGCGACGATGTCCTCGCCGCTCACGTTGTACAGGTCCCCCCTGCCCTGACCGCCTACGCCGATGCCGGCGATACGGAGCTTTTCGCTGGGGGGTGTCTGGCCGCTCCTGGCAACCACCCGGCGGGGGACGATCAGGAAGCCTGCTGCCGCTGCACCCACGAACTCCCGACGCGTAACCACTCGTTTCCTGGACATGTGAGGACCCTCCGTCACGTGCTGTTCAAACTGGAGACATTCACCGATTCTGAACTGATCCGGGGCGATGCTCAACCACCGTATCACGCCTGGCGTGGTGAAAGGCCCGAAGAAACGGCCCTGGTGCCGGTTTTGAAATTTGTTTCACCGGTGAGCCACTTCGCGTTAGCGGTTTACTTCTCACTGCGAACCCTGTGTCAGGTTGGCGACCCTGCACCAGGGGTGCGGTACCGGGATAGCTGTCGTCTGGCCGAAGGTCAGTTCTCACCGTAGCCTGGGGCAACGCCCCAGGAA
>JAAYDI010000041.1 GCA_012729315.1 Planctomycetaceae bacterium
AAAAAGGCCCGCCATCGGATCGCGCTGGTGGCGACGATCCCATGGCGGGCCCCTCTCGGTACCCGGCCCTCTTGCGGGCCAGGCCCTTCGTGATACCCGCGCACTCCATTCAACAATTCACATGATCAGCTATCGATTCCTCCGTGCGGCCGGAGGGCCGTTTCCCGGCGCTACCGGTGCACTTATACTCCCACTCGGTCGCCTTGCCCGGGCTGTTTTTCCTAGCCGCTGCGAAACAGGGCTTCGTCCTCCAGCCTTCCCGGCAACACTCGTCCCAGGGCAGGACACAGCACCTTCTTTCCGGTCTGCCGATGGATTGCCTCAGCTTGCGCGGGGTTGCTCTCGACGAACATCTCCAGTCCTGTGGAAACGAACTCCCGTGCCTTCCACGCAGCAACATCGGCCCGTTGCCGCTCGCCCTTCGTCGCCCAAGGTCCCATCACGAGCCTCTGGTAGCGAATGCCGTAGTGGGCGAGCCACGCTGCGGTCAACTGGCGATACTTCTCCAGTCGCGCCGTGATGATGGCTGACAGAGCCCTTCGCCGCGGGGTATGCAGCGCCCGACGGGCCCGCAGCGCCTCCCTGTACCGCGGTCCATCGTCGTCCTCTTCGACCGAGAAATCAGGGCAGAGTATGCCGTCGAAGTCCGTGGCGAGGGTCTCGGCGTGCCCACTGTTGAACAGGTTCCATTCCAGGTAGTGCAGGCCATCGTACGTACAGGCCCACGCATCGAGGAATTCCTGGCTGTGGCTCGTGGCGTAGACCGCTGCCCGCACGATTTGCACGTCGGGGAACTTACGCCGGACGAGGGCGGTCGCCCCGTTCATCGAACGGCCGTGCCAAGCTGTGTCATCCACCAGGAGCACCTTGCGGAAGCGTTTCCGGCCATAGTCCGTCAGCCGCCACCCGTTGCCCACATCCACTACCGCCTCCTCCGCATACGACCACGATATGCGGCAGGCGAACAAGGGCAAGTGCCGCGCGCAGGCGATCTGCTGAGCGGGGATCAGCCCGGAGCGGGCGACCCCGATCACTGCATCGATGTCGCCTGGAAGGTGCCCGCACATCCAGGCGGTGTCATCGATTAGTTGCCGCATGGTGATCCAAGTATGGGGATCAATCACCCGAACCTGTATCCCAGGATGGGGCCGAAACGCCGGCGGCAGCGACTCGACCCCGGACCAGCGATCCAGCGGACACGCGCACATCTTGCGACGGGCCGTCAAGGGCAGCAGAACGTCGGACTCGAGGCAGCGGTGGCTGCCGTGATGTTCGCAGGCGGCGCAGACCTCCAGCCGGCGGCGATAGACCGCTGCGCTGACGTGCGGGCTATCGGCGGCGTGCGTTGTCGGCGGGAACGGGATCGGTAACATACTCGTTTCCTTACCCTACGGTTGTTCACATGACGTTCACGGCGACTCCAGGGACGGGGAGCTCCCGCGGCAGCGGGTGACTACACCTCCGTGACGATGATGTCAAATTGGGTGTAGTAATATGGTGGCGGTAACGCCGGCCCTTGCCGTCCGCACGGCAAACAGTCGTCTGGACACGATTGGCTGGTCGAGTTCTGTACCGAGTAGTGGAAAATGAGGTTCAGTGGATTGCACGTCGAGTCCTCGTCCGCGGAGAGATAACCGGCGGGCATGCACCCCCGACCGTTTTCTGCTCCGGACGGGTCCACGTGCAGCTGCCAGTTTGTTACGTCGTCTTCGTCGCCGCAGTGCAGCGACATGGCTACGCCCTCGAGACAGTGTGGTGCCCCAATGACGCCTTCCCATTGAGCACTATCGCCGCCGCTGGTGAGCTCACACGTGATCCCGTCCAATGTGTCGCAATCCCCCTGGCCTTGGTAGGTGGCGAGCAGTGTGTGTCCGAGCGAGTGTCCGTCGCAACGGCACGTGCAGTCCGTGGGGCACTCGGGATGGTCGTCGAGATGTCCCGTCAGGCCGAAGTTGTCGAAGAGGATACCGGCTGTGTTGGTGCCGAGTCCCGCATGGTAGCCGTCTGGAAAGACAGAGCCTTGGTTGGCCCAGGCGCAGAAGGACGCACCATCGCCGGAAATCCAGGCGGCGAACACATTGTCTCCCACGCACGCACCAAACGTTCGTGCGTCAGGGGACACCATCGGACACCGCCTGTCGATCTCCGTAACTCCTCCGCCCGAAACCACATGTAAGGAGACATACGACGTATCGGGCGGGTTGGAGCCCAGCCCGAACTCTGCGTACAGGTAGTTGTTGTCGTTCTTGTAGTTCAGGATCAGCCGGTAGACTTTGCTGGCGGCCTCATTGATCGTGTGAGCGAAGACGCACATCCGCGGCTTGCAGAAATGGTACTCGTACCGGATTAACGCATCCGCGTTTGCCGATTGTTTGAGGGTAGTCCCTTGCTCAATCGACCAGGTGCCTCGGCGGACGGACCACAGGGGCCCGGTCTCGTCACGGTTGAAGTTGTCCGAGAACGTCGGACATTCGCAGCAGCTTACGCCTGGAAGAGGATCCATGTCAGTATCCTTGCGTGTTCATTGATAAGTGGTTATTGGATTTGTCCGCATCGCTCGTGCATCGCGAACATCGTGTCCTTCTATAGATCATTAAGGAACTGAGCGGCCAATCTCTGCCAACATTCTCGACGAATTCTCCGCAGAAGGTAATTCACAGTGATGCATATCCACTCCCATGCGTTGCCGCAGTTGACGAAACGCGCCGGCAAGTAGGCGATACGTTGTGCGCTGCGACACATGCAGCCTTTGTGCGATCTCGTTGACGCTGGCTCCTGCTGTGCGCAGTCTCGCGGCGGTACGCGCCGGTTCACGGAGGTCTTCCAGGGCATCGAGCAGGTCCAGTTCGTCGTCAATCGCTGGCCAGTCAAAGACAGCTCTCTGTTCGACTACGGTTGAATAATCCTGCCCAAACAGCCGCTGCAAGCGCCGCAAGGCGTGTCGACAGTCGCGCGTGATCACGCATCGCATCCAAGCGACGAAGTGGTCACCGACAACGAGGGGCCTACGATTAACGGCGATTCGCCGCTGAAGATTGCCGGCGAAAATCACCAGTGCCTCCTGCCTGATATCGGGAAGCCACTGGAGCGGCAGATGGCGTTGAAATAGCAACCGCTTGGCTCGCTGATCGAGTTCCCGCTGATAACACGGGTGACACACGACCAGCCTCCAGACGTCATTCCAGGAAGTGGCGGTTTCGCTGTCGACTGCAGCCAATGACAACATGTGCAGAAAACGCGATTTCAGATCGTCCCAAGCCGCCTCCTGGCTGCGATTCTCGCTCTGGCAGGATTGATCAACGGTCTCTGTATCGCTTGATGTCTCCTGGCCTTCGGCAACGCAATTGCGGAGGCCCGCGTCCGAATTGGATGGCGGACGTCGCCGTCGCGTCGGACGTGATTCACGTGTCCTCTGTCGCACAGGGGTCCGTACCTCATTCATCACCGCCGCGGCGGTGGCACCGGTGCATGGTGGCGTGTACTTTGCGAGCGTGAATCCGCTCGTACCGCTCCCGATCATGGCCACGCAATTCGATTTGCAGGGGATCGGTCGCTGCGGACTGTAAGCGCTGGCGCTTTTGCCGCAAGTCGTCCTTCAAGAGCCTTCGCAGGTGGCAGATCAAACACGGCAGACGAACCATGTGACCGCAATTCCCACAGCGGCCCACGGGACGATCTCTGCATCGCAACGCCTGGGTTGGTGTCGCGCGGGGCCGTTGCACATGCCGATGGCGACCGCAGGCGATCGATTGGACCGTGCTGCGAGATACACCGACGAGTGCAGAGATCTCCCGTTGACTCATGCCGACCTGCAGCAATTCGACGACTTGTTTCACAGTGGCTTCTGGGACCATCGTGTTCGTCTCCTTGGCGAGTGGACGTTGTGCTAGTCCTACGATCGCCGTCCAGTTCGAACCGCCTGTTGGGTTGCATGATTCGTGTTCTCGGCGAACTTACTGAGTGGCGGCCTCGTAACAAATCGTCCTACAATGAGAAAAGCCCACCGGAAACCTTCGAGGCTTCGGGTGGGCTCTTCTTGATACCTGCCGACCGTTCCGGACAGGCCCTTCTTGATACCTACCGCTCTGCTGATCTTTACGTTCGTCTTACGTCACGGACTCCTCCTGTATTGAACGTCGTCCGGGCCTGCCTGCGGCTAACATCACCGATCATCGATCTCCGTGATACGTCTCTCCAACTTAGGCTACGCGTCGTGAAGCAGCTTTTCAAGAGGCAATTTCAGTCCAAGTTCTCCGTTGGCCGAGCGACGGCTCGAACGCCCGTTGGTCCCAATTCGTGGCGATGCACGGATAACGCCGAGACCTCGAACCACGCCCTCGACGCGCGGCTCACCTTAACGGCCCGATGCAGACGCTGGATCTCCGTGTTCAATGACGCAGGTGATCGACACCGCGGAAACAGACAAGTTGGCAAGTTAGCCTACTTCATGCACTCTTCAACTGTGGCGACCGTGTGCTGGATAATGCCATCCTGGATCTTGATCTCGATCCATACGTTGCCATGGAAGCCGGACCGGAGGACCTTGGGTCGGAGCTTCTTCAGGATCTCTTCGAAGTGTTTCAACTGGGCCCAGTTTGCACGTTGCCGATCATCTTGGTTCACGGCCATGCGCATTTCTCCTGCCACCGAAAGAAATGGTCGATGTTCCCCACACAACGCCTCGACTCACCGCGCCTGGCGTCTTGCCTTGGTAGTGGGAAGCCACAAAGAGCCGGCGGATCCAACAACATGGGCGTTTCTGCGAGGCGGTCTTGAGCATTTCCACTGGCTGCGGAAAGACGCTCCAGGTACATCAGCAAACTCCGTACCGAGATCGCGCCGCATCACGTTTTCCGCGTCAACCAGTCCTGCGGCGCAGCCGCTTGAATCGCAGCTTCATTCTGCAGGGCCAGAGGTTACGGCCGCACGCTGCGAACATTCGCAGGGAGTACATGATTGTCCGCGGGGGTGCCCAGCCAACGCGAGCTCTGCAGTTATTTGCAAATAACTGTGTAGTTCTTACCAAGACACCCATCAGCGATGGTCGATTAGACGACGCCCAGGCATGGCACGCAGTCACCGTGAGGCGCTGATCTCCGCGCGCTTCGGTGAAACACGACGGTAGACTCCCATATCGACTCGCGCCCGCTAGCACATGAACGGGATATCAGCCGGCAGCCACTCGTCAGACACCGCTGCTGGACCTGCCTCCAAAACCGCGAACGAATGAGCGCCGTTCTTGCCGGTGGCCTGGAAAACGCTGTAGATCCCGGCTCGTACATTCGCCAGAATAGGCTTAGCTGGCGACAGCATCTCACGAGGTATCAGGCAGGGCCTATCGCGCTTCACGATAGGTATCTGCAGGGGCCCGTCGCGAACTCGGTTGGTTCACGGCGGGCCTGTTTTTGTTGGCACTTTTCGAGGAGGTGACAACAGTGTTCACCCCGTTTCATCAGGAGAAGCCCGATGCCCTATTCACACACCCACGAGGAATCACAGTGGCTTGCCTCTCTGTGGAACGCCTATGGGCGAAGCGGCAAGAGCACCACGATCCGCAACCAGCTCGTCGCATACTACTACGACTTATTGGCCCCACTGGTCGATCGCCTGTGCCGCAGGCTTCCGCGCCATGTGGACCGTGACCTATTGGAGTCGGCCGCTGGGCAGGGATTGATGGAGGCCGTCGAGCAATTCGACGCGCTCAAATCCGACAACTTCCGCCGGTTCGCGCACCTGGTCATGCGCCGACGTGTCACGGATGCACTCCGTCAACATGTCCCGCGCCGTGGGTCCCTGGCAACGCCCCGGGGCGCACGGCGAACCCAAGACGAGGTGACGCTATCCCAGAAGTTGGGTCGCCGACCCAGCGAGGAGGAGCTGGACCAGTTCGTCTGCCAGAACGCGACGCACGGCCGAGCGGACTCGATGTCCGTGATGCGCCGCAGGAATCGCGCCGCGTCCATCCTACGCGTATCGAGTGCGGCGCTCGACGCAGCAGCCTCCTGCTCGCGCGATATCCGTGACGCCGCGATCGTGCACTTATACGTCCGCGATGATTTTTCGCAGCAGAGAATCGCTGAACTCTTCGGGATCACTCAACCTCGCGTTTCCCAGATCCTTCGCGCCGCACGCGCGACTTATGTCGCGAACGAATCTATAGATGGAGGGCGACGCGATCGCCGTAGCACGCGGCCAACGTCGCCGAGGGAAGATCACCGTTGAGGCAAATCTGCAAATCGCAGGGGAGGACGGGTATGGTCCAGCCGAAGACATCTAATGTGGTACCGTGGTCCATGGGCCAGTGGTTTGAGATCGTGACGCTGCTCAAGCGGTTAATTCTCTTGCCAAGTCTGGCGGACGCGGCGCAGGTCCGTGATTGGGTCCGACACCTGGTTGAGTTGGCAGGCAAGTTGGAGAGTCACCTGCCGAGTTCGATCAATCGTACCGTCGACCTGTTGTCGGAGATCGCCGCGTCCGAGGCCGTCTGGGCTGCGTTCTACAAGCTGCTGGCGTCCCTGTCTTCTGCGGAATATGCGGCTCTCGGGTCGTTGGAAGACGTGCTCGCGCTGCGATACGAACCGCAGGTCGAGTGCCTCCTCAACGAGCTGGCCCACAAGGCCACCGAAGAGGCAGCCATCTCATCTGCTGCCCAGTCCTTCGACTTGACGCTGATTCTGCAGATCGTCGCGGCGATCATCCAACTACTCGACGGACGGCGCCAGTCCTGACCGGACGGGTGACACCGGGTGCTGCCGAAATGAGTAGGCATTTCCTGCGGAGAACCAAGCCATGTCCCTGAACAGTCCGTTTCAGTTACCCTTGTTCCAGCGACGAACAACCCTGTTCATCGTCTGGCTGCTGGCCGCGTGGCCAGTTAGCGGCAGCGTGGGAGGCGATGACCCTGCGGAAGCCGACCGCATGACAACGGTGCGCGTCACGGCCGTAGTGCTCCCGCTCGCGCCACGTCTCCTGGCACGCACCACTGGCGAGGCGATCTTAATCGAGGCGGATTTGCCGCCCACAGTCCAGAGTGTTTTTTCAGTTGTTCCGGCCGGCCAGGGACAGTGGACAATCGTACTGGCCACCTACGACGGCGCCATGTTGGCAACTTACCAATATCCGCTTTCGATCGGCAACCTGCCGATTCCGCCAGCTCCCGGTCCGCAACCCGAGCCGACACCTGTACCACCCATCTCGGGCCTGGCGAAAACCGCGCGGGACGCCGCCATCGAAACCGTTCCCGCAAACGGACGTAGCGATGAGGCTGCTATCCTGGCGAGTGCCATCGAAAGTGTGCTCCAGCGAGGCGAGGCCGACTACACGGGCCAAGACAAACTCACCGATCCGTCGGCATTGCGTTCCGCCATGCCGTCCGCCGCTGCCAAAGCCTTGGGCAAGGCTCGTGAGCGCTGGATCGCCTGGTCCGAGAAAGTAGCCGTCGAAATGGACCGGCTTCAAGCCGCAGGAGCTCTCGCGGACTTCGCCGCATACCGCGCCGCCTATCGCCAAATCGTCCACGGACTAAGAGAGGTGAAGTGATGTTGGACGGACAACCAGTTGCAGGTGAGTACTCGTTCGGCAGCCAACCTCCCACGGACTTGATGGGATGGCTCGGACTGGACGAAGAGAAGAGATCCATGGCACGTCTGGAAGAGCTGGGCCTCACGGCGCCCTTGGCTGACGTGCTGCCTCGGGTGGCCACCGACGAGCCAGCAGGACCACCGGTCTGGGACCTGGCCAGAGCGTTGTTCGGCGGACAACACATGCCGACTCCCCGACAGGAGACCGGCGACTGTACTTGCGTGGCGGAAAAGGTACAGAAACAGTTCCGCCAGGTCGTGCAGATCGTGGAGGAACATCGGGAACAGAAGTATCGGCCCGTCTTTGCCCCGTTCACCTACTACGCAGCGCGGCAGAAAGTCCTTCAAGGGCGCATCCGCGGTGCGGGGGCCACCGGAGCAGCCGTGGCGGAGGCCGTCACTCGTTATGGAACGTTGTTCGAGGACGACGAGGGTGTGCCTGCTTACAGCGGTCCTATCGCGGACCTCTGGGGCAACGGCGGTGGTGGGGTCGAGCGTTTTGAGGGGGTGGCAGTCGACAACCCGGTCCGCAAAGTGGTGCGTCTCCGAACCGTGGACGAGATCCGCTTGGCCATCCAGGCTCGCCGCTTGGTGTTGATTGCCTCCTCGCGCGGCTTTCGCATGCAGCCCGTGGCATACCGAGGGTTTCACGTGTTTGTACCACAGGGAACATGGATGCACCAAATGACGCTCTTGGCCTGGATGGACGATCCGTTCCCGGCGGCGTATCGCGGCAACCAGTGGGGGCCGCACGCTCATGGCCAGCCGCTCCACGGCGAGTGGCCGGGGGGCGCATGGAATCGGGCCGAAGACTTGGAGCAAGAACTGCGGGGCAAGTACGTGGAAGTTTACTGCTATTGGGACTTTGAGGCGGAGCCCGGCCCGCCAGACCATCGGGTGGTGAGGTGAATCATGTACGGTGTGAGTTTCTTAGCGGTGGTCATGCTCTCAGGTACTTGTGACCATCGGATTGTTGTCGCCGGAAGGGATTGTGCGGAGCATGGCTTGGTTATTCCTAGCGCGCGACGGCCCCGTGGTGACACTCCGCCAACCAGAGCCGAGCGCCAGCAGCCACAGTGGGTCGCTCCAACTCCTGCGCAGCCCCTGCCGGCTGCGGTGGTCCAACGCCCGGTTACACGGCGCAACAACCCCGCGCAACGGCCCACGGTCGTGTTTGAACTGGGAGTGCCTGCGGGATCATGTTGTGACGGCAAGTGTCCTTCCAATTTACTCTGGCGGTGGAGGAGGCACTGAAATGCTGGATTGGATTCGGGCGGCTCACGACCTGGGTATTCCCGCGGCCATCGCCATGATGTTCATGGCCGGCCTAGCCTGGGTCGGCATGCGGCTCTTCAGCCGCCACGACGGCATCCTGACTGGATTAGGCTACAAGGCAGAGCAGTTCTTCGAGCGCTACATCGGCTTAGCGGACGCCCTGGAGCCAGCGATCCAAAAACAAACGGAGGCTTCCGAACAGATGCTGGCGCTGCACCGCGATGCGTCCGCGCCCTGCAACACGGTACCGCTCCGGCGTGCCGGGATCGCGGCAGCCGATGCATTGGATACGATCGCCACGGCGCTGCATGCCGATGTCGCGCCCGAGGTGGCGATCATCAAGATCGCTTTGGAGCCGACCGGCAGCGACGCGCCGCGAATCAATGGCGAACCGGGGGGCCGGAAACCGGCAAGGGAGGAGGCGTAACGATGAACAAGCCAGACGACGTGAAGCCGTACACCGCGGGAAATCAGCCGGCTCAGTGTGGTGCGTCGAGACGACGTGAGGTTGGCGGCGTTTTGCTCGATAAAACACCGGCCAATGTGCGGCGAATCGGGAAGCTACGCGAGGCCATGGAGGAGACTCTCATAAGAGCTCTTCGGCGCGACTTCTTCGGAGTCGGTGCGCTCGAATTCACAGTGCAGGATGGCACCATACAAGAGATCCGCCAGAGGCTCGAACGGGTCACCAAATAGTCCTCGGCCGAAGTCCACCCAATGCACGGGGACGCACTCGCTAGAAACGGAATTGCACGTGAGAAAACTGATACTGCGGTCGTTTCAGAGCCCGGGCGACATAGTCATGCTGACTGCGGCGGTGCGGGATCTGCATCGTGCTTGTCCTGGACAATTCGCGACCGATGTGCGGACCACCGCCGAGCCAATCTGGGACAACAACCCTCACATCACGCACTTGGACGAGAGGAGTTCGGACGTCGAGTTGATCGACATGCACTATCCGCTGATTCACCAGTCCAACCAGCGGCCCTATCACTTCATTCACGGCTATGTGCAGTATCTGGAAGAGCGACTTGGCGTGAAAATTCCGGTCACGGAATTTCGCGGCGATATCTACCTGTCGAGCGAGGAACGCGGCTCACGGCCGTCTGGTCTACTCGCCGTCCCGGAAAACTACTGGATCATCGTTGCCGGGGGGAAGTACGACTTCACGGCCAAATGGTGGAATCCGGCGAGTTTCCAAAAGGTAGTCGATCTCTTGCAGGGTCACATCCACTTCGTCCAATGCGGGGAAGAAGGTCACTGGCACCCACCACTGTCGGGTGTCACGAACTTGCTGGGGAAGACCTCCACGCGCCAGTTTATCCAGGTGGTCCATCACGCTGACGGTGTCCTCTCACCGGTTACCTTCGCCATGCATTTGGCGGCGGCGGTTCCGACGAAGCCCGGGAGACCCAAGAATCGTGCCGCCGTGATCGTTGCCGGCGGCCGCGAACCCGGCCACTGGGAGGCCTATCCCCATCACCAGTACATCCATACCATCGGTGCGTTGCCTTGCTGCGCCGACGGCGGCTGCTGGAAGAGCCGCTGTCAGTTGGTTGGTGATGGCGACCCGAAGGACCGCTCTGGCCTCTGCTCGCGTCCCATTCAGGTGACTCCGGAACTGCGGATTCCCCAGTGCATGCACCTGATTACACCCGAGGATGTGGTGCGCAGAGTCAAGCTGTACATCCGTCGCGGCCACCAGATCTCCGTCGAGTGTACGCCCGACAAGACGATCCTGTCAAAGACTACACCATGACGCTGCTCCAATCACTACAATGCCTGGGTCGACCCCGACTAATGGTGTCCTTTCGGCAAGCGTGTAATTTCCGACGCGGCAGCTAGCAGCTAGCAGTGTGTATTGCGGGACGCGTTTTCGCCTGAGCAGCTGAATCATCTACCGGACGCCACGGACACTTGGCCCGTGAGCGCGAAGCCGGTGGTCTGGCCGTCGAATTGCGGCGGCTGAAGATTGGTTGGCGGAGAGGGATCAGCAAAAGGCCTGGGAGGGACCGCCTTGGCCGTTCCAGTATCGCACAACCGGCGCGGAGATGCCTACTTTCTGCAGGCGGCGAGGACCCGAGCCGGCAAGCGTCGGTATTACCCTGAACGCTAGCTGACCGGCGAGTCGATCGAGGACGTGCTACCAGGATGCGAGGTCCATGCAGCGCATGGTCAGGTGTACTCGCGCAAGGAACCGCTCGCGTGTATTGCGCCTTGCGAACGCGCGATTGTCGCAGACGGTGTTCGCCTCCTCTTGGAGGTCAGTCACTCCATCGTCGACGTGGAGGAGGACTGCCTGGTCGTGCATGTGCCCACCATGAGTGACAACACGTTGGAT
>JAAYDI010000042.1 GCA_012729315.1 Planctomycetaceae bacterium
GCTTTGCCGCGTTCGATGAATGTTGAACGCGGCACAATACTTTGAGCAGGTAAACTGATGAAAGAAGGCTACGTTAGCCCGAGAAGACAGCACCGCCCCAATGCAAGACATCACGTGAGAGATACGATGAAAAAACCACTGACCCGTGAGGAGAAGCAGCTCCAAACGCGCGAGCTCTTAATTGACTCGGCTCGAACTGTCTTTTCACGCGATGGCTACCACGCCGCTCGGCTGGAGGTGATCGCCACCGAGGCGGGATTCACGAAAGGGGCCGTCTATTCCAATTTTTCGGGCAAACCGGAGCTCTTCCTGGCCGTGATCGATGCGAACCTAGATATATCTCTGGACAACCCCGACATGACTGTGGTAAACGCGTATCATGGCCGGTACCCACTTCCACCTGAAACTCAAAAGCTGATCGACACGGCCCAGGGCTTCGCGCTTGCCACCCTAGAATTCACCGCCGCGGCCGCACGCGACTCGGAGCTGCGCCCACAGATCACCGCCAGGCTCAGCCGCCAGCTTGATTCCTACACCCGCGATGCCGCAAAGAGCCGTTCCGACGACGATCCCCTGACCGCCGAAGAGCTTGGCTTTTTCCTTTCCGCGCTGGAGCAGGGCACAAGTATCCACATTCTCGCCGGCGGGATCCCCGTCGACCATTCCGCTTACACCGAAGTCGTCGAACGGATTACGCGACGAGCGTGATTTAGGGGGTGAATCGGTGTTCCCAAGGCTCGACCAGAGGAGTTCGTCACCGACGTTAACCGGGTCCGCAACGGTCGTGTCGATAAAGCCGGGAGAATCACCATCCGCTGGGCCGGGCGGATGCGCTACCTGGGGATCAGGCGGAAGTGGAGGGCATACCCACCTTGACGATCGCCGATGGCGACCATGCCGTGATCTCAGATGCGGACACCGGGCTGGTCATCGCCGAGCATGACCTGGTCCAGCAGCGCTGCCAGGAGCGGGTTTGTGGTCGGGGTGTTCCGATGAGGTGGTAGGGCCTGTCTCCGCGCACATGGTAGGGGCCGATATCCCAACGGATACCGGCCCCCAGGTGCGCTCGCGACGGGACTACTTAGCCGTCATGACCGACGTTCTCGCGATCGGCCTGAGCTAAGTGACGGCGCATGTCGTAATCACCTATCTGCACTCGGCGCCCGTTGTTGAGTCGGCTGACCAACGAATCCGCCCCGACACGATTGGGCAGGACCTCCACCCAGTACGAGGCGGAAGACTGCGACGAAATGATCGTCGGGAGTCTGCCGTCCCGGTCGATTACGATCTTGGTCAGGTCTTCTTGCCCACGCTGGTCAATGCTCAAGGTGAGGAAGTCGTCGATGATGAGGACATCGACATTCATCAACTTCTTCATCGCATCGGCATACCGTTGATCCGTCGGTGAGTAGACCGCAAGCTTTCCCACCAACTGATCCAGCCGTGAGTACGCCACCGAGAACCCGGCTTGGCACGCCGCAACGCCGATGGCACAGGCGATATAGGTCTTACCGGCCCCGGCGGGGGCGAACAAGTGCACATTCGCTGGATTCTCCCGCCAGTTGGTCGCGGCAACGCGTTTGAGCTGGCGCTCATTGATGCCGCGTTCTGCCGCGTTGATCAACTCACCCAGGCTGGCCCGCGGGTAGCGGAAATGCGCCTGCGTGATCGCTTTGGCGATGTTACGTTCACGTCGCTGCTGATCGGTGACATCGACCGCGCGCAGGAACACCTCCTCCGGCAGGGCGTCGGCATAGTCGTCGCTGGTGACCAGGTCGAAGAAATTCTCCGCGAACCGTGACAAGCGCAGTGACCGGAGTTTTCTACGGGTCGTTTCATCGATGTCGATCATGAGTTACCTGTCCTCCTGATCGGCATCGAAATGGCTGGCAGGCCGGATAAAGACCGCATCATGCAACCGGGACAGATCCACCTGCCGCGGCGCGTTGGATGCGGGGTGTTCCGGCGTGGCGGTGGGGCGGGCATGGGCGATGTCGGCCTGGAGGCGTTTGAGTACCGACATCGTCGGCGCGAGTTTCTTGTCCACCAGCTGCTGGCAGGCCGGTTCCAGTGTGGCCTTGTCGTGCTTGCGGCCAAGATTGGCCAGAATATTGCGTGACTGTGTCAGCCCGCGGGGCACACTCGCCCGGTTGCGGTCCAAGACCATGGTGATCACCGTGGTCGTTGCCGGTCCGAAGGATCCTGCCCAGGCCAGCAGCTCATCACGGGTGAACACGTTGTGCCCGTTGTGATCACCGGATGGGCCGTGCGTGGCATCGGTGCTGTAGCGGTAGCGGAACCCGTGCATGCGGGTGTGTTCTGCCACGAGTCGATCACCGTCGAAGATGCTGACCAGGTCTGTGGTCAGCCGGGCCCGTAGCGTCGTGCCCACCAGGTGAAACGGCACCGAGTAGTACTGGTAGTCACAGCTGATGTGCCAGTTGCGGTCGACTTTCACACTGCGCCAGGACACCTCGGTAAACGCCAGATCGGGAAGATCACGCATCATCGGCACCTCGTCCTGGTCGAAGCGCTGCCGGCGGGTGGACCCGTCCGGGCGAGCCATGACGTCGTTGATATCAGCCAGACGATCAGCGATGGCCTCGTTGAGCTCGTCCAGAGTGTAGAACTGTTCGCCGTGGAAGTAACCCAGGATACGGGTGTAGGCGATCTGCACCGCCCGTTCCACTGCGGCCTTGTCCCGAGGTTTTCCGGGTCGGGTCGGTACGACGGTGATGTCGTAGTAGTCGGCGAAATCCGCGTACCGGCTGGTGATCGCCCGGTGAATCGGCCTGAGTTTTTCGGAGACTACGGTTAAAAGCTTTACTGGGCTTTTCGGGTGGTGTTGATTGTCTCGTAGTCCTGCTCGTATTCGATCGGGGGAACGTCACCGATCGACGAGTGCAGA
>JAAYDI010000043.1 GCA_012729315.1 Planctomycetaceae bacterium
GCAGGTCGCGCTGTTGAAGGCCGGGCGTCTGCCCCCGGGTCGGTTGTGACGAAAAGGGGCTCGCATGGTGCGCGTGCGTCAGTTCAGCGAGAACAGGCCCTGCGTGTCCATCGTGTCCCGCGCGACGATCGCGCTCAACAGCGCCACCTCGCGCCGGTACAGGCTCCGGATGGTGGTCAGGAGGTCAGCGGCGCCGTCGGCGGCCAGGAGCGTCTGTTTCTGGTCGGACGGAATCTGGAGCAGGGTTGCGGCCAGGTAGGCCAGAGCCAGCGGATCGTCCGGCAGGCCAGCCGGGTCGAACTCGACGTTTTCGGCCACCTGCGCCAGCACGCCGAGATAGCGCTCGACCCACGGGCGCAGCCGGTGCCCCGCCTGTTCGATGACCGGCTCGCTCGGCTCGTCCAGCGGGACCAGCTCGACCGTGCCGACGAGATACGGCTCGGTGTGATTCAGCGAGCGGATCTGGAAGCGCTCGCCGCCCACCGCCAGGATGTTCATGCGGCCGTCGTCGAGGCGCTCGACCTGCGTGATCTGGGCCGTACAGCCGATCGGGTGCGGCTCAGCCAGCGGTCCGCTGGCCTCAGTGCCTTTGTGAATCAGGACGACGCCGAACGGCTCGTCGTTCTGGATACACTGCTCGATCATCAGCTTGTAGCGCGGCTCGAAGATGTGCAGGTTGATCGGCATCCCCGGAAACAGGACCGTGTTCAATGGGAAAAGTGGCAGCTCAAACATTGCGTTCCATCGCCCTCTACGTGATCGTCACACTGCCGATTCTAGTGGAGCGCGCAGCGGGTGCCCATAAGAACTGTGTGAGTAATTGAGCCGAGGCCCGTGATGCGGCGTCACGTCTCGATGGCCGGGGCACCCAGTGGAGAGGACGGGAGGCTGTCCGGCTTGTTGGCTCGCCGGGCAAACCGGACGCGCGCCACCCGCAGCCCGTCCATTTCTTCGACGATCACATCATAGTCGCCAAAGGAGACCTTGTCGCCGGTATCCGGGATGCGCTCCAGGCGTTCGGCGATGTACCCGCCGATGGTGGTCGAGCGCGGCTCGCCGCCGGGTTGGCCGAAGCGCTCGGTGATCTCGTTGAGGCTCACCAGCCCCTCGACAATGTCGGTGCTGTCGGCGGTATCATACGCCATCCCTTCGTCGTCGAATTCGTCCTCGACTTCGCCGACCAGCTCTTCGATGATGTCTTCCATGGTGGCGATGCCCGCCACGCCCCCATATTCGTCCATCACTACGGCCAGGTGTGTCTGGGTGCGCTGCATTTTTTCCAGCACCTTGTCGACGCCGATGGTGGCCGGGATGAACAGCGGCTCGCGCAGAATCGCGCGCAGGTCCAGACCGGCACCAGTGGTCAGGGTCTCCGGCTGGCGGATGATCGCGTCGAACAAGTCCTTCGTGTGCAGGATGCCGACGATGTGATCCATCGAACCTTCGTAGACGGGATAGCGCGAGTGGTGCTGAGCGGCGATACGGTGCAGCAGCAGCGGCAGCGGCAGATCGACCGGGACGCCGTCCACGTCCACGCGGGGCTGCATCACGGCCTGCACGCTGATATCGCTGAAGTCGAAGACGCGCCGCAGCAGGCGTTCTTCGCTCTCTTGCAGCAGGCCCGCCTCGCGGCTCGAATGGACCAGCATCTCCAGCTCCTCCGGCGAATGGACGGTGGCGTGCGAGGA
>JAAYDI010000044.1 GCA_012729315.1 Planctomycetaceae bacterium
GAGCGATCGCGAATGCCGCGTCTTCACTGCCGGTGTCTTCCAGCCATTCCAGGTCATCCAGCAGCTGTTCATAGTCCACCGGTTCGATCACCCATTTGCGCAGCTCGTCGCTAAGCGCCTGCCAGGCCGGCGCTGCAAAATACTGCTCTTCCTCCGGCGTCTCGATCGCTGCATTGAGCCGTGTGAGGATGGCGCGGGCCAGCCGACTGCGCTCCGCCGCGCACGCCGACCATTGCCGGGCCTGCATCGCGCTGATGTGATCGAGCAACAGATACTGGCGCCACGAGTCCGGATTTTCCAGCCGCGCCAACTGCCGCTCCACCGCCTCCATACGCTGGGTCATCACCGCCGCCTCACCGCCGCCACTGCGGAGCGACACCGGCGTCAGCTGCGGCTGTGACAGCTGGTACACCCCATGCCAGATGGGCAGCCGGCGCTCCAGCGCGAACACCGTGCGCTGGACCAGCGCACGATCGTCAGGTACCGGCTGGCTCGCCGCGAGCTGGTAGGCCGTGACGACCAGCCCGGCGAGCTGGTCCAGAAGCCCGGCCGACCGCGGATCAGCCAGCGAGTCGAGCTGGTGCAAGTCCTCGAGGCAGGCGGCCACGCGGTCGGCCCAGTCAGTCGCCACCTGCCGCGCACGCAATTCCACCAGACTCGCCAGAACCGTGCCGGGCAACGGCCAGGAGGCGGCCATGCCGGGCGGCTGCTCCGTCGTGCGCCGCAGCCGCTGCGGTGGACAATAGCCGGGCGTGAACTCGTCGACTACCGGCTCCGCCGGAATCGGCATCGTCAACAGGACGGGGCGCTGCGGAGGCAGCGGCACCGCCAGGTCAGGCAGGCCGACTGGCACCGGATCGTAAGCCGGACGGTCCGCCACCGGCGGCTGAGGCTGCGCCACGCGACGGTCCAACGCGCCACGACCGGGATCGCCGACCAGTACGCCACCCGCGTCCCCCAGGTCCAGCTGCTGGATCGCCGCGCCGACTGCCGGCCGATCAGAAGGGAACACACCGGCCGGGACAATCGTCGCCGACGGACGAAGCATCGCCACGCCGTGATGACGGTGCCACGACCAGGAGGCTAGCAGCCCGCAGGCGATCAGTGCGGTCACCACACCGACTATCGCCCCCTTGGGATCCCGAGGTGTGCGCATTCCTCTCCCTCCGCACGCGCAGAACCGGACCTGAACCTGCTCACAAAGCAGCCCAGTAGTGAGCATCGGTAAACGTCAGCAACGAATCGAATCGGAATCGCGAATCAACACGCCGTGCTACGCCCCGAATCCCCCGCCCAGAGGGAGATCACGCCCGAGATTGCCGGCCAGCGAGAATGGGGCGAACCGGCTGGCAGGAACGCCCGCGGAAAACGGGCAGAGTGTAGGGGCTAACGACCGTGCGAACGGTCCAGGATGGAACAGGATTGTCTCGTGGACTGGCCGGCCGCCGAGCGGGGGGTATAGGTCAGCGTCCACAGCGGGCACCGCCAACTCGATCGGCAGCTTGATTACTCCGGAGAGTAATGCCCGGCATCCACGCCCGGCGTCAACTGGCCAGATGCCGCGTGCCGATCGCCACCACGGCAGGAAGGTACCGGCGAACGTCCCAGGCATAGAACGCCGGTAAAACACTCGGATCGAACCGCTCGTCCGCTTCCACCACGACCGTGCTCCGCGGCGGCGCCGCCATGACGATACTATCGAGCAACTCCAGCATCGGCTGCAGATGGGTTACATACAGATCGTACGGCGCCGAGCAGAACACGAGCCACGGCGATACGCCCGCGTCGGATGCCGAGGCGGCAGCCAGACGCCGGCCCCACACAAACGTATCCCCCGCCACTACGTCGATCCGGTCCGTCAGCCCAAAGGAGGCAGCATTCTGGCGGATCAGGCGAGCGGTCGGGAAATGCCGCTCGATGAGCGTCGCCCGCTGCGCCCCGCGACTGAGCGCCTCCCACGTCAAAGCCCCGGTCCCGGCGAACAGATCAATAACGCGGGTACCAGCGACGCGGGGACCCAGCAGGTTGAATGCCGCTTCACGTACCCGTTGTTTCATCGGCCGCGTGTGCGACTCCCCCGAATAGGCGATCGGCCTGCCCCGCAGTGTCCCGCCAATCACGCGCAGCGTGCCCGTGACGGGGGCTGCCGTCGTAGTGCGTGGACGCGGTTGGGAGGATCGTTTCTGCGCCATGCAGTAGATTGTGTCAGCGCTTCGCTCAGCCGTCGATATGCCGCAGCGGGTCCCGACTGGCGTGGTGAAAGGCCCGAAGAAACGGCCCTGGTGCCGGTTTTGAAATTTGTTCCACCGGTGAGCCACTTCGCATTAACGGTTTACTTCTCACTGCGAACCCTGTGTCAGGTTGGCGACCCTGCACCAGGGGTGCGGTACCGGGATAGCTGTCGTCTGGCCGAAGGTCAGTTTTCACCGTAGCCTGGGGCAACGCCC
>JAAYDI010000045.1 GCA_012729315.1 Planctomycetaceae bacterium
CTGGGGCGTTGCCCCAGGCTACGGTGAGAACTGACCTTCGGCCAGACGACAGCTATCCCGGTACCGCACCCCTGGTGCAGGGTCGCCAACCTGACACAGGGTTCGCAGTGAGAAGTAAACCGCTAATATGAAGTGACTCTGGGGTGGAAACTGGCCAGCCGCGGATCGGTTGTATTCTGCCCAGTTTAAGGCACGCCGGCGCGTCTGGGACTCCTCAATCATGGGCAGGGGCACGCGATATCGCCAGAGTCGTTCGAGCGTCTGGCGGAGTGGCTGACCGTCTACCTGGCGAAGTAATCCGCGCCGCCCGGGTGTGTTTTCGGCACGCGTGTGCATTCCGGAGGCGGGCTGCAATCTGACCGTGTCCATTCTGGTCCCGCCATGTGAAGTGCTCTAGCATCGCGCGGTCAACCAGGGCATACTGCTGCCTGGTACTGGCATGGTGGCCCGCATCGGAGTTGACACGATGGAAACAGAATACGTGGTCCGATTCTCCTCTCACCCCAGACCCTTTTGGGTCCGAGACAGCTACTGCGACAATCCCAATTGTCGCTGTCGAAAAGTCTGTCTGAACTTCATGGAAGTCAACGATACAGGGCAGCCGCAAAAGAAGCCCCTTATGTTCTCCATCCACGTCGACGTGGATACCTGGCAGGAAGACGAGCCGCCGGATCGCCCGCCGGAAATCACGGCCTGGGTGCGTGAGTTCCTGGATCAGTGCCCACTGCCGCGACGAACCAAATACAGGGAGTCCTATTAACAAACAAAAGCGGATCGCCCGGCGGAAGTCGGAGTACCGGCTGCACCCGAAGGACGTACAGGAAGGACTACTCGTCTCGTACGTTCATGTCCTGGACGTCGAGCGTCCCTTGTCGGCAGGCGGCAAAGCGTACACGTTCGACGTCACCTATCAAGGCCGCGTGTTCCTGGTGGAGGACCGGTACTGCCCGAATCCCGACTGTGACTGCCAAGAGGTGCTGCTCGAATTCTACGAGGCGGTTTCACGGGAGTATGACAATTCGGAGCAGGACGACAAGTGCCGTATCTGCCAGCATTTCCTCGGCAAGGTGACCTTGGACGGTCAGTTGGCGGTGGAGGAAAGATACAAGTGCAGTCTGGATGAGGCGAACGCGGTCTTGTTGGCCTGGTGGAAGCAACACGGCCATGGACTGCAGAACCTCGTGAATCGCTACCACGATGTTAAGAAGATCGGTCAACGCAGCCTCGACGCTCCGAGTTCTCGCAGCCTGGCCGCGCGACTGATAACTCGCAGCCTGCCCGCCAGAGATGTGATTCTGGATGATCCAGCGGCGGTGAACGCGCGAGTGGGACGTAACGCCGCGTGTCCCTGCGGCAGCGGCAAGAAGTATAAGAAGTGCTGTGGACGCACAGTTGTTTTGCCGTCTTGATCCCGCGCCATTTTCCGGCTGGCCGCCACCGCGGGGAGAACGGCTGGGTTATACTGCAAGACATTGCGGTCGTATGACGTATGACGTTGGGATCTCTGATTGAGGAGTGCAAGCCATGTTGAATCGTCGACGTTTCCTCCAGAGCGCTGTGGCTGCGGCAGGATGCTTGTCGGGTGTCTCGCCGATTGGGGCCAGGGCCGCATTTCCCGACGGGGAGGGGGCCGCAGGTGCGCTCCGGATCACCGAGCCGTTTCCGGGCGCGGTGCTGAATCACCGGCACGGCGAGGCGGTGGACGGTGGTCTGAAGATCCGCGTGGCCGGCACCGCCGCGCCCGGCGACCGGGTGACGGTCAACGGCCAGCCGGCAACTCGGGCAGGCGAGCAGTTCACGGCGGAGGTCGTGCTTCGCGACAAAGTGACCGACATTAAGGCCGTCAGCGATGGTCTGCTCGGCCAGAGCGAGGCGCAGGTGAAAGTGCGTTGGGACCGCCATTCGATGCCCCGCTACCGGTTCTCGATCGACGACAACAGCTTCTTCCTGCGCGATATCGCTCAACACGAATACCGCTCGCTGCTGGACTGCTGGTATCTGAAAATGCTGCAGGACCTGAACACCAAGTACGGTGTGAAGTTCACGGTGAACATCTACTACACGACGGGCGACGACTTCAGTCTGCCGCAGTTGTCGGACCGCTATCGCAGCCAGTGGCGGGACATGTCCGACTGGCTGAAGCTGGCGTTCCACGCGCATGCGAATCTGCCGGACCGCCCGTACCAGGACGCGCCGCCGGAGAAGCTGCTGGCGGACTTAGATCAGGTGGCGGAGCAGATCCACCGCTTTGCCGGCCCAGAGGCGTATGCGCCGCCCACCGTCATCCACTGGGGCATGACCCGGCAAGAGTCCCTCCAGCCGCTGACGACCCGGGGCGTCCGCGCGCTGAGCGGCTACTTCGTGAAGTGGAACGACGCCTACGACGTGAACTACCGCTTCAACGACGAGATCTCCGAGTACCTGTCGCGCCATGATGCCTGGATGGACTTCTCCACCGGCATCGTGTTCTCCCGCGTCGACATCATCTGCAATAACGTGGCGATCGACGACATCGTGCCGACGCTCGAGCCACAGATCCAGGATCCGAACACGGCCGAGATCTTCGACCTGTTCACGCACGAGCAGTACTTCTGGCCGTTCTACAGTCATTACATCCCGGACCACGCGGATCGTCTCGACAGGGCCATCCGCTGGGTGACCGAGCAGGGATACAAGCCGGTCTTTTTCCATGAGGGGTTTCTGGGCGCGCCTGATTGAATTCGCGTGGAGGTTCCTGCCATGTTGCGATACACACGCCGCAGTTTCCTCGGCCAGTCGGCCGCTGTCACTGCGGGGCTCACGACGGGGCTCGTCGCCGGGACGAGTTCTCGTGCGTGGTCGGCCAACGACAAGATCCGCGTCGCCTGTGTGGGTGTGCGGGGACGTGGCAACTCGGTGATGCACAGCCTCGACTACTGCCGGTTCCTGATGGGCTTGGAGGAGATGCCGCAGGCCATCTCCTGCGCGGGCGGCAAGTGGTTCTTCGACGACGATCAGCAGTGGCCGGACACGCAGATGGTCACCTACGAATACCCGGGGCAGGTTGTGCAGTACGAAATGCAGCTGTGGTCGCGGCCCAGGCTCTTCAATGTTACGGAGGGCGCCGCGGTTTACGGTGAAAACGGCTGGGTTCTGGTCACTAACAACAGCTGGAAAGCCTACGACGGCGCCAATTCACTGGTCCGGGAAGGGACCGGGGACAGGGCCCAGACCCAACAGCTGCACATCCGCAACTTTCTGGACGCTGTCCGCAGCCGCGATCACACCACACTGCACCAGGATATCGGCTCGGGGCACATCAGCAGCGCCATGTGTCATGCCGGCAACATCGCCTGGCGCACCGGCAAGAAACTGCGGTTCGATCCTGCGACCGAGTTGTTCGACGACCAGGAGGCGAATCAGTACGTGGGTCGCGAACACCGCCGCGGTTTCGAGTTGCCCGCCGTCACGTGAGCCACTCGAACTCAACCCTCCAGTTGCATTATTGGCGTCACATGCACGTGAAAAGCAATTGGTATCGTGGCAGCAATCGCGTTTTATTCGCGTGCCGATAGAAGTCACGTTTCGTGACCTATTCGCGCCATGCGAACTGTCGTCTTGAGCCGCAACGCAGCGCCCCTAACACAGCCTGGGGTAATCCGCGCCTCGCGGCGCTACCCCGGGCTGTGGATGGGACGGTGAAAGGCTGGGTCATTCTGAGCCGGTTGTAGTGGACAAATCCATGCCATGGATGGGCCCATTCGCATGGACTGCCTACCTCCTCACCGTGCAGCGGTTCCATCCCGCAATTGGCCGAAGGCCACTATCAACGTAGC
>JAAYDI010000046.1 GCA_012729315.1 Planctomycetaceae bacterium
AAACTCACCTACGGCATGGTCTCCCATGTGTGAATATGGCCTTCGGCCAAACACCTCGTTGTGCTCCCATTCCTGGGGCGTTGCCCCAGGCTACGGTGAGAACTGACCTTCGGCCAGACGACAGCTATTCTAGCGTTCGTTCTCCAGGATGCGACTGAGCCGTCGATGGGCACGGTTCCGCCACGATCCCTTATGCCACGCATAGCCGGCGATCAGTGGAACCGCCAGGGTCGCCTCGGAGAAGACCATCTGCTCGTAGAGCGTATCCACCTTGCCCCAACTGCTCGCTTCGACCAGGGTGCTTCCCGAGAGCCCACCGTCCCGGACATCAGCCACGGTCACTTGGACGGCGTACTTGTGCATGGGCACTTCGACGCCCAGCGTGTCGGCGGCCACCACGATGTCCTGGGCAAAGTTCTTCGGCACGCCGCCGCCGATCATGAACAGACCGGTCTCGCCGAGATGGATCTTCAGGCGCGTCAGTTCGTCGAAGTCCTTGGCACTGTCGATGCTGACGACAGGACTGCTGCCACGGGCCGCGCGGTGAGCGACCAGGCCGAAACCGGCCGAGCAGTCGCTGAAGGCCGGGCAGAACAGCGGCACGTCGTTGCGATAAGCCTCGAGCACAATGCTCTCCCCGGTGCTCTCCCCGGCACTCTCTCCTGCGGCCTTTTCTCGCTGGTCGAGAAACACTCCCATGGCGGCCAGAAACTCGCGCGACGAATACGCGCGCGGCGGCAAGTCGTCGGCAATCTTGCGCACCGTCTCATCGCAAACCCGCAACTGTTCCTCGTCGATAAGCGTGTCATAGATGCGGTCGATATTCAGATTCCGCAATTCCGCGTCGTGCACCCCGGTCTTGAGCGCTGACTCGGCAATGTAGTGCCGAAAACCGAGTCCCTCGAAGAAGTCCTGATCGACCAGATTCGCCCCGGTCGCAACGATGGCATCGACCATGCGGCAGCGGACCATTTCGGTGAAGACCCGCTTCAACCCTGCGCTGACGAGCGAGCCGGCCAGACACAAGACAATCCCACAGTCCGGGTCGGCGATCATGCGATCGAAGATCTCCGCCGCGCGGGCGAGGTCGCGGGCCGTGTACGCGGTGCGCCCCATCGACTCGACCAGCGGCACGACGTTGAATTGCGTTATGTCCAGGTGCTCGACAGGCTTCGTGAGATACGTTTTCGCAGTGTTCATGGCTTGGTGAATCACTCTATCGTGATGTTCGCAATCGGCGGCAAAGGGAAATCGGCGAACGCATTGCCATCGGCCGCCATCACTACGACGCGAAACGTGCCGGGCGGGCACGGCTTGGCAATTCCCTGGGGACTGAGTCGAGTGCTGGGACCGACGAGGCAGATCGCGGCGGGAGGCGTCAGCGAGACAACGTACACGGGGGCCACGCCCGGGCCATGGCATGCTTCCCGGCACTGCGCGATACGTTCGCTCGAAACCCCGATCAAGTGAGCCAGTCTTGATGCGCGGTCGTCCAGCAGGTCAAGCACGAGGATGGTGGGATTGTCCAGGCCATTGGCCCGGGCCTTCTCATACGAGAACTCGATCCGTTCGCGATTGAGCAGCAGGAGTCGCCGCCGATATTCCGCGGCCCCGCCATCAGGCGTGAATCGCGACAGAGGTAAGGGCGACTCATTGAACCGCGTATCGTCGTTCAGGCACATGTTTTCCACCCCCGTCACTCGGTGGCCGCCGTGGAGGACGCCGCCTGCTGGGATCGATCGACATATGTCGTGTGGAGCAGGTGGTGCGACAGGTGTCCCAAGGGCTTCTCCAGGAAGTCCTTGTAGAGTTGCTCGACCTCGGGGTTCTCGTGTGACTTGCGAATCGCATGTTCGCGGTCATCGCGGTTGACGCCTCGGGTACGCGCCTGGCGCGTCAGCGTGGTGGTGGGAATGATCTGTCCGCCACCGCCGATGCACCCGCCTTCGCATCCCATGAACTCGATGAAGTGGTAACTGGCAAACTCGCCGCCGCTGCGCACGGAATCGCAGACCTTGCGGGCATTTCCCAAGCCATGAGCGACCGCCACCTTGACGTCGATCCCGTTGACAGGAACTGTGGCTACCTTGACGCCTTCCATCGTGCCCAGGGCCTCGAACTCCAGCGTATCGAGCGGCTTGCCGGCCACCACTTCGTACGCGGTTCGCAGGGCCGCCTCCATCACACCGCCGGTCCGACCGAAAATCGGGGCCGCCCCCGTGTACTGCCCGAGCAACGGGTCGGGCTGCTCCCCCGCGATTCCCGCCAGGTCGATCTTCGCCATCTTGAGCAGCTTGGCGGCCTCGCGGCTGGTAAGCACCACGTCGATGTCCGGGAATTGTTCGTCCGCCTGGATGGTTCCCTTCTCCAGCCAGTAGCGATAGGCGGAATTCATCTCCTCGCGGGCGGCCTCCATCTTCTTGGCCGTGCACGGCATGATCGAAAGCACGAACATCTTACGAGGATCGACGTCCAAGCGTTCCGCGGCGAACGTCTTGGCGACGGCACCGAGCATCTGCTGCGGTGACTTAGCCGTGGAGAGATGGGGGATGAGGTCGGGATAGAAGATCTCGCAGTAGCGAATCCAGCCGGGCGAGCAGGAGGTGAACTGGGGCAACCGCCCGCCATTCTTGAGCCGGTCGACGAGTTCGTATCCCTCCTCCATGATCGTCAGATCGGCGCTGAAATTCGTGTCCCAGACCTGCCGGCAGCCGAGGCGACGCAGGGCGGCGTAGAGTTTTTCCGTCACGAGCTCACCCAGCTCTACTCCGAACTCCTCGCCCAACGTCGCGCGCACGGCGGGCGCGAACTGCACGACCACGTACTTCTCCGGATCCTTCAGGGCGTTCCACACCTTGCCTGTGTCGTCGACTTCGCGCATCGCGCCCAGCGGTCGCGAGAAGGGACACGGCGCGCAACCCATCATCCCGCCGACGAAATCCGTCATCTTCCGGAACCCCATCGGGCAACTCAGAATGCACTGGCCGCAACGTGTACACTTGGCGTCGTCGAACAGCACGCCCTGCTCTTCGTCGAACGACAGCGCCCCTACCTGCTGCGTGTCGTTGCACGTATCCACACACGCTTTGCAGCGCACACAGGCGTTGGGATCATGAAACACCGACGGCGACGAGCCGCGCATCAAAAAGTCCCATTGGGCGCGCTGTTCGAGGTCGACCATCCCGTTCGACTCGGCCTCGGCCGCCGTGAACTCCTGCAACCGAGCAATGAAGGCACATTGCTGCCGGTCGCGCAAGTGTGTGAGCCTTTCTTTCAGCACACTGTCGAGCTGTACAGAACTCGTGTTGATTTTCATGCCTTCGCGAACCGGAAGTTCGGCCCGCACGGCAAGCGGGACCACCTGCCCGTCCACCTCCAGGAGGTTAACCAGCGGGCATCGGGGGTTGTTGATCCACGCGAGTTCCGCGAACTCCTGAGGGCGGTGCAGCGTCAACCGCTGTTTCTGCAAAACGTCCCAGAGCGTAAGCGGGCCATTCAGCGTCACTGGTTGGCCGTTGAGTTCAATGTTGACGTCCATCGGAGGATCTCCGCAGGAAGAGATAATCTGCCAGTATTACGAATACCTGATCGCGTAATACCGCGAAGTCTACCCGCCCAGGGTGCAGTCGTCAATCGCTGAACACCCACATGAGAGAGGGGAGAGCAGAGAAGGGAGAGGAGCGAGGAGACCAGAGGAGAGAGGAGACCGCAGGAGCGAGGAGGGAGTGGTGGGTTTTTGTCTTCTTTGCTCTCCTCTCTCCTTTCTCGTCTCTACTCCCCGGGTACTGCAACGGCTTCGGTGAGATTCTGGCCGATGGCGATCTGATGGAGCCGTCCATCGATACTGATGGTGGCGGTCCGGTCGTCGAGACTGACGACCCGCACTTCGGAGGCGGAGATGGTCAAGGTCTGGCCCGGCTGGAGGATCTGTGTTTTGCGTTCGGGACCGACGGCGAACCAGGCTTCCGCCGTCCCGTGGACATCCGAGGTGATGGCCGACAGTTGAATCTGTTTCCAGGCCGAGGCGGTGCCGCTGCTGCTGAAAAAATTCCGCTGGGCGATCATCTGGTAGTCGCGCATGTCCGCCATGGCCAGCTGTTCGGACACGACGGTTGTCAATTCGGTTTCCCGGTCGGCATTGGGGAGGGCCAGCGCTTCGATCGACAGGCTCAAGCCCACCTGCTGTCCCTGTCCGCTCGGATTGAGCGACATTGTTCGGATCTTGTGCAGATGGCCCGCGCGATAGAAGTCGTAGAGGAACTTGGTCACTTGCGTCAGATCGCCGCGGCTGTTGAGGGAGAAGGTGAACCGCTTGTACATTTCCATGGGTCGCTTGCCACGGCGGCCGCCGGCCGTGACCGCCACCGGCTCCCCTGAATCCACACTGGTGTTCGTCAGTTTGGCGTCCTTGGCCAGCTGCAGCAGCCAGTCCTGGTACCGGGCACGGGCCATTTCCGCGTCCCAGGGGAGCGACTTCTGTTCGAGCTGCTCCAGCTGCTCGCCGACATTCATTGCCTCGTCCAACTCGAGCCGGGCCTCGTCCAGGCTCTTGGTGAGCCGATCCTTGGTCCGTTCACGTTCCCGCGCCGGTTCCTCGTAGAATGTGCGGAAGGCCCAGTCTCCCACGAAGAAGAGGCCCACGAGTCCCAGAGCGATCAGCAGCAAGCGGTTTCTTGGAATACTCATCGGTCGCCTACTTCTTCTCGACGGTCATCACGGGGTGTACCGCGATGTCGCCGCCCTCTTCGGGCGGGGCGTTCGGCAAGTTCTTGCGGTAGTCATCCACCTCGCGCTTGCGCAGGGTGATCTGCGTTTCGAAGCGCCAGGGGTAATCGCTCGAACCCGTCTGTTCCGCGACGTTGGTGCTACGGACATCGTGGAAGGCATCGCGGAGCTGTTCGCCGAGCTGCGTGATGACGGTCGGGTCGCGCACCTCGACACTCAGGTTGATCACCAGCTGGCCGGCCCCGGCGGTGGAGACAGCCAGCCGCCGGATGATGGCATCCCTCCCGCCGGGAAACCGCCGGGTCAGGTCGTACAGTTCGTCGAGCCAGTTGACATTGTCGGTTTCCCACTGCCAGATGGCATCGACGACGGCCTGTTTCTGCTTGATCTTGTCCAGTTTATCCTGGGTGCTTTTGAGCGAGCTGCGGAGAGCCGCGATCTCGTCGTTATCTTTCGCGCTGGCACCCCAGGCGTAGTAGGCGCCGACGGCGACGAGGACCAGGGCCGCCGCCGCGTAGACGCCGGCCCGCCGGTAGTAATTGGGGGGTGCCGGCGGTTTCTTCGGATGCAGGAAGTCGAGCAGGTGCGTGCGACTGAAGTGCTCGTGGACCATTCCGACCAGCGGCGACAGGCGGGCCACGTTGGCCGGTCGCGCGCAGGTCACGCTCTCGCTGCGCAACGGGTCGAGCAGCGACGCGGGCAGCGCCAGGTCGTCCGCCAGATCCTCCACCAGTTGCTCGGAGTGGTCCCAATCTCCGAACACGTAGAGGTGCTGATCCTCGGGATCGGCGGTGAGCGATGCGGCAGCCAACGAGCGCCGCACTTCGATGGCCAGCTGGGCGGCGATGTCGCCCAGGTTGTTGGTTTCCACCAGGCGTGCCGTCCGCGTATAGAGCAGGCGGCCGTTGCGCACGATCGACAGGTCGGCTTCCCGGTCGTGCAGCGTAACCAGGAGCATGGTGCGGCGCGATTGCGGCACCAGTCGCTGGAGCAGCGTGACCGAGCACAGCGGTCGATAGACGACGGACACGGGAGTCAACCCGGCCTTGGCCGTTTCACCATGTATGTGCTCCATCGTCCCGCCATCGACGGCAAAGGCGAAGACCTCCCGTGGCTGACCCTCGGCCGAGTCGAGCGCCACGTAGTCGATGACGCCGGTCTCGAGGATATCGCCCGCATCGCGCACGACCTGGTTCATGACCAGCGTCGGCAACTCGGCGTCACTGGCGGGCGGCAACTGGAGCGGGATGACATCGACATGACTGCGTCCCAGCGCGACGATCACCTCCGCACGCCGCACGTGCAGGCGCCGCAGTTCCTCCCGCAACAGCTCGCCCGGCGAGGGGGACTCTTCCGGGGACTCTCCCTCCCCCGGCCGTTCGATGGTACCGACCGCGGCGATGGAGACTCGGCCCCCCTGCCGCTCGGCCAGCAGGTAGTCGATCTTCGACGCGTCCCACTGGACCGCCAGGACCGGTTTCCGGAACGGTGTCTTAATCATGGTCTTTTCGTGACGTTGATCACGTCCCCCAGCACTCCCCGACCCAACGGGCGCAGGTCCTTGTAGTATACTTGGCGAGCCGGTCTGACGGTACCATCAACGGCCGTCTCAAACCGTGCAAACGGGCTCCGCAGGTCGTAATAACCGATAATCTGAGCACGTCCGACGTCCCCGCCGGCTGTGACCCACGGGTCAAGCTCCTGCATCCGCTGCCGCTCCACCACCCCTTCGGTCAACAGCCACACGGCGTGCTGGCGCGCCGCGTCGTCCGAGCCCACCAGGGTGCGCGTGGAGATCACGCGTTCCGCCAATGCATTGTCGAATCCGGGGATGGCCGCCAGCACAGCACGGGGGGCCAGGTTGACATTTACGCGCCCGATGATCGGCGCCCCCGCGAACGCCGTGACGCGATCCATCAGTTTCGGCAGGCTCTCGCGCAGCTGCACCGGGTCGTCGACGAAGGGGCTCGCATAGACATTCTGTTTGTCCTGTTCCCCCGTGGGGATCGCCACGCGCGCGGCCACCAGTTCCAGCGGAGACGTGATGTTGTGCTGTGGCGGCAGCGCCAGGTCGAGGGGGAGCGTCTCCGCCGCCTCCCCCGTTTCCGGGCCCGTATACGGACCGAACTGGCGATAGGCCACGATGAAGTTCGCCCAGCTCGGTTCCAGCACCGCCGCCAGCTGTTGATGCAGCTTTCCGAGATCGGTCTGGTTAAGCACGATGCGGGGCTCGCCTTCATAGCTCTCGTCCCGCTCGGCGCTGCAGACGGTCAGACAGCGGCACCAGGGAAGCCGCGAGTCACCATCCACGCCGGCGGTGCGCGCCGGCGCGCTGCCGGGTGCCGACCCGGCGGCGGAGTCCAGGCCGGCCTCCCAGTCCTCGATGTCAAAACTCGCATTCCGGTCGAGCCCGAACAACTTGTCGCGCGTCACGCCGCGCACCAGCAGCAGTTCGTCGAGCGAGGGTGGCACCGCGTTGCGTGGACGTACCGGATAGCTGAGACTGGCATAGTAGTTCGCTTCGGCGCCAAGTTCGCGTGGTGCGTCGTCGGCGTCGACCCAGTCGAGAATGGCGTCGGCGGTCGACTCGTCCATGCCGTCCAGACACAGCAGCGCGCGGCGCCCCGCACCCGGCTGCTGGCGATCCCACTCGAGCAGCATCCCCAGGTGCAGCTTCGCCGACTCGTTCTCGTAGCCGCAGCGCCAGGAGCGGGTGGCCATCTCGCCCACGGCCGGCGCCAGCACGGCGCAGCGCCCCTGCCGCTCGTCGCGGTCCGCACTGTCCGCCTCGCCATCGATCAGCAGGTCACCCAGAACGTCGACCGCGTCGTCGTCCTCAACCCCCTTCGGCCGCGCGCTGCGGGGCAGTTCCAGTATGGCCGCCAGGTACTCGCGTCCTGACATGGCCACCGCTTCCGCCTGGATCTGATCGCCGCGCGCCCGCGCCGCTTGATTCTCGACCTCCATCAGACTCAGAAAGCCATAGGCGGCCAACGAGATCAGCAGAATCACCACCGTGACCACCACGATCACAAACCCGCGCCGACCACGGCGCGCGACTCGCCGCCGGCGGGCCCGCGGGGCCGACCGGACACGACAGGCACCGGCAGCGTTCGAGGCACCTGCCGGGCCCCTCGCGTCAGCCAGCCGCATGATGTCACAGGAAGTAATCATGGTTTCTCGGCCGCCTGCAGGAATACCACACAGCGATAGTAGGGAGTCTCAGCCGGCTCGCCCGTTGCTGAGAGGGACGAATAACCGGTCGCAGCGGCCGTCATCGATGGCTCGCCGGACATGGACGTGTCGGCCGTGCTCACCGGCCGCGTATCATCCACCAGCTCGGTATCGTCACCGGATACCGGCGGCCTGGTGTCCGGCTCGGACACCTGCAGTTCGAAACGCATTTCCACCGCCACCGGCAGACGTCCCTCCTGGCTGCTGTCCCAACTGCTCTGCCAGCTCGACCCGTTGTAGTAGCGCAGCTCGAACGATACGACTTCGGGCACCTCGTCGCGTCCCAGGATCCCGGCCAGCGGATCGGCATCCGCGTTGGAACCCCACGACGTCTCGGCAATCGACGCGTCGGTCTCCACCGGCGGTGAGCTGATGCCGCCGCCACCCACAATCCCAGCACGGATGCGAAATGCCTCGTCACGCGTCGCACTCGATGCACCCGATCCCGATCCTGATCGCGATCCCATGCCGGCCGACGACACCAGCGGCGCTTCCCGGGCCACAGCCAGCCGCAGCAGTCCGGCGAATGGCTGTTCCGCCGTTTCTTCACCGGCCACGAGTTCCGTGTCGTCCTCAGCCGCCATCTCGGCCACAATGGATGAGAGGCTGCTGCCCGTGTCGGATTCCGGTGGGGCAAAGGTGTACACCACGCGCCGGCACTCCGGAGCGGCCAGCACGCTCTGGTCCTGCGTCAGCGATCCGTCCTGCGGTGTCGACTCCGTCGCCTGGTCCTGCCACGGATTGGACGCCTGCACCACTTCCAGCATCAGCCAATCGGTTCCCCCCACGAGCGCGGCGTTGCCCGCCGCGGCACTCGATCGGTCGCCTCCCGCAGGCGTGATGGCTGGATGTTGCGGACCGGGCGTGCGGCCGTCCCCGGGTGGCGCGCCCACCTGGCTGGCCGCGCGCACATCGTCTGTGAACTGGTCGCAGAGGGACCGCACGAGCTGCAATCGCTGCACGCGTTGCTCGCCGCGTTCGTAGAGCCCGCTCCAGTTGCGGAACAGCGACCAGATGCCCGCCATCAATACGGTCAACAGCACTCCGACGATCAGTAGTTCCAGCAGCGTGTAGCCGCGGGCGCCGCACGGCCCGCGCGTGCCGGACCTTGACGGCACGGGGCGGCCGTGCAGGATCGCTGGTGGGCGACGCCATGCGGTCATAGCTCACCCCCTTCCATCCCGGCCACCGGTTGTTTGCCGGTCCGCACCCAGTGCACCAACCGATAGCCGGCCATCTCGTCTTCGGTCGGCAGACGCGCGGTTTCGTCCGGCAGACGATCGACCTGCACCGTGATCCTGGCGAGCGAAACTCCCTCGAGACCCTCGACGTCCTCGATCGCGACCATGTAGACCCAGTTGTCCCCCTCGAAGATCTCAGGGGAAACCTCCGCCATCGGTCGGGCTCCGGCCAGGATCTCCTGCAGAATGTTCTGGCACAGCAACTGGGCCTGGGAGCGGTCTTCCGCCCCCACCGCGTTGACGCCAGCCAGAAACGCCACGCGGGACAGCGCCATGACCGTCGCCAGCAGCATGACGGTGGCCAACATGACTTCCAACAGTGACATGCCACGTCGCACCGAGGGCGGGCGACGGGCCGGCGCCGCAGTCCCGACGCGGCAGAGGGCCGGCGCACCCGGTCCCCAGCCGGCCCGGCCGGCACGCGGCCACCTGTGAGTTGGCAATGACTGGCTCATGCGGCACCGGCTCGCTGCTACCACGACTTCTTTGGGACTTCCGGTTCGCTGAACTCCTTCAACGGCTCCTGGCGATCGGGCTCCTGGCGATCACGATCCTGGTCGGCTCGATCGGCACGCCTTCCCTGGCGCACCTCATGTTCCAGCGGGCCCAGGGACGCCGCGCCGGTCAGGCCGCGCAGCTTAACGGTGATGCGGTAACCGTCGGGCCCCTGCAAGGTGAACTCCGCATTTTCCGCCCGCCCGGTCGGGTAGAAGAAGACGGGGGGGGAGAAGGTTTCGTCCGCGGAATCGCTGTCGATCAGCGGCTTGACCGCCTCCCGTTCCTGTTGTTCATCCTCCAGCATTTCTTTCAACGTGGACCCCGCCGGCAGGTCTTCGTCGACGACCTCCGCCGGATCACGGAAGACAACCTGTTCCTCCAGTTGTCCCACGAAGGCGACCACGGCAGGTGCGTCCGCTTCATCGGTCGCGGTCGCGGCAGTCCCGCTGCCACCTGAGGCGGAGCCGTTCGAGCCCATGCGGCCCGCCTCTACGTCATCGTCCTCAATCACGGCGGGGGTCGCGTCTTGACTGTCATCGAGCGACTCGGCCGGTTCGACGACGTAGCGTGGCCCTCCCACTTCCCAGCGCAGCGCCACGATCTGTCCGCTGTCGATGGCGGCCATACGTGCGCGCGCCAGATCGCGTACCAGTTGGCGCGCTGCCTGCTGTACCACACTGCGTGTGACCGGGCGGCGCAAGGCCGGCCAGGCCATCATGATCAGAATGGACAGGATCGCCAGTACGATGATCAACTCGAGCAACGTGAACCCGCGCGTGCCGCGCGCAGGTCGCTTCCCGGTGGTACCGCACATGGTACAACACTCACCGGTGCGTTACTTCGTCTTGCCCGCACCGCCGCCGGCGCCTGCACCGCCGCCACCCCGCGGCGCGCCGCCGCCACCGCCACCGCCAGCCGGCTCACGCGGCGTCTGCCGCGAGCCGCCCGACTGATCGCCCTTGGGCCGATCGGAGGTCGCCCCCTCTTCGGCCGTGCCACCTCCGCCGCCCGTGCTGCGCCAGTTGCCGATGTCGTCGTCGGTGTCCGACTCGCCGTCCGGGCCGACCGACCAGATATCCGGGAAATCGCGCGAGTTGTTGGTGGGCGGATACTCGTACTCAAAGGGATTGTCCCAAGGATCCACCGGCAGCACATCATCGTCCAGGTACGGGCCGTCCCACTTGGCGGCAGCCCGTTCGTCCGAGGGGGGTTCAATGAGCGCCTGCAACCCGTCTTCCGACGACGGGAAGGTTCGCATGTCCACAGAGTAGAGTTTCAGGGCCGCTTCCAGACTGCCGATCTGCGTCTGGGCGGCCTTGATGTCGGCCTTCTTCTGGGACCCCAACAGCCGCGGCCCCACCATGGCGAACAGCAGCACAAGGATGACCAGAACGATCATCAATTCAAGCAGCGTGAATGCCTGTCGGCGCCGGTTACTTCTGGTTCGGGTCATGGTCATATTCCCCCTTGCGAATTCGCGTACGTTGTCTCTTCATGCGCCGTGCGAGACGGCTGATCGCCTCTCTCACGTCGCGTCCTACTTCGTTCAGAACCTCGTCGTGCATGCCCCTCGAGCTATCCGATGCTGGCGTTCAGATCGAACACCGGCAGCAGAATCCCCACGATGATGAACAGCACCATGCTGCCAATCACCAGCAGCATCATGGGCTCCACCATACGTACCATCATATCCAACTGCCGCTCGATCCGCTGGTCGATCCGATCGGCGATACGGACCAGGACTTCGTCGAGCGTATTGGCCTCCTCCGCCACGCGAATCATCGCCATGGTTTGCGGTGGAATCAACCGGCTGGCCGCCAGCGGGCGTGAGAGCGAGTCACCGGAGGAGACCGTCTCGACCGATTCCAGCACCGCGTGCTGCAGCAACTGGTTGCCGGTCGAATCGCTGCTGATGCGCAGGGCGGTGAGCAGCGGCACACCGTTGCGCAACAGCGTGCCGAGCACCCGGCACAGGCGCGCGACGGCCGCATCATGGAAGATCCTCCCCGCCACCGGAATCTTCAGCTTCCAGCGATCACACACGGCGCGTCCCTTTTCCGTGGCCATCCAGCGGCGTGCCAGCGCCACCGCGGCGGCGCACCCGACCGCCACGAACATTCCGTAACGCACCAGGAACTCGCTGGTCGCCACCAGCACCACCGTGATCAGCGGCAGGCCGGTTCCGGAACGCTCGAGCCGGTCGAAGAATTCTTGAAACATCGGGACGACGAACATCACCAGAAAGATGGTCACGCCGACCCCGACCACCGCCAGGATCGCCGGATAAGTCATGGCGCCGACGATCTTCATCCGCAGCATTTCCTGCTTGCGGAGGAACGACGCGATGCGTTCCAGCGCCTCCTCCAGAAACGCACCTTCCAGACCGGCCCGGACCATGCTGATCGACAGCGACGAGAACACGCGCGGGTGGCTGGCCAGCGCGGTGTCCAGTCCGGTACCGTCCGCCACCTGGTGGCGCACATCCGCCAGCACCTCGCCCAGCCGCGGGTCGAGCGCCTGCCCCGCCAGGATATCGAGCGAATCGAGCAGCGGCACGCCGTTGGACAGCAGGTCGGAGAGCTGGGTGAACACGTCGGCCAGCACCTCGCTCTTGATCTTGCCCTGCCACGGCCACCGCAGCTTCCGGTCCCCGGCGGTCGCCTGCGCCTCGACGTGCAGCGGAAACAGCGATTTCTCGGCCAGCAGCGCAATCGCTTCGCGCCGACTTCCGGCCGAGATCACACCGGAAGAATCCTGCCCCTGGACGCTGCGCGCAGTATAGGCGAATTCCGGCATAGATATTGGTTTCTCAGTCTTCTTTGGTCACACGCAGCACTTCGTCCACCGACGTGACGCCCTGGAGTACCTTATCCCAACCGTCCATCCGGAGCGTCCGCATACCAGCTTCCACCGCCGCCTGCTCCACCAAATGCGTCGGCTGACGCTCATTGGCCAGCGCCCGGATGCGGTCGTTGCCCAACAGCAGCTCGTAGATGCCAATCCGCCCACGATAGCCGGTCTGACGGCACGCCGGGCAGCCCTGCGGCCCGTACACCTTCAGCTGCTTGTCCTGAACCTCTTCCCACGGGAAGTCGTGAGGCACCTCGTCCTGCTTCAGACGCAGCGGTCGCCGGCAATCGGGGCACAGCCGCCGCACCAGACGCTGCGCCATCACCCCCTCCACCGTGCTGGTGACCAGGAACGGTTCCACCCCCATGTCGCACAAACGCATGAAGGCTCCCGCGGAATCGTTTGTGTGCAGCGTGCTGAACACCAGGTGCCCGGTGAGTGACGCCTGGATCGCGTTTTCCGCCGTTTCCAGGTCGCGGATTTCACCGACCAACACGACGTCCGGGTCGTGTCGCAGGATGCTCCGCAGACTCGCCGCAAACGTCAACCCGACCTTCGTGTGCACCTGGATCTGGTTGATCCCCTCCAGCTGATACTCGATCGGATCTTCCGTGGTGATGATCTTCGTCTCTTCGTTCTTGATCTCGTTCAACGCGCTGTAGAGCGTCGTCGTTTTGCCGGAACCAGTGGGACCGGTCACCAGGATGATGCCGTGCGGCAGCCGGATCAGGCGCTGGAACTGCTCGTAGATCGTTTCAGACATGCCGATGCCGCGCAGCGAGAACTGCAGGCTCTCCTTGTCCAGCACGCGCATCACCACCCCTTCGCCGTGCAGCATGGGGATGATCGACACCCGCACGTCGATCTCGCGCCCCTTCACACGCAGCTTGATGCGCCCGTCCTGCGGCACGCGTTTCTCCGCGATGTTCAGCCGCGCCATGATCTTCAAGCGACTGACAATCGCGGCCTGAAACCGGTTCATCTCCGGCGGTGTCGGCTGGCGCTGCAAAACCCCGTCCACGCGATACCGCAACTTCAAGCCCGACTCCTGCGCCTCCACGTGAATGTCGCTCGCCCGCGCTTCAATCGCCTCCGTCAGAATCTCGTTGACCAGCCGCACCACCGACGCCTGCTGCGCCGCCTCGGCATCCTCCGACCCGTCGAACTGGACGTCGTCCAGCATCTCCACGTCGCCCATCAGCAACCGCTGCTGCGCGACCAGGTCGTCAATCGTCTCCGCACCGACCCCCAGGTGCCGCCGGATGAACTTCGCCAGATCCTCGCTCGGTACCACCGCGGGCGTCACACTGAGCCCCATCGCCGAACTCACCGCATCCACCGCGTGCAGATTGAACGGGTCGCTGACCGCCAACACCAGCGATCCACGCTGCATCCATAGCGGAAAGATCTGGAACCGATGGATCAGCCGGATGGGAAATGACTCCAGAAGCTTGAGATCTGCTTTCGCCTCGGTCAGGTCCACCGTCTCCAGCCCCAACGTGCGGGCCACAGCCGCTAACACCTGTGTTTCCGATTCACAGCCCAGCTGCTGGACCACCTCGTCAAACCGCCCGTCGACCGTGTGCGCGTCACGCGCCACGCTCAGCTGGTCAGGCGTCAACAGAGGAATCGCCGTATCGCTATCTGCTATCATCGATGGTCGATTGACTATCATAGGGCACACCAATCGATGTCCGGTGTGAGGGGCGTCAGACGGTTTGCACGTAAATTCGATACACCGACGATCGGTATCCCAACCGATCGGCAAACATGAAGCTCAACGCTTTCGCAATGGCGGGCTACTACAAGGAAGGAGGGCTTGGGGCACGAAACACAAAGCAGCACATTGCAGTACTTTATACTTCCATCGAACTCCCTTTATGAATAACCACTCTAGTAAAAACCGCGATGTACGTCAACCTTTCTCTGGCGGCCAGCAACCGCGGCCAGCGGCGGCGCGGTCAACCGTATTAGTGGGTGGGGGGTATCTTACCCATCGTTTGTTGCAGCACGATTCGTTCATGCCGCTGGCAAAACAGTTTACGACGTCATGCACGCGTTTTACCGCACATGCACAATGGTATGAATCGATCCACTAACGGGCGTCGGCCCCGCATCCCGCAGCGATCGGGGCTCCGGCCGTGTTTTACTGATTTTCCCGCCCGAGACCACTAACGGCCGCGGCCCCGCACGCGTCCGCCGGGCATGAGCATGCGGAGCGCATCCTGCGCTTGCTGCGAGTTCATGGTCTTGAGCGGCACCAGGCTGATACTGCTTTTGCCCGCCTCTTTAGCCTGCATGTCCAACTCCTCAACGAACTCCTCGATTTCTTCACACAGCGGGCGTGGCGCGCGCATCACGATCGAGTTCGTCATCTCATCGATGTCGAGCGTCAGCAGGGGGGCTTCCGCCGCCGCGTTGAGCAGCTGGAGCATCGAGGTCATCTCGAACGAGAGCCCCTGGGGGATCGTCATGGGGCGCACCCCGGCCCGCGCCGTCAACTGGGTCTTGTAGACCGATTGCAGCGTCGTCATGACCGTCCGGGCGGGCAGGTTCTTCACCGGAATCATCCGGGGACGGGGCGTGTTGAGCGAGTCGGGGATGTCCATGCCGTCCAGCACGTCAAGCATCTGCTCGATCGCATCCCGGTCCGCAATGCTGCCGTACACCAACAGGGCGTTCATGCGTTCGTCGGCCACCACCGCCAGCCGGCTGCTGCGGCGAAAGTACGAGCGGTAGGAACCATCCCCTCCGCGCTGCCCGCGCTGGAACAGCTCGTTAATCACTTCCGACAACTGCCGCGCGTCGGCATTCTGGAGCAGGAACATCGAGTAGTTGCCGGCTTCGATCCGCACGCGCCGGCCGCGCTGCAGGTTCTTGAGCAGATCCTCGAACTGATCGAGCGCCTCGGCATCGCGCGAGGTCACCGTAATGCGCCCCTCGCCCACCACCACGACGATCGGCGGCCGCTCCGGCTGGGCCGCCTCATAAGCCTCATCCTCGGCCGCCTCGTCAGCCTCATCATCGGCCGCGTCCTGGGGCGTCTCCTCCAGCGCATCCCGCCGCACACGTTCATCAGCCGCCGTTGCCGCCGCTGGCACCGCCGGCTCCTCCTCTCCGCCGCCGGCCGTCTCAGGTGGTGCCAGTGGTATCGGCGGTGCCGGCTCCTGTCCGTCTGGCGCGGCGTCAGGTGAGGCGGCGTCTGGTGAGGCGGGCTGTTGCATACTGACCAGCATGGCCGGGATCCGCCGCGTCGCGGCCGACTTACCCTGGGCAGCTCCCTTCGTGCTGGTCGCTCCTTGCTCTTCCCCATCCTCCGGCACGTCCGCCTCCGGTAACGCCTCTGCCTCAGGCGTCGGCTCACCGGGCTGCTCAGCCGGCCGTTCATCGCGCGGTTCATCACGCGGTTCATCGCGCGGCGCGTCACTCGGTTCATCGTGTGGCGCGGCTGGCTGTTCCTGCTCCGGCACCAGGAGCGGCAGGTCCTGCGGCACGATCAGTGTCCTGCCGCGCGGCGCGTCTGTGCTGCGTTTACGTTGTGGAGGCACGATGACCTGCAGGGGATTACCGCTGACCTGCGGCCAGATGCGTTCCAGCTGTCGCAACGTACCTTCCACATCGCCGCTCAGCGGCAGAATGCGCAGCGAGGCTCCCGACTGGCCATCGCGAGGCCGCGTCGGACCTTCGCCCAGTTTATCCAGCAGTTCGCGAATACGGTCCAGTTGAGACCGTGTAGCGCGCACCATCAACTGCTGGGTGTTTGGATCGCTGTCGACCGAGGGTGTGGCGGCCAGAGGCAGATCCATAAACAGCGTGCTGATCGCCGACTGGGCGGTGAAGGGATCGATACGTTGGAGTGGAAACACCTCCATTTCGCGTTGTTCCGGCACCAATTGCGACAGGGCACTGCGGAGCATGGCGTGCTGCCGGGGTTCGGCGATGGCCAGGATCTGATTGTTCGTCAGGTCCACCTGCAAATCCACCTTGGGCGTCTCGTCGACCAGCAGGGTGCGGAGAGACTGGACGGCCGCATCGCCGTCGAGTCCTTCGAGGGGATAGACTTCCAATGTGGCTTTGGGGCGTCCCGCTGTCATCTGGTCGATATCCTGGATGGCGCGTGCCACCTCATCCTGTTCCGCGGGCGGCGCGAAGACCAGGATCATGCCCGTCTCCTGCTGATACCCCACGTTGACATTGCGGCTCGAACGGAACAGCTCGTTCAGGGCGCGATAGACGTGCTGCGGGTCGGCACTCTCCACTCGGTACGGCTTCAGAATGGCGGACTTGGGATCGGCCACATCCAGCTCCGCCACCAGCGGCTCAATCATCTTGTGATCCGCGTCGGTGGCCGTCACGATCAGCGTGTTGGTGTTGTGGTCACTGTTGAGCGTGGCATTCGGCATGAGCGTCGTGAGGGCGCTGGCGATCGTGGCCGGATTGGCCAATTTGAACGGGTACACCTTGGTGGTCAGTTCGCCTTCGCCGCGGCGGTCGGCCTGCTCCACAATCTGTTTCACGCGCGCGTGGTCCTGCAGGCTGGCGGTCACGATGAGCGTCCGGTTGTACACATCAGGACTGACGACGGCCTGCGGAGCGATCGGTTTGATCGACGTCGACAGAGGATAGGGGTTGGCCCATTTCAGGCGGTACACCTGCGTCACGAGTTCCCCGTCTTTCCGCCGATCCGCTTCGTTCACGATCGACTCAATGCGTTCGTGGTCGTCGGCCGAAGCGGTGACGATCAGCATCTGGTTCGCCACATCGCTGCTGACTTTCGCATCGGGCACAGCCGGCTGGATCGCGGCCAGGATCGTGTTCGGGTTCGCGGTGCGCAGCGTGTAGGCCTTGGTCAGGAGCTCCCCGCTGCCGCGCATGTCCGCCTGTTCAATGACCGGCTTGATCCGCGCGTGGTCCTTGGCGGTCGTGGAGACGATCAGAGTCTTGTTGGCCATGTCGGGACTGACCACTGCATTGGGCGCGATCGGCTTGATCGACGTGCTCAGCGCGTACGGATTGGCCCACTTGAGCGTGTAGACCTCGGTGATCAGTTCCCCCTCGTTGCGGCGATCGGCCTCGTCGACGATCGCCTTGATCCGCTCGTGGTCCTCTTCCGACGCCGTCGCGACGATCATCTGGTTCGTCGGATCGGCGCTGATCGTCGCGTTGGGCACGACCGGCGTGAGCGCCGAGACGA
>JAAYDI010000047.1 GCA_012729315.1 Planctomycetaceae bacterium
CAGGAATGGGAGCACAACGAGGTGTTTGGCCGAAGGCCATATTCACACATGGGAGACCATGCCGTAGGTGCGTTTGGCCTTCAGCCAAACGTGTGCCATGGCTTCGATTTCCTGGGGCGTTGCCCCAGGCTGCGTTGATAGTGGCCTTCGGCCAATTGCGGGATGGAACCGCTGCACGGTGAGGAGGTAGACAGTCCATGCGAATGGGCCCATCCATGGCATGGATTTGTCCACTACAATCGGCTCAGAATGACCGAGCCTTTCACCGTCCCAGGCCACACGCCCACCCGGCGCGCGTCTCGTCATTCGCAACCTCGTCATTCGCAACGGGGCCACCGTCTGGGATTAGCGAACCGGCAAGCCGCTGATCTGGTGTCCGAGCGGTTCGAGGACCGTCCCGTCGGGCAGCGTGTGCGCGCTGTCACCAAAGTTGACCGTCACTACGACCCCGTTGGCAAACTCGGTGCGCTGCACGGCATGATCGTCGGTCAACCAGCTGTGCGATAGCATTTCACTGTATCCGGTGGCACGCGCCACCGGTGCCGCCGTGCGGTAACTGGCGACGAAGCGGTCCCGGTGCTGCCGCCAGATTTCCTGGTTGAACATGAACATCGGTGGTGTGCCGTAGAGCGCGTTCCACAGATCGCGCCGCTGCCACACGCCGGGCAGCTTGTTGTTGTAGTCGCCCCAGTACCACTGAGCCACGACGCAGTCGTGGTAGACCAGTTCCCACAGCGGCAGCCGGTAGTAGTGGCCCGTCTGGAACTTCGCAATCGACTCCGGGACTTCGTCCCATGCCCGCAGCATGTCGCGGCCGGCGTCGGGCACCCGGTAGGGCCCCAGGCTCAGCATCCCCTCGAAGTAATGCACATAGGGTACCGCCGCGTCGTGCCCCGTTTCGCTTCCCGTCACCAGACCGCACGTCTGACTGATGTACTCCAGCAACTCCATGCGAAACCGTTTGCTGTCCGAACGGGTCATGGGGTGTCGGGGGTGGTAGCACTCCCGCCATTCCGACGCGGTCGTCGTGTCGATGAAGCGGCACCGATAGGGATGCGTGGCCAGCTCGGCCGGCACCCGGCGCCGCGCATAGTCGACCGCGACGGTGTCGCACAGCACCCCGCAGGAATACCAGTTCCCCTCCTTGTCCTGCACGCCCCAGCCCTTGGTCCACGTTCCATCCTGCTGCAGCACGATGTCGTCTGGCCATCCCGCGCTGGTCCAGTCGGGATGCTGGTAGCCGAGCTTGGGGAAGTTGGCCGGATCCATCAGGTCCTGGTAGATATCGTAGCGGCTGGTCAGCACGCCCCGAGCGTTGAGCTGCCGGATCTGCTCCGGCGTGCTGTGATTGCTCCAGAGGATGCGATCGATCCCGAGTTCCTGCATCTCCGCGCACATGTCGGGGCCGGGCCGATCCCAGCACCACACGTTGACCGCGCCGACCAGCAGCTCGACATGCGGATTGTCGGCCTGCTTCTGAGCCAGTGTCTTGAACAGGCCGGTCTGCTGCGCGTACTGGCGATACCGCTTGCACATGCTCACGTAACCGCCGGTGTCGAGCACGATGTACCGGATGCGGCGGGCCGGCCCGAATTGTCCTTTCTGGGGCAGCCACTCCGGCGCCTGGCACAGGCGGCCGTCGATCCGCGGAATGTTCACGGCCGCATCGTCCGGCGTTTCGACGATCGCCATCAGACTGCCTGTCAAGTCGGTACATCCCCAGAAACTCATGCACAACCCGTGTCCGCCCCGCAGGTGATAGTTCATGTCCGGCAGCGTCTGGTCATCCACCGGGTAACTCATGCCTTCGTTGACCGGCATGATCAGATACTGGCCAGCATGTGTGGCAAAGGGAGCCGGAAAACGGAGTCGTTCGCGCATGGCGCCCTCCGCCTTCAACTCCATCACGAACTCGGGCGCGTCCGGCTCAAGTCGAATCGTCCCGGCAACCGTGAGCATGTCGTCCGGCTTGCACAGCTGAAAGTCAATCCCCGTGTCCGACTGACGGGCATCCAGCATGAACTGCAGCGTCGTGGCCAGTTGCTGGTACACGCGCCCCGAGCGGCGGTCCGTCACGGTCAGCGTCGCCTGTTCGGGACAGAGCGCGATGTCCAGCAGACCATTGGTGGCGGTTACCTGAGCCGGGAGTGGCCGGCGCAGCTGTTCGAGGGTCCCGGTCTTCGTGAGCGAGACGCTGTCCAGCCAGACCTCGGAAGGGCCATCGCCGATCAGGCGGGGCAGGATGCTCGCCACCCGAGGCGGGATGACGAACTGCGACCGCGCTTCGCGCCAGGAACTGACCTGGCTGACCCGCGTGCCGCCGTAGGACCAGGCCAGCGCCTGCTGCTGGGCGTCATAGAGGATGACACCCAGCGTGGCGCTCCCCTCGCCGCGCGTCTGAATCCAGCCGCTGAGTTCAAAGATGTCCCCCGGCTGCACCGGGATCGGCTGGGCCTGAGGAAAACTCCAGTCCTGGTTGCCCGGATACGCGACATGCAGGGCCTGCTGGCCATCGTGAACCACATCGGCCACGATACGGGCCTCCCCGTCGCCCGTGCGCGACCAGAAGGTGCCCCAGCCGGCGCTGCCCTGCTCCCAGCCGCCGTTGACGATCAGGTTGTCCGCTGCCACGCCTGCAAGACCAGTCCCGCTCAGCAGAAATACGCACGCCGTAACATGAGCACATAACATGATGGGTCTCCCACTGGCTGCAGCGGCCCGCACCCCGACGACGCGCCTCGACTGAGCCAGTAAGAATCATAATCCGTGGCCCTTTCGGCGTCGAAGATGCCTGGAAACGCATTTCCCGAGCGATGCCAGGCGATGCGAACACGTGCAGTCCAATACCGCCGGCCCCGACGCGAAAGATGACACAACTTCCTTCGCATGACACAAACCCGATTGAATGAGGGGCACCGTCAACGACGGTTTGCGGTTGACGTCACGAAGCGGAATCTCGCGAGGTGTGATTGAACCGAAGTCTCACAAGGTTGAACTGTTGGAGGCTGTGTTGTCGTTCTTCGGCGTTGCAGCGGTGGAAGCATGGCAGGAGGGTTGGTCCATGCCCCAGTTCGCCTTTCGCAAATCGCCTGCCTTCGAGGGGAAGAAAGGCGCGATGGCAACTTGGTTGCGTTTGGGTGAACTGGAGGCGCAGAAGATCGAATGTCGGCCCTTCGACAAGGCGACGTTCCGCGCCTCGCTCGATGAAATCCGAACGTTGACAATGACGGGGCCAGATCAGTTCGTACCGCGCATGATCGAATTGTGCGCAATTTCCGGTGTGGCGGTCGTGCTTGTCCCGGAGATCAAGGGAGCTCCTGTGAGCGGCGCGGCGAAATGGCTCACGCCATCGAAGGCAATGATCTGTCTGAATCTGCGCGGCAAAAGCAATGATCGGTTCTGGTTCGCTTTCTTTCATGAGGCCGGACACATCCTGAACGACAGCAAGAAGGAGTCCTTTGTCGATGTCGACTATCAGGATGACCCCCGCGAATACCAGGCAAACCAGTTTGCCGCGTCCCTGCTGATTCCGACTAACTACGATCAGGAACTGCGCGGACTGACGACATACGCTGCCGTTGTAGGGTTTGCGCGAAGGATCGGAATTGCCCCGGGCATTGTCGTCGGACGCCTTCAGCGGGAAGGTGTGATCGAATACCGCCAGTTCAACGGACTGAAGCAGCATCTTCAATGGGTGGAAGACTGAACTCCTGCGTTGCATGCGATTTCAAGCGGCGCTGTCCGAGCGTGCCACGAACCGCACGTTGCCGGCCTAGCCTCCATGCCATGGATGGGCCCATTCGCATGGACTGCCTACCTCCTCACCGTGCAGCGGTTACATCCCGCAATTGGCCGAAGGCCACCATCAACGTAGCCTTGGGGCAACGCCCCAGGAAATCGAAGCCATGGCACACGTTTGGCTGAAGTAAACCGTTAATGCGAAGTGGCTCACCGGTGGAACAAATGTCAAAACCGGCACCAGGGCCGTTTCTTCGGGCCTTTCACCGCGCCGCCTCCCGCCCCAGCCGGCAGTTCCCGTGGTTTCAGCGGTTCCCCTGGGCGCCGTGGCCACCTAGACTGACATGGTCCGTGTGAGGCCGTGGGCCCGGCCAGCCGCCCAAGGGCAGCCGGCCCGGGGGTCATCTGGAGAGACTTGCCGCGATGTCGCGCGTCGTGCTGGCTATGTCCGGGGGTGTTGACAGCAGTGTGGCGGCACATCTGCTGCGGGCGGCCGGCCACGAGGTGATTGGCGTCTTCATGCGGCACGGCGAGCAGACGGCGGCGGCCGCCTCTACCGACCGGAAGCAGGGCTGCTGCAGCGCCGCGGACGCGCTGGACGCACAGCGCGTGGCCGACCAGCTCGACCTGCCGTTTTATGTGCTGAATCTGCAGGCGGAGTTCGGCCAGATCATCGACTACTTCGTGGGGGAGTATGTGCGTGGTCGCACTCCGAACCCGTGCATCGTCTGCAACCAGTGGCTGAAGTTCGGCAAGTTGTTCGAATACGCCGAGAGTGTTGGGGCGTACTGCGTGGCGACCGGGCACTATGCGCGGTGCGTGCCGGCGGCCAACGGCATCCCCGGCCTCTGCCGCGGCGTGGACTGGGACAAGGACCAGTCGTACGTGCTGTTCGGAATCGGCCTGGAGCGTCTGGGTCGCATGCTCCTGCCGCTGGGCGGCTACCACAAGCGGGACATCCGCCGCATGGCCGCCGAGCTGGGATTGCGCGTTGCCGAGAAACGCGACAGCCAGGAGATCTGCTTCGTCCCGGCCGGCGCGCACGGCGCGTTTGTCCGCGCGCGGCGGGGGGCACGCGACACGGCGGGGCGGATTGTGACGTCGGAGGGGCGAGTGGTCGGGCAGCATGCGGGGATCGAACGCTTCACCATCGGCCAGCGGAAGGGGCTGGGCGTGGCCCTGGGTGAGCCCTATTTCGTCGTCCATATCGATCCAGACAGCTGCGATGTCGTCATCGGACGCCACGCGGAGCTGGCGCGCCAGATCCTGAACGCGAGCCACACGAACTGGCTGGTCGATCCGGGCCAGGAACCGTTTCGTTGCCAGGCGAAGATCCGGTACAATACGGCGGCGGCGGCGGCCACGGCTCTGGTGCGCGCCGGGGATCGGCTGGAGGTCGTCTTCGACGCTCCCTGCTACGGCGTCGCGCCGGGGCAGGCAGTTGTCCTGTACGATGGCGATCGCGTGCTGGGCGGTGGCTGGATCGACTGATCGCTCCCGGGGGGGCGGGGTCGCTGCCCGCGTCACACCGGTACCTCCGCGGCCGGGAATGGGCTATCCTGGTGGGGCAGCCGCTGGTGGCGGAGAGAGGGGGCTGCTGAAAGTCCTGCAAGTCGTCATATGGGGTCACACGCATGAGCGGTCATCTTGCACTGCTGCTGGGTCAGGCGGAACAACCTTTGGGGCCGATACTGGAACGGCTCAGTGACGGGTTCCCGTGGTGGATGTTCGTCGTGTACGCGGTGCTCGCCATCGCGCTGCTGATCGGCCTGGTGTTGCTGGTCTTCGTCCCGATCTATGGGAAGTTGTGGTTTCAGGCGTTCATGTCGGACGCGGACGTGAGCTTCATGAGTCTGGTGGGGATGGGGTTCCGGCAGGTGAATCCCCGGATCATCGTGCAGGCGAAGATCATGGCGGCGCAAGCCGCGCTGGACATCAATCGGCGCACGGGGATCAGCACGGCGCGGCTGGAGGCGCATTACCTGGCGGGTGGCAACGTGATGAACGTGATCCATGCGATCATTGCGGCGCACCGGGCCGACATCGATCTGGACTTCGACCGGGCCGCGGCGATTGATCTGGCGGGGCGCGACGTGATGGACGCGGTGCGGACGAGCGTGCATCCGAAGGTCATCGACTGTCCCGACCCGCGCCGCAGCGGGAAGACTACGCTCAGCGCGATTGCCAAGAACGGTGTGGAGCTGAAGATTCGAGCCCGCGTGACGGTCCGCACGAACCTGGAGCAGTTGATTGGCGGGGCGACGGAGGAAACAGTCATTGCGCGTGTCGGCGAGGGGATCATCACGGCGATCGGCTCGTCGGACACGCATCTGCAGGTGCTGGAGAATCCGGACCGCATCACGCGGGCTGTGCTGGCACGCGGGCTCGATGCACACACCGCCTTCGCGATCGTTTCGATCGATATCGCGGACATCGACGTCGGTAAGAACATCGGGGCACGCCTGCAGGCGGACCAGGCGGAGGCCGACACTCGCGTGGCACGCGCCAAGGCCGAACGGCGCCGTGCCGAAGCGGTGGCGGTGGAACAGGTGATGAAAGCCAAAGTTGCCGAGAACCGTGCCGGGCTGGTGATGGCGGAGGCGGACGTGCCCCGCGCTATGGCCGAGGCGATCCGCAAAGGCAACATCTATACCATGCCGCCCGAGTGATCGGGCCCGGGCAGTACTCGGGCCCCGCGAGGGGGCACGAGTCGTCTAGAGCCGTGTCTAATGCCGCACGATGCGGAGGGCGATATCCACCACGAACTCGGGGGAGGTGATCTGTTTCTGCCCGCCTTCGTGGTCAAACGTCTCCGAGTGGTCGACCGCGCCCGTCTTGGTGTTGACCCAGTGGGCCTGGAACCGGCCGCGTGGGAGATTGAGCGTCAGCGGCACCTGCCAGGTCTTCTGCAGCAGTTCCGGGGGGAAGTCCTGGGGGAGCGGCACGTGCAGGTAGATAGCGTAGGCCTTCTCCGGCTCGACCATCGCCCGCGCTTCCAGCTCGGGCACAATGCTGGCGATCACCGCATTGTCCGGCTGCATGGCGACGAAGGAGAACTCGTAGAGGAAATCCCGCAGGATACGCAGCTGGCCGCGCAGCTCGGGGCTGCCGCCCCCCGGCGACTGGTACTCCAGGAACGAACCATCCGGGTGCGGGGCCGTAAACGAGTAGTCCAGGTTGTTGAACAATGCTCCCCCGGCGATGAGGAAGTCCCAGCCTTCGGTGCGATACAGCGCGTCGTCCTTTCCCCGGAACCCCGTCTCGTTTTCCCCGATCACCTTGTTCAGGCCGTAGTTCATGGCCACGGTGTCGGGCGGCACGCAGTAGTGGAAGTTGAAGATCGACACGGCCGGATGCGGGTTCTCGACCTGCTGGCGCCCGTTGGCGATATTGAGTGAGATCAGGTGGCGCTGGGGGAAACTCTGTTCCACCGCCACGATTTCGTCGACGATCCTGTGCTGCCACTCCATGGTCACGCCGCCGAAGTACGGTTCGTTGCAGATTTCGAAGTACAGATTGTCGAAGTCCCGCAGTTCCTCGACGATCTTGCGCGTGACCGCCAGCTGGATCTCGGTCAGCGCGGCGTGTTTGAGCGTGTACACCTCCTCGCGAGGGCAGGCGGGGGTATTGTTGATGTTGTTAGCGGGATGCAGGGGGCAGGCAGTCCACATCGCGTCTTTGTACATGGGGCAGAACAGGTTCATTTCCACGACAATGCCGCGTTTCTGCGCCTGGGTCATATAGTCGCGCAGGCGATCGAAGTACGCCTGATCCCACTTGCTCAGATCGAACTTGTTGCCCCCCTCCGTGTACCCCGGCGTATCGCTGCGCGCCCAGGGGCAGATGTATCGCTCGGGCAAAGGGGAGAGCGTGTTGTCGGTGATGTCGAACGAGGTGGCCGTCTCGCGATACACGCCGCTGAAGGTGCGGGTGTGATTGAGCTTGTTCCGCTGCAGTTCGTCGAAGTACTGCACGTAGTCGAAGTCCAGGTTCATCAGCGAGCCGTAGTGCTCCCCGGACGTGATGAGCAAGGTTGGCACGCCGCGCCAGAGAAAGTAGTGCGGGTTATCGGGATGCAGCGCCAGGGGCGGTTCGAGTGCCTGGAGGAACGACGTGCTGGCCAGGACCAGCAGGCCGACACACAAGACAGCCGCGGCCAAGGAAACCGCTGACCTGCGATTAGCGATCATGTCCGATATCTCCTGAAAACGCATCGAGGCATTCCGGCAGTGGCCCGGAAGATGGCGCTCATCGATGCAGTCACTGCATAAAAATCGGGTGCTCGCGCTGCGGCACATTGATGACTACGGTCGGCTCCGACTGCAGGGCTTCCGCAATTATGCCATGGCTGGCGGAGCCATCGCCAGATGGTATCCAGGCGAGATCGAACTGGAATTCCAGCGTGCCGGGACTGCCGGCCAGGAAATTGGTGAACCAGGTGTTGTCGTAGAGCGCGGCGGCGGTCAGCCGTTTGGCGCGGCGGCTGGCGGCCACTTCGCGGGGCCCCGAGGCGATGCCGTTGGCCCACCAGTCGGTCCACTCCCCGGTCCACTCCGGCACCTGGTCGCCGATCTTCTCCTGCCGCACATGCGCGAGCGGCTGGTCCTGACCGGCGGCCAGCGCACCCTGGGCCGACGTCACCAGACCCGTCAGCATCAGCCAGCATCGCCGGTTGGCCTCCGGCCGCCGCCGGCGGTCAAGCGGATGGCGCGAACCTCTGCGCATCATGGCGTTCATAACATGCTCCGGCGCGGTGGACAGAAACACGCGACTCGTCGGGAGTCGGCCGACAAGCGGGGGCCATCTGTTTCCAGGTCGGTGTCCGAGACAGTCGATCGTCGGGATACTGTGGCGGTTGCGGGAGTCGCAGGCAGACGACAGACGTCGCCGCCTGCCATCATGCCTCAAACGCTCAGCGCCGTCAATTCCGCACGCGGCAATTGCATCAATGCACTGAGGGCACGATGATGGAACGCGGTGATGGGGCGCGACGCAACTGGGGCGCCGGAGTGGCGGAATTGACACGGGTCGAGCGGCGACGCATGCTGGCGCTGGTGTCCCGCCAGGCTGGCGACGGGAGTGCGGGTGAGGACCCGTGGATACCGCGTAGAGACAACGGAGACGCCGCGGTGGGTTGGCGGGCTGGAACGTACAGTAGTGGTGGCGACGGTCAGGTGGTGGGTGTGCTGCGCAAGATGAGCTGGCTGCTGGCGCTGGCGGTCTGCTGGCCCGGTCCGCTGGCGGTGAGCCAGGAGATCGACACGGGCCGGTCGGAGCTGACGCTCGAGCGCATCTTCGCGGGACGCGAGTTTCAGGTGGCTGACGTCGACGCGCGCTGGCTCGACGCGGGGGCGGCCTACTGTGTGAGTGAAGCCACCTTCGGCGGGGGCGTGGAACTGGTCCGCTACGATGTCGCCACCGGCCAACGCACGGTCGTGGTGCCGGCGGAGCTGCTGGTGCCGCCCGGGTCGACACGAGCACTGCACGTGGACGATTACACCTGGTCGCCCGACCAGTCGCTCGTCCTGATCTTCACGAATGGCCAGCGCGTGTGGCGGCAGAACACGCGCGGCGACTACTGGCTGCTGGACCGGGCCAGCCGCGAGTTGCGGCAGTTGGGGGGCGCTGCGCCGCCAGCGTCGCTGATGTTTGCCAGCTTCTCTCCCACGGCGCGCCATGTGGCCTATGTGCGCGACCGGAACATCTGGGTCGAGGACCTGCGCGATCGGACCGTCCGCGCGATAACCGCCACCGCCTCGCCCAACGTGGTCAACGGCACGTTCGACTGGGTGTATGAGGAAGAACTGTCGTTGCGCCACGGATTCCGCTGGAGTCCCGACGGCCAGGCGATCGCTTACTGGCAACTGGACAGCAGCGGCGTGCCCAAGTTCGCGCTGATCAACAACACCGGCAGCCTGTATCCGCGCGTCACGGATTTCGCATATCCGAAGGTGGGACAGACCAATCCGGCGTGCCGCGTGGGTGTGGTGCGGCTGGACGGCGGCGCGACCTGCTGGCTGGACGTGCCTGGCGACCCGCGTGAACATTATATTGCGCGCATGGAGTGGCTCAACGCGGACGAGATTGTGTTGCAGCAGCTGAATCGGCGCCAGAATGTCAATCGCGTGCTGATCGCCAAGGCGTCGACCGGCGAGGTGACGGTGCTTTTCGAGGAGTGTGACGAGGCCTGGGTCGACGTGCACGACGAAATGAAGTGGCTGGCGGACGGTACGTCGTGCACGTGGATCAGCGAGCGCGACGGGTGGCGGCACGTGTACTTCGTGTCCCGGGCCGACGGCAGCCTGAAGCTGGCCACGCCCGGCGAGTATGATGTCATCGAGCTGCTGGACGTGGACGAGGGGAACCAGTGTCTGTATTTCATCGCGTCGCCGGACAACCCGTGCCAGCGCTATCTGTACCGCGTGCAGTGGGATGGCTCCGGGCTGACCCGCCTCACGCCGGACACGATTGAGGGGACCTGCACGTATCGCATCGCCCCGGGGGGACGGGCGGCCATCGTCACCTCATCGGCGCTGGACCGCCCGCCCACCGTGGAACTCGTGTCGCTGCCGACCCACGCGACGCTGCGCGTGCTGGAGACGAACCAGGCTGTGCGTGCGAACGTGCAGCAGTTGCGGCGGCCGGTCACCCGGTTCCTGCGCGTCGACATCGGCCAGGGAATCGTGCTCGACGGATGGTGCCTGCAGCCGCCCGATCTGGACCCGTCCCGGAAGTACCCGCTGCTGGTCTACGTCTACGGCGAACCGGCGGCACAGACGGTGCTGGACCGGTGGGGTGGGGACCAGGCATTGTGGCACTGGATGCTGGCCCAGCGCGGGTATGTCGTCATGAGTTTCGACAATCGCGGCACGCCGGCGCCGCGCGGCCGCGCCTGGCGCAAGAGCGCGTTTCACCAGGTCGGTATTGGCGCGCCCCAGGAACAGGCCGCGGCATTGACCGCGATCCTGCAGGAACACCCCTACCTGGATCCTGAGCGCGTCGGCGTGTGGGGCTGGAGCGGCGGCGGCTCCACGGCCCTGCACCTGATCTTCAAGTTCCCGGAGCTCTATCGGACGGCCATCGCGGTTGCGCCGGTTCCGAATCAGCGCTACTACGACTCCATCTATCAGGAACGCTACATGGGCTTGCCCGAAGATAATCCCGAGGGCTTCATTCAGGGGTCCCCCATCAACTTTGCGCACCAGCTCCAGGGCCATCTACTGCTGATTCACGGCACGGGGGACGACAACTGCCACTACCAGACGACCGAGATGCTGATCGACGAGTTGGTTCGTCTCGACAAGCCGTTCAGCATGATGGCCTATCCGAACCGCACGCACGCGATTCGGGAAGGCCAGAACACGACGCTGCACCTGCGGCGGCTGATGACGACCTACGTTGAAACGTACCTGCCCGCGAACACCTCCGGTCAATGAGTGGTGATCTCCTCCATTGCAGATTGCCACCAGGCAAATACGACCAGCCTCAAGGGTTGACGGGCAGTCCACAGAAAACGATCGACGATCCTGAGCTGGGCACACTCAACTACTACATCGATTCATGGGGCGCTGACATCTTGTTCGCCTCTGCTCCAATTGAATCGGCACACATTCGCCTACGGGCTGACGACTCTGGCCCAACGCAACACCAACGCGATCTTCTGTGTGAGCTTCGGCGTCGCCACATGCAATTGTGGTCGCGGATTTGTTCGGCACTGGTCAAATGCCATCCCGAAATCAAGACGACAGACGAACTGTCCAAGCGACTCGTTCCTCATGTCGGCATCAACATGTATGACGACACGAACACAATCGAAATCACATACCGCGTCGAGGGTGATCCTGAATACCGCGCCTACTTCGTTACGCTGCGAGATTGGGAAATCGCTGAAGTGTGCATGGCAGAATAGAGCGGCAGAACAAAGTGGTCAAACCGAGCGGCCAAAAAAGCCTCGTCGCAAGTTGTTATCGCGACGAGGCTTAAGTTAATGGGCCGTACTGGACTCGAACCAGTGACCTCCTGCATGTCAAGCAGGCACTCTAAACCAACTGAGCTAACGGCCCGAACGGTACCTCCTAAGTTAGCGGATGATTGGGGTTGGGGGAAGAGAGGCATCTGGCGATCGGCGATCGGGGGGTGGCGGGGGGAGGCGAAGTGGGCGGCTGGTGGAGACCGGGCCGCACGACCCGCGCTCCTGGGTTTTCGCGGCTGGCCTGCCCCAGTTTCCGAGGCCGGTCCGGCGAACCCGCTCTTGCCCCAAGTGCCATAGATTGTGTACTTTACGCGCTGCACATGGCGAGGGCTTCTCCAGGCAGCTGTCCTTTGTATCGACGGCCGGTCCTCGCTGGCCGGTTCATCTTGAGCAGGATGGGATTCAGTGGATCACATGTTAAAGGTGCAGCTACCCGACGGAAGTACCCGACAGTACGGCGAAGCGATCACTCCTGGCGACATTGCCGCGGAGATTGGTCCGGGGTTGGCCAAGGCGGCCATCGCGGCGGAGTTGGACGGGGCAATTGTGGGCCTCGATCATCGGCTGCCCGACGCGGGGGAGGTGCAGTTGCGGTTGTTGACGCGGAAGGACCCTGCAGCGCTGTCGGTCATGCGGCACTCGTGCGCGCACGTGATGGCGCGGGCCGTCATGCGTCTGAAGAAGGGGACCCGGCTTGCCTTCGGCCCGACGGTCGAGGGTGGGTTTTACTATGACTTTGAGCTGGACGAACCGCTGAGGGAGGACGATTTTCCGGCGCTGGAGGCGGAGATGCAGCGGATCATCAAGTCCGATGAGCCGTTTGAGCAGATTGAGCTGCCGCGGGAGCAGGCGCTGCAGATCTGTCGCGACCTCGCGCAGCCCTACAAAGTGGAGCACATTGAAGAGGGTCTGGAGGGGCACGACACGATGTCGTTTTATCGCCAGGGGGAGTTCCTCGATCTGTGCCGTGGGCCGCACGTGCCGACCGCCGGGGCCATTGGGGCCTTCAAGCTGCTCTCGCTGGCCGGCGCGTATTGGAAAGGGGATGCCTCCCGCCCGCAGTTGCAGCGGCTCTACGGAACGGCCTTCTTCACCAAGCCGGAACTGGACGAGCACCTGAGGCTGGTGGAGGAAGCCAAGAAACGTGACCACCGGGTGTTGGGCAAGCGTCTGGATCTGTTCTCGATCAATCCGCTGGTCGGGTCCGGCCTGATCCTGTGGCATCCCAAGGGAGCCATTGTGCGGGGGCTGCTGGAAGGTTTCATCAAGGACGAGCTGCGGCGCCGCGGCTACCTGCCGGTCTACGCGCCGCACATTGGTCGCATCGAGTTGTACAAGACCTCCGGGCATTATCCGTACTACAAGGAGAGCATGTTCACGCCGATCGTGATGGAGGACGGCGAGGAGTTCCTGCTCAAGCCGATGAACTGCCCGCATCACGTCATGGTCTACAAGGCGAAGCCGCGCAGCTATCGCGAACTCCCCTTGCGGCTGGCGGAGTTCGGCACCGTGTACCGTTTCGAGCAGTCGGGCGAGTTATCCGGTATGACGCGCGTCCGCGGGTTCACTCAGGATGATGCCCACATCTTCTGTACCCACGAGCAGGTACCCGACGAATTCCGGGCATGCCTCGAGATGACGCAGTTCGTGCTCGATTGCCTGGGGCTGAAGAGCTACCGCGTGCGGCTCGGGTTCCGCGAACCGGCGAGCGACAAGTATGTGGGGGACGCGGCGAACTGGGAGGCCGCCCAGCAGTCTCTGATCGAAGTCTGCCAGAGCCTGGGCATCGACGCCAAGATCGAGCTGGGCGAAGCCGCCTTCTACGGACCGAAAGCCGACTTCGTCGTGAAGGATTGCATCGGCCGCGAGTGGCAGCTCGGCACCGTGCAGCTCGACTACAACCTGCCGAGCGAAGAACGCTTCAATCTGGAGTATATCGGCGCCGATAATCGACCTCACCGGCCGGCGATGATCCACCGCGCACCGCTCGGTTCGCTGGAGCGGTTTGTCGGAGTCCTGATCGAGCACTTCGCCGGCGCCTTTCCCCTGTGGCTGGCGCCCGAGCAGGTGCGGGTGCTGGCGGTCAGCCAGAAGTTCGAAGAGTATGGCCGGCAGGTGGAGCAGCAGTTGGTGGCCGCCGGCTTGCGCGCCTCGGGCGACTATCGCCCCGAAAAGATCGGCGCCAAGGTCCGCGACGCGCAACTGGAACTCGTCCCCTATATGTTCGTCGTCGGCAACCGCGAACAGGAACAGGGCGAAGTGAGCGTCCGCGATCGCATCGACGGCGACCAGGGTGCAGTGAAAGTCCAGGCCGCCATCGACAAGCTGCTGGCGGAAGTCCGCAACCGGACCGTCCGCCAGACCTTCGGCGGTGACGCGGGGCTGGGCGAACGCTCGGCGCGCAATGAGTACTAGAAGAGGCCACCTCCCCGCCACCGACGCGAACCATGATTCGCGAACCATGATGAGATGATTCGCAAACTATGATTGTGGTGAAAGTCCCCCGATTTTCGGCCTGTTTTTGCCGCAATCTAGTTGACGTTTCGGGAAACGGTTGTCAATACTCACGTGTTGTGTAAACAGGGCCGTCTGTGCGAGCCAGCCGTCGCGGTGCGGTGCCGCCCGCCGGAACCGGCCACCTTTATGTTTATTGAGTCTTTACAGGAAAGGATAAATGGCAATAGACCGCTTGCAGACCCGCATCAACGACCAGATTCGCATATCCCCAGTCCGGGTGATAGGCGAGAACGGCGAGCAATTGGGTATTCTGTCCACCCAGGAAGCGATCAACCGGGCATATGAAGTCGACCTCGATCTGGTCGAGGTGGCTCCGAATGAGAGGCCTCCCGTATGCCGCATCATGGACTACGGCAAGTACAAGTACGAGAAGAAGAAAAAAGCCGGCCAGAATCAACGTCACACCAAGACGAAGGAAATCCGCCTTCGCCCCAAGACCGGAGAACACGACGTCGGCTTCAAGGTGAAGCAGGCGGCGGGGTTCCTCAAGAACAAGGACAAGGTTCAGGTGTCGGTGGTCTTTCGTGGACGCGAGATGGCGCACGTGGAGGAGGGCCGGCGCATCATGGAGGATGTCATCGAGCAGCTGGCCGAATTTGGCAAGGTTGAGATTGTCCCTCAGCAGCATGGGCGGCGCATGATCTGCACAATCGCGCCTAAGTGAGCGCGCCAAGATGAACTCCGGGCTTGTTCGGTCCCCGGCCGTCAGCCCGAGTCTGGCTACAGCGTCGCGCTCTCCAGAGCTGAGAGAGACCAGACCTGTGGGTCCAGGCCTCTGGCCTGGATCGACCGGTCGTGCACGCATTGGCCGGACTTGGCCCATGCCCGCTGCTTCCCACGCGCCGCTGGTCGGTTGTTTCAGTTGCAGGAACGCGTCGACCTGTTCTGCCAGACGCCGAATGTGCTCCAACGCTTGACGCTTGTATGGCGGCGGCAGCTCGTCCAGGAAGAGGTCGTCCCCCTGGAGTGTGGCGGCGATCTTGGCGCCCACGGCCCGTTTGAGGTCCGGAACGCAGCCCGCCACCAGCACGTTGGAAAACACCACCAGGTCAGGAAATGCGCCGCGCGTCAGCCAGTGGCCGAGTCGCCGGACTTCTTTCCGCTGAAAGCCGGCCGACCCGCGCAGCATGGAGAGGGTCAGTTCGCCAAGCTGGGCCGCGCTCGTTTCGACCCCGCGCGAACCGACCCAACGTAGCAGTGCGGGGCTGTCGAGCAGCCGGTCGACGGCCTGCGGGAGATAGCGGAACAGGCCGACTCGCTGCTGCAGGTAAACGTTGATCCCGCCGAAGAAGACCCGGTCGATCGAGACATCTGCTTCGTCAGTCCGAATGGGGGTGTACATCGGTACCAGCTGCACGTCAGCTCCAACCTGCGTCAGTGCCCGGGCCAGGGTGTTGTCGTGCATGCAGCTGCCGCAGTACATGCCGGCGGCGCCGGCGGTCAGGTAGGTGATGCGCATGGGGGGGCCGGGTTCATTCATGGCACGTGGCCTCCAGCAGCCGGGCGATTCCGGCCTGCCCGCGGGGCTGCGGCGGGGTGGCGACCCGCGTCGGGAACGCCGCACGGATCTTCAACCGGAACCGGCGCGGGCCCCACCACCTGGGGATTCTCGCGGGTGCCCTTTGCGAGATGCGGAGAAGTTCCTAGAATGTGAGGTTTCCGCTGGCGGTCCATTTACCCCCTAGAGTACTCTGAACATGCCCAAGCAGAAAACCCACAAGGGAACGAAGAAGCGATTTCGTTTGACTGCCAGCGGCAAGGCGAAGCATCGCCATGCCGGCACGAGCCATCTCCAGACGCGCATGTCGCAGAAGCGCAAGCGGAACTTGCGCGGGACCACGACGGTCGACCGCTGCATGGAAAAGTCGATCCGCATTGCGCTTAACAACAACAGCTACTGACGTGCGCCCCTTTTTCGCGAGCTGACGCCGGCGGCGACGGAGGGGGCCCGGGCGCGCGGTCCGGGGGGCCGGTCCGGGGGGCCCAGGTGCGAAGACCGTTTTTCCTTTTTTTGTTTTGTTTTGAATTGACCAGAGGTGAACCGCACGCGGGCACAACGAACGTCTTCGACCGGTCGGATCGAAGAGGCCTGGACGTGCTGAAGATGGGTGGTACCAGACGATGAGAACGACGAAGGGATCGGCTCGAACGCGAGCCAAACGCCGGCTGTATCGGCGCGCCAAGGGGTTTCACGGTGGTCGCCGCAACATGTTGCGGACGGTCAAGGAGAATCTGCTGCGGGCTGGCGCCTTTGCGTTCCGCGACCGCCGGACGCGGAAACGGGACTTTCGTCGTCTCTGGATCATTCGCATCAACGCGGCCGTGCGCGAACGTGGGCTGCGCTACAGCGAGTTCATTCACGGGTTGCACTTGACCGGTATGGAACTGGATCGCAAGACGTTGTCCGAGATGGCGATCCACGATCCGGCCGCCTTTGACGCCGTGGTGGAACAGGTCAAGGCGAAGCTGGCGGCGTAGCATGTTCGTGTGCTGTGGCCATGGCACGAGAGGGCGCACAGGAAGAGACAGGCGACGTGATGGCCTGTCTCTTTTCACTTCTTGAGTGGGTGGAACAATGGCACTGGCCGAGTTTCTCAAACAATTGGACGCGTTGGTCGCGGCGGCGACAGCCGCCTTTGACGGGGCGGCCGACGAAGCGTCGCTGGAGGCTGCGCGGATCGAGTACCTGGGGGCCAAGAAAGGCCGTCTGAAGGCGGTGCAGAAGTTCATGGGTGCGGTCGGGGCAGCCGACCGTCCAGCGGCCGGCAAGCGCCTGAACGAAGTCAAGACCCAGATCGAAACGGCTTTCACCGCCGCTCAGGGTCGCCTGGGTGCCGTGGAGAATCCGCGTCGGACGGGCGAGGTCACCGCCTTCGATCCGACCTTGCCAGGCAGGTCGCTGCGACTGGGACGCCTGCATCCGATCACGCAGACCATCGAAGAACTCAAGGGCATCATGGGCCGACTGGGCTTCTCCGTTGCGGAGGGGCCGGAAATCGAGGACGAGTGGCACAACTTCGAGGCGCTGAACATCCCGCTGGAGCATCCGGCGCGCGATCCGCTGGATAACTTCTATCTGGCCGTCGCCGGAGCGGCCGCCGGGACGCTGCTGCTGCGCAGCCAGACCAGCACGGTGCAGATTCGCGTGATGGAGCAAGGGCCGCCGCCCGTCCGCATCATCACGCTCGGACGCGTCTATCGTCCGGACACAGCTGACGCGACGCACTATCCGATGTTCCACCAGATGGAAGGTCTGCTGGTGGACCGGCAGGTCACGATGGCGGACCTGAAGAGTGTGTTGCGGTTGTTTGCAGCGAGTTTCCTCGGCAGTGACGTGCACATCCGGTTTCGGCCGTCGTTTTTCCCGTTCACCGAGCCGAGCGTGGAGGCGGATTTCCAGTGGCATGACCAGTGGATCGAATTTGGCGGCGCGGGCATGGTCGATCCGAACGTGCTGCAGATGGTCGGCTATGATCCGGAGCAGGTGACCGGGTTCGCCTTCGGGCTGGGGATCGAACGTCTGTGCATGCGGCGCCACAACATCACCGACATCCGGGCACTGTATCGCAATGACGTCCGTTTCCTGCGCCAGTTCTGACGTGGCGCACGGGTCGGCGCGTGCGAGAATCGCGGGAATCCTTGTTTCGACACTTTTGACCGCCAACGGGAATCGAGTGGTACGATGATCGTCTCCTGGAACTGGCTCAAGGACTATGTGGCCCTGGACATGGATCCGGCGGAACTGACCGAGCGTCTGGCCATGGCGGGTCTGAATCACGAATCGACGGAGCGTGTGGGGGACGACCTGGCCATCGACCTGGAGGTGACCAGCAACCGCCCGGATTGCCTGGGTCATATCGGCGTGGCGCGGGAGATTGCAGTCCTCTGGAAGCAGCCGCTGCGCGTGCCCGACCCGAACCCGGCGGCGAGCGGTCCCGACGTCGCGCAGCTGACGCGCGTGTCCATCACCTGTCCCGCACTCTGCTATCGCTACACGGCGCGGGTCATCCGCGGCGTGAAGATCGGCCCGAGTCCGGCGTGGCTGGCCGATCGATTGCGGAGCGTTGGCATTGCGGTGATCAACAACGTGGTGGACGTGAGCAACTACGTGATGCTGGAGTGCGGCCAGCCGCTGCACGTGTTCGATCTGCAGCGGCTGCGGGGGCCGGAGATCATTGTGCGGGAGGCGTTGCCGGGCGAGCAGTTCCCGGCGATTGACCATCGCGTCTACACGCTCGAGCCCGGCATGTGCGTGATTGCCGATGCCCGGGACCCCGTGGCGCTGGGCGGCGTGATGGGCGGTGTGGATTCGGAGATCTCTGAAGCGACCACCGATCTGCTGATCGAAGCGGCGGAATTCTCACCGCTCTCGATTCGCACCACCGCCCGCAAGCTGGCGCTGCACAGTCCGGCGTCCTATCGCTTCGAACGGGGCATGGACCCCCTGGGCGTGGACTGGGCCAGCCGCCGGTGCTGCCAGTTGATCGGGGAGCTGGCCGGCGGCCAGCTGGCGCCCGGAGTGCTGGACGTGGGTGCCGCGCCGGCGTCGCGGCCGGCGATCACGCTGCGTCTGAGCCAGTTGCCGCGCGTGCTGGGCATCACCGTGCCGGCCGCCGAAGTGGCCCGCATCCTCCAGGCACTTGGTACCGACCGGGTCACCGGCGACCAGGCGACGATCGCAGTGATTCCGCCGTCATGGCGCCGCGATCTGACCCGGGAGATTGACCTGGTGGAAGAAGTCGCGCGGATCTACGGCTACGACCAGATCCCGGAAGATGTGGGCGTGCCCATGGTGCCCTGCCACCGCACCGACGAAGACCGGGTCCTGGAAAAGGTCCGTCAGACGTTGACGGCCGCCGGTTTCGACGAAGCGGTAACGACCAGCGTGGTGCCGCGGCCGTGGTGCGACGCCTTCAGCCCCTGGAGCGACGCCGCGCCGCTCGTCGCCAGCACCCCCATGCTCAAAGGCGCCGACACCCTGCGCAAGAGCTTGATCCCCAGTCTGCTCGAAGCACGCCGCGTGAACGAGTCGGTGGGAAACGAGACGATCGAGTTGTTCGAGTCGGCACGGGTGTATTTGCCCCGGCCAAGCGATCTGCCGCAGGAGCAACGCACCCTGGGCGTCACGAGCGGCGGCGATTTCCGTGTGCTCAAGGGGGTCGTCGAGACGCTGCTCGAGACGTTGCACGTGTCCGTTCCGCTGACCGTCTCCCCCACAGCCCTCACGCTGCTGGATCCGAATCGGCAGGCACGGCTGGAATTGGGCGGCCGCCTGCTGGGCTATCTGGGAGAGGTCGACGCCGCGGGGCTCAAACAGTTCGGCCTGCGGTGCCCGGCTACGGTGCTGGAACTCAATCTCGAAGTCCTCGGCCAGGCCGCCGACCTGATTCCGCAACAGCAGGCGCTGAGCGACTTCCCGGCGATCGTCCGCGACCTGAACCTGGTGGTGGACGAATCGGTCCGCTGGGAAGATCTCGCGACTACCATCCGCACGACCGTCGGCCCGCTGCTGGAATCGCTGCAGTTCCAGGAAGTCTATCGCGACAAGAAGAAGGATGGAGCCGACAAGAAACGACTCCTGTTTTCCATCACCCTGCGGTCGGCCGAACGCACGTTGACCAATGAAGAGGCCGATGCGGCACGCGACGAAGTCGTGCACGCCTGCGGCCAGACTCATCGCGCTGTGCTGCTGGGTTGAATCGGAGCCCGGCTGCCAGCCGGGCTCGCTCAGCCGGGCTCGCTCAGTCGGCAAGGTGGCGGAACAGATCGTCTGATACGGTCCGTTCCACGATCCGCGGGCACTCGTCCAGGCTGCGCCGCTGACCGTAGTCGTGCCAGGGGCCGACACCGGCCAGCTCGGGCATGATTTCGGTGAGCTGTTCACAGAGCATCTGCGCCATGCGGCGGATCCCCACCGACTCTGACCGTTCGCGGATCGCCGTGGCGGTCTTCATCAGACGCACCATCCGCGCCCGATCCGCCACTGGCTGGGACAAGGTCGAATCCGGTTCCACCAGCAGCTCTGCCAGGGGCACGTCCAGTGCCTGCTGCCATTTGCGCAGGTCGCTGACCCGGACGTCGGTCGATTCCTGTTCCTGCAGACGAAGTTGACGGATGTCCACCCCTGAGTTGCGGGCGACACTGCGGAGCGAAGCGCCTTGCTGGAGGCGCACGGTACGGATGCGATGCAGTCTCGGACCCATCTGGGGAGGATCGTGAGACTTGATGGGCGACGTGGTAATCACGTCGGTCGGCATCGCCGTGTAGTCAACGGTTGCCATGGTCGTGCCTGCTCTCTTTCCGACTCAATGCCTCTACGCGCAGCCATAAACGTGTTTTAGATGCGCGAACGGAGAGAGAAGTTCCCGGAATTTGCCGATAATTCCGGTTTTGAGGGGCTTGAGTCGGTTCCGCACGCGTGCCGGGCCCGGCACGGCGGCGCCCGGCGTGCCTCGCGGCAGGGGCTACAGCAGTGCGGGATGGGGCAGGGAGAATGTGCTGTGTCCCGTGTCGGAGTCGACCAGCTCCGCGACGGCCGCCCGCCTGATCATCTGCATCCCGCTGCCCCCGAGTACGGCCGACGTTTCGGGGACCGAATTGTCCCAGGCCGCCTGGCGCTCCCGCACATGCGGACCGGGGGAGCGGCAGGGCATTTCGGTGCGGGCGACGACCAGCCGGCAGTCGTTACGTAGGCTCCACAGGTTGCGCAGTTCCGAAGCGCTGATAGGGGTCGCTTCGTCGTGGACGAAGACGATGTCGCCCGTCGTGTGGGCCATCCCCGTCTGAATCGCTGCATTTGCGCCACGGCGGCGCGTGTGCCGTACGGTACACACCTGGGGGTAGCAGCGCGCCAGCTCGTGCGCGATCTCCTCCGTGTGATCCGTTGACCCGTCGTCGACAATCAGGACCTCGAACCGCGAGGCGATTTCGGGCAAGACATCGAGCAGTTCATAGACGTTGTGCGTCAACGTCGTCTCAGCATTGTGTACCGGCAATACGACGCTCAAGGAGAGATCCATTGGGACACCTGCCTGTTGGTTGAGGGGCAATTGACGCGCGATCCCTGCGGCCGTGACACACGTCCGTCCTCGGCTGCCACTGGCCTACATCGGCTGACGCTCCCCCGTCACTGCAGGATGCTGATGGTCCGACCTGTTGTGCGCAGGGTAACGGGCAGCGCGGATGTGACGCGCAGCGCGGGCGGGCCGGACCGGGCATGGCTGGGCCGGGCCCGGTAACCCGCACCACCGCGCCGGCCTCGCGTCGGCCTGCCATCAACCGGTCTCTCCACATCCCACACGGAAAACCGACGCCCCCTCCCATAGTCCCCTCCCGCGACGGCCGATATCCTGGCGGAACGCGGTGTGGAACGGCAGACGATCGATGGCTACCCCTCTGGGAGGCAAACGCGATGCGATACGAGGCGAGGCTGCAAGAACTGGGACTGACGTTGCCTCCGGCACCCAAGCCTGCGGGCGTGTATCGGCCGCTGATCGTCGTGGGCCACATGGCCTACCTGTCGGGCCATGGCCCGTTGCTGCCGGACGGTTCGCTGCTGGTCGGATGTGTGGGGCGCGAGGTGGACCAGGCGGCGGGCTACGCGGCTGCCCGCCAGACGGGCCTGGCCATGCTGGCCACGCTGCGCCGCGGCTTGGGGAGCCTGGATCGTGTCGAGCGAGTGGTCAAGGTGTTCGGCATGGTCAACTCTGTGGCGGAGTTCACGCAGCAGCCGGCGGTGATTAACGGCTGCAGCGAGCTGTTTGCGGAGGTCTTCGGGTCGGAGAACGGTGTCGGCGCGCGCAGTGCCATTGGCGTGGTGTCCTTGCCGGGCGGCATGACCGTGGAGATTGAAGCGGTCTTTGAGTTGCGGGTTACGGGCGCAGCGGCAGCCGGTTAGTCGATCGGGCAGTCGATTTCGTCGAGATCGAGCGGCACAGGCTGCACGAACTCGGGACCGCGTCCGACGTCGATGCACGTGGCCTCATTGGCTTTTTCCAGGGCATACTGCCAGGTCGCCTGTATCCGGCGAATCAGTTCGGCCGGGTGATCCGCCATGGAGACTGCCACAACAGCTGCCTGCACGCCGATCGCCACCGCGTGGCCTTCGTACAGGAACCGGGTTTTGCCCAGCAGCTGGCGGATGCGTTCGACCGGCATGACCCCATCGTCCGGACTCACGTCGTCCGAGAACCACACGAGCTGATAGTCGGCGATGCGCAGCACGCACCGGTCTTTGCGCAGTTGACCGCTGATGCGCGCCTGCACGGCTTTCAGGAGCAACTCGCCCATGTGTTGTTGGGCGTCCGGATCCCGGATGGTCACCATGAACCCGGAGAGGCAGGCAGTCTCCTCCTCCCGGTCGCTGTTCTCACGCCACATCTCCAGTTGCTGGGATAATACGGTTTCGGGTGGTTCCTCTACCGCGGGTGCAGGAGGATCGAGCGGCGTAAGAACGAGTTTCTGGGTGGCCGGGTCCCAGGCGGCCGGACGTGTGGGCGGTGTTGGCGGCAGCTGCCGGACCGCCGCGTACTCGACCTCTTCGGACAGGTCAGACTGCGCGGCTGCCGGGTCGGGCGGTTGCCAGGCAGGCGCCGCCGGGGCCGGCGGGTCCAGCATGTCCGGGTGGGCGATGTCCGGGTGGGCGATGTCCGGGTGAGCGATGTGCTTCGCGCGCGCAAACAGGAGGTTGGGTGAGAAGTACCGTACGGTCACGGCCTCGTCCAGGTCAGACCAGCGTTTGGGTCCGCGGCCGATCAGCAATGCGGAGGCGAAACCCAGAAACAGGTTGGCAAGAGCAATACCGGCAATGACGGTCAACGTGAGTGTAACGCTGAACATGGAGAGCCCTTTATCAGGTACAGCTGCCGGCCAGCCATCCGCTTCCGCAACTCTACGTCACGCAATGCGGCGGGCATGTGGCTGTATCAACGGGGCGGCCCCATGTCTGACGCGGCGTCAGTAGTTCTGAGCGCGAACCACCGGTGATGTGACGGGCGGGGGCCGATGCCGCGCGGCACTTGCCACGGGAGAGGGAGGGGTGACCGGGCCGTGCGGTGCGCTGTGAGCTTCTTGTTCGAGCAGTTGCAGGAGTGCGGGGGACGGCTGGCTGATGACCATGACGCGATCGGACTGCGGCGACTGGTTGCGCGAACGTACGACGCAGATGACTTCCGTATCGCTCGGCGCAGCAAGCGACGGCAAGGGCGTGGCGGCATTGTGCACGGGCGTGCTTGGCGCGGCAGACGCGCCGCCGCCTGGTTGGGGATGGCCTGTAGCCGCGTCCGCCAGGGCCGGATCGGCTGCGTAGATGCGTTCCTGATTGATGGCCTTCAGTTGCTGGTGGATGGTGGGCAGGCCCGCGTAGATGCCGCGGTCCTCCTGCAGATCGGCTGCGTTGCAAACTCCGATAAGCCGGCCGTCAGCGGTGAACAGGCCCCCGCCACTGCGGCCTTCGACAGGGTGTCCCAGCACTTCCAGGTGGGGCGCCTTGTCGACGTAGCGGTTGATGGCCGAGATCGTGCTGGGCTGTACCGTTGGACTGCTGCCGTGATCGCAGCCGACGCTGAATACCGGGTCGCCCAGCTGCGGCTGGCAGTCAGTCGAGGCAACACGCACGGGCCGCACCGGCGCATGCGGGCGGATACTGACCAGTCCGATATCGCGCCGGTCGGCATCGTACGCCACCAGCTGGCCGCGCACTGGTCCTGTGGCGCCGGGCACGCACAGTTCCACGAGGATTTCTCCCTGACCGCGCGAATCCCGGAAAATGTGTCCGCATGTGAGCACCAGCGCTTCCTCGCCGTGCACGTCGATAATGGTGCCCGTGCCATGCGATTGACCGTTGGCATCCCGCACGCAGAGGCGGACCGTCGCATGCACGGCCTGTTGTTGCGCCGCATCGAGCTGCAGGGGGGCTTGCATGTGGGGGGGGCCGCTGGCCGCCGGCCGCACGGGCGGGAACGCATCGCGCGGCGGGGATGGCGACTGTGGGAGACGGGTCAGAGGCACGAGCTGATCGTCAGGGGACTGGGCACGCACGTTCGACGTGGCGATGTCTGGGAGCGGACCGGGCGCCGCGCCGGCCTGGCCGGGTGGCTCGAACATGCGTGCCAGGCGGTCGAAACTGGCCGGGCCCACGGTTTTGTCGATCACCTGACCGTTTCGCACGAGGATACAGCACGGGATGGGGCCCACGCCGAACTGGCGCGTCAGATCTGGCTCGCGGTCCACGTTCACCTCGCGCAGCGGATAGCCGGCTTCATGCAAACGCTGGATCGTGGGCTGCATGAGACGGCAGGGGCCACACCAGTCTGCCGTGAAGTAGAGCAGCACCGTGTCGTTGTTCCCGGCGAGGACAGCGGCGGCGAGCAGGAACGCGTGAAGAGACACCATCGTGATCCCTCCCTGGATGCGATGCGTGACCATCCCCGCAGTGTCACACTCGGCGTCCTCTGCCGAATACGAGTCCGATGTCGGCCACTCCATGCCGATTTCGGCTCGGCGGGAACATAGAGCCTGGGTCTAAGGCTGCCACACTCTGACGTGGATTGGAAAAACTTACAAGGCCAGTTTCTTGCATTCTTGCACATCAGGTGCAGGAACGCACTTTCTCGGGAGAGCGACCAGGGGAATTTGGGAATTCAGGAATTTAGGAATTCAGGAATTCAGGAATTGGCCGTGTGGCAGCTTACTTGTTAGCCGTGCTGAAGGAGCGGACCGGTAAGCCCAACAGCTGCACCTGGGACGGTGAAAGACTCGGTCATTCTGAGCCGGTTGTAGTGGACAAATCCATGCCATGGATGGGCCCATTCGCATGGACTGCCTACCTCCTCACCATGCAGCGGTTACATCCCGCAATTGGCCGAAGGCCACTA
>JAAYDI010000048.1 GCA_012729315.1 Planctomycetaceae bacterium
GTGGCCTTTAGCCAATCATGCGGCCGCGCAGAGCACGTAATCCACGGCCGCGAGTAACTTGTGAACTTGCCGTGCCAAAGTCGAGTTGCCCGAGTTGTGTTCGAAGATCCGATGACGCCACAACACGCCACGCAAGGCCGAGAGCATGTCCAGGAACGTCGGACGCTGTTTGTCCGGCAGCCATGGCGTGCCTTTGGGCAACAGGCGCGGCTCTTCCAGCGCCGCCGAGGCGTACCAGGCCTTCACCAGGGTCACCAGCACCATCGCCAGCGGGGCCTGCCGGTTGACCGTCTTGCTGCACCAACCCCGCGTGTTCTCGAACCCCAACTGCTGCTTGGCCTCCTGAATCGACTCCTCGATGCCCCAACGGTCCGTGGCCCGCTGGACGATCTCCTGCTCGCCGACCGTCGCGTCGGTGCAGAAGAAGTAGTCGTCCTTCTGGCGACCGTCGGGGTCGCGCACGATCACCACACGGACAGGCGTCGCGCGGCAGACGTGATACCACAGGCACACGATGCCCAGAACCTCGCGGGTGACCTGCCGTCCCTGATGGCTGACGGTGATCGTCTTCCAGCCGTCGGTCCTTTGGGCCAGTTCCTTCAACTTCACCAGACGCTTGCCCTTCTTGGGCACCGGCCCCCGTCGGCAGCCCTTGCGGCGACGTCCGGTGGGCAGGTCGTGCAGTGCCGCATCGCAGCGGATTCGGCTGACCAGATTCGCTCCGGCGGGAAGCCCCGCCACCATGTCCCGCGTGGCATACTGGCCGTCCACGCAAACCCGCCAGATCACGCCCGGCAAGGCCTCGGCGGCCTGGCGGACCATCGCGGCGGCCATCTGCTGTCGCGTCTGGAACGGATGATCGCCATTGCAGTCGTCTTGCTTGCGATACAGGGCAAACAGAACCGGAAGCACCCAGCGAACCAGCGGCCATCGCGGCAGACGCAACGTCACCGCGCCGACCACCCAGTTGTGCGCCCAATGGATGACCGTGCCCTTGTAGGCCGGCCCGCTGCACGAGGCGTCCTTGAACCACCCGGCGTGGGCGACGTGCCTGCCATAACGCCCGGCGGTGGTGTCGTCGATATGCAGGTCGACGACCGGCTTGCCGGTACGCCCGTTGCGCTGGGCGGCCCGGAGGATCAACGGGTAGATCACCTTGGTCAGCAGTTGGGCCGACAGGTCCGACAGGCTCCAGGAGGCCCGGTAGAAGAACTTGTGATAGACCGTCCAATGGCGCTCGGCCAGGGGGCCCAAGGTGCGGATCATGCCCGTGACGGTCGCCGGGCCGCGGTGCAGCACCCAGCCCAGAGCCAGTTGCTCCCACACCGCCGCGGTCGGGCGGGTGAAGACGCAAGCAAGGTGGTGGACAAGAGCGTTCCATGCCGATACAAGAGCAGTAGCATCCATGCCGACTCTCCCGTGCGTTGCTTTGACAACAATCGCATCGGGAAGTCGGCTGCTTTTTTATCAGTCCTTATGGCTCCGGAAATTGGCTAAAGGCCAC
>JAAYDI010000049.1 GCA_012729315.1 Planctomycetaceae bacterium
ACGAGATCGCTCGCACGAACAAAGCTGGCAAAGCCGGACCAAAGACAGAACTAACTTCATTCATTGCAGATCCCCATACTTGGAAAGTGAATGGCGGCGCATGCGCGGCTAGAGAACATCCAACGAATGAGAGCCGACGCCGACTCCTTCAAAACCGGATCACGACTGTTCGTTCTCGTTCCTAACATAGGACGAGGAAAGCAAGGTATTGCAGGAGCGTGGTGACCGAGTCACAAAGTGCCAACGCCGCGAATGCCGGACTTCCCCGCCGAGCCAGCCAGAGCAGCCGTAGGCTGAGAAATGGCGCGACGTACGCAAGTACCACGGATGGCCAGTAAACTATCGCCAACACACAATACAGGAGAAAGCGTAATCCTGACGGAAAGTGCTCTAACCAATCTTCCAGGTAATGACCAGGTGAATCCCAACTCGCGAAAACGCCGAGCAGCAAAACCAATACGATGTGATACCACACGTAAACTCGCCAACGCCGCGACGGCATTGGGCCCCCATACCACCACGCGCTTACGGACTGTTTGATTCGGTGATGCATTTGTCTGACGGCAACTTGGCCGTTGTTAGCCACAGCAATGGACCTCAGGCTGATACTGCCCCAGGTGCCGGTATGTCTCACTGAGAAAAACCAAATACTTCGTATGTTGTTTCATGAATATTGTATTCCTCCGCGTCGCACACGCTGGCAGTCTGCCTAGCGTGAACGGGCCGGTCTGCAACCACTGCTCCGGCTTGACCGACGAGGTAAGTACCGGCTCTTGTACGAAGATTGTAGACCATTGCTCCTCGGCACCGAACCGGAGCGGTGGCGGGGACGGCGATAGAACCCGCCGCAACAGTGAGGACCCTGCCACCAGACTGGAACTCCTGGGATGAGAACCATCTTGTCCCATCGAAGAATGGGTGCTCCGTTGTGACGCAGATGCCGTCGAGCCGACCACCGCTAAGGCTCATCATATCGTAATCGCCGAAATGACGCTCCACTCGCTCGACTTCGGTCACGATGACCTGTGCGTTTCCGATATCGTAAGCCAAAACTTGGTCTCCGGGCACAATCCTCTCGATCGAAGTGCTGCCTGAGGGACGCAGAACGGTCGTTCCTTCTGCGAAGCACTTGACGGGAAGAAAGTAAGGGTTCGAGGGAAACCGTGGAGTTCGTGGTGGAGATGGTGGAGGAGGCGGCATCGTTGGACGCGGGCCCGCGTTCTTCAGGATCGCCTCCCAAAGGCTCCTGCCGTCGCGCATCCGAGCCGTCCGAAGAAAGTCGATCAAAGACGTAAGAATGTTATTGTTACTTTCGACGCCTGCAATCGGCTCAATATCGCCGTGCCCTACTCCGGTCCAGAGAAAATTCTTGCCAAATCGGTGCATGGGCTCATGGATGAATTCCCTTATCGCTGCAGACTCACCTCCTTCGCGGAAGGTCTTTCGATTCAGAGTGATCCCTGGAAACCAGGGGTAGTTGTGGGAAGACTGATCGAACCAAGTGAGGTCCACACTGAAGATCCCCATCTTTGTGAAGTGCCGCGTGGCATACGCGATCTCGCGCTGCAATTCCGGCCACCTCTTCGGGAAGTAATTCCTGATCTGGCCAGCTTCCACGAAGACACCCGTCGCGTCGCGCCGGGCATTGACGATATCGTACCATGGCAGTTCTTTGCGCAGCAGTTCTGGACCGCCCCGCCATAATGCGTCGGCAACGAGCATTATCTGCTGTAATACACGAAGGTAGTAGTCGAGAAGTTGCTGGTCGTATTCTGCCATTGTGGTGGGCCGCGGCGTTCGCTGCCCGCCACCGTCAGGCGTATTCGCCTCGCTGTACGCCTCACCCGTGCCGTCCATCGCAGTGAAGGCCACCACGGCGGCGTCCACTGCGGCCGGCACCGCGCTGGTGCCTGCGAGGGCAGCGCCGGCCGCACCTGCGACCCCGCTCAATGCACTACCATGGTCCCCCTCGTCCGGGCCGCTGTAAGTCGGCGGCGCGACCGGACCGGTCGGTGGCGTGCCCGTCGTGTGGGTCCATTCGACCGGCGGACGCGAGTTGTCCACGGACCAGTTCCCATTGTAACTCCACGACTCCCCGTTGATCGAGCCGCTGTCCGCGTAGCAATAGCTCGCACTACCCGTGTGCTCGTACGAGTGACTATAGCTCGATCCGCTCGGCCCCCACAGGCTCTCGTCGTGCCACACCTCCTCCCATGTCGAGTCGGAATGACTCGTGGAGTCGTGCGTGCTCGTCACCATGGGATTCGTGTAGGTGCCGTGCGACTGGGACTGATAGTCCCCAGTGAAGTTGCTCGCGTTGTCGTGACTCGACTCGCCGGCCAGAACGCCCGAAGGGTCGTAGCTCCGGGCGCTCGAGTCGCTCCAGCTCCAGCTCCCCTGCTCGTCGGCTGTGCCGTAGCCGTTGCCCGCCGAGGTCGTTCCATCGTAGCTCGACGACCCGCTCCAACTGTTACTGCGGTAGTAGTCGCCAGACCCGTCGCCCCAGTCGTCAGAGCTGTAGTAGCCCGTGTCGCCGTCCTCGGTGAAGCTCCCCCCGTCCCCGATGCTGTAGCCGGCGGTTTGCCAACCGCTGTAGTCCCAGGTGCTGGTGCTGGAACTGCTGGAGGTCGTCGTGGTGGTCGTGTTGCTCGAATCGCCCACCCCGCCCCAATCCCAGTCCGACGTTCCCCCCTCGCTGTACGTGTAGACCCCGGACTCCCCGCCGGGGCCGTAGATCCCTGACTCGGTGCACGTGTACCCCCAACTGTCCGACAGACTCTCCGAATAGTCGTCGCTGTCGCTGCTGGTCGTGATCGAGTCGGCGTAATCGTAGTCGTAGTTCCAGGTGCCCGAGTAGTTGTAGGTTTCGTCGTAGTCCTGGTCCCAGTCGTAGATCCCCGTGATCCCCGTCTCCTCGATCAGCCCGGCCTCGCTATAGCCCTCCCCATAGTCGCTGGAAAGCGACTCGCCCCAACTGTTGGTCCAGCTTTCGGTGAGGTTGGGCGCGGTGTAGGTGTAGCTCGCGCTGGCCGAGCCGGAATAGCTGTACTGCGAGTCCCAGTCGTCGTCCAGGTCATACAGGCCTGACTTCTCCGTCGGCGTGTAATCGACGATCTCGCTGTAAGTCCAGCTCCCACTGCCGCTATCAGACTCCGAGTAGCCGTACCCCTCGTGCCCCGCCCACCCGGTGTCCGTGTAGTTGTAGCCCTGCGAGCCCGAGCCGGTGAAGGTGTACCCGTAGACCTCGCTCTTTTCGGAGAAGTAGGTCCCCGTGTCCCCGTCCACGTCGAAAGTGCCCGAATCCTCCATCGACCAATCCCCATCGTCCCACCACGAGTAGCTTCCCGCAGACGAGGCCCCGCCAGCCCAATAGCCGTCGTCGTACACGTAATTGGAACTGGTCGTCTCCGTGAAGTCGTAGTTGTCCGTGCCGCTCTCGCTAAAACTGTAGCTGCCGCTGGTCGCCACCTCATCCACGAACTGGCCGTCTTCGCCGAAGTCGAAGCCGTAGGTGTAGCTCTCCGAGTCGTCGTAGGTCACGGTGTAGGCGTTGGTCGCGTCGTCGTCGCTATAGCTGGAATGGTACGTTCCCGAGCCGTGCCAGGTGTACTGCTCCTCCCCCCCCTCATCCCACGTGTAGTCCCCGGTGGTTTCGGTCGGCGTGAAGTCCCCGCTCTCCGTGTACGTATAGTCGCCGCTGTAGTGATCCCCTTCTGTAAAGCCGTAGGTGCCGTCCTGGTGCCAGGCGCCGAGCAGGTAGTCGAAATCGTAGTCGTAGCCGTCGTAGCCGTCCCCGTGCCAGTCCGCCGTGTACGCCCCGGTCTCGCTGTACGAATAGTCCCCCGTCTCACTTGCCCCAGTGAAGCTCCCGTCCTCCGTGTAGCTGTAGCTCCACGAACCGTCGGTTGTGCTGTCGAATCCGTAATGACTCCACTCGTCGGACAAGGCATCGTGGTAACTGTACGATGCGCCGCCGTCCCACGTGTAGTGATACGTGTCGCTCCCGTTCTCGGCATAGTCATACGTGCCGGTTGTCGCCGTGGGCGTGATGTGCCCCGACTCGCTGTAACTGTAGCTCAGGCTCCCGCTCTCCGACTCACTGTAGTCCCAGCTTGCCGATTCCGTCCGGTAGCTGTCGCTGTAGCTGTCGCTATACGTCTCGTCGTCGTCCCACGTGTACGTGTCGCTGCCGCTCTTCGAAAACGAATAGTCCGCCGTCACCCCCGTCTCATCAAAGCTCCCGCTCTCGTTGCGCGTGAAACTCGAATGGCCCGTGTTGTGGTAGCTCCAGTCCGCCGTGACGTCCGGCGCGTCCTCGCTTCCCGTCTCGTCGTACACCGGGTCGCTCGAGCCCTCCTCGTGGCTGGTGTACGTCCCGTCGTACACCACGATTCCCCCCGTCACCGTGTAGGTGCCGCTGGCATGGTAGCTCCAGGAGTAACTGCCCGGCTCGTCGAGCGTCCAGGAATACGTGATGTACCCGACCGTCCAGTCCGCCTCTTCTTCGTAGAGCGTGGACTGGTCGATCGATACGTCCAGGACGAATGTCCCGGCGACCGAATTCCCCGTGACTGTCATCACGTAACTGGTGGTCACCGTGTCAGTGATCGTGTATTGGCCGTTATCCGTGGTGACGGTCTGCGTGTAGGTCTCGGTGTCCGAGTAATTCTTGTTCTGCGGGATGCCGGTCGAGGTGGTATAGATCACCAGTCCCGCCCCTTTGCTGGTCACCGGGTTGAACGTGCCGATCTGCAGGCCGTCGAAGAGCGAGGCGTTGGGATTCGTACCCCAGAGGGCCGTGTCGATCTGGTTCAAACCCATCTCCACCGCCCGATCGTAGGCCGTCGCGCTTGGTGTGCTGGGGTCGGTCCCCGTGCCCGTCGCAGTTTCCAGCGTGAAGGTGAAGCTCGTCCACGACCCGTAGCGATAGCTGGAACTGCCCACGTCCCACTCCGCCACGCGCGCACGGACCGTCACCTCCCCGTTGGGAAGGCCGATCGGGCGGTAGCTGAAGTCCCCCTCAATGTCGGTCATCGTGGTCCCGTCCACCATCTCGTCGTCGTTGTGGTCGAACTGAACCGTCGTCCTTGCCGCATCCTCCGTGAACGCCAAGCCTCCGGCAATCTCCGGGTCGGTCGTGATGTTGTCCCCCGGCGTGCCCGTGTCGTTGACCAAGTGCAGGCCCGTGACCGTGGCCGTCGTGCTGTCGGTCAAGGTGAAGGTCAGCCCAGCCCACGGCCCCGTCTCGGTCCCTCCTTGCAGGCTCGGTGCAATGGCCCGGGCCTGGATCGTCACCTCGCCTGGTTCAAGACTCTGCGGCAGGTAGGTGAAGTTCCCCTCGTCGTCCGCCAGCACCGTGGCGTCGGCCGCCTGATCCTCGTTGAGGTCGATCTCGACCGTGATGCCAAAGGGATTTCCCGTGCTGGTCACGACCGTCCCCGTGATCCGCGGGTCGCTGGTCACCAAATCACTTGCCGAGTCCCCCGTGTCGCTCACCAGGCGCAGCCCCGTGATCGTGGGCCCCGAGCCTTCCTCCAGCGTGAAGCTGAGAGTGGCCCAGTCGCCGAACATCTCGGCATAGGTTTGCAGGTCCCACTCCACCGCCCGGGCTTTCACGGTCACCTCGCCCGCCTCCAGCGTGTGCGGCAGATAGCTGAAGACGCCGTAGGCGTCAGTCCGCGTCACCTCGTCCACCGTCCCGTTCTCGTCCAGATCGAATTCCACGCGCAGGTTCGACACCGAGTTGTCGTTCGTCACCTGTCCGGTCAGTGTGGCGTCGCTGGTGATACTGTCTGTGTCCGATTCGCCGGTGTCGTTGGCTAACGCCAGGCTGGCCACCACCGGCGGCGCGTTCACCCCGCTGGCCACGGTGAAGCTCACCGAGGACCAGTTCCCGTAAATGTACTGCATCAACCCGGACTCGAACTCTTGGGTCCGCGCGTAGATCGTCACCGGCCCGAGCAGCAGGCCGCTGGGCGTGTGCGTAAAGTCCCCCTGGGAATCGGTCGTGGTATAGCCGTCCGGCGAACCGTCCCCGTTGTAGTCGAACTGGATCGAGACTCCGTTCACCGATCCGTCATTGGAAATGCTGCCGGCGATCGTCGGATCCGAGGTGATCCGGTCCGTAGGCGAGGTACCGTTATCGTTCACCAAGTCCAGGGAAGTCACCGTGCCCGGCAGGTTCACGTCATCGGAGGTGATCAGCAGCGTCGCGCTGCAGGCCGTACCCAGGATATACCCTCCCCCGCTCATCGCGTTCTGCAGATGCAGCACCACCGATTCATCCGCCTCCACTACGCTATCGTCGATCGGCGTGACCTGGAGCGTCACGGACGACTGACCCGGACTGAACGTCACGCTCCCATACGTGTTCGGCGCGCTGAAGTCCGAGCCGTAAGCTGCTAACGGCGTCGAGCCCTGATCGATCTGGTACATCACCGAAAGACTTCCCGCGGTATTGTCCCGGGTGATGGTGAAATAGCCGCTCTGGCTCGGCTCCGCCGCATCGGCGGTGGCATGGACATTGACCGTGGTCGGCGGGGTCGAATCGTTGTCCGCGATCAGCACCGAGGCACTGCTGGCCGTTCCGATCTGATATCCCCCGCCCGAGCCCGTCGTGAGACGCACTACCACCGACTCGCTGCTCTCGGCCAGCGTGTCGTCGATCGGCGTGACCTGGAGCGTCACCGAGGATTGACCTGGCGAAAACGTCACGCTTCCGCTCATTGCCGGAGCGCTGAAATCGCTGGAGTAGCTGGCCGTGCTGGCTGTCTGGTCCACCTGGTAATACACCGACAGACTGCCGGCCGTCGTATTCCGGCTGACCGTGAAATACCCGCTCTGGCTCGGCTCCGCGGCGTCCGACCCGGCCGCGATGTTCACCGTCGCGGCGGTGTCGTTATCCAGCAAGGACAGCGACGCGCTGCTCGCACTTCCCACGGAATACCCCGACCCGGACTGCACCCGCACGACAATGGATTCCGTCCCTTCCACGGCGCTGTCATCGGCAGGCATCACTTGGAGCGTCACCGAAGACTGACCCGGTGAAAACGTCACGCTCCCCGCTGTGCTGGGGCTGGTGAAATCCGTGCCCGCAGTGGCCGTGCTGGCCGTCTGGTCCACCTGGTAATACACCGTCAGGCCGCCCGAGGTCGAATCCCTGGTGAACGTGTAGTACCCGCTCTGATTCGGCTCAGAAGCGTTTTGTGTTGCCGCTACGTTGACCGTGGCCGAGCTGCTTGTGTCGTTGTCAAGAATGACCAGCGACGCGCTGCTGGGGGTCCCCAGTGTGTAAAGTGAGCCCCCTTGCAACCGCAACGCCACCGATTCGTCCGCCTCCGGCGTGCTGTCGTCGATCGGAACCACGTTCAAGGTCACGGACGACTGGCCCGGGCTGAAACTGACGCTCCCGTAGGTCCCGGGCTGACTGAAGTCCGACCCGTAAGTTGCCAGTCCCGATCCCTGGTCCAAGCTGAACATCACGGTCAGACTGCCGACCGTGGTGTCGCGGCTGACCGTGAAGTACCCCGTCTGTGAGCCCTCCATGGCGTTTTGTCCGAAGCCCGCAGTGACCGTGGTCAGAAGCACACGCCCCTCCAGGGGCTCCAATCCCAGCCGCCGCGGCTTGAGCCGAAATGGTTTGCGGGTATTGACGACCTTGAAGCCAAGCTTGGTCAGGGTGGTCCGCCAAGAACTGATCGGCATTGGCACGGTTTTCTCCTCTCCGAAGAACCACACGCGCACCGTTGGACCGGCGAAATCCAGCCGCGCGATGGACAGAACCCTCATTGACCTCGTAGTGGCTCTTAAGCAGCCTTCAGCCACTCGTTCCATTTTCTCTTCAAAGAGCCGTTGCGCGCTGCAAGCGGGGGGCGCGCCCCGGAGGACATTAGCCGTCCGTGGTCACCGACATGGCCAGGCACTGCCTGTGCCGAGCCGAGAAGTCGATCACACGTAGCCAATCGCCATGGTAAATGGGGCGATGGCGGAGTTGACATCTACTGCTGCGACATTTCGAGCGCGCGTGACACGCGAAAACGCGAACACCCTCAACACTCGCTACCCCTCATTCGTTCGCAATAGCCTTGCTCGTCGCACTTCTCGATGATGGGGTCAAAATATCGCCAGTCAAAAAAACTTCAAGTCGGCTAGGTAGGGGACGCTGAGTGGGGGGTACGCAGATGCCCCGCTGCACATCGCCCCTGGAACGCTCTAAGAGTATGCGTGACAAGCTGCAATCGACTTTGCAGCTGTGTTTTCTCATATAGGCGTGCCATATACGAGTGCACCGTGTGGCGCGATAATCCAAGATTGGCGGCGATATCTGCCTCCGATTGATCGTCAAATAAGCATTGAACGACCTCTAACTCGCGCCTGGACAGCCCAAAGCGACGCCGCACGGCAGACCACTGGTGGTTACATAGCATTCGGCGCCCCAGGAACGATGAAGGCCAATTGCCGGCTGCGCACATCGCATGCGGACATGTCGAATCGCCTGCGTGTAGGACGCAATGAGAATCGTAATTCGTGTTCACGTCGCGGTTGTTCGGCTCCACGGGGGTGCTCCTGCTGGTCACGAATCCCAATCATTCACGGCGTCGGTCGCGGCAAGGACGACCTCATTGCATCCGGACATGCAGCCGTTCTCTATTTCTTGAATTTCGAACGGCGCCAAAAACGGGCGCAAAATCCGGAAAAAAATCAGCATTTCGTTTCGCGAGGAGGGTCGAACCAGCGTTTGGACGCCAGATTTTTCCAGCAATCCTGCCGAAACGTTGTGTTACCAAAGAGGTTGTGCAGGTGCACGACTACCATTCCCAGTCCGCCTGGGAGCATCGGACGTTCCCCCACATTCCACGGATGTTAGTCCACGACGACGCGGCGATTCCACGGCCGCATGCGACGAGCCCTCTATTAATTCCATCGCAAAAATCGCGAAAGAGCGGGTCAGAAAAGTCGAAAAAACGTGAAAACTCTTCCTGACCGGCAAAGTCCACAGGACCCCAAGACGGCGCACTGCGACCACCGCGTGATACGGTCATTGCCGCAAGAATCGATTGCGAAGGGACTTGCGTCAGCTACTCAAAACACGACAGGAAGCATGGGATTTGTCCCGATCGCACGCCGGACACCGCCGGGATTCGTTGCTCAACAGCGACGTGAGCAGCTCAAATTCTGGTCTAAACAGGGTGCCCCAGGGGGTTGATACCGAGCTGTGGTTCGAGGATGCATCGCTGACTTTCCATAGCACGACAACTACATCGGTCCGACACACCGAAGTAATCACTCCGCGCCCGATTCAATCGCGTCCGATGCGGGCGGATCGTCCAGGACGATAAGGAGAAGGTGCGCTGTGGATGATGTCACAAGACTGCCAACCCTCGATCGAGCCAGCAACCTGAGTGTGGTTGTCGGAACGAGTCGTGGACTGAACCAGAAATGATCGATCAGTGGTTCTGCGGATGATGGACGCCTGTTGGTGGAGGGAATCTTTTGTGACCTGCCACAGGCTGCGATCGCGGCGTCGCCGTGATACAGAATGTGATACAGAATCGGTGGTAATCGGTACGGAATGGCGTAAAATATGGGAAATTGAGCGGGCCTGGGGTCGCGGGCCCGATTGCTGTAACGCGTTTCTTTTCAATAGGTTAGCGAACGTATTTCAGCCGAGGCCTGGGCTTGGTGCGTCGGCCTCCGGAGCCGAAGGTTACAGGTTCGAATCCTGTCGGGGATACTTCGAATTCCGCCCGGTGCAGATCGATGCAGGGCGGCTGCGGCGAGTGCAGATCGGTGCGTAACGTGCCACGCCGTTTGGCTTTCGGGCGACTCGCCTCTTCCTCTTCCGCTGCCTCCTCGTCGCTGGTTTCGGTGCAAATTGGTGCAGTCTGATACCCAGGCGATGCGAGACGAATGGCACCATTTCTGGCACCTCTTGGCACCACTGTTGGCACCTTTCTTGGCGTAGTTTGTGGCCCGTCGGTCCCAGTTTGGGCCAGCGAAGCCGACGCTTCTTCAGGCCGCTGGATCGGCGGCGCCGGCAGCGAACTGATCGCCGCCGTCTGGTCGTGCACCCCGACGTGGGTGTAGACGCCCAGCGTGAGCCGCACATCGCTGTGCCGGGCCAGAGTCTGCGCCATCTTGGGGGAGATCCCGGCTCGCTCCAGGCTGGTGATAAAGAGGTGTCGATTTGAGTGGAAGTCGGCGTATAGTCCATCGGCGTTGCAGTACTCCAAATAGTCCGACTGCTCTCGCTGTTTCCGTTCCTCAGTCTCCATTTCGTCAATCTCTTCGATCCACAGCTGTTTCGCCCGAGCCAGGTCTCGCTGCATCATCTTGTGCGTTTTTCGCTCAGTACCCCCGGGCACTTTTCCAGAAACCGGAAACAAGGGCTCGTTACGGCGATGGCCATCCTTCTTTGTGGCCAGCCATTCTCTCAGTAGTCGGGCCACCTCGGGATGCAGAATCTGCGTGTCCTGGCGTTTTCGTTTGCTGAAGCAAGCGTCAACGGTCGCCGTGGGCGGATCCTCGTCAAGCCGTAGCGACTTCAGTGTCAGGCTACCGATTTCGCCTTTGCGGAAACCCGTCCAGGCGGCGAGCACGTACATCATGGCACGATCGGGTCCCGGAATGGACTCGATGACCGATCCGGTACGCGCTGCTTCGATGAGTCGAGAGAATTCTTCAGCCGTCAGCGCCCTTCGATCATGGCGACGATCGACCCGCACATTCATTCGCGACAGATGCTCGAGCACGTTCTCGGGGGATCGACGGTCGCGCGCTAACCATCGCGTGAATTGCTTGACCGACTTCAGATAGTGGTTGCAGGTTTGAGCGCTCCGGCCCTTGCGTTTGAGATCGCCCAAAAATGCCTGAACGTCGCTCGCGGAGATGTCCTTGATCGTCTTCCACTTGAATCGTTTGGCGATCTTCTCCACCTGGGACTTTGCCGTGTAAACCTGTTTCTCGGTGACGCTCTTGTCGATCAAGTACTTCTCAAACGCGTCGATGTGTTCGGCGAGAGGGCGTTTGAGGTGATCATCAAACGGGTCCAAGCGACCAGCGCGTTCCAGTTCGACTCGCCGTACGAGTTCGTTCAACATTGCCTGAGCGGCTGCTTTGTCACTGGCCAACGGAACGCGGACATCTCGTCCGAGCGCATCTCGATAGCGTCCCCACCACTTTCTCGACTTCTGCTTGACCTTCTGTCCCGTCTTCGGGTCGGTCACCACAATTGGCTTCTTGTACAGACTGGCCACGTAATGCAACCTCCTTTCTGTTGCTGACTTTCAGGGTGTGACAGTTTCCCTCAACGGGCGACGAACTCAAGCGCCTCGATGGGTGTTTTCTCGCGATTCCCTTTCCCACTGCTGCCGATCAATGACCGCCGTCACCGCTGTTGACTCGCAGGCACCGTTTGCCCGGGCCGGGTCAAACCGGAAATGGAGCAGCGCCAAGACGGTTTGTTGCTGCGCATCGTCCAGTTCAAAGTCACGAAAGCCCATCCGTCTGGCACGTCGAGTGATCAACTTCAGCTTCCAGTCGTCAAGGACGCCGTCGTAAGAATTGTCAAACATCGCATCGCTCCGCATCGCGTTTCATCTCTTCGTGCCGATCTGCATCGTCGGCTTCAGTCGGATTGTGGTTTGGGAAGCAGGGGCTTGTCTGTAGACCAACACCTATTCGCGCAGGTGCTCCATGGAATGATCCATCGGGGACATGTATTGCACGGGTGCGGGGACATCGAGTGGCTATGTGAGTGTCGAATTTGTCCCTGCGAATTTGGACGCTTCGCGGCAAATAACCGGTGTGAATGCGATCGTCGTGGCGAAGATCGCGAACTCCACTGATGACGAAACGAGGTGGTCAAATGTCCGTTGTCGATTCCGTGCCCCATGTAAACCAAGAACCAGCAGACCAATACCATGCGAAATCCAACGAGTACCTTTCGAGCCATCAACTGGCTGACTTCCGCAAATGCCCGTTGCTCTTCAGCCGAAAGCGACTCGGGCTGATCGCAGACGAAGACCGGCCAGCCTTCCTTGTCGGCCGGGCGCTGCACACGCTGGTGCTCGAGGGCCGGGAGCAATTTGAGGCTGAGTATGCCATCGGTGGCCCGATCAACCCGAAGACCGGTCAGCCGTTCGGCTCCGGAACCAAGGCCTTCGCCGAATGGGCCGCCGAGTGTGGAAAGCAGGTTTTGACTGATGCCCAAGCCGAGCTTGTGGAGCGGATGGCCGAGGGCGTTCGCCAGCAGCAGATCGCCGTGGATCTTCTCTCCAGCGGCATGGCCGAAGGCGTCGTGCGTGCCGTGTACTGTGGCCTGCCTTGCCAGATCCGCATGGATTGGTTCGATCCGCACCGGGGCATCGTCGACCTGAAGACCTGCGACGACCTGACCTGGTTCGAAGCGGACGCGAAGCGATACGGATACGTGTATCAACTCGCCTTCTACCGGGCCGTGTTGCGGCAAGTGATCAGCCTGCCGATGCCCGTCTACCTGATCGCCATCGAGAAGAAGGAGCCATTTCGCTGCGGCGTATGGCAGGTCCACGAGGATGTGCTGAACCAGGCCGAGCGAGAAAACGCAGCGGCGATCGAACGATTGAAGCTCTGCATGGAAGCCGACACGTGGCCCACCGGATACGCCGAACTGCGCTTGTTCGACGTGCTGTGATACCCAACGTCCGCACGCGGCGCGGGCACCAAGCGGGTAGGCATGAAGCCAGAAGGATCGCTGCCCCGCCCGCGTCGTGTGCGGCTTTCAAATACACCCCGACACCATCAACTGGAAAGGACTGCACACATGGGACTGTTATCCCAGATCCAAACCGGCAAGACCCGCATGCCACCGAGGCTGCTGGTCTACGGGACCGAGGGGATCGGCAAATCGACGCTGGCCGCCTCGGCCCCCAAACCTATCTTCGTCCAGACTGAAGACGGCCTCGGAGAAATCGACTGCCATAAATTCCCGTTGGCCAAGACGCACGAGGACGTCGAACATGCCCTGGCGGAGCTGCACGAGCAGCAGCACCCCTATCAGTCGGTCATCATCGACTCGGTCGACTGGCTCGAGCGACTGATCTGGGACCGGCTCTGCCGATCGTTCGGCGTCAGCTCGATCGAGAAGGTCGACGGCGGCTACGGCAAAGGTTACGTCCACGCCCTGACCCATTGGCGCAAGATCCTGGACCGCCTCGCGGCCCTGCGCGACGATCGGGGCATGATGGTCGTCCTCTTGGCCCACGCCAAAGTAGAGAAGTTCGAGGACCCGGAAGCACCGACCTACGATCGTTACTCGCCGCGATTGAATAAACACGCCTCGGCGCTCTTGGCCGAGTGGTGCGACGCGGTGCTCTTCGCCACGCGCAAGATCATCACCCGCACGGAAGACGGAAGCTTCAACCGGTCGCGAACGCTGGCCAGCGGCCAAGGTCGCAACGGTGGTGAGCGGATCCTCCGCTGCATCGGCGGTCCTTCGTGTATCGCCAAGAACCGCTACAGCCTGCCGGCCGAACTGCCGCTTTCGTGGCCGGCGCTGATGGAAGCGATCAGCGGCACAATGACCTCTTCGACCAACACGCAACCTGCAACTGAAGGAGAACAGTCCGATGGTTAGTCTTCAAGGCTTCGATGCCAACCAAGTGGAACCGACCACCGCATTCGATCCGATCCCGGCCGGCAAGTACCTGGCCGCCATCACCGATTCGAAGATGAAGCCCACCAAGGCCGGCACAGGCCAGTACCTGGAGCTGACGCTGCAGATCCTCGAGGGCGAGTTCAAGGGACGACAGCTCTGGGTTCGTCTGAATCTCGACAACCCGAACGCCCAAACGGTGAAGATCGCGCGCGGCGAACTGTCCGCGATCTGCCGCGCCGTGGGCGTGATGTCGCCGGGCGATTCGACCGACCTGCACAACCTGCCCATGATCATCACGGTCCGCTGCAAGAAGCGGCCGGACACCGGGGAGATCAGCAACGAAGTGCGCGGCTACGCCAAACGTGAAGCCGCCAGTGGCAAGCCTCAGCAGGCGCAGACCGACACCCCGCCGTGGATGAGGAATTGATGCAGGCCATCGCGACCGAGGCGCACATGGCGTACGGCGCTAGCCGTGGGACTCCCTGAGGTGCGCCTCGGTCCTTTTCGCATGAGAGGAGCAGGGATGGGCGGCAAGTCGCGACGCAAAGGAAAGCGTGGAGAACTGGAGGCCGCGGCGGAGATCAGGAGGCTCTTCCGCACGGAGGCGCGCCGCGGTCGCCAGTTTCAAGGCACCGACGAGTCGCCGGATGTGTTGGCGGACATCGAGGATGTCCACGTGGAGGTGAAGCGCACGGAGGCGCTTCGCCTCTACGAGGCCTTGGCCCAAGCGATCGAAGACGCCGGCACCAAGGTTCCCCTCGTTCTGCACCGAGCCAACCGGAAGCCGTGGGTGGCCATCGTGCGGCTGGACGACCTGCCTCGACTGGCGGTGCAGTTGTATCTGACGCTGGCCGCCAAGGGCGTGAATCACAAGGAGATATGGACGTGAAGCTCAACTACGAACAAATCCGGATGGACGGCGGCACACAGCCCCGTTCGCAGCTTTTGATCGAGGTGATGGAGGACTACGCCGAGCAGATGCGGGCCGGCGTCGAATTCCCTCCCATCACCGTGTTCTTCGACGGGAGGGAATACTGGCTCGCCGACGGCTTTCATCGTCTGGGCGCCGCGCTGCGCGTTCGCCCCGCCGTTCCGATTGAGGCGGAAGTGATCCAGGGCTCTCAGACCGAAGCACAATGGTACAGCTTCGGTGTGAACAAGACACACGGTCTGCGCCGGACCAAGGAAGACCGGGTGCGAGCCATCAAGGCCGCGCTGCGTCATCCGGAGAGGATGAAGCGAAGCGACAACGACATTGCCAAACATGTCGGAGTCAGTGACAAGACCGTCGCCAAGTACCGAGCTGAGATTGAGTCGACTTCGGAAATTCCGAAGTCATCCAAGCAACATGGCAAGCCCGCAAAGGACTCGGCCCAGGCAAAGGCCGATCCCGAGCGACTGCCCTGGGAACGGTCCACCACCCAGACGGCTACACCGCGTCCCCGTACCGGTCGCGACGGCCGCACGATCAATACGGCCAAGATCGGCAAGGGAAAACGCAAGGATCCACACACTCCTTCCCGCCGCATGGCGGCCCGCGTGCAGAAACCCACCCGAGCGCCGAACCCCATGGAGAAGATGACGGCGCTTTCGATGCCCCACAACCCCGTGATGGGGGCGAGAACTCTGATCGAGGTGTTCGACAAGGACTATCTCCGCATTCTGGCGGACGAGATCTCCAGCCACCTGAAAGGACTCGAAGCATGTGCATGATCGCATTGCGTCTCGAGGTTGTCATCCTCCCGCATCGCTGCACCCCAACCTGCTTTGGCCCGTCCCCGTTGGACGAGCTGGCCGAGCGACTGCGTGCCGAGATGCGATACGGCCGCGACTATCGATCGACCGCCTTTCCCGACGTCATCGTCGGCGTGGTGGCAGCCTTCTACCACTGTCGCGAGCGAAATTGACACCCGTAGCCATAAGGAATAGCGAGATGATGATGGAACACCTCTTCCAACGAAAAGACCCGTACAGCGTGGTCATGAACGTGACACCGGCGATTGCCGACACGTGGATCTGCAACTGCAATACGCACAACCGCAAGTTGGTCGACGCCCACGTCGATCGGTTGGCGCGGGAGATGAAGGCGGGCCGCTGGCGGTTGACACATCAAGGCATCGCCTTCAGCACCAATCGCGTACTGCTGGATGGCCAACACCGACTTTGGGCCGTCGTGCTTTCTGGCGTGACCGTTCCGCTTCGGGTGTTCTTCAACGAGCAAGCCGAAGGGCTCGGCGCGATCGACGCCGTCCAGGCCCGCAGCAACGACCAGATCATCACGCTGGCCGGTGGGCACGGAGAGGTGGGGCGACGGGAATTGGCCACACTGCGGGCGATGATCACCGGCCTGGGCGCCTACATGCGGATGACAGCTGGTGAGGAGGCCGAGATCCTCGCGCAGCACCGTGCCGCCATGGACTTCGCCCTGGAGATCCTGCCCGCAGCCCGATTTCGCGGCGTCGCCACGGCGGTCACCCGCGCCGTACTGGCCCGGGCATATTACTCGGCCGATCACGGCCAACTGAGGCACTTCGCGTCCGTGCTCCAGTCGGGCGTCGCCACCAGCCAGCGGGACCAGCCGATCGCACTACTACTGAAGTTCCTGATGGACGCCGCACAAGGACATCGGGGCCGCCCCGAAGCACGGGAGAAGTATGGCAAGTCGGAGCGGGCCTTGCAGGCCTTTCTGGCTGGCGAATCGCTCGGTCGCCTCTATGCCGCCACCGCCGAGTTGTTCCCGTTGCCCGCCGAAGTCAACACTTCCGCCGCGTGAGCAACTGGCGTGGCGGGCCTCCGGCGGCACAGTGCGATCCAGACGGGCTCATGACCCAGGAGATTCTCGGGTGCAAGTCCCGACGTCGGAGCTCGATGGCGTGAGACATGATTGGCAACAGGCATCGCGATGATCCAACTCCGACCGTATCAACAGGAAGCTGTCGACGCCGTCTACGACTATCTCCGCGCGCACGATGACAACCCGTGCGTGGTGATTCCCACGGCCGGCGGCAAGACGCCCGTGATGTCGACGATCTGTCGCGACGCCGTGCTCCAATGGAATGGACGGGTGCTGATTCTGGCACACGTCAAAGAGCTGTTGGAGCAGGCTGCCGATAAACTCCGCTCAATCTGCCCGGAGGTGAAGTTCGGCGTCTACTCGGCGGGACTCCGTCGCCGCGACACGGAACATGCGGTGATCGTCGCCGGCATCCAGAGCGTCTACAAGCGGGCCTGCGAACTGGATGCCTTCGACCTGATCGTCGTCGACGAGGCACACATGATTCCGCCCTCGGGCGAGGGCATGTACCGGCAATTCCTGGCCGACGCGATGGTGGTCAATCCGCGAGTGCGGACGATCGGCCTGACCGCTACGCCGTTCCGGCTGAAGTCGGGCATGATCTGCGGTCCGCCCGATCACCACATCCTCAACGCCGTCTGCTACGAGATCGGGGTGAAGGAACTGATCCGCGACGGCTACCTCTGCCCGCTGGTCACGAAGGCGGGAATTCAAAAGGCCGATACCTCAAGCCTGCATATCCGCGCGGGCGAGTTCATGGCCGACGAGGTGGAGAACCTCATGGACAGCAATGAACTGGTCGAGGCGGCTTGCCGAGAGATCGTCGAGTACACGGACGATCGGCACGCGGTGTTGATCTTCGCCTCCGGCGTGAAGCACGCGCAGCACATCCAACGAGTGCTCCGAGATCGCCACGATCAGGAGTGCGGACTGGTCAGCGGCAAGACTCCCACCGCCGAACGGGACGAGATCCTGGCCCGTTTCCGTGGCGGACAATGCGACGGACTCTTCCAGCAACAGCCGCTCAAGTATCTGGTCAACGTCAACGTCCTGACCACCGGCTTCGACGCACCGAACATCGACTGCGTGGCCATCGTGCGCCCGACCATGTCGCCGGGGCTGTGGTATCAGATGGTCGGTCGCGGTTTCCGCCTCCACCCTGGCAAAGCGAACTGCCTGGTGCTCGACTTCGGTGGCAACGCGATCCGGCATGGACCGGTCGATCAGATCCGGGTCTGCGATGCGGCGAACGGCAACGGTAAGTCCGGCGAGGCGCCGGCCAAGGAATGTCCCCAATGCCACGCGTTGATCGCCGCCGGTTACTCGTCATGCCCCGACTGCGGCTACGAGTTTCCGGCCCAGGAGCGGACCAACCATGACGCCGAAGCCTCGACCGAAGGCGTGCTCTCCGGCCAAGTGACCAACGAGCGAATTGCCGTGCGCGACGTGTTCTACACGGTCCATATCAAACGGGGTGCCGACGAAGACGCCCCCAAGACCATGCGGGTCGACTACAAGGTCGGCTGGCACGAGTACAAGAGCGAGTGGGTCTGCTTCGAACATGAGGGGTACGCCCGCTGGAAGGCCGAGCAGTGGTGGCTGGCCCGCTCGCACGATCCCATTCCCGATTCGGCCGAGCGGGCGGTCGACGTTGCCAATGCGGGCGGCCTGGCCACCACGAAATCCATTGTCGTGCGCCGCGTCGCCGGCGATCCGTATGAACGGGTCGTCGATTACGAGCTCGGCCCCAAGCCGGAAGCCGTGGCCTGCGATCCGGTGGACATGTATGACCCGGACGAGATTCCTTTCTGATCGGAGAAGAGCTCGATGAGCACGGAAGCCTCCATGACCACGTTTTCCACCGGCGCCGTGCGCAGCAGCGATGCATCGGGCGTCCGCTACGACCTGATCACGCCGATCGGCCTACGTCGATTGGCTGAAACCTGCGCCGAAGGGGCACGAAAATACGGCGATCGCAACTGGCTCAAGGGCATCCCCGCCAGCGAGATGCTCAACCATGCGGTACGGCACATTTACCTGTGGCTCGAGGGGGACCGCGGCGAAGACCATTTGGCGCACGCCGCCTGGAACATCCTGGGTGTCTGTCACTTCGAAGAGTTGCTGCCAGCGATGATCGATGTGCCGACACGACAGAGCGACGAAACGGAACATGCCGCAGGTGATCGAGCGTGACCAATGACGCACTCCTCTCCGCTGCTCTCGTGTATGCCGATCTCGGTTACGCGGTGTTTCCCTGCGCGCCGGGCACGAAGAAGCCGCTGGTCGAACACGGCTTCCATGACGCCACGACCGATGCCGACCAGATCGAGGCATGGTGGCAAACGTGGCCGCAAGCCAACATCGGCCTGCCCACCGCGGGCCTGTTGGTTGTCGACATCGACCGGGCCGACAACCCGTGGCTGCGCGACGAGCCCGAACGACTGCTCGAGCTGGCCATTGCACCGATCGCACTGACGCCCGGCGGCGGAAAGCACTACATCTTCCGCCAACCAAAAGGCAAGGCGTGGCGCAGCACTACTGGCCGGCTCGCAGCGAAGGTCGACACGCGAGCCGACGGCGGCTACATTGTGGCCCCACCTTCCGTGCGTCCCGAAGGCCCGTATCGTTGGGTCGAGGGCATGGCGCTGGACAGCTCGCTCGAGCATCTGCCCGAACCGCCACCTTGGCTCGCCCAAGCAATCGATCGCTTGGCCCACGGCGGCACGACGTCGCCCACGTCGCCCCGTGTCGCGGCCCTCGCCGTCGACGGGAACGCGATCCCCTCCGGCCAACGCAACGCCACGTTGGCCAGCCTGGCGGGCACGATGCGCCGGGCAGGGATGGGGCTACCCGAAATCCTCGCCGCCATTCGGGCCAGCAACGTCAATCGATGCTCGCCGCCGCTCCCGGAAACCGAAGTCGAGCGGATTGCCGAGAGCATCGTTCGCTATGCGCCCGACGAGATCACCGTTGCCGTCGTCGAGAACCACTGGGGCCAGATGACGGCCGATGAGGAGCCCGAGCCTTCGGACGCCCCGGCCGATCCCGGCCCGTTTCCCGACGAGCTGCTCTCCGTGCCGGGGTTCGTCGGCCAGGTGTGCCAGTACACGCTGGCTACGTCATTTCGTCGACAGCCGCTTCTGGCCCTGGGCGCCGCGATCGCGCTGCAGGGCACGCTTGCCGGGCGGAAGGTGCGCGACGAAGTGAACACTCGCACCAACGTCTATTGCCTGGGCGTCTGCCCATCGGGCCAGGGAAAAGAGCGGGCTCGCGAGGTGAACAAAGAGATTCTCTACCTGGCCGGCCTCGACAATCTGGCCGGCCCAGAGGGATTGGCCAGCCACGCGGGGCTCGTCTCGGCCGTCGAAACACAGCCGGCGATCTTGCTGCAACTGGACGAGATCGGACGCCTGCTGAAGACACTTGGCGATGCCAGTCGCTCGCCGCATCTTTATCACGTCGTCACCGTGCTGATGAAACTCTACACCAGCTCCGGCTCGATCTACCTGGGCGACGCCTACGCTGACACGAAACGCAACAAGGCCATCGACCAGCCCAACACGTGCATCTGGGGCACGAGCGTTCCCAAGTCGCTCTACGAGGGTCTGACCTACGAAAGCGTGACCGATGGATTCCTGTCGCGAATGCTGGTGTTCGAAGGCGACAGTGAGGTGCCCAAACAGCGGCCGGCCACTTCGGAAATTCCGAAGTCGCTCATTGACATCGCCAAATGGTGGGGCGATTTCCAACCGGGCCAGAATCTGCGTGCCGAACATCCTCAACCGCACGTCGTGCCGATCACGCCCGAGGCGGATCAGATGCTGGAGGGGCTCGATCGATGGGCCGACCAGCAGGCTGCCATGTTGGGCGAGCCGCTGGGAACGCTCTGGACCCGCACGACCGAGAAGGCCCGCAAGCTGGCCCTGATCTATGCGTGCAGTGCGAACCACGAGTTACCAGCCATCGATCGCGATGCCGCCTTCTGGGCGTGCAGCACCAGCGACTATCTCACACGACGGATGATCTACCTGGCCCATCAATGGGTCGCCGAGGGCCCGTTCGACGCCAAGCGGAAACGTGTGCTCAGGGCCATTCGTGGTGCCGGCCCAAAGGGGCTCACGCGGACCATGCTATGCCGTCGCACGCGGGCCCTTCAATCACGTGAGCGGATGGAGATCATCGACGCGCTGGTCGCCTGCGGCGACGTGGACGTTGTACCGGAGGAAACCAGCGGGGCGCCGAGGGTGCGTTATGTGGCCAAGCAGTAACCACTCCACCCATTCAGGTGCCCTTATTGCGCTTATTTCCCGCCCGGTCTTCTTGTGTGGGAATGGCCAGAAACGGAAGGAATTGAAACAGGGAGGGAAATAAGCGCAATAAGGGTATCTCTCTCATATATCTCTCTATCTTTCAATGACTTACATCGAGGACTTATTTCCCATTCGGGCGGGAAATAAGGTGGCACGAAGCGCCAATAAGGGGACCCGAATGGGTGGTTGGCATGGGTCCTCCGGGGCCCACGGCCACGGAAGCCCCCCGCGGGAACAGTCGCCTTGTGGAACACAGTTTGTTTTGCGGGTCCGAATCACGGGACCCAGGGACTTGAGGTACACGGATGCACCGCACGGAGATCACGGCCGAGATCGTTCGCCTAGCTGACATGATGTTGACCCTGGGGCTCGATGCCGAAACCATCGCCGAGCGGCTGGGGATCACGGCCTACGTGGTTCGCGTGATGGCCGGCGATCGTTGTCGGATCGGTCGGCGCAGTCGTCCGCAACTATTCGCCAAGGGCATGGTCAATCCGCGCCGGGCCGTCGACGCAACCACGATCCGCATGATCCAACGGATGCTGGATGTCGGAATACTGCGGCGCGGAGAAGTCGCCCGTGAGGCCGGCGTGTCCCGCAGCATCGTCGAGCAGGTCGCCTCAGGTCGGCGCGAGGCGGTCAGCACTGCCCGGCCGCCTTTGTGTCGCGGAGAACATTTCGTTCGCAAGCCAATCCGCTGTGAGCAGTGCCGCGCCATGATCTCGATCGTCCCATGTCGTGCCTGCCATGCCCGCGACGCTACTGCACAAGAATCTGCTGGACGTTAGCGCAACTATTTCGTGAACTCCTCGTTGGTGACACCAACAACCTCCGAGGAGACACGCTCATGCAGGATCTTCTTCCCTTCCTGGCCGCAGAACTGTCGGCCTTCCTCAGCGCGACGGACAAGCGCGAACACTTGATCACCCGCAGCGAGAAGCTGTTCGACGAACTGATCGAGCCGATCGATCTGCCCGGCCCCGATCAGATTCTTGATCCCGTGCTGCGGACCGTGATCCGACCGCTGGTTGGCCGGGTCTACGACGAGATCGTCCGCAAGCTGGAGGCACAAGCCCATGTCGCTTGACCAGCTCATGCCATACGCGCCGGCGGCGGCCATTGTCGCCGGCGTGCTGATGCTGCTTTGGGGGCAGCGCGATCGACTGAAGTCGGCAGTGACCAATCTGCGACCGGCGCAGACGGAGGATCCGGAAATGTCGCCGGCGGATCGCTTCAACACGTTCTATGCGCTTCGCAGTTGGTGCGAGGCGTCGGGCCAGGCAGGCGCCGTCAAGGCACTGGACAGCCAGGTCTTGCCGGCAATTGTCGCCGGCAGGCGGGATCAAGGCGGAGGGCCCAGCGCATGAAACCGACCACGGTTGTGGCTGCGATCCTGATCGTCGTGGGCCTGGTGGCCGTGTGGCGACCGGCATCGTCAAGTCCCGAGCCCGCTCCCCAACCGCCCGATGCGGCGACTCAAGCGATCGTGGCGCGCGTGACGCAAACGCTCGCCGGCCACCCTGAGGAAGCTCAGCAATTGGCAGCCTTCTACGGTGCGGCGGCCGACGTGGTTCGCCGAGACGGTGCCGGCGCCAAGGTCCTCAAGACTACCGCCGATCTGCGGGCCTTTGGCCAAAGGGCGGTGACGCTTCGCTTCCAGGGGGCATTCGCCAAGGTGCCGGGGCTCTCCGAGGCGATTCACGGGCCGGACGGTGCTCTGGCCAGACTCTTGGGACTGGAAGTATCGCAGCTCGATTATGGCAAGGCGGCCGATGCGCTGGATGCGATCGCCTGGGCCTGCCGGGAGGCTGCTCGATGAACGGGTCATTCCAGTCGCCGTCGCAGATTCGTTCGGCCTACGAGAATGGACTCCCCGGTTGGCAGTTCGATCCGGACACGATGGACGATCTGATGTTCGACCGGAAAGCCCTGCCGCTGACCGAGGCGGCTCCGCACTTGGCCGGCGTGGGCAAGGGCAAGATGGGACTGCTGTGGCGCTCGCGGGAAAAGTTCGATCCAGGCGCGTTCGGCCAGGAATCGCAGACGACCGGCGATTGCGTTTCCCACGGAAGTCGCAATGCCCGCGACACAACGCGTGCGGTCGAGATCCACATCAAAGGCGAAGCCGAGGAGTATTTCAAACGCGGCGCGACGGAGCCAACCTACGGCGCTCGGGGCCACGGCGGCCAGGGCATGGATCCCGCCCGCGCCACGCGGTTCGAGGCCGACTACGGTTTCCTGTTTCGCCAAAAGTATCCGTTCGCGGACCTGTCGCAGTACGACTCGCGGGTCGGCAGCCGCTGGGGATCGTCCGGAGTGCCCGAAGCGGTGAAAGAAGCGTGCCGCGAACACAACGTCGGTCAGTGGATCGCACCGACCACGGCCGACGAGGTGAAGGATCTGCTGTTCTCCGGCTACGCGCTGCACAGCGGACAGAACTTCGGTGTGAAGTCGTCGTCGGATAGTCGTGGCATCGCCGTCCCCGGCGGGTCATGGTCGCATGACATGGCCACGGTGGGCTACGACGACACGCGGGAAGTCTATCCGGTGTGCGTGTTCCTGGTCGCAAACTCGTGGGGCCGCTGGAATCAGCCGCCGAAGGTGTGGCCCGAAGATCGCTACGGCCCGTGGCCCGAGGGATCGTTCTGGCTGGCCGAGGACATCTATGCCCGCTATTTCGTAGGCAGCCGATCGATCTTCGCCTATTGCGATATCAAGGGCGTGCCGCAGAAGGCACTGCCGGACTACGGAAACCTGACCGACGTTCTGGGGTGAGACGATGAAACACATGCTCTCGATCGCACTGTGCGCTCTGCTTATTGCAGGCTGCCAAGCACTTCCTTTGCCGGCGGACCATCTCGATGACGCGGCGGTCGACTTGGCGGTGGCCACGCTTGCCGCCGATCGCTTGCCGACTCCCGAACCGCCACAGCCGTACCAATGCCCGCGATGCAAGGACACTGGCTGGATCACGCACGGCGATGGTCACCGTACTCCGTGCCCCGACTGCAGTGAGGGGACGGCAGGGCCTTACGGTGGCCCGCTCGATACGATTCGCGACGCCAAGGATCTGATGCGCAAAGGAAACGAGCTCGCCGACCGCAGCAAGGCGCTGCTGGATGCCGCTCAGCGTGATGGCAAGATCACCGTCGACGTCCGTCTACCGGAACCGAACGCGGCTGCTTCCGGGCCGTCGTGTGCCAATGGCGTTTGTCGCGTACCACCAGCCGTCGAGCAGAAACCGGTAGTCGTACGACAGCCTGCCGCACGCCAAGACTGCGCCAATGGCGTTTGTCGGCCGCGACTCTTCTGGAGGTCCCGCCGATGATCGATCGCCGAATCGAGGCCACACAGTACGTGCTCGACCGGTCGTGGACCTGCCGCAAGTGGCGAGGCCATGCCTGTGGCTTGGTGCGCGATGCCGTGCTGCTGCTCCCCGAGAAACCTGTCGCCGCCGACACAGTGGACGCTTGGAGAAAACGACTGGCGGCGCATCTGAAGGACCGCGTTCGCGGTGGGCGCGTCGGCAACCCGGTGATCATCTTCATCCTGCTCAACGTCGTCGTGCCGATCGTCGTCCGCCTGGTGATCGAGTGGTGGCTCAACCGAAAGGACGCATGACATGGTCGAGGTCATCCAACTCTGGTCGCCGCTGATCCAAGGCGGATTCGCGGTCTTCGCACTACTTCTGTTGGGCGTGAACGTTTGGCTGGTCAAGCAGCTGTTGAAGGTGCTCAAGGACAACAGCCAGGTGATTGCCGGCAACACGCGGGCCATCGAGTCTGTCGCCACGATCTCCAGCGACACCCGCGAGCTGATGCAGGAGATCCGCGACGAGTTATTCAAGCGACCGTGCCTGCTGCCCGACCACCATGGCGATGGAAGGCCCCATGAAGATCGAACGCTGGAAACTTGATCGCGTCAAACCGTACGAGAAGAACCCGCGCATCAACGACGCGGCCGTCGACGCGGTGGCCGAATCGATCCGCCAATTCGGATTCCGCCAGCCGATCGTCGTCGACGCTGAGGGCGTGATCGTCTGCGGTCACACGCGCTGGAAGGCGGCGCTGAAGCTGGGGCTTACTGAAGTCCCGGTCCACGTTGCCAAAGATCTTTCGCCTGAGAAGATCAAGGCCTACCGGATCGCCGACAACAAGTCGTCGGAGTTGGCTGCCTGGGATCTCGAATTGTTGCCGATCGAACTGGCCGATCTTCAGGGGATGGACTTCAATCTGGAGCTGATCGGCTTTGGCAAAAACGAACTGGCCAAGCTGCTCGACCCGGGGGTGAAGGAGGGATTGACCGATCCGGACGACGTACCGGCCTCGCCGGATGAGGCGATCACCCGGCCCGGCGATCTGTGGATCCTTGGAAATCACCGATTGCTCTGCGGCGATTCCGGGAATCCCCAGCACGTGGATCGTCTGCTTGACGGCGCAACGATCCAATTGGTGAACACAGACCCTCCGTATAATGTGCGTGTGGAACCGCGCAGCAATAACGCGATCGCAGCGGGCCTGAGTTCCTTTCAGGGAACCAAGCATCACCAGAAGTTCGACGTCCAGCGGCATCCGGAAAAGGCCAAGCCGACTCAGAAGAAACTGCGGGCCAAGGATCGGCCGTTAGAGAATGACTTCGTCACCGATGAAGCGTTCGACGAGTTGCTGGCAGCGTGGTTCGGCAACATCGCCCGCGTGCTCGAGCCGGGACGAGCCTTCTATATCTGGGGCGGATATGCCAACTGTGCCAACTACCCGCCAGTGCTCAAGGCGACTGGATTGTACTTCTCCCAGGCGATCATCTGGGACAAGGAACACCCGGTGTTGACCCGTAAGGATTTTATGGGAGCGCACGAGTGGTGTTTTTACGGTTGGCGAGAAGGCGCCGGCCACAAATTCTTCGGCCCCAACAATGCGACCGACCTGTGGCACGTCAAGAAGATCAACCCCAACAAGATGGTCCACTTGACCGAGAAGCCGGTGGAGCTGGCCATTCGTGCGATGCAGTACTCGTCGCACACGGGCGAGAACGTGCTGGACCTGTTCGGTGGGAGCGGCTCGACGTTGATCGCCGCCCAGCAGACGGGCCGGCATGCGTTCGTCATGGAACTCGATCCCCTCTACGCCGACGTCATCGTGCAGCGGTTCGAGCAGTTTTCAGGAAAGAAGGCGGAACGCATCGCCGCTGATTCGGCACAGTAGCTCGAGGAGGTGGCGTCGTGATCTACCTGGCCAGTCCGTTGTCGCATCGCGACCGTGCAGTGCAGCAAGAGCGGTTCGATGCGGCGTGTCGTGCGGCGGCCTTTCTGATGCGTGCCGGCAAACCGACATTCTCTCCGATTGCGCATTCGTATCCCATCGCGCAGCACGGACTGCCGATAGACTGGGCGTTCTGGGCTACGTGCGATCGCCGGCACTTGGAGGCGTGCGATGAGGTCGTCGTGCTTACGCTCGATGGGTGGCGGGAGAGCGTCGGCGTCCAAGCGGAGATCGCGATCGCCCGCCAGTTGGGCAAGCCCGTCTCTTACCTGGAGCCTGTTGCCGAAGAGAACCCCGGGTCGAGCCGGGGTTGAGGGGAGGGAGGAACGTGGCAGGATGCGATTATTTGTTGACGGCGAACCGCCCGCGGTCGACCTTCTTGAACCGCGAATCCTCGCCCTTGGTGGCGATCTCGCGGATCATAGCGCTGTAGATCGTTGCGTGAGGGGTCTGGCCGTCACTCTTCCAGTAGCCTTTCGCGAAGGCAACCTCGACGATCTCCTTGACGCCCATCGGTTCCGCCGATTCTGCCAACACGCGGGCGGCTGCGTCCAAACCGCTCGGCCGCTTGGCCTTGGCTTCGTCCCGTTTGGCCCGATTCGCGGCCTTTCGGGGTTTGGCGTCCTTGGCCGTCTTGCTCCGCTTCTTGCCGCCCGTGCCCGCCGTGCGCGTTTTGGTGGCGACGGGTGCGGACGCGACGTCGCCGGCCGATTGTTCCGCCGCCGTGGTCGCTTTGGCGCCGCTCGACTTTACCTCCGCTCGCAGGCGCTGCGGCCCCTTAATGCGGATCTTCTTGCCGGTGGCCAGGTTCGTGGCGTCCCAACCTCCGTGGGGATTCTCCGCGTCAATACGCACCGACACCACCTTGTCGGTGACCTTTGCCGTGAAGACCTTGCCGATCTGAACTTCATCTTTCTTCATCGTATCTCTCCTCGAAAAAAAGGGAAACAGGGGTTACTTCGCATCGCTGCGGCCCGCCTCGTAGGCCGCCAACAGGGCCTTCTTGATCTGCCAGACGCCCAGCTCGTGGAAGTCGAGGCTGTCCGACTTCCGTTCGCCAAATGTTGGAATCCGCAGGTTGTCGCGGGCGATCCGCTCGAGCAGTTGGTTCACCCGGTCCTTGTGGTCGCATTCCACCGCCGCGGCCTGGTACTTCGCGTGGAGGTCGAACGTCGCATCATTGTGCGTGGCGGTGGCGCGCAACGCGTCGGCCGCCCGGCGCCAAAGGGCCGCCGCCTGCGGCCAGGCCTCGCCGCGCTGGGCCGATTCGGCCGCTTCGGCGTAGTCGAGATGGTCGTGGGTCGGGGTGGTCATCGGTGTTCTCCGGTGTGGATGTTGCGGTTAGTAGGCGACCTGCCAGGCTCGGCTCGATCCGTAGCAGCGCTGCTCGCCTTCGACGATGAAGACCACGGCGTCCTCGTCGACGTCCTGATCGTCGTCGCCGTCCTCGCCGTCGCAGGCGTCGTTGATCTCTTCGCCGGATGCGAGGCCAGTGATCTCGTTCTCGAACGGCCAGTTCTGCTGCGTCATCAGGCGGACCTCGGTCTCGCCGCCGAGCGCGTCGCGGTACTCTTCGAGGCGGCCTATCAATTCGTCAATCGTCATCGTCGTGCTCCTTGTCGTTGGGGGTTACTTGCCGTAGATGTGTTCCGCCAAGCCGGCGGCCAGGAAGTCGACGACCGCCTGGGCCTTCTTCGAGGCCGCCGGAATGTCGATCCCGCGATCCCAGTTGAAGGAGGTCTCCTTGTTGGCGATCCGGGAAAGCCAGAGCTTCGAAATGCGGCTGTCGCCCAATTCCCATTCCGGGTTGAGAGCGTGTTCGGGAAAGACCAATGCTTCGAAGCGGTATCCGGCAATGCGGCCGGAAACCCAGGTTCCGCCGCCGGATGCACGGCGTGTCGTCTTCGTGATCTCGAGGTCGTCGCCAAGGTCCAGGTAGTCGTCGGTGTTCATCGCGTTCTCCTGTGGTTGGTGGTTCGCGTTGTCGCTGCCGTTAACACACATGAGCCATCAAAGTGCGAAGACATCAAGCGGAACTTCGGCCGGTGTGCATCGAATTGTCGGAATACTTTTTGCGCATTGCGTAGCACGCACGTCGGCCCCGACGTTGGCCCGTGTCGCGAAAAGGCGGGCGACCAACAGCAAGGCGGATCTCTGCACACATCGCGACAGTCGCCAACGTGGCGCGCCTGGTGCCATCCTCTGCGAAGGGAGGCCCAGCGATGACCCAAGAGAACAATGGGGTGGACCCCACGCGGCTCGACGTCGAGCAATTGGCCCGTCTGCTCTCCGCAGCCAGCGGAATACGGATCGACGCCGAGAGAATCACGGCGGATGTGGCGGCCGGTGCGCCAACGGGCGCCGACGGCAGCATCCACCTGGTCCACTATGCAGCGTGGCTGGTGAAAGAACTGGCTGCCGGAAACGCCGATGCCAACTGACCCACGTCGATTACGACCGAGCGAGTTGTGTCGCCTGTTGAACTCCACACCCCTGGGTGAGGTGATCAACGAGCGGCAGCTCTACCGGCACCGCACCCGAGCCGGGATGCGGCTCGGGGACGGTCGTTATGTGGACTTATTGCGTTACGCTGCGTGGCTCATCGAGCAACGGCACAGGCCCCGTCCTGCGGCGGCGGAGGATCCGTACGAAGCGATCAAGGAGCGGGCTCGCGCTCGCAACGCTGCGCTATCGCTGGCCGGTCGCGACATCGGCCAGCTGCCGGAGGTCGTCGACCCGCGACGGAAAGAACAGGCGACGACCGACTTCCGTTTCTTCTGCGAGTCCTACTTCTCGCAGACGTTTCATTTGACCTGGTCCCCTGATCATCTGAAGGTGATCGCCAAGATTGAGAAAGCAGTGATCGAAGGCGGGCTGTTCGCCATGGCGATGCCGCGCGGCAGCGGTAAGACGACCGTCTGCGAATGCGCGTGCATCTGGGCAGTGCTCAATGGTCACCGCGAGTTCGTGTGTCTGATCGGTTCGGATGAAGGGCATGCCATGGACATGCTCGAATCGATCAAGACCGAACTGGACGGTAACGATCTGCTGTTGGAGGACTTCCCAGAGGTCATCTATCCGATCCAATGCCTGGATGGGATCGCCAACCGCGCCAGTGGTCAGCTGTACCAGGGCCAGCGAACGCACATCGGCTGGACCGCCCGCGAGGTCGTGCTGCCGACGATACCCGATTCGAAGGCCTCCGGAGCGATTATCAAGGTGGCGGGCATCACGGGCCGGATCCGTGGCATGAAGCATAAGCGAGCCGACGGCCAAACGGTCCGCCCTTCGCTGGTCGTTCTGGATGACCCGCAGACGGACGAGTCGGCACGGAGCCTTTCGCAGTGCGCCACGCGCGAGAGTATTCTGGCCGGCGCCGTCTTGGGCCTCGCCGGTCCGGGCCGGAAGATCTCGGGCATCATGCCCTGCACGGTGATCCGGCCCGGCGACATGGCCGATCGGATTCTCGACCGTGACAAGCACCCCCAGTGGCAGGGCGAGCGCACGAAGATGATCTATGCGTTTCCCGCCAACGAGAAGCTCTGGGACCGATACGCCGAAATCCGGGCCGAGAGCCTTCGTGCCGAACGCGGTCTGGCGGATGCCACGGAATTCTATCGTCAGCATCAGGTAGAAATGGATGAGGGGGCCAGCGTCGCGTGGGCGGAGCGGTTCAACCACGACGAGTTGTCCGCTATCCAGCATGCCATGAATCTCAAGCTCCAGGACGAGCGGGCGTTCTGGGCCGAGTATCAGAATGAGCCGTTGCCGGAAGACACGGGCGAGCAAGAGGATCTGTCGGCCGACCAGATCGCCGGGAAAGTCAATCGTCTGGGACGCGGCGAGGTGCCGATCGGCTGCAATCACTTGACGATGTTCGTCGACGTGCAGCAAACCTTGCTGTTCTATGTGGTTGCGGCATGGGAGGACGACTTCACCGGATACATTATTACTTATGGCGCCCATCCGGATCAGAATCGGGCCCATTTCACCGCCCGCGACGCTCAGCCGACGCTGGCGACGGCCGCATCCGGCGCCGGATTGGAAGGTTCCATCTATGCCGGCCTGGATACCCTGACCCAGAAGTATCTCGCCCGTGAATTCCGTCGTGACGATGGGGCGGCGATGCGCATCGAGCGGTGCCTGGTGGACGCCAACTGGGGCCTTTCGACCGACGTGGTCTATCAGTTCTGCCGGCAATCGGCCCACTCGTCGATCCTCATGCCCAGCCATGGACGGTTCGTCGGGGCGTCCAGCATTCCGTTTTCCGAGTACAAGCGGAAGGTGGGTGATCGCGTGGGCCACAATTGGCGGGTCCCGAATGTTCACGGTCGCCGCCAGATCCGCCACGTCGTCTACGACACCAACTACTGGAAGTCCTTCATCTACGCCCGGCTGGCCGTGCCGATGGGTGATCGCGGTTGCCTTTCCCTGTTCGGTGATACGCCCGCCTTGCACCGCCTATTCGGAGAGCATCTCACGGCCGAGTACCGGGTGATGACCGAAGGTCGTGGTCGAACCGTTGACGAGTGGAAGATGCGGCCCGAGCGGAGCGATAACCACTGGTTCGACTGTCTCGTCGGGTGCGCGGTAGCGGCATCGATGCAAGGCGTGGTCCTTCCGGGAACGGACGTCAAGCCTGTCATCCAGCGGCCGCGACTGAAACTGTCGGACTTGCAGCGGAGGCGATGATCCATGGACCAATCGAACGACCGAGCGCCTGTGGAATCGGGACAGCCGGGAATCCAATGCCCTCGCTGCGGTTGTCGGCACCTTCCCGTTTTGTACACGCGTCAGCGGCTGAAGAAGATCATGCGGATTCGCATTTGCCGCCATTGCGGCCGCCGGTTGATGACCTACGAACAACTCCACGCCTGTGTCGAGCCACCTCGGAAGCGTTGAATGCAACGGCGACAGTACAGTTCTGTATCAATTCCACCGGTCCCCACAAAAATGCTTCCCTTGTGAACATCTTCTCACTACAACGCGACGGAACCCACTGAATCGGGCGACGCGACCGGCTGATCACCGGGCGTGAAACCAGACCAACGCCAAGGCCATGCGGGGCCGCATCGTGCGTGTGCCCTTTTGCGTTGGTCTCGCCCTTATCGCGGGTGGGCCAGTGCTCAGTGAGGTTTCATACGCCTCGCCCGCCGGGTGCAACTCCCGGACCCGCTACTTGGGAGGAATCGGCAGTGCCTGAAGAGCTGGAACAGACGATCCGCGACAACGCCCAGGGGCCAGCCGAGGCGCACGGCGACTCGGGTGGAATGAAGCAGCACAGCCTGGCCGACCAAATCGCCGCCGATCGGTACCTGGAAGGCAAGAAGGCAGCCAAGAAGAAAGGCCTGGGCGTGGCGATAAAGAAGCTCGTCCCCCCCGGCACGGACTGAGGACCACTCGCATGTTCGGTTGGCTGAAGAACGCCGTTGCTCGAAGCAATCGTCGACGCTCCCTGCGCGCGGTTCACTCGCCGGCGCATGTGCGAGGACGGTACGACGCGGCAGCCACCACGGAAGAGAACCGCCGGCATTGGGCCAACGCGGATCTGCTCTCCGCGGGCGCCGCCAACAATCCCCAGGTGCGCCGGATACTCCGTGCCCGAGCGCGTTATGAAGTCGCCAACAACAGCTACGCGCGGGGCATTGTCACGACTCTGGCGAACGATTCGATCGGCACCGGTCCCCGCCTCCAAATGCTCACCGACGATGCCGAGGCCAATCGTCTGATCGAGCAGGAGTTCATGGCCTGGGCAGACGCCGTCGGCCTGGCCGAGAAGCTCCGCACGATGCGAATGGCCCGCGCCCAGGACGGCGAAGCCTTCGCCATGCTCGTAGCCAACCCGAAGCTCGACTCGTTGGTGAAACTCGACTTGCGGCTCATCGAGGCCGACCAGGTGGCGACACCGGATCTGGCTCATCGCCTGCTCGATGCGAATGCCACCGATGGCATCGTCTTCGATGCGTTCGGTAATCCGATCGAGTACCATCTGCTCAAGAGCCACCCTGGTGACCAGCGCGGCCATCTCTCTTCCGATTTCGATCGCGTACCGGCATCGGCGATGGTCCATTATCTCCGCGCGGATCGCCCGGGCCAAACCCGTGGCATCCCGGAGATCATGCCGGCGCTGCCCCTCTTTGCACAACTGCGGCGTTACACGCTGGCCGTGATCGCGGCGGCCGAGACGGCGGCCGACTTCGCGGCGGTACTCTTCACGGACGCACCGGCCAACGGCGAGGCAGATCCGGTCGAGCCAATGGACCTGGTGGAACTCGAACGCCGCATGGCCACCGTACTGCCTGGCGGATGGCGTCTCGGTCAGATCCAGGCCGAGCAGCCGAGCACGTCGTACGGGGAGTTCAAGAAAGAGATCCTCAACGAAATCGCCCGTTGCCTTTCGATTCCCTACAACGTCGCGGCCTGCAATTCGTCCGGATACAACTACGCCTCCGGCCGACTGGATCACCAGACGTACTACAAGTCGATTCGCGTCGATCAGGCTCAACTGGCGGTCGTGGTGCTTGATCGTGTCCTGCGGGCCTGGCTCGACGAGGCCGTTCTGATCAGCGACTTCCTTCCCCTTTGGATGCGCACGGTCGCCTTTCGCGACCTCCCACATCAGTTCTTCTGGGACGGAATGGAGCATGTGGATCCGGCCAAAGAGGCCTCGGCCCAAGCGACGCGATTAGCCAGTCACACGACGACCCTGGCCTACGAGTACGCTCGTCAGGGCCGCGACTGGGAAAGCGAGTTGCGTCAACGTGGCAAGGAGCTCGCGCTGATGAAGCAGCTCGGGCTTGCCGCCGAGGCGTCGCCGCCGAGCGATTCCGCCAACGACCAAACCGAGGACGAGGAGGAGACGGACGATGCCGAAAAGCAAGCCGCATGATCCCGCGCAGTTCGAGGGCGAAAGCCACCTGAACCTACTGAGCGAGCCGGGCGCGATCACGATCGAAGCCGCCGCCGAAGCGGAAGGCACTGCCGACGGCAAACCGAAGCTGCCCCGGTTCACGATGGTCGCCTACACGGGCGGACCGATGCGGATTGCCGGATGGCGGTTTCCAGTGGTCGTCGACCTGGCCGGCATGGCGATTCCGTCGCAGAACCGGCCGATCCGGTTCGGCCACGATATGCAGAGCGGTGTGGGGCACACCCAAAACATCCGCATCGAAGATGGTCGCCTGCTGGCTGCGGGCGTCGTATCGCGCGATACGGCAGCAGCGAGGGAGATCGTCGTCAGTGCCCGCAACGGATTCCCCTGGCAGGCGTCCATTGGAGCGTCAGTCGAGGAGTTCGAGTTCATCAAGGAGAACCAGAAGGCGATCGTCAACGGCCGGGAGTTCGCCGGCCCGATCAACGTCGTTCGCAAGTCGCTTCTGGGAGAAATCAGCTTTGTCGATCTCGGGGCCGACGGCCAGACCAGCGCCAGCGTGGCGGCCAAAGCCTCTTCGCTTCAACAGGAGGAGAAGCACATGGACGATTCCAACAAGGCCGTGGACGCCAACCAGGACGCGGCAACGGACAACAACGCTCCGGCAACGCCCACGAACACCGAGCCCAAGCCGGCCACCAAGGTCGAGGCTCAGTACGATGGCCCCTCGGCCGAGCAAATCCGGGCCGAGGCGCTCGCCGAGTCGAACCGGATCAACGAGATCCGTCGCCACTGCGATGGGCAGTATTCGGAGATCGAGGCCCGCGCGATCCGCGAAGGCTGGACCACCGATCGTTGTCAGGCCGAAGTGGCGTTGGAGGCCCTGCGGCGAAGTCGACCGAAGGCGCCGGCCGCGCATTTTCGCGACAACACGCTCAGCGGTGCTACCCTGGAGGCGGCCTGCCTGTTGACCGCAGGCCTGGAACAGGTCGATCAGATCTTCGATGGACCAACGATCGAAGCCGCCTCGCGCCGGTTCCGTGGCGGGATCGGCCTACAGGAACTGCTCCTGGAGGCGGCCTGGGCCAACGGCTACACGGGTCGCAACTTCCGCGACAGCCGCAGTGTGCTGCGGTTCGCCTTCCGCCCGGAACTGGAGGCGGGCTTCTCGACGATCGACATCGGTGGGATCCTCTCCAACGTGGCCAACAAGTTCCTCTTGGACGGGTTCTTCTCCGTCGAGCGGACCTGGCGCAACATCTGCGCCACCCGAAACGTCTCCGACTTCAAGACGGTGACCAGCTACCGGCTCATCGGCGCCGACCAGTACGAGCAAGTCGCACCGGGTGGGGAGCTCAAGCACGGGACGCTCGGAAACGAACAGTACACCAACAAGGCCGACACCTACGGCCTGATGCTCTCGATCGACCGCCGCGACATTATCAACGATGACCTGGGCGCGATCACCACCGTGCCCCGCAAGCTGGGACGCGGCAGCGGCCTGAAGATCAACGACATCTTCTGGGCGACCTTCCTGAACAACTCCACGTTCTTCAGCGCCGGCAACAAGAACTACATCAGCGGCGCCGATACGGTCCTGTCGATCGACGGCCTGACCAAGGGCGAGGTCACGTTCATGGACCAGGTCGATCCAGAAGGCAAACCGATTGGCATAATGCCGGCCATCCTGCTGGTGACCACGGCACTGTCGGCCGTCGGTTCGCAGCTCTACAAGTCGATGGAGCTGCGGGACACGACCGCCAGCACGAAGTACCCGGTGTCTAACCCGCACCAGGGCAAGTTCCGCGTCGAGGTCAGCCGGTACCTGAGCAACAGCCAGTACACCGGCAACTCTTCGAAGGCCTGGTACCTGTTGGCTGAGCCGGGCGATCTGCCGGTGATCGAGGTGGCGTTCCTCAACGGCCAGGAGAGTCCCACGATCGAGACAGCCGATGCCGATTTCTCGGTGCTCGGCGTGCAGATGCGCGGCTACCACGACTTCGGCGTGGGACTGCAGGACCCGCGCGCAGCGCGAGTGCAAGCCTTCCCGTTCACATGGCACCGGGGGGAGATCGTCGCGGCGTAGGCTGCATATTACAAATCGAGCCGTAACGGATGCGGACCCTTACTCGATTGGATGATCCCTATCCGACGCCAGAAAATAGAGCCGACCCCAGTTACCAGCGACCACAACGACACGACCATGGGCATACGTCGGGTTTCCCGAGAAGCTGTCATTGAGTTTGGTGCTGACTTGGTAATCGCCCGAAGGCAGAATTGACAATATCTTCGCCGGAATGTCCTTGCGATTCGCAGCTTTCCACTCAAAGCTATGCTGGAGTTTCTTGGCTGCATCTTCCGACAGATCAGCAGTGCCCAGCAATTCCATTCGAATGTCAGATGGGGATGGCACGCCTCGTGATGCGGAATCCTTTGTGACGGCGTAGTCGGCGGATACCACATCAATCGCATTAAGGTTCGGCAAGAACTTCAGCATGTCTGCAACAGAGGTACTTCTAGTCGTGGAGGCGGAAGAAGTTGCTCGACCGCACGAAGAAACGCTAATCACCAATACCCCAAGCATGATGGCCAGGACAGCGCCGATCATAGGCCGAATATGTAATGTCGAATGCATTGGGTAAGCCCCTGGAGTTAACGTCTCCCCGATCCACTACGCCTTGGGTCGCCATCAACCTGCGTCGTTTTATCGGCCTCACCCTTCTTCCATGTGATAGTGCGTGTTACTTGCCCTCGCGAGTAAAATGACTTTGCCCAACCAAAGACCTCAAATCGGCCGTTCTCATTATCCGGAAGGCCAGTGGCTATATCAGCCTGTCCCTTGTTGAAGTTGTAGAAATCCTCCATGTCCACCGCGATTTTCAGTGCATAGGTGCATTTGGCTGGGTCATAGGTAACCGTACCGGTTCCCCAGATGTTGTGCCCGCCTAGTGCTTTCTGCCAATCTTCTGTGCTGCTGTTCACCAACCGCGCCGACGTGGAATAGACACTAAACTGTTGCATCTTCCCGTCATGCTCTCGCTCAATATCGGCTTGCGCTCCGGCAAGCTCCGCTTTGAATCCATTGTCAATTCCTCCATCGTCCGCAATCGCGTTGTCGTAGTTCACCCACAGATCAGTGCCAGTCTTGTCTCGATAGTGCTGATATGCCCTGGTTCCATTTGGCAGATGCCCTCGCACCTGCGCGCCACGCAACAACACTCCATACTTGTTCCAAGCATAGAGATCACCCCAAGTCCATTCTGCATTGGGATCATATGCGAAGCCGTTGTCCCACTTTATATCCGGCTTTGGCCCCGTTCCGATCTTGTAGTCCTTTAGCCCCCACGCGTCAGATCGGACAATCGGATTTGAACTCGTATACTGGTAGAGGTTCATCCCTCCTGCATAGGCATCGCGCTGGACGAACTGCCCGCCTGACGCCATTCCCCCCGATCCCACACGCGCTGGCCCCGGATCGCGGCTGGTGAACCGCCCGATGCCGGGGTGGTAGTACGCCGAAGCCGTATTGGCGAAGGCGACGATGGCCATGAACCCCACGAGAACCGCGATGAGATGGGATCGCTTCATGATCTGTCCTTTCCCTTCTGACTGCCATAGATTGTCGGCTGGCTCACAGTCCTTGTCAAATATCTCGTTCTCACGGAACAGGCGGCTGACCCGGCACCCCCGGCGTCGGGGGCTGATATGGCTGTGGGACGCCTGGAATCTGCGGCCGGGCCGGCTGCGGAATGCCCGGCAAAGGCGTTCGGCCAGGAAGAGTCGCTGCTCCACGTCGAACAAGAGGAATCGGATCGCCTTCTCGTGTTCTGACTCGCGAACAAACTGCGCGCGTGCTTCCCGGCACCGCGGAATCTGTAACGCGTCCGGG
>JAAYDI010000050.1 GCA_012729315.1 Planctomycetaceae bacterium
AGCGGTTACACTCCGCAGCCCAGGGTCGCTTGCGCAGCAGCGCACCCTGCCCGCCGCGAGCCGCCCATTGCCGGCCTAGCCTCCGGAAGCCCAGCCGCGGTTGTTTTCGGTCTCGGTCTCGGAGGCCGCCGGTTCAGCGCGGCGTCTGTGGCTCGACCGGCATGTTCTCGGGCACGCATACCCACGGGTGGCGCCGCGAGGGGCGGCTTACCCCGGGCTGTGATAGGGGCGCCGCGCTACGGCTCAAGACGACAGTTCGCGTGACTCGCATAGGTCATGACACGCGACTTCCATCGACACACGAACAAAACGCGGTTGCTGCCACGATACGAGTTGCTTTTCACGTGCATGTGGCACAAATAATGCAACTGGAGGGTTGAGCTTCTCCACGCGTTCGGGCACGTCACGGCTCCGGGGAGGGGCTGTGGGACACCGTGACTGTTGTCCGCGTTTTGAAGGCGTCGAGCAACGGGCGCGCGACGTCCGCCGGAATGGCATAGCTGGCCACGCGATTGGCGCGCGCGATGTTGATGCCGACGGCGTTGCCCGCCAGGTCCACCAGGGGGCCGCCGCACTGATTCGGGAGCAGGACCGTGTCGTGTTCCAGCGCGGCCGGGAACAGGACGCGCCGCGCGCTGAGCGGGCCGCCCAGCCGATCCTGCAGCCGCGCGCGCTGGCCGGAGAGCGTTTCCGCCACACTGCCCAGCACCGCCGCAATGTGTTCGGTCTGGTCGGCACGCTGGATCGTCAACTGCACCATGTCGCCGGGCAGCATGGCGCTGGTGGCAGCCACCAGCGCGTCCGCACTCTCGATCGTCTGCGTATCGATGTGCGTGATGATATCGCCGCGGAGAAGGCCGGCGTTGGCCGCACCACTGCCCGGCACTACAAACGTGACGCGCGGGCCCGGATGGTCCTCGGTGAGCTGAATCCCCAACACCGCGCCGCGAACCTGGTGCGCCGCGACACTGACAATGCCCACGGCGTCGCGCAGCGCGCCGAGTCCCGGCGTGGCGACCCAGCTGCCCACCGCAGGCGGCTCCTCCGCGCGCCAGCGAATCACTGGCAGTCCCCGCGCGGGGATCTTCAATACCGCCAGGTCGCTGCCTCGATCCACACCCAGCAGTTCGGCCGCGTAACGCGTTCCATCCACCAGCTCGCAGACCACCGGGCCGTCCAGCTCGCTGCCCTTGGTAGCCACCAGGCCGTCGGCATCGAAGATCGTGCCCAACGCCACCTGCTCATCGTGGCACAGGACGCGGACAGTGCACTTGGCCGACAGCTCGACCACGTCACGGAACGCCTGCAGCACCGACGCGTGATCGCGCGCATGTTTGCCCCCCCCCGGCGCGTCGACCGTGTGCGGCACCAGCCGCCCCACGAACTCGCCCCCATCACCCGGCAGCTCGGGAGCCGGATCCGGCCGGCTCGCCGCGCCGATCACCAACGGGAACTCCCGGGTCTGCGCCCCCCGCACCACCACGACCGTCACTTCGTCACCCGGATTGCGCCGCGCGACCAGGGCCTTCAGATCGTCAAAACTCCTGACGTCTTCGTCACCAAAGCGAGTGACCAGATCGCCGGGCTGCAGGCCGGCTGACTCCGCCGGTGACGCCGGTATCACATGTGCGATGCGCGGCTCGTCGGTTTCTTTGATCCCCAGGACGCCGATCATCGGGCGACCGATCAGATCCAGCAGAGTGCCCCAGGCGTCTCCCCGCACCAGCCGCGCCCAGTTGTCCCGAAAGGCATGGATTGGCACGTGCAGGTTCTTGGTGAGCTTGCTGCCGATCCGGCTGTGGACTCCGATGACATGCCCCTGCATATCGAAGAGCGGGCCACCCGAATCACCGCCGATGAGCACACAATCGGTTTCGATCACCGAGTTACTTACCGACAGCACGCGGCCGAACCGGGCCGCAGGTTGCCGGTCCGGCTGGTAACCCCCGGGGTACCCCAGCGCCAGGCACCAACTGCCCGGACGCAGATCGGCGATTGTGCCCATCTCGGCGTACGGCCACGGGCCGGTCCCCCCCGCCGACCGCTCAGCCCCTTCGCGTGGCAACTCCTCGATCTGAATGAGCCCCGCATCCATGCCCCGATGCAGACCCCGCGTCCGGCCACGCAAGCGCCGGCCGTCGGGCATCCACACCCGGACCTCTCGATCGGGTTCGTCGGCGACGTGCGCTGCGGTCAGGATGTAGCCATCGGCGCTGACGATGACGCCGCTTCCCTGTGTCTGGCCGATCTCCAGTCCCACCGTGACCTGCAGCAGCCGCTGCACGAGCATGCGCTGATGCTCGTCCATCAGCCGCAGTTCGTCCACCGATGTGGGCACTCCCGCCGCGTAGATGCGCTCTAATGGGGCAGCGAGCGTCAGCGGGGGCTGCGGATCCTGCGCGCCGGCCGGAGTGGCCGCTGCCGCCAGCGCGAGACTCGCAGCCCACATCCACCGGACCGAGCGCGGGGAACGAAGTGGGCGACGCCGACAGTGACACAGGATAGAGATGAGGCCGGTTTGCGTCATGGACACGTCTTGCAAGAGCTGCGGGGTCAGGCCCCGGCCCATCGAACAGGCCACTGCCTCACCCACGTTTTTCAGGTGACACGGTTTCCGGGTGCATCGGGCGACCGAGTGCATCGGGCGACCGAGTGCATCGGGCAACAATGACAGATCATACCGGTTTTGGCGGTGACGTTCTCGACATTTTGTCACCCACCACCCAAAATGGGCCACACCGTCCCCACTGTTCCGAATGGCCTGACAGACACGTGCAAAACATGCGAAGGCTAATCGCCGGTTGTGGTTATCTCGGCTCCCGCGTGGCCCGGTTATGGCGCGCCGCTGGCGACGAGGTCCACGTGCTGACGCGCACTGCATCGCGAGCCAGACACTTTCAGCGAGAGGGACTGATTCCCTGGGTAGGTGACGTGACCCGCCCGGAGACCCTGCAGCAACTCCCTGCGGTCGATACGCTACTCTGGAGCGTTGGTTTCGACCGGGACATGCTGCAGACGGTCCAGGACGTGTACGTTGACGGCCTGCGGCATCTCCTGGCGGCGCTGCCCCCGCAGGTTGGACGCGTCATTCACATCAGTTCCACGGGCGTCTACGGACAGACCGATGGAAGCTGGGTGGACGAGGCTACCGAGTGCCGTCCACTGCGCGCGGGGGGACAGGCCTTTCTGGCCGCCGAACAACTGCTGTTGCAGTCCCCGTTTTCCGACCGGACCGTGATCCTCCGCCTCGCCGGCCTCTATGGACCGGGACGGCTGCCCCGGCTGCGGCAGCTCCAGGTCGGCCAGCCGATCGACACACAGCCACACCACCTGTTGAACCTGATTCATGTGGACGATGCGGCCCAGGTGGTGCAGCTGGCGGCCGCACGCGCACTGCAACTGCCCCGCGTGTTGCTCGTGTCCGATGGCCAGCCCGTCGAGCGTTTGGCATTCTATCAGGAAGCAGCGCGACTGTTTGACACACCGCCGGCGCAGTTCTGCAGTCCCTCCAGCGCCCAGCCGGTTGCCGGTCGCCGGGCCGGACACAAACGTGTCCACAACGACCGCCTGCGCGCGGAGCTGGGAATCACGCTCCGCTATCCGTCGTATCGCGCAGGGCTGGCGGCGATCCGGGCCGAGAGCTGGTGACGCCGGAGGCGGTAAACTCAACCCAGCCTCGCTGTCTTCTGCTATTGTCGTGTCGTGCCGGATCTGCCAGATATTCCCTCAATCCGTTCCCGGCGGACTGCCGATGGGTAATCTAGACCGAGACAACCACACCGCGCCCTGCGCGGCTCCATCCGACTCACGTCGATATCCAGGGGGGAACTCGATGATTCGGCGCACGATCATAACCCTGCTCTGCGCGGCAGCTTTCTACTTCAGCGTGTCGGCGACACAGGCGCAAGCCGATCAGCGCGCGTACGGCCGCGTCTGGGGCAACGCCTACGGGCGCTATGACTGGGATCGGTTCTACCACTATCCGTACGTATTCTACCCGCAGAACTTCTGGGGGAATGAATACTACCGCAGTGCCGAGAGTCTGTACTATCGGTATCCGCCGGAAATGCGCATCCCGGTCTACAACAAGAAGTGGCACAACGAGTATCCGCAGGATCGCCGGTACCACTACGGCCACCATTTCATCCTGGACGTGTTCTAACGCGTTCACGTGTTCTAACGCGTTCTAACGGGTGATCGTGGCGCCTTGTCCCACGGCGGTGTATACATCCACCGCCGTGTGCAGCTGATCGATGGCGATCCATTCCGCTGCGGTATGCGCCTGCTCGATGGAGCCTGGGCCGAACACGACGGTGGGCACGCCGACCGAGGCGTAGAAGGGGGCGTTGGTCCCGTACGGCCCGCCGATCTGTTGCGCCGCGAACCCCTGGCGGTGGAGAATCTGCTGCAGGCGTGCCGCCAGCTCCATGTTGCCGCGATCGCTCAGCCCGCGGCTGACGAGAAACGGGGGATCGTGCTGGATTCGCTCGGCGGGCGGTGCATGTTGTGTGAGCCAATCGAGCACGTGTTGTAGCGCCGCCTCCGGTTCTTCGTCAGGTCCCAGACGCCGATCGATTTCAATGGTGCAGCGGTCGGGTACGGCATTGACGCAGATCCCGCCGTGAATAGTGCCGACGTTGAGTGTGGGAGGGCCGACCCGCGGGTCCCCCCCGCGCTGGATCAGCGACTCGGCACAGCGCTGCAGTTGCAGCACCACATGCCCCATGTGGTAAATTGCATTCTCCCCCTTGTCCGGACACGCGCTGTGCGCCGCGCGGCCGAGTGTGTGGCAGCGCCAGCGGAGCACCCCTTTGTGCGTGACCATGACCTGCAGGTTCGTCGGTTCAGCGACGATCACCTGATCGGGCGGGCGCGGCAGCATCGGGGCCGTGCCGTCGGCCCAGGACTGCACCAGCCGGCGCGCGCCGGAAAACCCATGCTCTTCGTTCACTGTGCACGCCATCACCAGCATCGGCTGGGCTGCGGACGGCTCGCACGCCAGCCGCGCGAAGGCGGTCAGCATGCAGGCCATCGCACCCTTGACGTCGCAGGCACCCCGGCCGTACACGCGACCCTGCTCAATCCGCGGTTGCCAGGGATCGATCGTCATGCCGTCGACCGGTACCGTATCCTGGTGCGCTTCGAACATCACGATCGGCCGCTGCCTGTCGTCCGCCGGCGCTGTGGTCCAGGCCAGGATGTTGGTGCGCCGCGGCTCCACGTTCTGACGCCACACCCCCACCCCCAGGTCCCGAAAGAATTGCTCCAGGTAAACGCTCAGCGCCTGCTCGCAGTAATGCGGATCGTCCGGCACGTCCCGACCCATCGGATTGACACTCGGGATACGAATCAGCTGCTGCAGGATTTCAACAACGTCGGGAATCATGGGCGGAACCGTGGGGGTAATAACGGAGAGGGAATGACGGATGACGAGTGACGGAAGCACGAAGGAATGACGGATGACGAATGACGGAAGCACGAAGGAATGACGGATGGCGAGTGACGGAAGCACGAAGGAATGACGGATGACGAATGACCGGGGGGGCCGGCACGAGGGGTGTCCGGAGTGACAGGGCACGTCGCGCTTCGGTCATTCACCATTAGCCCTTCCTTCGTGCTTCCGTCACTCGTCATCCGTCATTATCATCATCATCTCTCCATTATTCCCTTAATGGTAAGGGATACCCGCTGTCGTGTGTGGTTGGGTTGACCCTGGTGTATCCCGCCGATAGGATGCAATCGCGCTGCGGTCAGGCTGGCTGCACAGCGGCGGGCCGGGCCTGTGTGGGTACCGTCATTAAGTTGTTCTCAAGCAAGTCTTTATGGCTGCTGTTCTGCTGCCCATTCTGGTGTTGATTGTCTGTGCCGCGCTGCTGTCGGTGGGCATGTTCGTGGTAGCGCAGCTGTTGGGGCCGCGGCGCGTGACCAAGGTCAAGCAGATGCCGTACGAGAGCGGCATGGATCCGGCGCACGATGCGCGGCGCCGGTTCGACTTCCGGTTCCACGCCGTGGCAGTTGCCTTTCTGGTGTTCGATGTGGAACTGCTGTTCCTCTATCCGTGGGCCGTTGCCAACGCCGTTGTCAACAGGGACCAGCAGGGGCTGGCGCGCGTGGCGGATGCGGTCGCGGTGCCGATGTGGAGCCCGGGGCTGGTGTTCGCGGAGATGCTGGTGTTTGTCGGGCTGTTGTCGGTGGGTTATGTATATGCGTGGCGCAGGGGGGTGTTTCGATGGCGCTAGAGACTCCCGACCAGGTCCTCGTGACGCGGCTGGATGCGCTGGCCAACTGGTGTCGCACGCACAGTCTGTGGCCCATGCCGTTTGCGACGGCCTGTTGCGGCATTGAATTGATGGCGACCGGTGCGAGTCGTCACGATCTGGCGCGGTTCGGCGCGGAGGCCATGCGGTTCAGCCCGCGGCAGAGCGACTTGATGATCGTGGCGGGGCGGGTGGTGATGAAGATGCTCCCCGTGCTGCAGCGGATCTGGCAGCAGATGAGCGAGCCGAAGTGGTGCATATCGATGGGGGCCTGCGCCAGCACGGGGGGAGTGTTCGACACGTATGCCGTGGTGCAGGGCATTGATCGGTTCCTGCCGGTGGACATGTACGTGCCCGGCTGCCCGCCGCGTCCCGAGCAGTTGATCCAGGCGATCCTGGACCTGCAGGACAAGATTACGCGGGAAGGGACCGTGGCGGGGCGCGAGTTCGAGCGCCGCGCGCCAGTGCGGGCGCTGCAGGAGTTGCCCATTCTGGGGCAGACATCCGCAATCCGCGCGCGCGGCGTGAGGGCGTGACAGGAGCGCAGGTTGTCGGCCCGGTCGGCGAGCCGGTCGCCTGTGCCAGGGGGGACGACGGGGGAGCGACAGTGGACGCGGTCGGATTGGACCAGGTGACAGACGCGTTGCTGCGGCGTTTCGCGGGTGCCAGGCGGAGCGAGTTCCGGCAGGAGGTCCGCGTGTGCGTGCCGCGCGCGAGTCTCTACGACGCGCTGTACCTGCTGCAGCAGGAGTGGGGCTTCGACCTGCTGGTCGACATCACGTGTGTCGACTACCTCCACTATCGCGGCGCCACCGAACGCTTTGGCCTGGTCTACCTGCTGTGCAACACCCGCGACAACCTGCGTCTGACAGTGCGCGCGATGCTCAGCGAGCCGGACCTGACGGTTCCCACCGTCACTTCCCTGTGGGAAGCTGCCAACTGGCTGGAACGGGAAGTGTTCGACATGTTTGGCATACACTTCGCCGGCCATCCGGACCTGCGGCGGATCCTGCTGCCTCCGGAGTTCACGGCGCATCCGTTGCGGAAAGACTATCCATTGCAGGGGCGGGGTGAACGGCACAACTTCACTCCGCTGGCGCGTGAGGACGGATGAGTTCGCGGACTGGGCATCCATGACTGCATCACAGGATTATCTCTGGACGCTGAACTTCGGCCCGCAGCATCCTGCAACGCACACGACGCTGCGCATCGTACTCACGCTCGACGGCGAACGGGTCGTGGGCGCGGTGCCGCACATCGGCTATTTGCACAGCGGTTTCGAGAAGATCGGCGAGCATCTGAACTACAACCAGTACGTGACCGTCACGGACCGGATGAACTACGTGTCGCCGATGGCCAACAACGTGGCGTGGCACCACGCGGTGGAGAAGCTGTTGGGGATCGAGTTGACGCCGCGCTGCAAGTATCTGCGCGTGATCATGGCCGAGCTGGCACGCATCAGCGACCATCTGCTGTGCGTCGGGGCGATGGCTCTGGATGTGGGCGCGTACACCTTCTTCCTGTACGGGTTCTACGAGCGGGAGAAAATCTACGATATCTTCGAGTCGCTCTGCGGCGCTCGATTCACCAACAGTTACACGCGCGTCGGGGGGGTGCTGCACGACATCACGCCGGTCACGATTGAGAAGATCCGGGACTTGATCCGGCGGCTGCCCGCCACCCTGGCCGACATGGAGCGTCTGCTGACTCGCAACCGCATTTACCTGGACCGTACGCAGGGGGTGGGGGTGCTGTCGGCCTCCGCGGCCATCAATTGCGGCGCGACGGGGCCCGTGGCGCGCGCCTCCGGCGTGACGCGCGATCTGCGGAAGGACGAGCCCTACCTGGCGTACAACGATTTCGACTTCCAGGTCTGCTGCGCGCGGACCGGCGACTGCTACGCGCGCTATCTCGTGCGGATGCACGAGATACGGGAGAGCCTGCAGATCGTCCAGCAGGCGATCGAGAACCTGCCGGCGGGACCGGTCCAGGTCGGCGCGGACGCGCGCGTCGGGTTGCCACCCAAGTCGCAGGTGTATCAGACCATCGAAGGGTTGATTACCCACTTCGAACTCGTGATGCCCCATCGTGGCTTCAGCGTTCCCTGCGAGGAGGTGTACGGGGCCATCGAGGCTCCCAACGGCGAACTGGGTTTCTACCTCGTGGGGGACGGCAGCCACGTGGCCTACCGCGCCCGGTGCCGCCCCCCTTCGTTCGTCCACTTCGCCCTGTTTCCCCGCCTGATGTGCGGGCATACACTCAGCGATGTGGTGGCGGTTCTGGGGAGCTTGAACATCATTGCCGCGGAACTCGACCGGTGATTGATGGGCGGCGTATGACAGGCAGCTGGCGACGGGATGGCCAGCGACGACGGATGTGAGTGAACCATGAACACAGAGGAAACACGGCAGGCGACGATCGCGGGGCCGCGCGTTCTGACCGACGACATGATCGCCGAGATTCGCGCGTTGCTGCCCCGGTACCCGACGCGCCAGGCGGTGACGCTGCCGGCCCTGCACGTGGTGCATGAGCGGTTGCGGCACGTGCCGCAACAGGCCGTGGTGGAAATCGCGGAACTCCTCGAGCTGGCTCCCGCGCAGGTCCAGGACACGCTGACCTTCTACGGGTTCTTCAAACAGGACGCGCCGCACGGCCGGATCCGCATCTGGCTGTGCCGTTCGATCAGCTGCCAGCTGCGCGGGGCGGACGATCTGTTGGCATACCTGTGCGAACGGACCGGCATCGCGCCGGGCGAGACGACCCCCGATGGCGCGTTCGGCATCGAGTTCGCCGAATGCCTGGGTGCCTGTGAGCAGGCGCCGTGCGCGCTGGCGGGCGACACTCTGCACGCCTGCCTGACGCGCGAGAAGCTGGATCAGTTGCTGGAACTGTGGACCAAGTAACAAGTAAGTCGAGGCCGGCGGTGGCAAGCAGCGAACCCGTTCTGTTGGCGAACGTCGGCAGGCCCGACAGCCACACGCGCGCGGCATACGAAGCGGCGGGCGGCTACCGGACCTGGCGCGGCGTGCTGGCCCGGCAGTCGCCGGCGGAGGTGCAGGAGCTGGTGCGAGCCAGCGGGCTGCGCGGGCGGGGGGGAGCCGGGTTTCCGACCGGGCAGAAATGGTCGTTTCTGGCCCAGGACCGTCCGGGCCCGATCTACTTCTGCCTGAATGCGGACGAGAGCGAGCCGGGCACGTTCTGCAACCGTGTCCTGATGGAACTCGATCCTCACCAGGTTCTGGAGGGACTGCTGCTGAGCTGCTACGCCACGCAGGCGGCGACGGCGTATTTCTATCTGCGTTACGAGTATCCGCTGGCGTACCGCCGGGTCGAGGCGGCGATCGCCGAGTGTTACGCGGCCGGCTATCTGGGCCGCAATATCCTGGGCTCCTCGTATTCGCTCGACGTCTTCCTGCACCGCGGCGCCGGCGCGTACATCTGCGGGGAGGAGACGGGACTGATCGAGAGTCTGGAGGGCAAGCGCGCCTGGCCCCGCGTCAAGCCGCCGTTCCCGGCGGTGGAAGGGCTGTTTCGCCAGCCGACGGTGGTCAACAATGTCGAGACGGTGGCGTGCGTCAAGCACATCTGCGAGCGCGGGTCGGCCTGGTTCCGGTCCCTGGGCGTGCCGCCGGATCCCGCCAATCCGCGCGATTCGGGCAGCTTCGGCCCCAAGCTCTACTGCCTCAGCGGGCATGTTGCCCGGCCGGGCTGCTACGAAGCGCCGCTCGGCATCCCGCTCGATGAACTGATCGAGCGGTGGGGGGGCGGGGTCTGGCAGGGGCGGCGCGCGAAAGCGGCCATCCCGGGCGGTATCAGCACGGGGCTGCTGCGGCACGACGAATTCCACTGCCGCCTCGACTTTGCTGATCCGCTCAAATTCGGCTGCCTGGGGCTGGGCACGGCGGGGGTCGTGGTGTTGGACGAGCACGTGTCGATGGTGGACTTCCTGCACAACAGCTGCCGGTTCTTCGCGCACGAGAGCTGCGGTCAATGCACGCCGTGCCGCGAAGGCACCGCGTGGGCGCTCCGCATACTCGATCGCATCCGCGCCGGGCGCGGCCGGTGGCAGGACCTGGAACTGCTGCTGGAGATCGGTGACACACTGGGCATCATTCCGGGCACCACCATCTGCGGCCTGGCGGACGGCGCCGCCTGGCCGATCAAGAACGCCATCCGGAAATTCCGCGACGAATTTGAGGCGTACATCCGCGCATCCAATCCGGACGGATACCTGGAGACGCATCCGGTCAGGGCGCTCGATGACAGGCATCTGCAGGTAAGGTCCTAGCGAAGGCAGGCGGCGATGGGCACCGTGATTGTGGACGGACACGAAGTTGAGATCCGGGACGGCGAGCGGCTCAATGGCATTGAAGCCGCAGCGCGTGCCGGCATCGATATCCCCCACTACTGCTGGCATCCCGGTCTGTCGGTGGTGGCCAGTTGCCGCATGTGCCTGGTGGAAACCGGCCGGCGCGATCCGGCTACAGGCGAGATCACGATGCTGGACAAGCTGGTGCCTGCCTGCCAGACTCCAGCCACCGATGGTACCGTCTTCGTGACGGACAGCGACAAGGTGGTCCAGGCCCGGGCGATGGTGGAGGAAGATCTGCTGTTGCGGCACCCGGTGGACTGCCCGATCTGTGACAAGGCGGGGGAGTGCCGGTTGCAGGACTATTTCTACCAGCACGGGCACACGGAGCGCCGCGCGGATATCCGGCCGTTCACCAGCCGCCGCCGGTCGCTGGGCGACACCGTGACGTTGTTCGTCGACCGGTGCGTCATGTGCACCCGCTGCGTCCGGTTCTGCCGCGAGATCGCGCAGTCCCACGAGTTGATGGTGATCAACCGCGGCGCGCGCGAGGAGATCGACGTGTTTCCCGGCTTCCCGCTCGGCAATCCGCTCGCGGGCAACGTTGTCGATCTGTGTCCGGTCGGAGCGCTGGGGGACCGGGATTTCCTCTACCGCCAGCGTGTGTGGTTCATGCAGCCGCACGAACATGTCTGCGCCGGCTGTGCCACCGGCTGCTCGATCTTCATCGAGGAGCACCAGGACCGGATCCACCGCGTCCGGCCGCGCGAGAATCCCCATGTGAATCAGTGGTGGATGTGCGACGAAGGTCGCCATGGCTGGAAGCACGTGTGCGACGCGCGGCGGCTGGTGGAGCCGCGCGTGCGGCGCGGCGGCGTGCTGGTGCCGGTGAACTGGGAAGCGGCCATCGGCGACCTGGATCGGGCGCTGCGCGCCAGCGCCCAGCTGGCGGTGGTGCTCTCGCCACAGTTGACGGTCGAAGAAGCCTATCTCCTGGTGAAGTATGCTCAGTCGGTCCAGCCTGCCGCTACATTGCTGCTGGGACCTGTGCCGATGAGGGGAACCGACCAGACATTTGCGGGAGGCTTCACCATCCGTGCGGAGAAGTGCCCGAATCGCCAGGGTGTGCAGCACGTGCTCGATGGGCTGGCCGACCGCCAGATCACGTGGGACCAGCTGTTGACACAGCAGGCGCGGAGCCGCCCGTACGACGCGATCTGGATTGCCGGCGGCTACCCGACCGACTGGAACGACGCGGACACCGCCGGCCGGCTGCGCGGCACTCCGCTGCTGGTGGTGCAGGACCTGTTCCCGTCGCCGCTGGCGGATCAGGCGCACTGGCAGCTGCCGGCGACGGCGTTCGCCGAACGCTCCGGTTCGTTCGTCAATCGCGGTGATCGGCTGCAGACGTTCCAGTGGGCGGTGCGGCCGCCGCGCGGCGCGTTGAGCGAGGGGCAGCTGTATTGGCGATTGTTGGGACGCCGTGGCTTGTACGATGCCCGCCAGGTCCTGGCGGAGGTGGCGGAGGAGATCGTCTGTTTCTGTGCGGCGCTGGACCCGGTGCCGGCCACAGGTGTGAACCTGAAAGTGCAACAGTTGGCCTAGTGGAGATGGCGCCGGGCGGGCGTTCCTGCCAGATGGTGCTGGGGCGAGGACAAGGACGAAGACAAGGACGAGGACGAGGACGAGGACAAGGAATGCGACCGCGATGAACCAGGCAATTGTACTTGAAGCGCTGATCAAGACCGTCATTGTGATCGGCGGGCTGGCGACCGGGGCTGCCTACCTGGTGTTGCTTGAGCGGAAGATGGCGGCGTGGGTGCAGGATCGCATCGGCCCGAATCGGGCGGGGATCCCGCTGACGGACATTCGCCTCGGCGGGCTGGGGCAGCCGCTGGCTGACGGGCTGAAGGTTCTCTTCAAGGAGGATTTCACCCCGGCGCATGTCGATCGCTGGCTGTTCACGCTGGCGCCGGTGCTGATCCTGGTGGCCGCCTTTGCGGCCTTCGCGGTGATCCCCTTTGGCAGCGTCCTGCCTGTGCGTTCCGCTGCGACGGGAACTGGCGCACCTGTGTCACTGGTGATTGCGCCGGGGGTGAACGTCGCGGTGCTGTACGTGTTTGCCGTGTCCAGCATTGCCGTGTACGGTGTGATCCTGGGGGGCTGGGCCAGCAACAACAAGTACAGTCTGCTGGGCGGGCTGCGTTCCAGCGCGCAGCTGATTGCGTACGAGCTGCCGATGGGGCTGGGGTTGCTGGGGATTGTCGTGGCTGCCGGGTCGCTCAACCTGGAAGAGATTATCGTGCGGCAGGCGGCAGGCGGGTGGTACGTGCTGCTCCAGCCGCTCGGCTTCATCGTCTTTGTAGTGGCGGCGTTCGCCGAGGCGGCGCGGCTGCCGTTCGATCTGCCGGAGTGCGAACAGGAGCTGGTCGGCGGTTATCACACCGAGTATTCGGGCATGCGGCTCCTGCTGTTCCTGCTGACCGAGTTCCTGCACATGATTACGGCCGCGGCGCTGATCGTCATTCTGTTCCTGGGGGGCTGGCATCTGCCTGGCGGGCTGACCGGGTCGACTGACGAGGTAGGGTGGTTCGGCGCCCTGGCGCGGGTGGTGGTGCTGGTGGGCAAGGTGTTCCTGGTGATCGTCGTTTTCATGCTGGTGCGCTGGAGCTGGCCGCGGTTCCGCTACGACCAGTTGATGTCGCTGGCCTGGAAGGTCATGCTGCCGCTGGGCATGGTCAACTTTCTGACCGTCGCGGTGCTGGAGCAGGTGCGCTGGGCATGGCGTCTGGAGGGTCCGTACTGGACGGCGTTGCTGGCCGCTGCCGCGTGGGGCGTCTGCGCGATCGCCGTGGTCCTGCTGGCCGTCGCGGCGCCCGGTGTGGCGGACAATCGCGGGTGCCGCTTCACAGAGTCCGAGGAGCAGACAGGATGAAAGCGGACGATCCGCGGGTCAAGTGGCTCGACGTGCCTCCCATGGGGCTGGCCGAAAAGCTCTACCTGCCGCTGGTAACGCACGGCCTGACGACCACGCTGCGGCACCTGGCCGCAGCGCTGGCCGGCAAGACGGTCACGGTGAGTTATCCGGAGGAAGAGCCGCAGATCGACAATCCGTTGATCTACCGGGGCGTGCATCGACTGAACCGGGACGCCGAGGGGCGGGTGAAGTGCGTGGCCTGTTTCCTGTGTGCAACGGCGTGCCCGGCCCACTGCATCGACATCGTGGCGGCCGAGAGTCCCTGGCCGGACCGCGAGAAGTATCCGGCGAGCTTCGTGGTTGACGAACTGCGCTGTATCTACTGCGGGATGTGCGAACAGGCCTGCCCGGTGGATGCGATCGAGTTGACGAGCCTGTATAACCTGACGGGGTGCAGCCGGGAAGAAATGGTGTATGACAAGGAGAAGCTGTTGAGCGTGTATGACGCGACAATAGACCGGGAGCCGATGCGGTCGGCGGATGCGGGAGAGACGGCATGAACGGGGCGAGCGGATGGCTGTGCGCGGTGTTGCTGTTGGGCATGGTGGCGCTGTGCCTGTTGCTGCCGGCGACGACGCGGCGGCGGCGGTGGGCGGGCGCCCTGCTAGGGTTGCTCAGCCTGCTGCTGATGCTGGTGGAGGTACTCCTGCCGCTGGTCTCCTGGACGGCTCAAGCGGTGTTCTGGGTCCTGGCGGCGGTGACGATCGGTGCGGCGGTGGCGGCGATTTCGATGACCAAGCCGGTGTACACGGCGGTCTGGTTCGGCCTGTCGCTGCTCGGCACGGCGTCGCTGCTGTTGTTTGACGGAGCGCAGTTCCTGAGCATTGCGACGGTGGCGGTATATGCCGGTGCCATCCTGGTGACGTTCCTGTTTGTGATCATGCTGGCCCAGCCGGAAGGTCGCGCGGTGTACGATCGGATCACGTGGCGGTGGTACAGCAAAGCGGCAGCGGCGCTGGTGGCGGCCATACTGATGGGGATCCTGACCCTCGCGCTCGACCGATTCGCCCGCACCGAGGTGCCGTGGGCGCCGGCGCTGGAACAGCTGGACGTGCTCCACCCGGCGCACATGGCGCGGTTCGGCGGCGAGCTTTTCAGCAAGCACCTGTTGAGCATCGAAGTGGCGGGTGCGCTGTTATTGGTGGCGCTGGTCGGAGCCATCTCGATCATGATTCAGTCGGGGCGGTCGCCCGGAGCGCCACCCGAGAGGATGGAGCCATGAACGCAGGCCACGAAGTCGCGCTGCTGCACAATTACCTGCTCGTCGGCGGATTGCTGTTTGCCATCGGTCTTGTCGGGTTCCTCGTGCGCCGGAATCTGATTGTGCTGTTCCTGTGCGCGGAGATGATGTTGCAGGGGATCTCGGTGAGTCTGGTGGCATGGGCGCGCTACGTGGACGACTGGGGGGGGCAGATCCTGGTGCTGTTCATCATTGTCGTGGCTGCCTGCGAAGCGGCGATCGCCATGACGCTGATTCTGGCCCTGGCCCGCCGCAGCAACAAACTGGACATGCTCGCCTGGCAAGACCTGCGCGAAGCGAACGTGGCCGCCTACGTGGACCGTGAAGTGCCGGAGGAACGCGCGCCGTCGGCTACCTGGCCGACGCTGCCGCCGGCCGGCGTGCAGCCGCCCGTCGACGAACAGGCCCAGTTGTACCGCAACCACGTGTGACATGGCATGGACGAAATCCTGAACATCCTGATGATCCTCGTGCCGGCTCTCCCGCTGGCCGCTGCCGTACTGGTGGCCGCGCTGGGTCCGCGGATGTTGCGCGCTCGCAGCCACTGGCCAGTCGTGGCGGCGCTGATCGGATCCTGTCTGGCGAGTCTCGTCCTGTTGTGGCACGTCTGGCGGCAGCCGTCCGGATACGAACGGGTCGCAACGTACTGGACCTGGGCGCTGGTGCCAGACGCGTACGCTGGTGAGTCCGGCACGCAATCGGTCGACAGCCGGATCGACGTCCCGCCGGGCACGGCAACACCTGCCGACTCTGCCCGTCTGGCCGGCAGCTCGCCCCGGGCGCGCGACTTCGCGGTGGATATCACCCTGCGACTCGATGCCCTGACCGGCATCATGCTGGCCATGGTGACGTTCGTCTCGCTGCTCGTGGCCATTTACTCTATCGGCTACATGCATGGGGACCGGGGATACTGGCGGTTCTTCACGTACATCGCGCTGTTTGTGTTCTCGATGACGATGCTCGTGTCGGTCAGCAATTTCGTGCTGCTGTTCGTCTTCTGGGAAGCGGTCGGCGTGTGCAGCTATCTGCTGATCGGTTTCTGGTACGAGAAGCCTGCCGCGGCGGCGGCCGGAATGAAGGCGTTCCTGGTGAACCGGGTGGGGGACTTCGGGTTCATGCTGGGCGTGTTTCTGATCTGGACGACCTACGGCACGCTCAACTACCACGACACGCCCGCGCCGGTCCGGGACACGGTCGCTGCGTCCGCAGCGCCGGTCGGAGGAGGGGAGGCGGCGGAGATCGTGCCGGGTGTGCTGGGCTCGCAGCGGATCGCCACCGGGGCGTATGTGGGGGGCGGCACCGGATTGGCAATCTGCCTGCTGCTGTTGCTGGGAGCGTGCGGCAAGAGTGCTCAGTTCCCGCTGCACGTGTGGTTGCCGGACGCCATGGAAGGCCCGACGCCGGTCAGCGCTCTGATCCATGCGGCGACGATGGTGACGGCGGGGGTGTACATGGTGGCCCGCTGCACGCCGCTGTTCACCGCGTCGCCGGACGGTCAGCTGGTGGTGGCGGCCATCGGCACTTTCACCGCGCTGCTGGCGGCCCTGATTGCGCTGACCCAATTCGACCTGAAACGTGTGCTGGCCTATTCCACGATCAGTCAGTTGGGATACATGTTCCTGGGCCTGGGGACCGGCACCTTGGCCGGCATTTCCGCCGGCATGTTCCATCTGGTGACGCACGCGTTCTTCAAAGCGCTGTTGTTCCTGGGAGCGGGGAGCGTGATGCACGCGATGGGGAACGTGATCGACATGCGGCAGTTTGGTGGCCTGCGGCGCGTGATGCCGCGCACGTTCTGGACGTTTTTGATCGGTTGCCTGGCCTTGTCCGGTATCGCTCCGCTCTCGGGGTTCTGGAGCAAGGATGCGATCCTCGCCTCGGTCCATGCGCGTGTCGAGGTGCTGGAACACGAGTTGGTCCGGCGGCAGGGCGCGGCGGAGCCGGACGCGGATCCCGCACACGGATCGGCCGGCGCGGTTGAATTGTCAGCCGACCAGTTGGGCCGCGGCGCGTGGGCCTACCGGCTGATGTACATCACCGCGCTGATCACGGCGTTCCTGACCAGTGTGTATACGTTCCGCATGCTGTATCTGACCTTCTTCGGAGCACAGCGGATTCCGGCGGAGGCGGGAGGGCGGGCGCACGAGTCGCCTGGTCTGATGGTGTGGCCGCTGCTGATCCTGGCCGGGTGTGCCGCCGTGGCCGGGATGGTATTGGATCAGAGTTACTGGAACGGGACCCATCCGTTTGCCGCGTTGCTGGCGGGCACGCCATCCCTGACCGGCGCAGTCGCCAGCACGGAAGCGCTGGGTGCGTTCCACATCGACATTGCGGCGGTCAGTCTGCTGGTGGCGGTCGCCGGTGTGGCGTGCGCCTCGTGGTTGTACCTGGGTGACCGCCGGACCGTCCACCGGCTGCGGGCCGTGATGGACCTGGAAGGGTGGGCGCCGGCCGGGGGTCGAGCGAACCTGCTGCGCCTGGCGCAGCGTCCTGGGGTCCGCGGATGGAATCAGTGGATGGAGCGTATGCGGCTGGGATGGCTGATGCATCTGCTGGTGGAACTGGTGCTGCTGCTGGCCCTGATCCTCTCCGTCCCGTTGTTGCTGTGCCGATTCATGTCCCCCTATCGTCTGTCGTACGGGAAGTTCTTCCTGGACGAGTTGTATTGGGGGCTGGTGGTGCAGCCGCTGCGCGGCATAGCGTGGCTGTGCAGCGTGCTGGACGATTTCTTCGTCGACGGGATTGTCAACGCGCTGGGGCGGCTTCCCGCACATCTGGGGACGATACTGCGGTCCACGCAGACCGGGCTGGTACAGTTTTATGCGCTCGCCATGATCCTGGGCGGGCTCATGTTGCTGGTGCTCGTTGACCAGCAGCTGGTGAGCCGCGTCGGCGCCTGGTTGGCGGCGATCATGGCAGGTTGCGGAGCGTGGTAAACGGGGATAGCAGACGATGACAACAGGTCACCTCCTGGTCAGCACGATTCTCGTGCCGCTTGTCGGTGCCGGATTGCTGTGCGGGCTGTCTCGCCTGGGGCGGAGCGTGGTGCGGCGCACGGCGCTGGGGGTGACCCTGGTGACGTTCACCCTGACCTGTGTGCTCGTGGCCCGGTTCCCGGCGGACGGGGTGGTCGGGGACGGGTTTGGAGTGACGACGTGGGCCTGGTTTGGGGCGGAAGCACCGTGGAACATCCGGTTGAGTGTCGGGCTGGATGGGCTTGGGCTGTGGCTCTTTGCGCTCTCGTCGTTGCTGATGTGCACCGCGGTGCTGGTGAGTTGGGAGTCGATCGACCGGGACGAGCCGCTGTTTTACGCGATGCTGCTGCTTCTGGAGGCTGGTTGTCTGGGCGTCTTTGCGGCGCGGGACATCATCCTGTTCTACATCTGTTTCGAGTTCACGCTGATCCCTCTGTTCTTCCTGATCGGGATCTGGGGGAGTGAGCAGCGGCAGTACGCGGCGCGGAAGTTTTTCGTGTACACGCTGGCCGGCAGTCTGCTGACGTTTCTGTCGCTGCTGGCTGTGGTGTTCTGGGTGGCGCAGCACACGGGGCGGCTGACCTTTTCAATACCGGAGTTGACCGCGTCGCTGCGGACGCATCCGCTGCAGCCGGTGTCGTGGCAGCTGGCGGTCTTTGCGGGCCTGTTCGCCGGGTTTGCGATCAAGGTACCGCTCTTTCCGCTGCACACGTGGCTGCCGCTGGCGCACGTGCAGGCACCGACGGCCGGGAGTGTATTCCTGGCCGGGATTCTGTTGAAGATCGGCACCTATGGTTTCGTGCGGTTCAACATGGCGATGCTGCCGGACGCTACTGCCATGTGCATGCCGGTGATGCTGTGGCTGGCCGTGGCGGGTATCCTCTACGGCGCGCTGGTGGCGCTGGCGCAGCGCGACATGAAGCGCCTGATTGCCTATTCGAGTGTCAGTCACCTGGGGTACTGCATGCTGGGTCTGTTTGCCTTGAACCGGTTGGGGATGCAGGGTGGCACACTGCAGATGATCAACCACGGCATATCGACCGGTGCGCTGTTTGGGCTCATCGGCATGCTCTACGACCGGTACCACACGCGCGAGATTCGGCAGCTGGGCGGCCTGGCGCGGCGGCTGCCGTGGCTGGCATGCTTCATGCTGGTCTTCACGTTGTCGAGCATTGGGCTGCCCGGCCTGAACGGTTTTCCCGGGGAGTTCCTGGTTCTGCTGGGCATGTTCCAGCGGGCGTGGGGAGATGCGCCGGTGGTGGAGTCGGGGCAGTTGCACGTGATCTCGGTGCTGGCCGTGTCTGGCGTGGTCCTGGGTGCCTGGTACATGTTGTGGCTGGTACAGCGCGTCTTCTTCGGGCCGCTCCGCGAACCGCGCGCGGCTGCGGCGCATCCGATCACCGATCTGAAGCGGCACGAGCTGGCGGCCCTCGCCCCGCTGGCCGCGCTCGTCGTGTGGATCGGCATGCATCCGGCGTTTTTCTTGCAGCGCATGGCTCCCACCCTGGATGGCGTGACGGCCGTCACTCAGGAATCGCTCCGGAACCGCGCTGGCAGCGTGGCCCGGATGCCGGGGGCTCCAGAGCCGGACGTCGCGCAGGTCGTTCGGCAGGAGGGGAGCACGCGTGTTCGTTGATCTTTCCACGATCGGCCTGGTGTGGCCGGAGTTCATTCTGATCCTGATCGCGGCGTGGATCTATGTCGGCGGTACGCTCGCGCCGGGCCGCACCACCTGGAACGTGCTGGCGTGGAGTACGTACCTGGTCGTGTTCCTGGTGATGCTCAAGAACGAACGCGCGCTGTGGCACGATGTGGCCGCCGGGCTGGTGGCCATCAATGGCCCCCTGATCGTTGACTATCTGGGGCAGGTGAGCCGCTATGGCTGCCTGCTGCTGGGACTGCTCATCACCATGATCGCCAGCCGGGCCGGCGCCGAGCGGCTGGCAACGGAAGTGTCGGGCACGATCATGATGCTGGTAGCCGGGCTGATGCTGGTCTGCCGCGCCAATGAGCTGGTGTTTCTGTTCGTCGCACTTGAGCTGATCTCGGTCCCCACCTATGTGCTGTTGTTTCTCGGGCGCGCCGACCGCGCCAGTGGCGAGGCGACGGTCAAGTACTTTTTCCTCAGCCTGATCGCCTCCGCCATGTTGCTCTACGGGATGAGTACCCTCTACGGTGTCGCGGACGGGACGACGGTGATCTCCGGCACTGCGGAGGTCCCGGGGATCCGTGGTGCGCTGGACCGGCTACCGGCGGGGCACACGAGTCTGTTCCTGATCGGGTGGGTGATGGTGGTGTGCGGGCTGGGGTTCAAAATCGCCGCGGTGCCGTTTCATTTCTACGCGCCCGATGTGTACGAGGGCACGACCAACATCAATGCGGGGTTGCTGGCCGTGGCGCCCAAGGTGGCGGGCATTCTCGCGCTGATCCGCCTGGTGCTGGCGGTTGTGCCGGCCGATGCGGCCTGGGGCTGGCCCCTGATGTGGGTGCTGGCGATGCTCACGATGACGTGGGGCAATGTCTGTGCGTTGTGGCAGCAGAATCTGCGGCGACTCATGGCGTTTTCGTCGGTGGCCCATGCCGGCTATATGCTGATCGGCTTTACCGTCGCGCTCGTTGCCCCCGCTGCCGGCGGCGTCGGCGCGACGCTGCTGTACCTGACTGTCTATGCGCTGGCCGGGCTGGGGGTGTTTGCCGCGCTGGCCTATCTGAGCGACGAGCGGCACGAGGTCGATGGTGTGGCGGAGCTGGCCGGGCTGGCCCGTTCTCATCCGTGGGTCGCCGGCGCGCTGGCATTCTGTCTGTTCTCGCTGGCGGGGATTCCACCGCTGGCCGGCTTCTGGGGCAAGCTCGCGCTGTTCACCGGTGCGGTGCGTGTGGTGCTGGCGGGAGACGGGGGCGTCTCCAGCTGGCTGCTGGTGCTGGCCGTCACCGGGGTGCTCAACGCGGTGATCGCCGCCGCGTACTACTTGCGTGTGATCGGCGTGATGTACTTCACGGCACCGGTGACACGGGTGGCGGCGCCGGGTGGCATGGGGGCCATGCTGGGGACGCTGGCCTGTACGCTGCTGGTCCTTGTGCTGAGCGTGTGGCCTGGGCTCGCCTTTCGGATGGCAGATGCAGCGGATCCGTTGCTGCGGCAGGCGCGCCCGGCAGTGGTCGCGGCCTGGCGGATGGAAGCGTCTGCGGCGTTTGCACACGATGGTGACCTTGCGGGCCGATGGCAGAAAGGCGGTGATTGATCATGGCACGAGCGCGGTCAAGGGCGAACGCCTTGGGACGGCTGCTGGGGGCCTCGGCACGCGCGGTCTATGCCCTCGACGAGCGGCGCCAGATTGTCTACTGCAATGCCGCGTGCGCGGCACTGGTGGGATTGACGCCGGAACAACTGATCGGTCAGCGCTGCGACTATCAGGTGGTCGGCACGGGGACTGCGCCCGCCGATGTGGCGTGCAGCCTGTGCCCACCGCCTGAGGCGTGGGCGGGGCGGCTTACCGCGTCTGTCGTCGCAGTGCTGCATGTCTCGGGTGAACTCATTCCGCGGCAGGCGGAGCTTATGTGGCTGGGCGGCGACGAAGTGAACGGTCTGGGCATGGTCGTGGCCCTGTCCTCTTCCGCAGCTGATCCGGCCTGCGCGGACGATGCGGCGTCGGAAGCTGCAGCGCTTCATCTGCGTCTGGCCCAGCTGCGCCGCCAGTACCTTGCCGACTGGCCGCTGGACGAACTGGTCGGCGTGAGCCTGCCGATCCAACGCGCGCGCGACCAGGTCGCGCTCGCCGCGCGCGGCAGAACGCGCGTGGTGATTCAGGGGCCGGCAGGCAGTGGGCGCGAACACATCGCGCGCCTCCTCCATCGTCGCCAGTCCATGCCGGAACTGGTCGAACCGCTCGTCCCGCTGTGGTGCCCCCTGCTTGATGCGGAACTGACCCAGTCGACGGTTGCGGATCTGGTGCGGCAGTACGGTGAACGGGCGAGCGGCGGGGAACCGTCTGCTCCGCCGATGCCGACCTTACTGTTGCTGGAGGTGGACCAGCTGTCCCCCGCCGCGCAGGCCGAACTGGCGGGCTTCTTCGATCTACCCGGTTTCGAGTTGCACACGATTGCCACCAGTCAGGAATCGCTGTTGCGGCTGGCGGCACAGGACCGTTTCCGCGCCGACCTGGCACATGTGTTGAGCACGCTGGTGATCGAGGTGCCTCCCCTGGCGGCGCGGCCGCACGACATACCACTGTTATGCCAGTGCCTGGTGGAACGGTTCAATGCCAAGGGGGGCCGCCAGTTGAGTGGCTTCACGGCGGAAGCGCTTGACGAGCTGGCCGTGTACCAGTGGCCGGAGAACGTCGATGAACTGGCCGAGGTGGTCGAGTCCGCCTGCGAGGCGGCGGACGGCCCGTTCGTGGAAGCCAGTCAGTTGCCCGACAAGATCCGCTGGGCCCTCCAGGCGGCCGCACATCCGCGTCGCGAAGAACCGTCGATCATACTCGAGCAGTTCCTGGAAGCGATCGAGAAGGAGTTGATCGAGCGGGCTCTGAAGCGATCCAAGGGGAACAAGACGAAGGCCGCCCGGTTGCTGGGCGTATCCCGCGCCCGGCTCCATCGCCGGGTCGAACATTTCGGGCTGCTGACGTAGGATGTGTGGGGATGAGTACCAGTTCAACGAGTGCAGCGCGTTTTATTGTCTGCGAACGATCCGCAACGTGGGGGATGGCGCTGCGCCTGCCGCTCGAGCGAATCGGGCACCGCATCGTGGAGACGCGGAGTCTCGACGACTGCTGGGACGAATTGGCGGCCAGTCCGGCCAGTCTGGCAGCGGTCGAGGCGACCGGCCTGAACCTGGATTCCCTGGTGCCGTGGCTGTGCCGCGTTCGTGCCGCGTTTCCGCGCGCGCGCGTGCTGGTGTTCAGCAGGCGCGAGCTGGATGCCGCGCAGTGGCTGCTGCGCGCCGCTGGCGCGGTGCATGTGGTTTTCTCCCCGCGCCAATGGCAGCCGGTGGTGCGGATCGCTCAGCGGCACCTGGGGAGCGGGCCGTGCCCGGACGATTCCGAGTGGCAGCGCGTGTGGCACCGGCTGCCGTGGGCTGCTGCCGCGGAAGTACGTTGAACAGTTTTGACAGATGCCATGACATAGGGAGCACAATCGATGGCCGATGGCCAGCTAACACTGGAGCAGGTGCAACAAGCGCTGCGCGAGTTTCTTGATCCGGAAACGGGACGCAGTGCGTTGCAGATGGAACAGATCCGCGACATCCGGGTCGATGACGGCGGCGTATCGTTGACCCTGGCCTTGACCACGCATGCAGCGCCGCTGTGGCAGGAGACCGAACGGGCGCTGGAACAGACGCTGCGCGCGGCGTTGCCCCAGGTGGGTGCCGTGCGCATCACGCGGGTCATCCACGACCGGCCGGCACAGAAACTAGGCGAAGTCGGCCTGGCGGCCAAGAGCGTGATTGCGATCGGGTCCGGCAAAGGCGGTGTGGGGAAGAGCACGATTGCGGCCAGCGTGGCGCTGGGGCTGAAGCGCGCCGGCTGCATTGTCGGTCTGCTGGACGCCGATGTGTACGGGCCCAGCATCCCGCACCTGTTGGGCGTGCGGGGGCAACCGGAGATGATCGACAAACGCATCCGGCCTGTCTACTGCGACGGCATGCCGATGATGTCGATGGGGTTCATGATTCGCCGGGACCAGGCTGTTATGTGGCGCGGCCCGATGCTGCACGGCGCCATCACGCAGTTTCTGCGCGATACCGACTGGGGCACACTCGACTACCTGATCATTGACATGCCGCCGGGCACCGGTGACGTGGCGCTCAGCCTGTCGCAGTTGCTTCCCATCACCGGCGCAGTCGTTGTCTGCACGCCACAGGATGTCGCTCTGCTCGACGCCGCCAAAGCGATTGCCATGTTTCGCCAGGTCAACATCCCGGTACTCGGCATGATCGAGAACATGAGCGGGTTCATCTGCCCGGACTGCCAGAAGCGTTATGACATCTTCGGCAGCGGTGGCGTGGCGAAAGAAGCGCGGGAAGCAGGCGTGCCGTTTCTGGGAGAAGTGCCGATCAACATGCAGATCCGAGTGCATGGCGACGAGGGCAAGACAACGGCGAACTTCCAGGACGCTACCGTCGCGCCGTATCTCGAAAAGATCTGCGTGCAGCTGGCCCGGAACCTGGCGGAGAACGCCGCCCGTAACCCGGTGGTTCCCAGCCTCCCTGTGCTCGGTTGACACGCTGCCGTCCCCAAATCATAGAGCCGTCAGAACTTAGGTGCTCTGACGGCTCTTTCTCGTCGAAGTCACGTGTGCCACGTCATGTGGCGAAGGCGGCCTACTTCTTCTTCCGCTTGACGGCCTTCTTGGCAACCTTCTTCTTGGCGACCTTCTTCTTGGCAACCTTCTTCTTGGCGACCTTCTTCTTGGCAACCTTCTTGACTGCCTTCTTGGGCGCCGCCTTCTTCACTTTCTTCTTGGCCACAATTCTACCTCCGTTAAACAGGTCCTACGGTGAACGCTGTCTCGTGACTTCCGTTTGCAAAGCTCACAAGTCAGGTCCCACCTACAACTCGAAAACCACCTTCGTTTGCTCAGGTCTTGTCTGCATCACGCTCGCGTTTGATTGTCATGCCGACAAGAAACCAATGTGGTTACGACTCCTAACTACGTAGTTGTACGGATGAACGGAATTAATGCAACATGCTTTCCACGGTTTTGCGGAAAAATTTCCTGGTTTTCATCTGTCGTCATCAGTAGCGCGCTGACGCAGCGCTGATGTACGCGCATGTGCGCCGCGCTGCGAGCGTTCCACGCGCGGTGTCAATACAGTGACAGTGTGCTGCCGTCTGATAACCGCAATGTCGGCTGCTGACACTCGCGCGCAACGCCCAGGAAGGTCCACCGCGAAGGTCGCGCGGCAGTTGTGATGAGCCAGCGACGCAGCGATCGTCGCGCAGGAGAAAAAACTCTTCCGTCGGTCCAACAGGCGAAATACTTCTGCCACGCGACCGGTCGATGCGCACGCGCGATATGAATCGGATCCCAGCCGAACCACGTCCAGTCCGGCTGCACGATGTAAGCGCGGTACCGGCCTGCAAACGACAACAATGCCTGATCCACTTCATGCGCTTTGGCGAGCGCATCCCGGTAGTTGCCGCGTGAGCTGGGGAAGAATAGGGAGGTTAGTAAACGCAGTCTCCAGTCTGGTGTGCGGTGCAGACTGGCCAGCGGCAGCCGCGTGATCACCAGCCGATCGCAGACGTTGTGCAGGCGTTCCAGGCAGGTCTCGACCCACCGCAGGATCACCGTCACGTCGCTCCCGTACAGGATGTCGTTGCCGATGTCGGTCACCAATGCCGCGGTTGGCAGTGGAGGGCGTTGGTGGAGTTCGTCCCAGAGTCCGCAGTGGAGGATGCCGGGCAGGGACCGTCCGAGGACAGAGCTGGTCTGGCCATAGGAACGGCCGTGTCCGATGGCTGCCAGGATCTCCAGCGGCGCGCCCCACGCCTGCTGGGCGGTGGCCACCACTGTAGAGAGTCCGAGTGAGACGTTGCTGGCTCCCAGCACGATGGCGCGGCGCGCGGGAACGCTCTCGGCGCCGGTCGGCAGGTTGTTGTCTACCACGGACGACCTCCTGTGCCTCCCGCCGAGATCTGCTGGAGCGTCATGTAGTTGGAGGCGGCCAGTGACGCGAACAGCAGCGCCATGAACACGCTGTGCAGCAGCACCCAGCTGGCGACTGCCACGGCGGCGCCTGTGATGACCGACAGCCACAGGCAGTGCACCAGTCCGTTCCGGTGGTCGGACATTTCGAACAGCTCGCGGGCCACCTGACCACCGTCGAGCGGCAGCACGGGCAACAGATTCACCAGCCCCCAGAAGATATTGAGGAACAGCAGGCCATGGATCATGATCACCAGTGGTCGCGCGGCATTGGGGGGTGGTTGGAACTTGTAGAAGAACGGAAAGTCCGCCAGATCGAACTGGAATCTGCCTCCCAGCAGGATCAGCAGCGCCACGGTGGCGGTGGCCAGCACGAAGCCGGCCGCTGGTCCAGCCAGGCAGATCAGGATCTGCTGTTGTGGTGTGCGCCGCGCTGCGGCGCGGTAACCGAAACCGGATCCCTCGTCGGTGATCGCCAGGCCGCCCAGCATGTACAGGACAATCCGGGGCGTCTGGCCGAAGTAGCGGATGACGAGCGAATGACCCAGCTCGTGCACCAGAATGGAGACGAACAGGACGCCGGTCCAGATCAGCAGTCGCATGCCTGCCTCGGGGTCTACCTGACCGGCGGCATCCCACGAGCCGCTTGTGCCCAGGATCAGCGCGGCCAGCCAGAACAGCGGGTGCACGCGGACCGGGATGCCGGCCAGCTGGAAATGCAGGTCGTAAGCAGTGCGCTGGGGCTCGAAGGAGAGCATGGATTGTCACTTTCGCAGAGGAGTCCTCCGCCAGGCGGCGTCCGGCCATAGCGAACAATTCCCAGATTCTAATATACTGAATGCCGGTCTGGCGCGGGTGGGTACGTGCCCCGGGTCGGACCTGATCTTCTGATGGACTGGACCACAGGTGTTGTATGCGGATCTTTCTGGCAGGCATCATGCAGGGATCGCACTTGGGCGAAGTGCTGCATCATCAGGGGTACCGCGCGCGGCTCAAGCAGGTGCTGGAGGATTCCTTCCCGGCGGCGGACGTGTACGATCCGCTGGCGGATCATCAGGACTCGCTGCAATACAACGATGTCCAGGGGCGGGCGGTATTCGAGCGGCACAATGCGATGTGTCGGGAGGTCGACATGCTGGTCGCCTTTGTGCCGGAAGCTTCGATGGGTACGGCGATCGAGATGTGGGAAGCGCGTCAGCACGGCCGGTTTGTGGTGGCGATCAGTCCTCTGATGCACAACTGGGTGATCCGTTTCTGCAGCCACTGCATCTTTCCCGACCTGGAATCGTTCGCCGCGGCGCTGGCCGCCGGGCAGGTACAGGCCACTCCCGGATTCCCGCACCGGGCCACCTAGGATGAACAGCATTTTCGATCCTACTGCCGAGGCGCTTGCCGGCTGGCTCCAGCAGCGAGGTCAACCGGCGTACCGGCTGGAACAGATTCGCCAGGGGCTCTATACGCGGCGGGCGGGCAGCTGGGACGAGGTGACCAGCCTGCCCAAAGGGCTGCGGGCGGAGCTGGCGGAGTCGTTTGGTTTCTGGACCACGCGGATCGCCGCGCACCGCCGCGCCGCCGATGGCACGCAGAAACTGCTGCTGGAGCTGGCCGACCAGCAGCACATCGAATGCGTGCTCCTGCCGGGCCGCGCGCGGTGGTCGATCTGCCTCAGCACGCAGGTCGGCTGTGCGATGGGCTGCGTGTTCTGTGCCAGCGGGCTGCGTGGAGTGGCACGCAACCTGACGGCGGGTGAGATTGTGGAACAGATGGCCCGCCTGCAACGCCTGCTGCCGGCACCCGATCGCTTCAGCCACATTGTGGTGATGGGGATGGGCGAGCCGCTGGCCAATCTGGATCAGCTGCTGCCGGCGCTCGACTTCGCGCGCCGCAATGACACGTTCGGCATTGGGACGCGCCGCATCACGATTTCCACGGTCGGGATCCCGGCGGCCATGCGGCGGCTGGCCCGGCACACGCACCACTATCATCTGGCCGTCTCGCTGCATGCGGCCAGCGACGCGCTGCGCAATCAGCTGGTGCCGGTCAACGCGCGGATCGGTCTGGAAGAGATCTTGGCGGTGGCCGACGAGTACTTTGAACTGTCCGGCCGGCGACTGACCTATGAGTATGTGCTCCTGGCGGGCCTGAACGATCAGCCGCCGCACGCGCGGGAACTGGTGCGGCTGCTGCGCGGCCGCCCGGCGCTGCTGAATGTGATCCCCTTCAATCCCGTGCCTGGACTCCCCTACCAGACTCCCGACTCCGCTGCCATCCGCCAGTTCCGCGACCTGCTGGAGCAGGGCGGGGTCAACGTCCAGTTTCGCCAGCGGAAGGGGGACACGATCGATGCTGCCTGCGGGCAACTGCGCCGCGCGGATAACTCGGTCTAGCCACCCCACTGGCCGGATGCGATCCCACGCGAGTGGACCCGGCGGTCCGCGGGAGTTACGGAAAAGGGCCGATGGCAGCGGTCCGCGAGGCCGGACCTGGGGTTTTATTCCCTATGGGTGAACGGGACGCCGCAGGCGCGTTGTGCGAGGCTGTGCGTGGCATGGTGCGGGGGCGGGCGTCATTTATAGAATAAGGATGACTTGGCGTCTGGGTGTGGCGACGCTGGTGGTCTGCTGCGTGGCAGCAGCTGCCGGATGACGATCGCCTGGGCGGGGGTGGAACGGAAGAAATGGCCGTCGCGCAAGTCACGTGGTCGTGGCTGTGCGCAGGTTTTGGACTGATGCGGCCCATCCGGCAAGGGAGCTTGGTGCGTGTAACCGAGGCGAGGATCCGCGATTGGCCCTCAGCGATACGACTGCCCAGAATTACGAGCTGCGTGATCCGGACGTGCGGCTGATGCTGCAGGTGCGCAACGACAATGCAGCGGCCTTTGAGGAGCTGGTACAGCGCTATCAGGGTCGTTTGATATCCGTGTTGGAACAACTGGTCCACCAGCGAGACGTGGCGGAGGATCTGGCGCAGGAGGTATTCTTGCGTGTCTTTCGTGCCCGCAAGACGTACGAACCGGGAGCCAAATTCTCCACCTGGCTGTTTACGATCGCCAACAATGTGGCGAGCAACGCTCGGCGGTCGCTGGCCCGCCGGCGGGAAGTACACCTGATTCCGCCGCAAAACGCCGACTCGCAGGCCACCCCCTTGGAGCAGCTGGCGCTGGAGGCCAGCGGTCTGATGCCCACACGGCAGGTCGACAATCGGGAGCGGGCCGAGATGGTGCGGCAGGCGGTGAGCACGTTGAGCGAACGGCAGAAGATGGCGCTGTTGTTGTCCAAGTTCGAGGGCATGAGCTATGCCGAGATCGGGCAGGCGATGGGCGCGTCGACGCAGGCGGTCAAGTCCCTGCTGTCGCGGGCACGCTGTAACCTGCGCGCGGCGCTCGAACCTTATATGAAGGATGGTGTGGTACCCGAGTGTCATCCCGATGAGTGAGTCTGAATCGTACAGCACGAACGACGACGTCTACGAGCAGCTGGTCGCCTATCTGGATGGTGAACTGGATGCCGAGACATCGCAGCAGGTCGAACGGCGGCTGGCCGAGAACGTGGAGTACCGGCGGGAACTGCAACAGTTGCAGCGTGCCTGGGACATGCTGGACGAACTGCCGCGCGCCGAGGTCAGCGAGTCGTTCACGCAGACCACTGTCGAGATGATTGCCCTCTCGGTGGCCGAGGAACTGGCCACGGTCCCGCGACGGAATCGTCTGCGCGCGTGGAGTGTCTGGTGCGCGGCCGGGATCGGCCCGCTGCTCGCCGCGCTGGTCGGTTACCTGGCGGTCTCCAGCTATCTCGACCGCCCCAATGCCGCGCTCCAGCGCGATCTTCCGGTGATTGAAAACATGGACCTCTACGAAGTCGCCGACAGTATCGACTTCCTGCGGCAGCTGGAGGCGACCGGGTTGTTTGCAGAGGAGTCGGATGATGCACGCTGAATCCGCGGCAGGCGGCGCACAGCGATTCGCGCGGCGGACGGCGACCCGGCCCGCACGCTCTGCGACACTGGCCGGGCTGCTCGTCGCGCTGGCCGCCGGCCTGCCCGGCTCCACGTACGCTGCACAGCCGGCAGCGGCCCGTGCACCCGATCTGACCCGGATGTCGGACGCGGAGAAGGCGGCGGTGCTCCAGAAGAAACGCCGGTTCGACGAACTGCGGCCGGTGGATCGGCAGCGGCTGCGGCAGCTCCACCAGGAGTTGTCGCGCGACCCGCGGCAGGCCCAGCTGCAACAGGTCCTGACACAGTATTACGACTGGCTCCGCACGCTCAACCCCGCGGAACGCGCGGAACTGTTGAGCCTCCCGGCCGATCAACGCCTGGTGAAGATCCAGGAACTGAGAAGCCAGCAGCAGGCTAAACGTCGCCGCATGATGGCCGCCGGCTTCATGATGAGCCCCGCGGATCTCACCGTCATCTACAACTGGTTCGACCAGTTCCTCGCCGACCACCACACCGAACTCCGGGCTGCACTGCCGGACGACCCGACCTTCGCGGACCTCAAACACCAGTACGATCACGAACGCGATCACCATCGCCTGCGGTTCGATTACACTTTCCGCCGCGATCCCGACCGGCCACGTCCGACCCCGGAAGAGGTGGCGCGTCTGCAGACGCTGGTGTCACCAGAGGCCCAGCAAGTGCTGGCGAATGCCAGCCCGGACGAACGCCAGCGGATTGTGCTCTTCTGGATCGGCGCGGCCGTGCTGAGCCGCATGCAGACCAATCCCAGCCTGGAGGAACTCGACCAGTTCGTCCAGGACAGGAATTTCGTCAGTGACGCGGAGCGGCAGTGGCTGGAGAGTCTGCCCCGCGACCGCATGTACAGGGAACTGCGGGTCTGGTACAAACAACGCCGCTTCGCGGGCGATCCGAGCAAGCGATCCCCCTGGGACCGTGGTCCGGGCAGCAACCGCTCGCCGGGCTGGGCAGGCGGCTCCGAATTCGAGGGTCCGTCCCCGTCCGTCACGGGGCCTGACCTGGCTGCGCCGGACCAGTAAGCCCCCCCCGGGTGCGATTGCCACGCCTTGTGCGCCGCGTTCCGCTCGGCTCACTACCGCTCAGCCACTCAGCTCACTCTGGGCGGCTGCTGATGAGCGGCGGCCAGGTTGTCGCCAGGTAGTAGGCGCGAGGTGTGCTCAGCTCCCACAGCGCCTCGAGCGAAACGTCGCCGGACGAGGCGTCCGCCATCCCCACCAGGTTTCCGAGCGACAGAGGACGCTGGTACTGGACCACACGCACGGTGCGGCGATCGAGTCCGGCCAGTTCCACGGCGCGCTCGATCGCGTCCTCGATGAATCCAATCTCATCGATCAACCCGAACGTGCGGGCCTGCGACGCGGTGAAGATCTCGCCCGTCGCCAGATCCCGCTCCTGGGTCGGGTCCAGCAGGCTGTCGTCCGGGTTGGTCTGCCGCAGCTGTGGGCGCCCCGCCTTGACGATATCCTTGAAATGCCGGAACGACTCGTCAACATACGCCTGGATGAGTGCCCGATCCTCCTCGGACATGGTCCGGGTCATACTCAGCAGTTGCTTGCGCGGATGGCTGCTGACCGAATCGTCGCGCACGTCGTAGCGCGCCAGCAGGCCACTGAGATCGTAATGGGGCACAATCACGCCGATCGAACCGGTGGTCGTCGTCTGTTCCGCGAAAATCGACTTCTCCTGATCGCCCACCGCCATGGCGATGTAGTACCCGCCGCTGGCCGCAATACTCCCCATGCTCATCACCAACGGGATGTTCCGTTCTTCGCGCAGCTTTTTCAGGTGGTGATAGATGTAGTCGGATCCGGTGACCGTCCCGCCCGGAGTATCGATGCGGACGACGACTGCCTTGACGCGTGGATCCTGCCGGACGCGATCGATCTGCCGCTTCACGAACCCGTCCCCTTCCATGATGATCCCGCGCACGGAGATCACCGCCACCTTGTCCTGGCCGGTGGTGGCGCCGGAGTGGAACCGTTCGCGAATCCCCCGGGTGACGTCCAGGTAGTCGCGCCGAGCAGACTGCTGACTCAGCAGCAGGGTGCCGCAGACCAGAAACCCGATCCAGCCGATCCAGGTGAGCAGCCGGGATCGCCGCGGCGGTGGTGGCCACAGCCAGGGCCCGGGCGGAACCGTTGCCGGGTGCGGCGCGTCTGCAGCTGCGCTGGTACCACTTGTCGTATTCATGATGCTAGCTCCCCGGCAATGCTGCCGTGCGTTGACTTCCTACCACGTTCCTTCCGGACCATGGAGCAAAACATGGGTTGATTATAGTGGACCGGCCACCAGCACGTCTGTGGTGTTGCCAGAAATGTCCTTCGATCGCTAAGCTATGGACGCTTGGTCGTCATCTGTTCAGCGTGCTTCCCAGGAGGAGCGAGGCAGTGTTAGTTGCAGCATCAACGGAGTGTTATCGAGATTTGCCGTTGCACGACGCCATCGGGCGGCTCGTGGATCTGGAATATTCGAACCTTGAGATCGCGGTTGACGAGGACGGGATTCAGTTGCGGCCGTCGGAGGTGGAGTCGAACTTCGACAAGGCGGTGGCGTTATGCCGCGATACGCATCGCCTGAACGTGGTGGCGTACTCGGTCAACATTCGCGCCACCGGCGAGGAGTATTACCGGCACTTTCGCGCGGTCTGCAAGTTGGCCAAAGCTACCAAAGTTGTCACGCTCGTCGTGCCTTCCAGCGAACTGGGCACGCCGTTTAACGAAGAGGTGGAACGGCTTCGGCGGCTGGTCGATGTGGCGGCTCTGGAGGGGGCACGCGTCGGGATGTTGACGACCATCGGCTGCCTGACCGAAGACCCCGATACAGCCGTGGTCCTGTGCGACAATGTCAAGGGGCTCGGCCTGACGCTCGACCCCAGCCATTACGTCTGCGGACCTCACTCGCGGCGCAGCACCAGCAAGCTGATGAAATACGTTTTTCACGTGCACCTGCGCGACTCGACGAAGGACGCCCTGCAGGTCCGTATCGGTCAGGGGGAGATCGAATATGGCCGGCTCATCAACCAGCTGCGGAAGGTCCATTACAATCGTGCGCTGAGCGTACACCTGGACACGCTGCCCGACGTCGACCACACGGGGGAGATGCGGAAGATGCGGCTGCTGCTGGAAAGCCTGTTGTAGACCGGTGGCCGGCTGATACGCCCGGGGGGGACCGAACGGAGGTGTCGGTCCCGCAAGGACGGATCGAGGGGTGGCCGACGGCCGTTACAATCCCTGCCTGGCCGCGCCGGGGCTGTCGGCCGTCTGTTCGGCATCCGTTTCCGGTGGAGCCGGCGCTGCCCGTTCGGCGCGGAGCTGCTCGAGTTGTTCCCGCAGCTCCTGCAGTTCCTGCCGGATCTGGTCCAGCGCCTCCGCGGGCACGGCATTCGGAGCTGCCTCCATCTGCTGCTGCGCGTCTTTGAGTCCCTGCTTGATCATGTCGCGAACCTGCTGAGGAATCTTGTCGGCCAGGCCCCGGAACTCGCGGCGCAAGGTGGGTGCGGCTTTGAACGATTTCAGGATGTCGGTGGTGATTTCGGGCAGCACGAGTGGCTGGGAGGCATCGGGCGACCAGCTGATGTGGTTGTCCCCCACGGCGATACTGACGGTGCCCCAGAGCATCTGTGTGATGTGGGGGCGGATGTCTTCCGGCAGCTTCTCAAGAGAATTCGCATCGACCTCCCACCGGTCGTCACCGCGCTGGACGATGATCCTGGCCGTCTCGTCGCCTTTCTTCGTGATCGTCACCTCCAGATCCTTGGGGAAGCTCTGGGCATGATCGGAGAGCACGACGCCCGGCATGATGAACAGCATCTTCGTCCCGTCCTGCTGCTCCTCCTGGATGATCTTGGGAACCTGCATCTGATACAGGTTCTCCTGCAGCATCTTCCATTCGTCGGCCGCTTCCTTGTCGGCTTTCGCAGTGTTGGCTTCCGACTCGGCCGGCCGTTTCACAGGCGTGACCTCCACGGTCTGGCGCTCTCCCTGACGCAGGAACGTCAAGGTCAACGCGCGCTCACCGGTCTCCTCGATCTGCGCCACCAGGGTCCTCAAGTCTGCCAGTGCCTGGTCACCGACCTGGATCAGGATATCGTGTTCCTGCAGTCCCGCCTTGGCGGCCGGAGAGTCGCCGACCACTTCGCGGACCACCAGACCATGTTCGACGCCGAGCTGCGCCTTGAGCAGTTCGTCATCCAGCGGGGTGCACATGATGCCCAGCCAGTATTGGCCGGGTTTCACCAGATTGACGTCCACGGTGATCTGCGTCGTTTGCTCGGTTGGTGCGGCGGGTGCCGCCGCCGGCTCGTCCCCCGGCGCACTGGCAGTCACGATCAGCAGTGCCAGTACGGCCGCCGCGCGGGTCCATCGGGTTGTCCGTGTGCATTGCATGGCAGGTACCTTTCTTGTTTTGTTTGGTTTTGTCTTGTCTTCGCAGAATCCAACAGCAGAATCCAACTTGACAGAACGCCCATCGGTCCGGGCGGGCCTGCGGCTCAGTATGCTGTGCGGCTGACGGGCGTGATATCGACTTCCTGCACTGGGAAGACGATTTGCCGTCCGTCCTGCAGCTGCACGTGTGTGTAGCTGCGCGAGCTCCGCACCTGATGACGTTTCAACTGGCGAATGACTTCTGGCGGCAGCGGTTGCGCGCGAAACATGAGTTCTTCCGCCACGTGCTGATTCCAGTCGTACACAGGGACGTCGATCTTGCCGCCCGCGTCGTTGACCAGGGTCAGATCGCCCAGGTACAGGTGCTCCACCGGCCCGGCGCCAGCGGCCTGGGGCGGCTCGGTCGGGCTTGGAGCATGAGCCAGCGCAGCGGGAGGTGGTGGTGCTGGGCTGGTCGGTTGCCCGGCGACTTCCGGCGAGTTGCCGGCGGGGCGGACGAGGGTTCCCACGCCAAACGCCGCCAGGAACAAGGCGGCCAATGCCGATGCCGCCAATGCCCACGTCCAGGGACGGCTGCGCCCATCGGCTGTGGCCGCCCGCCGCGCACGCGCGTGCCCCACGTCCTGACACGGCGCTGCCACTGCCTGTATGGCCCGCTGCCAGCTGCGGTGTTCGAGAAACGTCAGCGCGCAACGCCGCCACCCGTCCGGGCTGCGTTCCAGCTGCCCGATGAGCTGCCGCTCCTGCTCCTCGCTCAACTCGCCGTCGATCAGCAGATCCAGGCGTTGCTGGTCCACCTCGTCATGGTCCTGCCACGATCCCATCATCCAACCTCATCATCCAGTCTCAACGTATTGCCGTGCCAGCAGTTCGTTGCGGAGTCGGTTCCGCGCGCGGTGCAAACGCGTCTCCACCGCACTGTGACTGACACCCAAGTGGGCGGCAATCTGGTGATAGCTCCAACCTTCGCTGTACTTAAGCAGCAGGATTTCGGCGTCCCGCGTCGCCAGCCTCTCCAACGCGTCGCGCACGACCTGGCGGCGCTCCGCCAACAACAACCAGTCCAGTGGATTGGGGGACGCGTCCCGCTGGGAGGCCGGCACACGCTCGGCATACCGTTGAGTCAATCGCCGTCGCCGACCGCACTTGCGGCGGAACAACAGCGTCTGACGCACGGCCAGCCGATAGAGCCAGGGAGCCACCTTGGCGGGGTCCGCCAGCGGCGCCGCCTGACGCACGGCCGCCAATGCCACCTCCTGCAGCACCTCCTCCACGGCGTCGGACTCGCGCACACGCGCATAGACCACCGTCCGCAACCAACGGTGATGCGTCTCCAACGCGGCCTGCCAGTCAATCGCCAGTCGGCTGGCCCGGTGCGGCTCTGCCGGGGAAGGTGCCTTGTTCCACATGACTGTGAGGATAGTTGCCGGTCGCTGCAGCATCTTGCATGCTCGCTAGGCGCCCGGCGCACTGCCGACCAGCGCTGGACGAGCCCGGGCTCCCGTGATCATAATACGCTCTACGTGGCAGTGCTGGGATGTTCAACTTGAGGGGGGGATTCGAGATCATGAAACGACTGTCTGTGTCCGGGATGGCTCTGTTATCGATCAGTGGTGCACTCGGGTTGGCGCTGGCCGCGTCGGCCGCTGCCCAGTGCCCGGGGGGGTGCGCCGGCTGCGGTTCGCTGTCTTCCGTCAAAGCGTGTTCCAGAAATGGAGAAGACGTGGGCGTGAGCAAGTCCGCTTTCGGCACCACCGCCGCCGGCCAGCAGATTGACCTCTACACGTGTGTCAACGCGCAGGGGCTGGTCATGAAGCTCAGCACCTACGGAGCGACCGTCGTGGAACTCAGGACTCCCGATCGCCACGGTACACTGGAGAACATCACGCTCGGCTTCGACAGCCTGGCAGGTTATCTGGGCGGTCACCCCTATTTCGGCGCCACGGTGGGGCGGTACGGCAACCGGATCGCCAAAGGCCAGTTCTCGCTCGATGGCCGGACGTATCAGCTGGCCACCAATGATGGACCCAATCATCTCCACGGCGGCAAGGTCGGCTTCAGCCGGGTTGTCTGGAAAGCTCAGCCCGTGGAGACCGATGCGGCGGTCGGCGTGCGGTTCAGCTACACCAGTCCGGACGGCGAAGAAGGCTATCCCGGAACCGTCGAGGCCACCGTGGTCTATACGCTCACGCACGACAACGCGATGTGCATCGACTACACGGCCACCGCCAGCCAGGCGACCCCCATCAACTTGACCAACCACTGCTACTGGAATCTCGCCGGAGCCGGCGCGGGCACCATTCTCGACCACCAGCTCATGCTGGCTGCTGACAGATATCTGCCAGTGGACAATACGCTGATCCCCACTGGTGAATTGGCGCCCGTGCAGGGGACGCCCTTCGACTTCACTACTCCTCAGGCGATCGGCTCGCGCATTGGCCAGGTGAAGGGGGATCCGCCTGGATACGACCACTGCTACGTGCTGCGGAACCAGAACGGATCGTTAGCCTTGGCCGCGCGCGTGGTCCACCCGGCCAGCGGACGGACCATGGAAGTCCACACTACTCAGCCGGGAATTCAGTTTTACACGGGCAATTTCCTGGACGGCAGTCCGGTCAACGGGAATTACCCGACCAACGGCGGGTTCTGCCTCGAGACGCAGCACTATCCCGACTCACCGAACCGGCCTGGATTTCCCACAGTGATTCTCAAGCCCGGCCAGACCTTTCACCAGACAACCGTACACCGGTTTGGTGTGGAAGAGCTCGACGAGCAAAACTGAACAGTCGCGCCACATCGCGACGACGCGCGTCCGGGGACGTGCTGGAGTGATAGTCTGCGCGGTGGAGGATCGCATGCGGTGTGCCGGTTCTACCGCATGTGCGGCCTTTGATCCGGTTGTTGGCGCGGGCGCTCAAATCCAAGTTATATCCGGGCAATACTGCGTCTCTGGCTTGATGGGGACTACTCACGGGGTAGAATCGAGCGTGGCCCTGACGAGGGATTCCGCCTGATTTATCCACTTGTTTATTCTGCCCACTTGTAGTTGGGATCTGACCTGTATTCATTTCTGTCGTCCTATCATCCATCACACGTCTTGGAGCCGGGTCATGTCGCAATCGTCTGACAGAACACGACGGAGCCGACGCATTGGTTTCACGCTCGTGGAATTGCTGGTCGTGATCGCCATCATTGGTGTCCTTGTTGCGCTGTTGCTACCCGCAGTTCAAGCAGCGCGTGAAGCTGCTCGCCGCATGCAGTGTTCGAATCATCTCAAGCAGATCGCGTTGGCGGCGCACCATTTCCACAACGTCTACCAACACCTGCCGCCGGGCTACAACGGAATTGTGACCGACGACCGTTCGCGGCCGTCGTACACGCAGTGGACCGATGCAGCCACAATCTGGTCGGTACCCTGGTTGGGTGTCCATGCATATCTGCTGCCGTACATGGAGCAACAGGCGCTCAGTGACAGAATCCTTGCGGAGTTGAATCCGGACAAGTTAAAGAACGACGGGCATCCGCCGGATTGTGAAATGGTGTACTGGGCTGACGCCTCGACGTGGAATGTCGGATGCACTTCTATCCCGACATTGCTTTGCCCGTCGACCGATCCGAGGCGTGCTGAGCAAGGGGTATGGGCCCTGTTCCATCAGTTTGGCCCCGAGACCCCGGACCAGAATGCGGGCGCGAGCGTCGGGGGCGGTACATTCGGGGTCCATGAAGGTCTGGCCTATTCGAACTACCTGGGTTGCGCTGGGGGCATGGGGACGATTCCGGTCAACAAATGGGACAAGTACCGCGGGGTTTTCGGCAATCGCACCAAGTACGGCTTCAAGGACATACGCGACGGGACGGCCTACACGCTGATGTTCGGTGAACATCTGGGTGGGAAGCGGTGGTATCGCACCAGTGTGGGAGGGTCATGGAGTGTCGTGCACGAGTATGCCAACTCGTGGATCGGTGCGGGTTGCATGGTCACTGGCTGGGGCCTCAAAGGGGTTCCCTCTGAAACGCTCAACCCGGGCACCAACGCATACGAGTGGGATTACCAGGATTGGAACATGTTCAGCTCGGAACACCCGCAGTGTGTACTGTTCGCGTTCGCGGACGGATCCGTGCGGGGGGTAGACGATGGCGTCGACCGCATCGTCTACATCTACGTCAGCGGTATGCGCGATGGAGAGCTGGTCGAGCCAGACCAGTTTCCATTTGATTAGGCCTGAGTTACCTGTCCTCCCTGCTAAGGAACGCTCATGCTCCGAATCATGTGTGTCGTGCTCGTGGCAGTCGGCTTGTGTCTTGGTACGGTCGGTTGTTCTGGAGACAAGAAAACGGAAACGCCCAAGGATGTTCCCCCTCCGGCGACGAAGCCGACCGGTCAGTCACAGACGATAACTGCGCCCGAATGAGTCCCGCGTTCGAATGAGCTGCGGGAATTTGCCGATTCCGCACCTCAGAGGGTATTGCTGACGCAGTACCCATTCTTTTGGGTCCGGCCGTTTCCTGGAGGTCCGGACGTGATGTCGGATGCTGCTGTGCCCGGCTGTCCCCGGGAGGTGTACAAATGCTATTGACTCTGTACGTCCGTATATTATACTTGGGACGGTACGTGCCAGTCACTTCCACGAGGGGTACGCGACGAGAGGTGCGCGATCATGTCCGTGCTTGACCAGCTAACCGATCGGCAGCAGCAGGTCTATCAGTTTATTCATGAGAAGATCACACAGCGCGGCTACGGTCCGACGGTGCGTGAGATTGGCGAGCGGTTCAATATCAGTTCGCCCAACGGCGTGATGTGCCACCTCAAGGCATTGGAGAGGAAGGGGTTGATTCGCCGCAGTCCGAACAAGTCGCGGGCCATTGAGTTGACGCGTGCGGCGATCGACGCGGAGAAGGGTCTGCCGCTGGCCGGGCGCGTTGCGGCGGGCATGACGCAGCTGGCGTTTGAGCAGCAGGAGCGGATCGACTTCGGCGACTTTTTCGATCGGCCGGACATGTTCGTGCTGCAGGTGACGGGCGACTCGATGATCGAGGCACAGATTGCGGATGGCGATTACGTCGTGATTCACCGGCAGAGTACCGCGCATCCGGGTCAGATGGTGGTGGCGCAGACGCCGGATGGTGAGGCGACGCTGAAGTACTGGTATCCGGAGAAGCAGCGGATCCGCCTGCAGCCGGCTAATGCGTCGATGGAGCCGATCTATGTAAAGGAAGCGCAGGTGATCGGCGTGGTGGCTGGCGTTGTGCGGGCGGTGCGTTAAGGACGACCGGCGTGCCGGTAGCCAGCACCGGTGCCAGCAAGCAATTGTGCAGCCGGGGCCGGCTTCGCCGCTGGCCCCGCGCAGTTGGGTTGCCGTGCCGCGCTCAGGCGGACTTCTCCAGCTGGGCCGCCTGGTTGATCTTGTTGTAGAGCGTCTTGAGGCTGATGCCGAGTTCTTCTGCGGCGGCCGATTTGTTGCCTTGGTGACGTTCCAACGCTTCGTCAATGGCCTGGTTCTCCAGCTCGCGCAGCGTGACTGGCGAGGCGCCGCGTCGCGGCAGTCGAATGGTTTGGCCCCTGGTGAGGCGATCTGGCAGATGCGCGACGGTGATGGGAGGCTCGTCTGCCAGGATGGTGGCGTGTTCGATGACGTTGGCCAGTTCGCGGACATTGCCGGGCCATGGGCAGGCCTGCAGCGTTTCCAGCGCTTCGCGCGTGAACAACTGTTCGGCGGAACCGACGGCGCCGGGACAGAAACGCCGGAACAGGTGCGCGGCCAGTTCCGGAATGTCGGCCGCCCGTTCGCGTAGCGGTGCAATGCGGATCTCGAACGTATTGATCCGGAACATCAGGTCTTCGCGGAATTCCTGAGCGGCCACCATTTCTTCCAGATCCCGGTGGGTGGCACAGACGACCCGCACATCGACCTGGAAGGCGTCGTTGTCCCCCACGCGGCGGATCTCGCCGCTCTCGAGCACGCGGAGCAGCGTGGCCTGCATGGCTTTGGGGAGTTCGCCGATTTCGTCCAGGAATACCGTACCGCCGTGCGCGACCTCGAACAGTCCCGTGCGGTGTTCGTCGGCGCCTGTGAACGCTCCCTTGCGGTGGCCGAACAGTTCGCTCTCGATCAGGTTTTCGGGGAGGGCGCCGCAGTTGATGGCGACGAACGGCATCTCGGCCCGCAGGCTCTGGTCGTGCACGGCCCGTGCCACCAGTTCCTTGCCGGTGCCGGTCTCACCGAGAATCAGGACGGTGGAGTTGGTGGGGGCGACCCGCGCGATCAACTGGCGGGTCCGCTCCATCGCCGGTCCGCCGCCGATCAGACGCGCCTCCCCCTCGATGCGTTCCAGCCGCCGTTTGAGCGCCTGGTATTTGTTGGTCAACTCGCGTTTCTGCGCGACGCGTTCGAGCAGCGCCTGCAGTTCGATCAGGCGGCAGGGTTTGGTCAGGTAGTCGAAGGCCCCGAAGCGCAGTGCGGCGATGGCCGAATCGAGCGAGGACTTGCCGGTGAGCACGACCGCCTCCGTGTCCGGCGTCAGTTCCCGGGCGCGCTCGATCACTTCGATTCCGTTCAGCCCCGGCATGTCGAGATCGACGATCAGGCAGTCGTACATGTTTCGCGTGAGGGCGGCCACCGCGGTCGTGCCGTCGGGGCAGACGGTAACCTCGTGTCCCATGCGGGGCAACTCGAGACTCATCAGCTCCTGCAGCGCGGGTTCATCGTCCGCGAACAAGATCTTCAGATTCCTAAGCGGCTTGCTGCTGTCTTTGCTTTTCTTGTTCATGATGGCTCAGAGGTAAAGTCACTTGAATCTGCGAACCCTGCCCGGAACCGGCACTGGTCGCCTGGATCTCTCCGCCATGGTCGGTGACGATCCGGTAGGTAATCGACAGGCCGAGTCCGGTGCCTTGACCTCCCCGGCGCCGCGTAAAGAACGGCTCATAGAGATGCTTCAGCACCTCTTCGGTCATGCCACTGCCGTTGTCGCGCACCGTCAGCACGGCGGACTCGCCGCGCCGGCACAGGTGCGCCTGAACTGTCCCGTGGTCCTCGATGCTGTCCAGGGCATTCGTGATGAGGTTCAGGACGACCTGCTTCATCTCCTGGGCATTGGCATGGACCACGACGTGTTCCGTGCACACGAACACGATTTTCTTGTGGCGGTGCTTGCCCAGGTGTTTCACCATGTCGATTACCCCCTGCACCACCTCGCGCAGGTCCGTGTCGTGACGCTGGATGTCGCCCAGGCGGGAGAAGTCCAGCAGACGTTCGGTAATCCCCTTGCAGCGGAACGCTTCATCCTGGATCCGGGACAGGTAGCGGCGCAGGACGTCCAGCTCCTCCTGGTTCGGCCGCGGCACGTCGTCCGATGCCACCGGCCGCTCGTCCGCGGGCTGCAGGACGTCATGCAGACGCGACTCCAGGGACTCGGCGGCCCACGCGATGGAGGCCAGCGGATTGTTGATTTCGTGGGCCACCCCTGCGGCCAGGAACCCGACGCTGGCCAGTTGCTCGCTGCGGACCACCTCCCGGGTGCGCTGCTGCACCTGAGCGTCCAGATCGTCGCGGATCTGCTGGAACCGGTCGGTCATCGCGTTCATGGCGGCGGCCAGTTCCGCCACCTCGTCATGCGTGGTCAGCTGAATGCGGTGCGCGAAGTCCCCCGCCGCCACCTGCCGGGAACCGTCGATCAGGATCCGCAGCGGCTGAAACACCCACACGTAGAACAGCCGCACCAGCCAGGCCAGGACCAGTCCGGTCAGCAAGGTCGCAGTCGAGGTGAGGAAGATCCAGCGATGGTACTGGCCCCGCACGCGATCCCGAAACACACGCATCTTGTCCTGCAGAAACTTCGGCAGCTCGCCCGACAGCTCCGCCAGCCGCTCCAGCTCCTCCTTCAGCTCGCTGCTCACCACCGGCTCCAGCACCCAGTCGCTCTCGTTCTTCATCTCGGTGACCCGTTCGAGACAGTGCCGGATCTCCTGCACCGTCTCATATTCCCGGCGTTTGTCCCCGATGAACGGATCGTCGGCCGTACTGCCCTCCAAGGCGGCCTGATAACTTTGTAGCGCGCTGCGGACCGCGATCAGATTTGTTTCAAAATGCTCCCGCATCACCCCCATGTCATACCGCGGCCGCCCGGAGAATTCCGTACCGAAGTGCGATTGTGGCAGCGTGAACTGGAGTTGTGCCACCTGCGCGATCAGCTTCGAGGCCGGCTCCATCTCCGCCGCCCGCTGGCTGATCCCGCGCGACAGCTCGCGATACGCGTACACCCCGCGGAACCCGCTGAACGACAGAATCGCCACGATCAGGCAGAGCAGGACCGCGCCAAACAACGCCTTGTAGCGGATGGGCCAATACGCGAGCAACGGCGACCTCCTTGTCGCAACGCCAACGGCACACCGGTGATCTCCGGCGCGCTACGACGATTCCCGATCGTCGTCCCCGCCGGCAGCCTGGACTCCCGGCCAGCCAGAGGCCGCGGGAGTGTACCAGAGCGGGCAACCGGAGGGCAAGGCGAATGCAGACTCCAGCGTTGCATACGATTTCAGGTGGTGCTGTCCGAGCCCACCGCGAGCCGCCCATTGCCGGCCGGGCCCCGGAAGCCCGGCCGCGGCTGCTTTTGATCTCGGTCTCGGAGGCCGCCGGTTCAGC
>JAAYDI010000051.1 GCA_012729315.1 Planctomycetaceae bacterium
GCTTCACGTCGTACGCGCCGTTGCCCACGGCGATGGGCGTGCCGATCTTGCCCTGCGTGGAGTGCCAGCCGTACTGCCAGTTCCAGCCGATGTGGACGGGGCGGTACTCGAGGCCGATCACGCGCAGTTTCCTGACGCAGCCCGCCGGCGCACCCGCCATGGCCGCGCCCTCGTAGACGTTCTGCACGTAGTAGGTGCCGAACCCCTGCGCGTAATCGATTTCCGACACACGCCGTGCCGGCGGCACGCGCTGCTTGACCGGGATCGGCTGCATGCAGTGCTGGCCCCAGTCGAACGCGAGCAGTTCGCGGCGCCCCGTCTCGTCCATCGCGTAGACGCCGAAGCGCGAGGAATAGGGGCCTCGGTAATAACGGCATCCCTCCGGCATGAACGAGACGAGGAAGCGTCCGTTGCCGAGCGGGAACGGGTACGCCCACTGCGGACCGAACTGCGTGTGCATGTCGAAGACGTTGTAGTGGTAGTCGCGCGGCATTTTGACGGGCTGCACACCGGGACTGGCATCCATCGCGGCGCCGGCCACGTAGTACATGCCCGGCATGTTGGTGACGGCAGGTCCGCTGGGGTTGTCCCATTGCGACCACGGAATAGTCATCTTTCGGTTGCCGGGGAAGTGCATGACGACAGGGTTCGTGTTCATGCCCCACACGCTCTTCGCGGGATCGTAGGTGGAGTTCGCGTAGTCGTCGGCCTCGGCCAGACGTGCCATCGCCAGGCGGCCCTTCTGTCCCACGTGGTGCCCGCAGGAGAGCGTCATGATGTCGGCCGTGCCAGGGATGCCGCGCGTGTGCATGAGCGAAAACGGAAACTCGCTGTTGTTAGCGAAGAGGCCGGTCTGCCGTGTGCCGTCCGGGTTCATCGCGAAGAGCTGCTGCAGGCCGGACGCGCTGCGGTCGTTGTACTCCCAGCGCGTGTAGCACACGCGGCCGTCGTCCAGCAACTGCGGGTAGAAGGTCTGCACCTGATCGAACCCGAGGCGGCGGATGTTCTTTCCGTCCGCATCGCAGCGGAAGAGGTTTGAGACCGGCAGCGGCCAGCAATCCACTGAATGGCCGCAGCGCGTGGACTGGAAGACGATCGACCCGTCCGGCAGCCAACAGGGTTCGATGTCGCTGCACGGCATGTCGAAATCGGCCGTCTGCCCCGCCACGTCCTCTTTCTTCACGATTCCGTTGAAGGTGAGCTGCCGCAGCGCGCGCGTCTCCAGATTCAGTGTCCAGAGGTGGTAGTCGTCCCTCTCGAGGCTGCGCCGTTTCGCGAACACAAGCGTTTTCGCATCGAATGAAAGGTCCGGATCGCGGATTATCCCGTCGGGCTCTTCCAGCAGCACTTCCTGCGACACGGAGCCGCCTGCGGAGATCGTCGCCAGGATCAGTTGCGAGGTGCCGAAGCGGTAGTCGGGCACGCCGCGCCACTCCTGGTACGAGGCGTCCGACAAGTCGTCCGTGGCGTGCATGATGGAATTGCCCATCACGATATGCTTGATGTAGACGAACTGCTTGAAGTCCTTGCGGAAGTCCGCGAGAAACGCCCTCCGTTTGGCCGCGCGTGCGCCGCGCCATAACGGGTCGCGGCCGTTGTCGGTCGCGCGCATGACGGTTGAGATGTCCTCGCCCATCGGATCGGGCCGGGTGGTGTCGGGCTCCACGTTCGCGCAGTGCGAGATGTTGGAGACGGCGCAGCTCTGGTACATCCAGTCGCGGACGAGCCAGGCAGCGGGATACGCCACCGTCCCGTCCC